>CAYOQJ010000077.1:0-30751 GCA_964406095.1 uncultured Lentisphaeraceae bacterium
ATGGGACAGCCATAGCCGGAAAACCCTCGAAATACAAGACTCCCTGAAAATTAAGCGACAAACCCCTGTCTCGGAAATGAGTAAAATCCACTCGCAAACCCCTGTAAATAAAGGGGGCAAGGGGGAGAACTATCGAAATTTAGCAACCGATGGGATGATAATGATCTTACTTATCAAAATTCCACTCGCGCACCAGTTTACCGTCGGGCCTGGAGAGTCTGATCCAGTCAATCTCCTGCACTCCCTTTTCCGTACACGGGTCCAGACGTATCTGGTTGATCTCTTCCTTGCTTCGCACTCTGATCTCAATCTCCTGCCACCGATTGTCATGCAACAGCTCAAAAGGTGTGCCGCTACCGCGCTCAAAACCCCGGGCGGCAGAGCGCGTAAAAACTAGCCCGCCACCCCCGGCGGCAGATTTGATCCTCAGCGCGAAAACATATTCACCCGACGGTATCTTAAGTTGGCGGCTTATAAGCTTAGGGTCCTTGCCAACCGCTTTCACCATCAAAGTTCCCTTGCCGCCGCTTATGCGGGCCTGATCATCAAAACCGCTACTCCACCCGCCAATATTAATTGTTTTTGATGCAACCTTAGCCTTATCCCAACTCTCCTTCACCTTGCCCGAGCTATCTATCAATTCTATGCTGGAGATATAGGTCGATCCCTCGCCGGAGGCTGGATTGATCCGCAGAAATTCCACCGGCCTATCTATCTCAAAAGGCACGGTGCACTTATGCCAGAGTCCGTTGTGCCTAAAATCGATACCAACCGAGTCGGCGGCGTTAAAGGAGTCCTCCGATGCGGCCCAGAATAACCGTGCGGAACCCTCGGCCCAGGAACGGATACGCATTTTCAAGGTGTACTGGCCAGGCGTCAGATTCAACCGTTTCTCACAGACCAATCCGGGATTACGACTGAAAGAGCGCAAATGAAACATATTCTTTGTGGGATTGAGTCTTGATCCCGGCACCGCTTTCCAACCTCCGGTTCTATCCACCGCTTCAGGATCATACTGTAAATTCTTTCTGGGCGTCAAAGCACCGGTACGTTGCAGGAATTTGTTCAGTAGCGCATTCATTGCACGAGTGCGTTCAGGCTGCTGCACAGCCAGATTGTTGCGTTCTCCGATATCATCTTTCAGATTGTACAGTTCAAAACGGTCGCCGGTTTCGCTGTCATGAAAAAGCCGGATCAGTTTCCAGTCACCCTGTCTTATGCAGACCGAAGGTGGAGACCAATCCGGCACAGCCGGTGAGTGCGGATAGTAACAGTACACAGCGTCACGCGCACCATTGCCAGTTTTTAGAGCCAGCACCATACTTACCGCATCCAACGCCTGCTCAGGTCGCGGCGGCAACCCGGCAATCTCCAGAATGGTGGGATAAAGGTCTTCGCTCTGCACCAATGCCTGATTGACTGTACCGCCTTGCACCACCCCCGGCCATTTCACTATCGCCGGTATTCTGATTCCACCCTCATAAATTGTAGCCTTGCCACCCCGCAGCGGGCGATTGCTGGTGGCGGTGTTTTCATCAACAAGATCATACATATTGCCGCCATTATCCGAATAGAAGATCACAACGGTGTTTTTTTCAAGGCCAAGCCTCTTGAGCGCATCAAGAATCTTGCCCACATTATCATCGAGCGAGTGCACCATGGCTGCATAGGTGGGACTCTGCTGCGGATTCTGAGGATCACGGGTTTTACGATAATGCTCAATCAAATTCGCTTTGGCATCAAACGGAGCATGCACGGAAAACTGCCAGTAGTTCAGATAAAAAGGGCGGTCTTTGTGTTTTTCGATAAAGCTGACCGCCTCATCACCCATGCGATCCTCAATATGCTCCTGCGGATAACGCTCTTTAAAATCAGGAAACTTCCAGGGTGCCACAAAGCTGCCCGCTGGCCCCGGCCCTGGCCAATGCGGCACATCGACATCAAAGCCGTGCTCAAGCGGCGAATAAGGCTCGGCACCCAAATGCCATTTGCCGAAATGGCCCGTCACATAACCGCCCTCTTGCAACGCCTCCGCCAGAGTGAAATGTTCAGTCGGCAGGCGGGTGATGCTCTCACAGTCAACCTGACGTTGCGTCGGTTTCGATTTATCACGGCAATTCGGCTCCAGAACAAGCTTGTCGAGGTGACAGACTGGAGCGGTCAATCCCGTGCGGGCCGGGCTCTGCCCAGTCATAATGCTCGCACGTGTGGGTGAACAGAGTGGACTGGCACTGTAGGCATTGGGAAAGTAGGTCCCCTCCGCAGCCAGCCGATCCAAATTGGGGGTTTTGTAATATCTGCTGCCGGTAAACGTTGCGTCGACCCAGCCGTAATCATCAGCCAGTATCAAAACAACGTTGGGTTGCTCGGCTCTCAAAGCAAGGACAAACACAAGACAGAGACTCAGGGCTATAAAGCGCATTATGTTGTTCTCCCACAACGTTTCTGAAAATTTACTAACGATCCGGCACTAATTCGAAACTATACAGTTTGTGGTCATAGTACCATTAGGGGGTAGCTGCGTAAAGGTAAAACATCTGGCACCCTGCCGGTTCCAAAGCCCAGCAGCTACCTGATTCCTTTTCCTACTCCAATCAACTTCACTCTTGCATCAGTCACGATCAAAGTTTAAAATTATTAAATGATTAAAAAAAACCTACGCGTCGCAATTGATATCCTAATGTTTTTCACTTTATGTCTTGTGATTGGCAGCGGACTGCTGATCCACTACCGTCTGCTGCCCGGCTATCGCGGCGGACACGGAATGATACTGTGCGGAATGTCACGACATGAATGGGGCACTCTACACCTTTATCTCTCTTTTTTTCTGATCTTCTTGACTCTGATTCATCTAATTCTTAACTATGCCTTTATTAAAAACACTATTGCCAACGGTAGAATACTTGTCATTGCCCTGCTGACTCTGATCGGAATGTTATTAATTGCTGTTTTTTTATTGTGGCCGATTGAAAAGAGAGATGCCAGCCAACCACGCGAACTAAAAAAGCGCCATAACAGAGGAACAACTCTCTCCATGCCACACATTTCAGGCTTCACTCGATATTCTGAACCTGCTCTCGCACGGACTCAAGTTTAGACTTGAAGTCGATAATTAGCTTTGAGATCGCAGCGTCATTGGCTTTAGCTGCGGTTGTGTTTATCTCGCGAAACATCTCCTGACAGATAAAGTCGAGTGTCCTGCCGCAGACACCACCTTCGCACAAATGACTTTCCGCCTGTTCGAAATGGCTTGTCAGACGGGTCAGTTCCTCGCTGACATCACAGCGGTCGGCAAAAACCGCCACTTCACGGGCAATCTGCTCCCGATCAATCTTCAACTTTGAATCAAGCAACTTTTCCAGCCGCGTCTGCAAAATCTTTTTATAATGCACCGGAACTGCAGGCGCGATTTTACCAATCTTCCGGGCAATGGCACGCAACGCTTTAAAACGGCAACGCATATCCTGCTCCAAAGCTCGACCCTCTGCCCGTCGCATCGTTTTGAGTTTACGTAAAGCCCGGTTCAAAGTTGTCTCAACCTGCGGCCACAACTCATCAAGATTGACAGGTGCCAAACTTTGTCTGAAAATTTCGGGCAGACGCAACAGCGCTGTTGCACGCAAGTCATCTTCAAGCTCCAACTTAGCGGCCAGTTTGCGTAAGAATTCAACCTGTTTCTCGATACCGGTGCTGTCAATTTTCTGCTCGCTGCCTCCCAGCCGCTCAATATTGATTGCTCCCTTGACAAAACCGCGTTTGATGTAATTGCCGACACAGCTCTGCACCTTGGCTTCAAACCCCGCCAATTCGCGGGGCAAAGCTATGTTACAGTCGAACTGTTTGCGATTGACTGTACTTAACTCGACAGAAATCCGATATCCATTCTTAGAACTCATCTCGGCTCTACCGAAACCGGTCATGCTGTACAACGCCATAAATCCTCCTCGCCGGAGCTACTTTCAGAACCGGAATAATCATGTTATAGCATGGGGTCTGCAAAAAACTGTGTGAGAATCCTCTTTATTCTCAGCTTAGCTTTGTGGCGCATCTTTTCAGCGCTCAACCTGTCGTAGCACCGACGGCAGCAGCCTGACCAGCTCCCAGGCAGTCACTGCGCACTGCGATCCGCTCAGCGCAGCCAGATCACCTGCGGTACCATGCAACCAAACCGCTGTGGCGACAGCCTGAATTTCTTCGAAACCCTGCGCCAATAAAGCGCCGATCACACCGGCCAATACGTCGCCAGTTCCGCCAGAAGCCATACCGGGATTACCAGTAAGGTTGATCAACGGACAGGAGCTACCATCACTCATCAGCGTTCCGGCACCCTTTAAAACCGCGACGGCATTGAAGCGTTGGGCAAGCTGCTGGACTGCTGCGCGCCTATCGCTCTGCACATCGGCAACTGTGCAACGCAGCAGGCGAGCCGCCTCGCCGGGATGAGGCGTTAGCACAACTCTGCCGAATGCACGCAACTCACGATGATCATTGTCAAATTCCGCTAACAGATTGAGTGCGTCGGCATCCAGCACCAGCCAACCGTTAAAGCTGTGAACAAGATAACGAACCAGCGCGGCGGCCCCCTCCGAGCGCCCCAGACCCGGACCGACAACCGCAACATCACAGCCGTTCAGCGGCACAAACTGCTGGCAGCCTTGCTCGTCAGCAGCGGCTAGTAGCTCCAACTTAAGCGGCTCGACGATCACCTCCGGGATAAGCGACAAAGCGCAATGCGCCAGCTCTGAACAACTGCGCAGAGAAACCAGCCCGGTGCCACAACGCAGTGCCGCAGCGCAACTCAACACCGGCGCATTTGGGTAGGGTGAAGCGCCTCCGATCACACAGAGATGTCCATAGTTTCCTTTGTGTCCTGCCCAATCGCGTACCGGCCAGTTGCTTGTGATTGCGTGTTGAGTTATAAGCCGCATATCAACGCTTTCATCACCACGCTCTGTAATTTCCTCGGGTATGCCGATATCCGCCACCAATAGATGGCCCAGCAAAGGCATTGCCGCCTGAGAGGCGAAACCGGATTTAGGTGCCGCGAAGGTTACGGTCAAGTCGGCTCTAACCACATCACCAGCCGCCAGACCGCTGTTGCCATTCAAGCCTGAGGGAAGATCGACTGAAACCACCAGAGCCCGAGAACGCATAGCGTTGATCCATCTGACCGCTTCCGCCGCTACGCCGTGTGGTGCCCCCCGGCAACCTGTGCCCAGAATGCCGTCCACTACAATGCCGTCGATCAGCAAAGTTGCCGCAATCAGATTTAAATTCTCTCGCCACTCCCGCTCTGTCGCAACCACCTCGTTTACGACCTGTGCGGTTCTCATCTCCTCCCACGCCACTCGGGCTACGCCGCGCAAAGAGGAGGGTTCGCAGATCATGATGAGATGCACGGAAAAACCATGCCGATGTAGACAGCGTGCCGCTACGCAGGTGTCGCCACCATTGTTGCCGTGGCCAGCCAACAGCAGAACACGTTGGCAACCGCGTAGGCGCGCCAATTGCGCAACAGCACGTGCGACAGCACTGCCAGCACGATTCATCAGCATCTGTTCCGGTATTCCACACTCATCCACAGCCGCCCGATCAGCGGCGCGCATCTGTTCAACTGTTAAAAAACGCATCGATTTTATCCGCCGCCCGTTTTACAAATTTTCGTTTAGCAGCATAACTGCCATGATAAAAAGCCCCCTTGAAACCAGCCAGCACCAACTGTTTAAAGCGTGCGCTATCCAGGGAACAGGTCTCAGCCACCAGTGCCAGCTCACGGCTCAGCGTGGTATGAGAAACCAGAGTGTTGTCGGTGCAGACAGCCACGGCTATTCCATAATCAATCATGCGGCGCACCGGATGAAGGGTCAGATCGCCTCCCAATTCCGGAATGGTCTGAAGATTGCTTGTGGGGCAGACTTCAACAGTAATGCGACGCGCAGCGATGTAGTTGGCGATTGCGTCAATGTAACCCTCTTTATCGGTAACACTTGAATTCTGCACCCGCTGTGCTTGAAACATCGAGGTTCCATGGCCAATCCGTTCCGCATGACAGCGGGTAATCGCCTCATAGATCGATTCCGGGCCGTAAGCTTCTCCGGCATGCACGGTCTTGCACATAAAATTACGGTGAGCCTCATCGTAAGCTGCAAAATGGTGACCAGAGGGATAACCGGACTCTTCGCCAGCCAGATCAAAGGCCACAACCGGCGCCCCGTGGTCATCACGCGCCCTGATGGCACAACGCACAGCCTCTTTGGAAGCAATCACAACCACATCCTTTTTGGCGCTCTCCGAAAGCACATCCAGCAGATTATCGAAATAACCGCTCATACCGTGATGAAAATTACGCATCGCACAGCAGATGATTCCGTATTCAAAGGGTATATCACGATTCTCCCTGACCGCAGCACCGCGATTGAATTCGGCGGCAGCCCTTTTCATACCCTGGTCAACTGCCACCAGTGCCCGCACACTCTCCTCTCCAGTGCGTACTAGAAGCTGTGGCGCAAAACGCACCTCGAGATAACGGACACCGTCGTCAAGAGCATCTTCCACCATTTCACAGGCCACCCGTTCAATCGCTTCGAAAGAGTGCAACACACGGCAGGTGTAATCAAAACCCCGCAGATATTCGGCCAGCGATGCATACTCCTGTTTAAAAACAAGTTCACGCAGTCCTTCGACCTCATAAGAGGGTAACTCAACACCACTCTGTCGCGCAAGGTCAATCAAGGTCGACAACCGTACTGAACCGTCAAGATGAGAGTGCAACTCACTTTTGGGCAGCGATTTTATCAATTCCGTTGTCATTCCAATTCCCCACATTCATCTATTCGCGTATTTCACTCTCTGACCTGATGACTTGGTTTGCCACTTACCGAACCTTTAAATTTGTTCCGCCAGCGGGACGATCAAATCAGTGAACCGGTCAGTTCCCCGACCGAGTGCATTCCATGGCGTTCGAGGTACTCCCAGATGCCGGCGATTACTCTGAGCGGAGTGGAAGGATCAATAAAATTAGCTGTGCCGACTGCCACAGCGCTCGCGCCCGCAATCATAAATTCGATCGCCTCTTTCGCACTGACAATCCCACCCATTGCCAGCAGAGGAACCTGGGCAACGCGGGCGGCCTCCCACACTAGTTTGACCGCCACGGGATGGATAGCGGCACCGGAGAGGCCGCCGACTTTGTTGGAAAGCACCGGACGGCGGCTCTCAATATCAATTACCATCGCAGGGATGGTGTTAATCAGCGAGATTGCGTCAGCGCCTGATTCCTGCGCGGCACGCACAAACACTGTAATATCAGATACATTCGGAGCCAGTTTAGGAATCAACGGTAGCGCGGTTACAGCTCGCACTGCCCGCACCAGCGCGGCCACAACAGCCGGATCGGTACCGAAAGCATTGCCGCCCTCTTTAACATTGGGGCAGGAAATATTCAACTCCAAACCGGCAACACCCGGCACATCGCTTAACTTGCGTGCGACTTCACAATACTCCTCAATATCCGTACCCCAGATATTAACGATCACCGGCACCCCTTTTTCTCTCAAAAAGGGCATGTAGCTCTCAATAAAACCATCAGCGCCAGGCCCTTGAAGTCCGATGGCATTGACCATACCGCCGGACACCTCGACATGCCGAGGCAACTCATTGCCGGGCCAGGGTTGATTTCTGATCCCTTTAACTGTGACAGCTCCCAGAGCGGTAATATCAACCAGATCAGCATATTCATATCCGTAACCGAAAGTACCTGAAGCGACAGTGACCGGATTTTTCATCCGCACCCCACCCAGATTAACGCTCATCTCAATTAAGCTCATAGTAAAAAACCTACCAAACTATCTCTCCCGCTTCAAAGATCGGTCCATCGCTACAGACACGTCCCACCCAAGTTGAGCCATCGCTCCGCCGCAGTTTCTGCACACAGGCCAAACAGGCGCCCACGCCACAGACCATGTGTTTGTCCAGCGACAGCCAAGCCTTGCAACCATACTGCCGCGCTAACTCACCAACCGCTCTAAGCATGCCATCAGGTCCGCAGACAAACAGTTCACATCTACCACCGTTGCCTTCAACACGCTTGAGTTCATCGAGCAGGGGATCGGTCACCAATCCCTTGACACCAGATGAGCCGTCAACAGTTGCAACCACTACACGCCAACCCATTTCGGCGAACATATCTGTAACCAGAATGTCGTCGGCACTGCGACCCCCGACTACCAAAACACCTTTGCCTTTAAGCCTGGTAGCAAGAAAATAGAGCGGTGCAACCCCATAACCGCCGGCAACTAAAATCGGTTCAATCTCACGCTGCAGAGGAAAGCCGTTACCCAGAGGGCCGATTACCTTGACCTCATCACCGGGTTCAAGTTTTTTCATCACCTCAGTGCCTCGCCCCACACTTTTGTACAAAATCCACAAAATCCCTTTGTCGGTGTTGAAAATGCTGAACGGACGCCGCAAAGACCCCTGCTCCAATCCCGGAATGCGCAAATGTACAAATTGACCGGGACGCGCAGTGTGCGCAATTTCACCAGCAAACAGCTTCAGCAGACAATACTCTTTTGAAATTTCGTCATGCTCTATTATCTCGCATAGAAAATCAAACATAGTCTATCTCCACAATTAAATTCAAGTTTTCCAAAATGCGACCTGGCAAGTCAAAAAAACAACGCCGCATTGCGATTAAGGTTCTTTCGCAGCTTTATCCGCCTTCTCAGACGTTTCTTCAGCTTTCTTTCCACTCGCCGGCTTAGTCTGTGCGCTGTTTATCAACGGTGTTTCCTGTTCCGGCAACGGCGGACCTTGCATCATCAGAATGTTGACAGCCTCGATATAATCAGTCAAAGCTCTGACACGCCTGATTTCGGTGTTGACTTCCGCCGCCGCATCCATCCTGCCGGCAACCGTGAGACGCCGCATGATCTCTTGTAACTTATTCAGATAGTCTTCAGCGGTACGAACTACATTCGCGGCGTAATCACTCTTGTATTTATCCTTTTTAAGTCGAAAATCGTTCTGCACCTGGATCAGCTTGTTCTGGTAAACCAGCAAATTTTCAGGTGCGATATCAAGATCAACCTGAAAGCGCTCTATTTCGGTTGTAACATCCTCCCATCCGTCATAGTCACCGGCGCGCTGATATTCATGACGCAACTTTTCAAGCGCAACAAGATACTCTTCCGGCCATGCACTGATCCGTGCGGTGTGATTGGAAGAAGCCTGCTCAAGCGCAGCCTCAAATTCCGCCCGCAATTTGGCAACCTCAGCAACCTTGCTTCCAGCTGTCGAAGGCAATAAAGCGTCCGGCGTAAACTTGGTGTCACTCAAACGCACCGAGTCATTATTATCCACTACACTCTGCGCCTCGACAAATTTTGATGATTCAGAAACCTTCAGAATCTCTTCGTTAATTGCTGAGGCAAACACAATCTGTCCCTCCTGCAGGTATTTTGTCTGCATATCACGCAACGCATTGAGATAAAGCTTGGTTTCTTTGACCAGTGCGCGGCTGTGACGCCATTTGTGATCCGCAAGAATGCTGCGATATTTGGTAAGCAGCAATGCCAGTCCGATCGGCTCCTGGATATCCGCTTCGGTCACGCCGCCTTCACTTTCAAAACGTTTCAGCTCCTGATTCACGATGTTCCAGCTATGATAGTCGCCATCGCGTTGTGACCGCTCCAGCAGAGCCTTCAGCTCGCGTTTGTATTCCATCGGCCACTGCTGCAGAAAATCACGCTGCTGATCGTAGATTTCAGCTAGTTTGTCCAGATACTCGCTCTTCTTCAGCATCAGATCGTGCGGACGTTCCGTCAATAGCTGCTCTTCACCTTCCACTTCGCGCTGGAAGAAGCACTCATCAATGCTCCGGTCACCCAGCCATAATGCGGCGTAATCACGCAACGGCGCATTCAGAACGCTATGCTGATAACCCCAATGCGCGGCCGAGTAAAATGCTCTGGAAATGTTACCCAACCCGTTTTCACTGAAGCTCATCACTATTGGCATACTGAGAAGATAAACCGCAATGATTATAAAGCTCAGTGCCAGACCGAAGCGCAGATCCGCCAGCCTGTAGTGCAGATAAAGTCGCTTCTTGATTTTAACCACAGCCGGGTGCTGCGTCCCGACTGAACTTTCCAGTTCGTCACAGATACGTGAGGCCATATCCCACTCGCGGGATTGTATCGACTTGCGTAGCCTGGTTATGTCCCGTTCCAGAATCAAATCAGGAATTTTAATATAGCTACCTTCAAAGGCCAGCTTATCTTCGGAAATCTCCCGATACTGCTCGATAAAGCGCCGTGCCCGCTCATAGTTCTCCGCACGCATCTCAATCGGAACCTGCTCTTTGAGCTGTTGCCGTTTCTGAATGGCTTTGTTAGCCTTCAATCTTAAATCAGATATCTCTTTGAGAAGCTCACGCCCCGAAGGCCCAGCAGGCTCGAATCCGTGGGTTCTTCCGGCGAAAGAGAGCACATTTTCAAAACGATGAGACTCTATGTGAACCCGCATCTTTTTGACAAGGGCAATTACCGATTCGTAAGCACGTGCGTCAGCGCCGCAATTGTGGCAATACTGAACCCCGAAGAAGGTGTCCATCCCGCACTCCGGACACTTCTCGGAGCCATCCCAACCGCACTCAGCACAATACTTTATGCTCATAGGATTAACCGCATCACACCACTTGCAGCGCCAGGTTGTTTTAACTGTGGGGGTCTCAACTCGTGTACGACTTGCGATCTTCTGCAGCTCATCAGCAAACTGCTGGGCGCTAGTCCAGCGATCTTCACGATCATTAGCGGTAGCTTTAACCACAACCTCACGCACACCTGCTGGCAAATCCTGTTCACGAAAGTAGCGCGGATTCTGCCCGGTTATCACAAAATAAAGCAAAGCGCCCAGACCGTAAACATCAGCCCGCTCATCCGAGAGCGACGCATCTTGCTCCTGCTCAGGCGCCCCGTATCCGATAGAGAGCAGCTTCTCTCCCGGAACAGTTATTTTGGGCTCCTCGACGCGCATCAGACGAGCCAACCCGAAATCAACAATTTTGGGCTCCATGCTTTTATCAAGCAAGATGTTGCTGGGTTTGAGGTCACGATGGATTACACCGCTGGAATGGGCATAAGCAACCGCCCGTGAAACTTTGATGATCAGCTCAATCGCATTCTCGACTGAGAGCTGCCCCTGATCCCGAATATACTGCTCGAGTGTCAGCGGCTTGTCCGGTTGCACCAATCCCCCGGTCTGTGTACTGGAATCTCCACTTCCGTACTCCGGTCCGGCAATATATTCCATAACAATAAAGGGACCATCTTCATCCTCACCGAGAGCATAGATATGAATGATATGCACATGACTCAACGCCGCCACTGCCCGGGCTTCATGCAGAAACCGCTGCCGCAATGACCTGATGCTCTGCGCTTTGTGATTGAGTCGCTTGATCGCCACAAAACGTCCCAGCCGCCTATCGCGCGCCAGATACACAACTCCCATACCACCACTGCCGATCTTACTGTAGATCGTATATTGATCAAACAGCCGCTCCTGAGGCGGATCATCAAAACCATCGGTTTCATCATGCAGAACAACCCGTGTTTTCCGCAACTCTTCGTCCGCAACTATCCGCTCTGTGGAGGGGTCGCCTTTTTTACTATCTTTATCCGGAATCAAACATCACTCCGCATCTGTCGCCGGTGGCGGTTCTTAATTTTCAACACCACCAGATGAAAAACATTCACACCCGTTTTTCCGGCACATTCAGGCGTCCATCTCGACCTCATGACACCAGCCGTAACGGTCAGGTGCCTCACTGTACTGAATTGCCTGAACACGCTCATACAAACTCTGAAAGATCGCTCCACACCCTTGCTCAGGCCCAATGCGGATCACACGTTCGCCACGTGTGATGCTACATACAGGCGTCAGAACAACCGCCGTGCCGCAAGCGCCGATCTCACTGAATTTCTCAAGTTCGTCAAATCTTACTGACCTGGTCTGAACCTCCAGCCCCTGCTCCCGAGCCAATTCCATCAGAGTCAGATTGGTGATGCTCGGTAGAATCGACGTTGATTCAGGCGTGACATAAGAACCATCCGCAGTGATGCCCACAAAATTCGATGTGGCAAACTCTTCAACAAAAGTATGCGTTCTGGCATCCAAATAAAGCTCAACGGCAAATCCCTCCCTTTTGGCCTTTTCATGCGCAAAAAGGCTGGCAGCATAATTTCCAGCAACCTTGATGCCGCCCACTCCCAACGGTGCAGCCCGGTCAAAGTCATCATAGATAACCGCTTTAACCGGATGCAGTCCACCCTTGTAGTAGGCCCCCACAGGCACTACCAGAATCAGGAATGTGTATTCGCCAGCAGGTGCTATGCCGATCTGCACACCCGAACCGATCAGCAGCGGTCTGATGTAAAGCGAACCGCCGGTTCCATAAGGAGGTATGAACTCACGGTTGGCTCTGATCACCCGCTCGAGTGCCTTGATATAAAGCTCTTCCGGCACCTCAGGCATACAGATGCGCCTTGCAGTCATCGCCATGCGCCGAATGTTGTCCAGCGGTCTGAATATCCTTATCTTGCCATCCTTACAGCAAAAAGCTTTGAGACCCTCGAAAGCCGCCTGCCCATAGTGCAGACATCCGGCCGCCACATGCATATCCAGATAAGGGCTTGCACAAAGCTCACCGTCGTCCCATACACCATTACGCCAACTGTAACGGATGTGACAGTTGGTGTCCCGATAGCTGAACCCTAGATTTTCCCAATCAATCTTTTGCATAAATCATCTCTTACTCTGACATAATCACGTAAAACGTCGATATCAGAGTAAATGATAGCTTATTGATGCAAAACTGCAAGCACCGAATGCAGACTCTGTGAAAGAGGTGATAACCGCCAGTTTCTGCATTTCGTCCTGCATAGTCGGTCTCATTCCGTTAATCGTACCCATTGCCGCGAAACAACTTGCATATTTATTGTCACTATTTATTTTAACTTTACTTTCCGCTTTAGCAGCAACGGGTATTTGTTATATAATAAGTTCATGTCACGTTCTCCCTTTCATACAGTTGTGCTGGCAGTTATTGCGATATTTCTGTTCATGCAGATTAGGGAAAAGCTGGTTCAGCTAAACACACCGCCGGGAGCGGGCGGAACAATGGCGCCTCACCGTGGTGATATCGAATCCGCTGCAGCGACGACAATAACTATTCCGGACGCAGAACTGAGTGCCCCGGAGATATATCGACAGGTCTCTCCGTCGGTAGTTTCGGTAGCCAACCATGCCCTGGTAAGGCGCGGTTTTTTTTCGTTTCAGGTTTACGAAGTGGAACAAGGCTCGGGCTCGGGCTTTGTCTGGGACAAAAAGGGTCATATCGTCAGTAACTACCATGTCGTGCATCAGGCTAATTCCATCACGGTTACATTTCCCAATGGACAGAGCTTCAGGGCCGAAGTTGTAGGTATCGCACCCGATTACGATCTGGCGGTGCTCAAGATCGATGCACCCGCTGAACTTCTGCATCCGGTCATACTGCCGGAAGAGGACTGCGGGCTTGAGGTCGGCTGGCAGGTTTACGCGATCGGCAATCCCTTCGGGCTGGACACCACTCTGACAACCGGCATCATCAGTGCTCTCGGCCGCACAATCACCTCCATGACCGACCGAAAAATTCATAATGTAATCCAGACCGACGCCGCGATCAATCCTGGCAATTCCGGTGGTCCGTTGCTCAATCAATGCGGCAGAGTCATCGGCATCAACACCGCGATACTCAGCCCAAGTGGCGCTCACGCCGGCATCGGATTCGCGGTGCCCTTCGAAACCGTGGAACGCGTGGTGCCGCAACTGATAAGCAGCGGACAGGTTACCAGAGCCGGGCTGGGCATGCAGTTGCTACCGGATCACGTCACAAAGGCCGCCGGGATACAGGGAGTCGCGATTTACACGGTTTATGAGAACACGCCCGCTGCCCGTGCCGGGCTAGAAGGTTTGAAAATGAGCCGTATCGAAGAGCTGCTCTTTGGTGACATCATTGTAGCTGTCAACAACATTGCAGTAATGACTATAGAGGATCTTCGGGCCCTGCTGGATCCTCTGAATCCCGGTGATAAAGTGGAACTCACACTCATGCGCAACGGACGCACCCGTAGAGTTGACCTGACACTTATTGCGGAACACTGAACCAAGGGAAGCTGAGGCTATAACCACTATGAGCACTAATTTAAACTATGTAATCCGCCCGGCTCTGCTGAAAGATTCAGAGCAGATATTCAATCTGATCCGTAAGCACAGCGATGAACTGATTGTCAAACCGATCGGTGAAATAGTCAGCAATATTGACCGTTTCATGGTCTGCGAAGTCGCAGATAAGATACGAGGTTGCGCGACTTGGGATATCATCCCCGAAATTGGAGCACCGGAAAACGCTTCGGTGGAGATTCAGTCGGTCGCGGTTGACTCTGAACTGCGGGGCAACGAGGCCGGCACGAAGCTGGTCAGAACCATCATCGCGGCGGTCAAACGTTTCGATCCAGCTCAGGCGATTGTTCTGACCTTTGCTCCGGAGTTTTTCGAAAAACTGGGGTTTCGAGAGGTACCCAAGACAAGCGTGATGCACAAATTGTATATGGGCTGCATCAACTGCACAAAACACGCCAATCCCTATACATGCCCTGAGATTGCGATGACGCTTGATCTGCGATCCGGCAACAAGTCGGGAAAAACGCAATCATAACAGGGGAGTAGCAGTCTTTTTGCGTCGCCACATCAACCAAGCGGCAATGCTTTTAGCGTCTATCATGCTGCCGTTGTCGACAGCCGCGTCGATTTCCTCGGTACTCATCACAGTAACCACCAGATTTTCATCGAAATCGGGTTGTTGCGCCTGCGGTTTTTGTTCGATGGCAGCGTGAAAGAGATATAGTCGTTCCTCGCTATAGCCCGGACACGGCACAATGGTGCCGATTCCGGTGAGGGAAAGTACCCGATAGCCGCTTTCCTCCTCCATCTCACGCGCAGCGCCCGCTTCGGCACTCTCTCCCTCTTCAAGGCAACCCGCCACAAACTCAAGCAGAGTTGCCTCGACCGCCCGTCGGTACTGGTGAATCAGCACCCACTGGCCGTCGGGCCGCTCACCCAGCACAACAGCCGCCCCGCGGTGCCGTATAAATTCGCGCACCGATCGGCGGCCGTTTGGCAGCTCGATATCAGCGACATCCAGTGTCAAAGCGCGTCCTTGAAAGACTCGTCTGATTCCCAATGTTTTTTCAGTCAGATCAACCACCTACGTCAACTCCTTTCCAATAATGTATATTCGATTTTTAACCGGATCAGAGAAACCGAAGTGCTCTACGCGAGAGATGCCTTCATCCTAGTCAATCCGATACGGGCTGCTTCCAACGCATCCATCTGCCAGTAAGTTTTATTAAAAAGTTCCAGTGAGAGATATGTGCGGCAGCGGTTGGCCCGCAGAGCACCGAGAATCTCATTGAGTGGTGCTATACCTTCACCAGGCCAAACTCGATCCGAATCACGGAGCTTATCACGTGGTGGATCAGCGGGATAATCATTGATATGAAAGCAGTGCGTGACCTCCCGGCTCAGCAGTCTGGCTGCCGAGGGGTGTGTGCCGGAACGAT
Source organism: uncultured Lentisphaeraceae bacterium (assembly GCA_964406095.1). Taxonomy (GTDB): domain Bacteria; phylum Verrucomicrobiota; class Kiritimatiellia; order RFP12; family UBA1067; genus M55B167. The sequence continues at coordinate 15,660 of CAYOQJ010000077.1, forward strand.
ACATATGAAAGACATCCGCCAACACTCGGACATTCGGATGGCCGGTCTGCGCGGTGACGTAGAGTACTTCACTCAGATGGCTAAGATTTGCTGAACCACTCCAGCTTTCAATCTGGGGGATCACTCCAATATCCACACCGGCCTTCAAAATAACCAGATATCTTTCGGCTACCGCGTCGAGTGCTATTTCGCTTCCCGCGCCATACGCACCGGCTGGCGGCGCAGCGATATGCGTACCGCCGATCCTTGCCAGCATATCCATATCATGCTTCATCTGCTCAACACCCTCAGCCCGCTGTCTTTCATCGTTCACAATCCAGTGTGCAAAACCTATTGCGCTGCAGACCTTAAGTCCCAAGTCTGCACAGCGTTTTTTCAGATCGGTCAGAGATCCTCCGGCTTTTCTATATTCATCAATAGTGCCTATCCAGGGTTCGATAGCATCATAGCCTGCCCTGGCAGTCAGATCAATCTCACCGACCAATCCTAGTTTATGGCCGCGGATTGTAGCGGTGTTCATAGAGTATCCGAACCAGGCGTCGTTATTTTCTGCCTGCTGACCGTGTACCAGCTCCGTTTGCGCTCTGCCACTCAGAGCGGATACACATGAAAGTGCTGCGGCCGACCGCAGAAAATTCTTGCGGCTCATTCGCATTCTTTCGGCTGGCAGATTCCGTGAGTTGCGACGATCTTTTGATAACGGTTGTAAGAACATGTCATGAATCTCCTACTGAAAACACTGCATATCAGGCCCTGTTGTCAGGGCACAATCCCGCGAGGTGGGATTGCTAAGTGTAGCAATTTTGGTTGCTACCCGGGCAGTCCGGTTACAAACCGAACCTACATATTTGTTACTCCGTGGCGCAAAACCATTCGCTCCTGCTACAATTCCCGATCAGGCCTTTCTACGATTGTCGCAACTTCTGTAATAAAAAACAAGCTATTTGCTGTATGCCCTGGTTGTGGGCAATTACATAATGTTTGAAAAGTGTTTGCGGTTGCAACCTGCGCGTATAAATGATATTGTTTGAAGTTCTTATATGAAAAAACAGCATTAAAATCAGATTTCAGAGGATACAAGGTAGAGATTATGGCGTTGATTTTAGGATTACCAAAGGGCAGCCTGCAGGAGGCTACCTTCAGAATGATGAGAAAAGCGGGCTTTAATATCAGTGCCGGTTCACGTTCCTACGTTCCGAGGGTGGATGACCCTGAACTGAACTGTCGTCTGATCCGTCCACAGGAAATCTCACGTTATGTTGAGCTGGGTTTGCTGGATGCGGGTATAACCGGATATGACTGGATTTATGAGAACGGTTCAAATGTGGTTGAAGTCTGCGAGATGTGCTACTCCAAAGCGACCTCCCGTCCTGTACGCTGGGTTTTGGCGGTACCGAACGACTCGGCAATAACAAGCGTCAAGGATTTAAACGGCAAACGTATTGCCACCGAGGCGGTTGGCTTAACCAAACGCTACCTCGCGCAGCACGGGGTTGAGGCGGAGGTGGAATTTTCCTGGGGTGCGACCGAGGTTAAAGCACCTGAACTGGTGGATGCAATTGTGGAACTTACTGAGACCGGATCATCACTGCGGGCTAACAATCTGCGTATTGTGGAGACTATTCTTACTTCAACCACTCGCCTGATTGCTAACTGTAAAGCCTGGGATGATCCACGGAAAAAAAAGAAAATCGAGCAGTTTTCACTACTGCTGCAGGGTGCCCTGGCAGCGGAGTCGCGTGTACTGTTGAAACTTAACGTACCTAAGGCGCGTCTGGATCATATCATCGACATTCTGCCCTCGCTGCATGCGCCAACCATCAACAAGCTGAATGATGACACCTGGTTTGCAATTGAATCGGTTATTGAGGAAAACGTTGTCCGCGACATTGTGCCGCCTCTGCGAGAAGCCGGTGCAGAGGGCATTATCGAAATTCCCCTTAACAAAGTCATCTTTTAATGAAAGAAAGCTCCGCCGGTGCGTCAGCTCCGGTGGTTATCAAATCCCTGGAGGAAAAACAACGTGGGAACTATCAAGAAAAAGCGCCGCGCCAAAATGACAAAGCATAAATACCGCAAACGTCTGAAGGCCAATCGCCACAAGAACAAATAAGCTTATCGGGAGAGTCAAAATGAATACTGCGAGGTCTGATATCATTTTCCGGCCCTCACTGATGGTATTCATTCTGACTCTCCTGTGGTTCTGCCTGCTTACAACAGGCTGTCTGACAAAACAACCGCCTCCAGTTCAATCCAAACAGGTGTTGGTGCCATCGGAGGCTGCCACGGCTGGCTCGCAAGCCCTTTTTATGCGAGGCATGCTGCATGAAAACGCGACCAACCCAGCACCGGACAAAGCCGCCAATGCCTATGCTAATGCTGTTAGTCTCAATCCTCGCAACATCAGCGCACTCAAATCTTTGATTCGTCTTCAACTCAGAAACAAACAGACTCAAAAGGCTTATCAGACACTTTGCTCAAACCCGTGTTCACTTAAAGATAACCCCGAACTTACTTTCCTAGCCGCATCGCTGGCTGAGCTCCTAGAAAAACCGATGGAAGCCGCTAAATGGTGCCGCAAAACCCTACACTATGCCCCTACCAATGCCGTTGTGGCAAATGCCGCAGTACGACTTTATTTTGAGTCAAATGCTGAAAAACAGGCTCTGAAAACGCTCTCAATTTTTGCGTCTTCGCTCCCCTCTGAACAGGCTTTTACCTTCATAACCGCAACCGCCCGTTCATTGTATAGTGAAGTCGACCATGCCACTTCGCATAAAGCACTGATCTGCCACCAGAGGGCTGCGGACTTCATTACAACCGATCAGCAACACTATGATTTCATGATGTTACGTGGCGGTTATCAAATCATGTCGGCACAAACCAATCAGGCTATGCGCAGCTACGAGAAGGCCCTGCAAATCAAACCTCGCAGCCATGTCACCCTGATGCATCTGGCATCAATTTACGCGGCATCTCCCGGTCTGCTTGAGCGACTGGAAGCGGCATCGCCATCGCTCGAGGATGACGCCACCCCCGGATCGTCACTCTTGCTACGTGGTTATATCTACAGCATCCTCGAGCGCATTGATGATGCCGTCAAAATGTTTGAAGATCACTACACCGAATGCTTACGGACAGAATGCCCTGTTAAACCAGAATTTTTCATCGCATTAGGCCAGCTTTATGAACGGCAGCGAGCATACACCAGTTTTGACACTCTTTTCAGTGACGCAGTGCAGCGCTATCCAAACAACTCCGCTCTGCTGAATTTTGCCGCCTACCTGTGGGCCGAACGGAGTGTTCATCTGGATAAAGCCCTGCAATTTGTAAACCTAGCCCTTTCTCTTGAACCGGAAAACCCCGCCTATCTCGATACCAAAGGCTGGGTTCTGCACAGAAAAAAACGAAATTATGAAGCGTTACAATATCTGCTCAAAGCCAGCGCGTATGATAATCAGGAACCGGTAATTCTCGACCACACCGGCGATGTTCTGCTGGCAGTAGGTGATGATGCCCTCGCTATTGAATTCTGGAAGCGTAGCTATCAAATCAACCCTCAGCCGCCGGTGGCGGATAAATTGCGCCGTATGGGGGATATGCCCCCTGAGCCCGATAGTTCCAGTGACAGCAACGACCGACCAGGAGCTTTTCTATGAGCCGTGATAATCCATTTTACCAGACTCCTTACCATCCGGATTTTGAGAACATGACACCTTGTAAGGCCGGGGAAGCCATCCGAAAACTGCTAACGGAAGCGGAAGTTGCCATCGACAAACTGGAAAAAAACCATCAGATGAGCTGGGAGAGCCTGATCGTCCCCCTGCATGAGACACAACGGCAACTCAATCTTACATGGGGCCTGCTGCATCACATGCTTAGCGTGGTCAATAACGCACAGTGGCGCGCCGTCGAAGAGGAGCTGCAGCCTGAAATAGTCCGTTTTTCGCAACGTGTGAGTCAAAGTTCTGAGTTTTACAAGGGGTATCTGGCAATTCGCGATGAAGAGTTTAAATCATTAACCAAAGTGCAACAGCGCATTCTGGAAAAACTGATAAGAGCGGCGCAACAATCCGGTGTCGCCCTTGATTCAGAGCAAAAACAAGAGTTTAACCGGATTCAAACAGAGCTGGCGCATCTGAGTACCAAATTCAACAACAACCTGTTGGACGCACGCAAGGCGTACTCATTGACGCTCACTACCCCCGTGGAGGCCGAAGGAATGCCGGCGGATTTGCGTTCGATAACCGCCGCTCAGGCACGCTCCGCCGGAATTGCTGATGATGCCACCGCCGCTGCCGGCCCTTGGCGCATAACACTTGACTACGCCGTTTATGCGCCCTTCATGAAGCACAGTCGCAATCGTGCCGCTCGTGCGTCACTCTACCGCGCCAATGTGACGCTTGCCAGTAGCGGTGAAACCGACAATCAACCTCTGATTGAGCGTATCCTGGAACTTAAGCGCAGAGAAGCGCAGCTACTTGGTTTCAAAAACGCCGCAGAGCTCAGCTTATCCAATAAAATGGCCAGCAGTGTCAACAATGTTTACCGCCTGTTTGAACGCCTGGAGAATGTCGCGGCCCCAGTTGCGGCTAAAGAAGAGCGTGACCTGTTGAAATTTGCGCAGGCCAACGGTTTTGATGAGGACTACCTGAAGCCTTGGGATATATCATTCTGGTCTGAGCGTCTGCGGGAAAACTGCTACGGTTACAGCGAGGAGCAACTCAGTGCCTATTTTAAGTTTCCAAGGGTTCTACAGGGGATGTTCGATCTGGCTGAACGCATTTTCGCCGTAAAAATCACTGACCATACCGGTGAGGTGCCTGTCTGGCACAAGGATGTGCGTTTTTATCGGGTTGATGATATCGGAGGCACCCCGCTGGCGTGCTTTTATTTCGATCCTTACAGCCGTCCGGAAACCAAACGCGGCGGTGCATGGATGAACGAATTCCGAACGCGGGAGAAACTCACCGATGCCACTATCCAACTGCCGATGGCGGTTATGTGCTGCAATCAGAGTGTTCCAATAGACGAAAAACCCGCTTTAATGCGGATGGACGAAATCACCACGCTTTTTCATGAATTCGGACACGCATTGCAGCACATGCTGACAGAGGTGAATGAGCCCCTGGCCTCCGGCATCAACGGCATTGAATGGGACGCAGTGGAGATCGCCAGCCAATTCATGGAGAACTGGTGCTACGACAGACGTACACTACAATCGGTGAGTGAACATGCTGAAACAGGCGCACAGCTACCGGACGATCTCTTTGAAAAAATTGTCAACTCCAGAAATCACCGGGCGGCCAGCGCGATGATGCGCCAGCTTTTTCTGGGTGCCACCGATATGGATTTGTACGCCCGCTATCCCGATCCCAAATGGCGTACACCCGATGACGTCAAACGTGAAAATGCCGCCAGATACCGCTTGCCGATCATCCATGAAGACCGTTTTCTGTGCTCCTTCGCTCACATTTTCGGCGGGGGCTACGGTGCTGGTTACTACAGTTACAAATGGTCTGAGGTGCTCTCCGCCGACTGCTTCGCGGCATTCGAGGAGTGCAACATGCAGAATCCCGCCGCTCTTCGTGAAATCGGTCTACGCATGCGTCGGAGTATCATGGGCATGGGTGGCGGAACGCCACCGCTCGAGGTATTCAAAGCATTCCGCGGCAGAGAACCGGATACCGAAGCACTGCTGCGCCACTGCGGATTGCTCCCCAGCACTCGGTAAAACTTAAAAGCTCGTTATCTTTAAAAAAAGACTACAGTGCCGTAGCTCCGGTTGGCAACCGGACTCTCCGTACTGTAGCTTATCGCAAAAACAAGTCAAAAGACTGAGTTTTAACCAGATGAATTATGATTTCAGAAAATTGTCCGGCGAAGTTGCCAACGCCGCCGCTTTCGTTGGAACGCTCCTGACAATTGCCGGAATAGCGGGCCGATATCACTATCTTGCGGAAGTTGTGACACATCTGCAACCCTGGCTGGGACTCTGCTTCGCGGTTTACATCGGCATCAAGCTGTTGCTGCATCAAGCAAAAAGTGCTGCCGCGGCACTTATTCCTCTGTTGATCAATCTTTATCCGCTGATGATGCTACACCTGCCGCAACCGCGGCAGGTGTGGCCGGCGCAACCAGTTCAGATAACCATTCTACAAGCCAACGTACTGACATCCAACAGCGATTCTGCCAAACTGCTTAACCTTGTACGCAAGGTCAAACCGGACATAATTGTTCTCCATGAAACCGGAAAACGCTGGCTACGTGATCTGCGCTCGCTACGGCACAGCTATCCTGTCTATGCTGAAAATCCCCGCGAGGATAATTTTGGAGCCGCCATCTATTGTCGCACCACAAACGCGACCGCTACCGTTGAACACATGAATGACCCCGGTATGCTTCCACTATCCAAAGTGGAACTCACCATCGCTGGCAAAACACTAACGATTTACGGCGTTCACCTCCTTGCACCAATCATTCAGGATTTCTGGCACCAACGCAACATATCCACCCTCGATCTGGCTCGCAGAACGGCCATCCTGCAGAATCCCGTGATCGTCACCGGCGATTTCAACAATACTCCCTGGTCATATCACTACCGCGCATTCATCAGGCACAGTGCTCTGCTGGACAGCTCCCAGGGACGAGGTGTTATTACAACCTGGCCTGTGGACACCCTCATAAAACTGCCGCTCGATCACTGTTTCCACTCTAAGGATGTTATTATAACCGGGCGTCGACGCGGCCCTGATATCGGTTCGGATCACTATCCACTGATCATCAAAGCGGTTTATTGAACAGCTCAACTCCACTCTCCAATCGGATATTCCTGCCCCGTATATCTAAAACAGCGGAGCCGCCTGTCTGCGCGCGTATACGCACAGGCAGGCAGCCAAACTGAAATTTTGCTTTAATCAAATCGTTTTTTTAGATAAGCTGTCTACAGAGATAGGCAAAAATACTTTGATGCAGCTTTACTGAAGTTGCGGCGTTGCGAACTCAACCAGCCATTTTCAAAGTACCGTGGCGGTTTTGACAGCGAAGCCGGGTTTGATCGTTCAGAAGAGCGAATTTGGCTGGTTCATTGGTTAAACGATAAGAAAAAGAGTAAAAGATGATTGATGAAATAAAAGTGTGGCTCAGAGCAATTAACTGGGAAAGTGCCACATTCACCCTTTGGCGCATAGCGATCATTCTGATTTTGGCCTGGGTGGGACTATGGCTGGTAAACATGCTGCTGGAAAAGCTACAGCACCGGCTCTTGAAAACAAACATTGAGGCTGACGAGCAACCATCTGAAACAGGCAAGCGGGTGGACACACTGATCCGCCTGATACGTCAGGCCACCTGCATCACTATCTGGCTGACGGTATTGCTGGTTATACTAAAAGAGGTGGGGATAGATATCCGCCCGATCTTGGCCAGCGCTGGAATTTTTGGTCTGGCGATTGGTTTTGGTGCCCAAAACCTGGTGCGTGACTGCATTTCCGGCTTCTTTTTTATTCTTGAAAATCAGATACGGGTCGGTGATGTGGCGATTGTCAACGGCACTGGCGGTCTGGTGGAGCGTATCAACTTCCGGACCATCGTACTGCGTGATCTTGCGGGAGTCGTACATATCTTTCCAAACGGAACCATCACCACGCTGAGCAATATGACCAACGACTGGTCTGGCTATGTTTTTGAAATAGGCGTCGCCTACAAGGAGAACACCGACGAGGTGATCAAGGTTATGACAAAAGTGGGTGCGGAACTTAACCGCGACCGGGAGTTCGGTTTTCTAATGCTAGAGGAACCGGAGATTTTTGGTGTGGACAAACTGAGCAACTCATCTGTGGTCATCAAGGGCAGAATCAAAACGAAACCCATACGCCAGTGGAAGGTGGGTAGAGAGTATCTGCGCCGCATCAAACTGGCTTTTGATGAAGCTGGTATTGAGATACCGTTCCCTCATCAAACCATTTATTTCGGTGAGGCGAGCAAACCTTTTGACGTGCAGATAATGGAAAAAATGAAAGGAGGAGCCGATGGCTCAGATAACATTTAAAGGGAGTCCGGTCACTACAGCCGCAAATCTTCCCGCTACAGGAACACAGGCACCTGAATTTACACTTACAGGCGGAGATTTATCAGAAGTTAAGCTTTCAGAGTTTGCGGGACAGAGTGTTGTACTCAACATTTTTCCCAGCATCGACACCGATGTATGTGCCGCATCCGTCCGTCGTTTCAATCAGGCAGCAGGCGGTTTGGCAGACACAAAGGTTCTGTGTATCTCGGCTGACCTCCCGTTTGCCAGCGGACGTTTCTGCGGAGCCGAGGGCCTGGACAATGTGATTACTCTTTCGACATTCCGTTCACCGGAATTCGGCAAAGCCTACGGCACTCTGATCACAGATGGCCCTCTGAAAGCTCTGCAATCAAGAGCCGTGGTGATCATCGATAAAGTTGGCAAGGTTATCTACACCGAACAAGTCGCGGAAATTACGGAAGAACCCAATTACGAAGCTGCATTAAAGGCACTGAGTTGATCTGACCCGCAGATGCGGCACCTAAACCTAAAAACGGCAGTTGCCATTTTGTCGTAGCTGCAAGGCGCACGGTTTTCAGCTATAGTGACTATGCTGGAAGCCGTACAACGCCGCAGATGCGGTAAAACTGGCAACCCCTTACGGTTTGAAATTCAGAAACTTCTTCACCCATTGGGTGAAGCTTATAAAATTAACAAATTCCTTATTAACAATCATTTAACTCAGTTTCTAAATTTCAAATGCCGTAAATAGGCTTATTCGTGCGCGGGAAGAGAGAGCCGCCGCACGGCCTCCTTGCATGCAGGTATGATCGGGGGAGCAACACTCAACGACTCGATACCGCAGGACAGAATCCGGGAAATGCTGTCTGCATATCCCGCTAGCTCCCCGCAAATGGAGAGAGGAATATCCGGTGTGGCCTTGCTGGCGATGTCCAACAGTTGAAAAACAACGGCATGGGTATCGTCATAATACCGCTCGACAAATGGATTGTCTCTATCAACCGCGAATGCATATTGCGTGAGATCGTTTGTTCCAAAACTGAGAAATTCCGCATCGCGCGCGATATCGGCAGCGGAAAGAGCCGCCGCCGGTGTCTCGATCATTGCGCCCAATGGAGGTATATGCTTAACCTCTTTCCTCGCAGCCCTTTCCAGCAGGCGCTGCTTGACGTTTCGAATATCGAATAGACGTGTAACCATGGGGATGATGATATGTAGATCGAATTGTTGCGAAAGGTCGAGTAGCGCATCAAGCTGGTTTTGCAGAAGCCTCGGATGTTGCAGAAGATAACGGACACCGCGACAACCAAGGGCCGGGTTGCTTTCCGAAGGTTGTGGCAAGAACGGAATTTGTTTATCTCCCCCGGTATCCAGCAATCGCACATAAACTGGCAAGTCTTTGGCGGGAAGCAGTGTGTCTTGCAGCGCCGCGAAAAGCTCTTCGGCATCCGGTGGTTCCTGCCGCTCCATATAAATATGCTCGATGCGGTATAGTCCAATGCCGTCGGCCCCGTTGTCCATGGCAAGCTGGGTGTCCTCCCGGCGCGCGATGTTGGCCAGTACGCGAATGCGCTTCCCGTCCTTGCTCACAGCTGGCTCGCGGGCGCGGCTCAGGGCCTGCGATGCCGCTTTTACCTGTCGCCTGCGGTTTCTGTCGAACGCCTGTTGCCGACGCGGATCCGGCGCGAGAACCACTTCCCCTTTGTCGGCATCTACCAGTGTAATGATTCCGGACTCCACCGATTCCGTGATCCCTATAATACCGCCCACACAGGGCAGGCCGGTTTCTCGCGCAAACAACGCCGCATGCGATGCCGTTCCGCCTGACTCTACAACGATGGCCGCGGCGTTGCGGCGGAGCAGGCAGGGAATGTCGGAGGGCATAAGCCGGGCGGCGATCAAGACGCTCCCGTCAGGCATCCTGGCTAGGGCATGCCCTTCCGCACCGGCCAGCGTCCGCACGAACCGGCGTGCCAGATCCCTGAGGTCGTCCGCCTTATCGCGCAGACAATCATCCTCCATGGCGCGAAAACGCCGTTCCCAGCGATCAAACACACGCTCCACCGCAGTGCCAGCGCTGATCTGTCGGCTCTCGACTTCCTCCTTGACCTCGGCCCACAGCCCTACGTCCTGCATTATGGCAATGTGTGCTCGGAAAACATCCCCAAACGTGGAACCATTTGCTTCTTCCATTTGCTTGGCAAGCATCTCAAGATCGATTGCGATTCGTTCGGCGGCCTGATTGAGACGTTCCAATTCTCTTCCTATTTCAGACGTATCAATGTCAAAGAACTCGCCATGTCGATCAAGGCGTGACCGGTATACAAAAGCAGGACCACGGCCCATACCCGGTGCAAGCACTTTACCCTGAAACGTTCTGTTTTGCTTTCCTTGTTCCGCCATGACGGGCTACCCTTTTTGCCTCATATCTCTACCACCATGCCGCCTTTCGTTCCGAAAACAGAACGTCCGCCGCGTTGCACGCAATCAGCGCGACGCAGCGGGCGCATGACCTGTTTCCGTACGTTTGGCTGGCTATTGCTGCGGGGCTTGCATCACCTGCTGAAGTTGCATGCGGAGTTCTTCCAGTTTGCTATTAACAGTCTCAAACTCGCTTTCCCATTTTTGCACTTTCGGGTCGATCTCGCGCATGGCTTTCGAACGGACCTCCTCAAATGCCTGCTGCGCAGTTAGCACCGCTGCATCCCTTTGCGCCTTTTCCTGCGCTTCTTGCATCTTCGCCACTTCGGCATTAAATTGCTGCGTTAACTGTTGCCGTTCGGCTTCATCCATCTCGCTTGCCCCAGGGTTCTGCAGACGTTCCTGCATCTCCCGGAGCTTCTGCATTTCCGCATCACTCGGGTATCCACACTCCGCAAGCTTCTTCTTGTAGATATCCATCAGCTCGGCGTGCAGTTTCTGAAGCTCCGGATTTTGCTGCTGTGCCTTCTGGGCGACTGTGTTGATCCTTTGCTGAAGCGCACTGGCGCGTTTCTGCACTTCCTGCATCTGTTCCGTGATTTTTGTTCTTTGCACATCAGCCGCCGATTGTTTTCCCTGCGGTTGTGCGCCAGACGGCTGCATCTGCGCCCACGTCGGGCCTGTTGCGACAACGCAACTTACTACCATGATACCTATTGCTGTTATGTTCTTATTCATCATCTATTCCTTTCGTTTGTTTCTGTTACTTCTTGTTCGTTGGGGGCCATCTCCGGCGCCCGCTGTCTATTCGCCGGGCTGCGCCGGCCATGCTGGTGCCGCACGCTCCTGCGCTTCGGGCTGTGCCGGTTGGGATTGTTGCTGCTGCCATTCTTGTTCCGTTGCCGTCGGCATGGGCTGCTGGCGATCACAGGCCGACAATAGAAGGCTCAGTCCGACAACAGACCCACATATGATAGCGCAACGAATGATGCCTTTGCTCAAGTATGCCATGATAACTCCTCTCTTTTCGGGTTGCTGCCACTCTCATTCATTAAGCCGCACCGATCGCAGCGGCATCGCCATCGATACGCATTTCGGTTATTACGCAGATAACATGCCAATAGGATTCAATCATGCGTTGTGCAAGCTGCAACGTTCTTACTATAAACGGGATGCGAATCAGACAATGAGTTAAGACCGCAGAAAGTGCTTGACGCAGAACGTCGATCAATGTATCAATGTGGCACATGCGCCATAAACGCGAGAACAAAAGTATTACGCACTGAAGGAGCAATCATGGCACGTAAAATGAAAGAGTTGGGCCGCTGGCGGCCGAGTTTAAGGATGGCGCTTCTGCTTTACGTGTTGGCGCCGCTCGGCGTGTCAATGGCACTGACCGGATACTTTGCAATGAAGCAATGGGAGCACCAGGTCGAATCGCGTATGCAGAGCGATCTGGAGATGGTGGCTAGAGCCGTTCAGTTGCCCTTAAGCCATGCGATGGAGCGCAACCGGCAGGGGGGCATAGAGCAAACCTTGGAGTCCGCTATCTCCATGGATAGAGTATATAGCGCCTATACGTATGATCTGGAGGGCGAGCAAATTGCATCCGCAGGAAAAGAGGATCCTGACCCGCAACGCGATAAGCTCACAACGCTTGCCGCCGATGGCAAGCGGCTTGGGGAATACGGACAAGTCGCTGGTCGCCGCGTCTATTCCTATTTTGTGCCACTTGTGGATTCCCGCAATCAGACCGCTGGTCTGTTGCAACTCACGCGGCGCGAAAGGGATTTTCGCAATTACATTGCCACCGTGCGTAAGCACGCGGTTCTCTGGTTTTGCGCCGGGACGCTGGTGATGGCCTTTCTGGTGCTTATCGGCCAGCACCAGGCGATGGGACGGCATTTCATGGCTCTGATTGCGGGAATGCAGCGGGTCGCCGCCGGGGAGGTCGGGTATCGACTCCCGCTCGCGGGACCCAAAGAAATCGCATCTATATCCGCAAGTTTCAACATGATGCTAGACAGCATCCAAAACGCCGAAGCCGAGATACAACGTAATCGGCAAGAACAACTGACGCTGGAACAGCAGCTCAGACAGTCCGAGAAGCTGGCGGCTCTCGGCCAGCTTGCCGCAGGTGTCGCCCACGAGCTCGGCACGCCCATGAGCACCATCGGTGGCACTGCACAACGCGCATTGCGCCACGAAACCGAAAATTCACGAAAAGCCGTAGCCTTCCAGCGTATCCAGCGTGAAATCAGGCGGATGGAGATCATCGTGCGGCAACTGCTCGATTTCAGCCATAGTCGCAAGCTACAATATCGCACGTTGCGGCCCCTCAACGTGGCGGAGTCCGCGGTTTCCGCGATAGCCGGAGAAGCCGCAAGTCGGCATGTCACGATCTCGACATGTGGCGATCAGGATGCGCCGCCGTTCTCGGCAGACCCAATCCGCATCGAACAGGCGTTGGTGAATCTGTTGCGTAACGCGATCCAGGCCGAAGCCACCCGTCACGTACGGCTGGAATGGAAGGCGACGGGAGACACCGTGGTATTCGCCGTCGACGACGATGGTCGCGGTATTCCGGATGCTATTCGTCCGCGGCTGTTCGAACCGTTTTTTACGACCAAGGCTGTCGGGCAAGGCACGGGGCTGGGGCTTGCGGTTGTTCATGGCATCATGCGCGAACACGGCGGTTCCATAAACGTGACCGATAGCGAATGCGGCGGCGCACGTATCGAAATAAGCCTGCCTGCAAAACCATCCGCACAGAGGAGCCCCTCAGCATGAATACGAAAAATGTAACGGACACACGCATCCTGATTGTCGAAGACGACCATAGTCTGGCCGAATTATTGCGCGATGAGGTCGAGGATGACGGCCTGCTCGCGCGGCTCGCGCACACCGCCGAGGAGGGACTGGCGATCGCGATCGCGTGGCTGCCGGACATCATTGTCAGCGATCTTCGCCTCCCCGGTGCGGATGGGCTGGCTTTGATGGGCAAGGTGCGCACGGAAATCCCCGAGCACACACCGGATTTCTTGATCATTACGGCCTTCGGCACAGTGCCTAAGGCCGTCGAGAGCCTCAAGGCTGGTGCGGAAGACTTTCTGACGAAGCCGCTGGATCTGGATCATTTCAAAATCAGTATCGATCGCATATTGGAAAAACGCAGGATGCGCGAACAACTCGGGAAGATAAAGCGGCTGGTGGGAGAGGATTCAAACTTTCACGGCATGTTTGGTCGCAGTGATTCCATGCTGGGACTGTTCCGTCAAATCCGTCAGGTTGCCAGGGCTGGTGGACCGGTACTGATTACCGGGGAAAGCGGTACCGGCAAGGAGCTTGTGGCCCGTGCGGTTCATGAGGAAAGCGGTTGCGCGGCAGGGCCATTCCTACCCGTGAATTGCGCGGGCATTCCGGAACAGCTGCTTGAAAGCGAGTTCTTCGGGCACTATGCCGGGGCCTTTACCGGGGCAGGAAAAGCACGACAGGGCATTTTTGCGGAAGCCGAAGGCGGAACCTTGTTTCTGGACGAGATCTCCGAGATGCCGCCCGCCCTGCAGGCCAAACTGCTGCGGATGCTTCAGGACGGGAAAATCCGCCCCGTCGGCAGCAATCGCGAACAGCAGATCAATGTTCGCATCGTGGCCGCGACCAACCGGAATATCGAGGAGCAGGTTCGGGCGGGCGATTTTCGCGAGGATCTCTTCTATCGGCTGGAGACCTTCCAGATCAACGTCCCGCCGCTGCGCGAACGCGGCGATGACATCGATCTGTTGGCAGGGATATTCCTGGCACAATACGCGACTTCAACCGACAAGCGGATTGACGGGTTCAGCGCACCCGCCTATGAGCAGATTCGCCGCTATCCGTTCCCCGGCAATGTTCGCGAATTACGCAACATGATCGAGCGCGCCGTAGCCTTCTGCCCCACGCGCGAAATCCGCCCCGAACATCTCCCCTCACGCATTCGTGACGCAAACGGCAAAAGCAGCGCCGCCGCAGGCGACTTGTTGCAGAACGGCTTGCAGATCAGCGACGAATCACTGTTGACGCTGGAAGCGGTCGAGCGACGCTATATCCGCCATGTCATGACGCAAGTGCAGGGCAACAAACGATCCGCCGCTTCCATTCTGGGCATTGGTCGCCGCACCCTGTACCGCCGCCTGGAGGAAATGGGCGAAGCCTGATCGCCTATTACTCTTGCCCTTGGGTCCGTCAACACGATGGTTCCACGCAGGGGAGTTTCATCTGGGTAACACATATTCAACGTAGTAAAGGTTGCTGCGCAATTTGAGTGAACACAGAGAATTGTTTTTGCTATAACAGCAACATGAAAAAATATTCTTTTACTGATGAACCCAAGTTGTTGAAGCGGGTCACTGTACGTCTAATGCTGGATTCGGAAAAACCTCGCTTCGACTTATTGCTGGAAACCAAGCACTACCTCGCCAGTGCGCATATGGCGGGACAGACATTGCGATACGTGGCCGAACTGGATGGCGAATGGGTTGCAATCGCGTCTTTTAGTGCCGCCGCGTTGAACTTAAAAGCGCGTGAAAAATGGATCGGCTGGTCCGCAAGGCAAAAGGCTAGAAGGCTTAGCCTTGTTGTAAACAACAGCCGCTTCCTTGTT
>CAYOQJ010000078.1:0-37662 GCA_964406095.1 uncultured Lentisphaeraceae bacterium
CTTGTCGGGCAGGTCAGCACCGTGCGCAGCCACACGGCCCGCCCCATCAGTTGGCATGCGCATGAGGGGTATGAACTGATTTTTCTGCTGGATGGCGAAATGTCCTATGAAACCCGCAGCGCACCTGCAATCTCGATTAAAGGAGGCTCATTCTGCATTTTTCCACCGGGAGAGTTGCACCGCGGCCTTAACAGCGTCGGCTCGCCTTCCACGCTTCTGGGTATTGAATGCCGACCGGACAGACCGGATGCCGCCTCCCTGACAACCCTCGCAGGTGACAACCTGCTTCAGATCCAGAGACTCATCGCAACATCAACCATGAAAGTTCATCCCTTCAGCATCAACCTGCGCCGGGGAATCACCCGCCTTTTCAAGCTGGTTGAAGAGTACTCGACCAAAACGCTGGCACCGACAGAAGAAGCCCGGGATCAGGCCGCCGGGCAGAAACTGGCACCTCTGACGCAGGCCTGCCTGCGCACGGCCTGCTGCGCCGTGCTCATAGACACGGCATCGGAACTGGCGAGTCCTCCGCAGCCTGACCACGACGCTATTGTCAAGGCCGCCATACGCTATCTCGAACAGCACTGCTGTGATTCGCCGCGGATTGCGGATCTGACGAAGCATCTTGGCTACAGCCGAGCGAGGGTCTTCGAACTTTTCAAGGCCGGCACCGGAATGACGCCCAACGACTACCTGCTGCGCCTGCGTATCCGCAAGGCATCGGAACTGCTCTCGGATTCGGAAACATCCATTACCGACATCGCTTTCCGGACAGGCTTCTCCTCCAGCCAGAACTTCAGCAAGGTGTTTAAAAAATACACCGGCATGATGCCAAGCCGCTATCGGGATGAGCGAAGATACACGCTTTAAAAACTTTTGTTTGATGCTCCGCCGGCGGATGGCGCGCCCTCGACCGCCCCATAGGAGCGTAGCACATCTCTGCGGTTGTATTGACGGAAAAGGGTCTGACTCTCTGCCGGATAATATGGCAGCACATCCGAATAGCCCGGCACAACAATCTCAACCACCGGAAAGCCAATCTCCGGATCAGTGAATACGCGCAGCAGAGCATCCTCCAGATTAAAACCGGCCTCTACCTTGAAGAAATGATGAAACTGATACTCGACAGGAATATTGGGATCAAAGAAATAAGCCTAAAAACGGCAGT
Source organism: uncultured Lentisphaeraceae bacterium (assembly GCA_964406095.1). Classification (GTDB taxonomy): domain Bacteria; phylum Verrucomicrobiota; class Kiritimatiellia; order RFP12; family UBA1067; genus M55B167. The sequence continues at coordinate 1,169 of CAYOQJ010000078.1, forward strand.
TGCCATTTTGTCGTAGATGCAAGGCGCACGGTTTTCAGCTATAGTGACTATGCTGAAAGCCGTACAACGTCGCAGATGCGGTAAAACTGGCAACCCCTTGCGGTTTGAAATTCAGAAACTTCTTCACCCGTTGGGTGAAGCTTATAAAATTAACAAATTCCTTATTAACAATCATTTAACTCAGTTTATGAATTTCAAATTCCGTAAATAGGTTTAACAACTTGGACTCATCAGTAAAAGAATATTTTTTCAGTTCTGTTCCATGGGTGTGTCATTTTCGTCGGTCAGAACCTGGCTGACTGAACTGCGTGCGATTGTTATTACTACCTTCGGGGCGATCTCGACCAGAAAGGTGGCATCTTTGGTTTCGGTGATCGTGCCGGTCAGTCCGCCGGCGAACAGAATACGCTGGCCGGCTCTCAACTCGGCAATCATGCGCAGGCGCTCTTTCTCTTTGCGTTGCTGCGGACGGATCATCATGAAATAGAAGATGCCGAAAACCAGTGCCATAGGTATCAGCATCGCACCGATGCTGCCCTGTTGTTGTGATTGTGCAAGCGTGACAAGTGTGTTCATTGTTATTCCTTTATGTTATCTGCTAACGCGAGTTCTACCCGCAGCCCAAGTGTTGTAGTCGTTCGGTGAGCGACATAATGCCGTTCAAAGAATGGCTATTACAATCAATTTACTGTTTTCAAAACAGAGATTGAAATTATAGCAACTAGTGCTCACCTTTTCGACTCATTTCATTGCAACCTCGGCGTGATTGCGTGATTTGAGGCCGTTCGGCCGTAAAATCTCAGACTGCCTTTTTCTCCATTCGTCGAAGCAGTCATTCAAGATTGCTTCACGCATCTCCCGCATAAATTCGAGATAACGGTGCATGTTATGGATGGTCAGCAACCGTACCCCCAGTATCTCACGCACGTTAATCAGGTGTCTGATATAGGCACGCGAAAAGTTGCGGCAGCAGTAGCATTCACACCCCTCCTCAACCGGACGTTCATCTAGCTTAAAAACTGCGGATTTAACCGGATATGAACCGTGTCTGGTGTATGCGGTGCCGTGACGTGCGACCCGAGTGGGAATGACGCAGTCGAACATGTCGGTTCCACGTGCAACCGATTCGGTCATCTGAAACATATCACCGAGTCCCATCACATACCGTGGCTTGTCGAGCGGCAGGAAGCGCAGGCTGTCCTCCACCCCGCGCAACATAATATCCTCGGGTTCGCCGACACTCACACCTCCGACCGCATAGCCGTCGAATCCGATGGCAGTCAGTTCGCGGGCACACATTTCACGCAAGGCGGTGAACTCGCCCCCCTGCACAATGCCGAAACAGAGCTGTTCTGTGGCGCGGGGTTCTGCGGCGCACTCTGCAGCCCACCGCAGTGTTGTTTTTACTGAGCGCACCGCGTATTGTTCATCGCAGGGATAGGGCATGCACTCATCAAAAACCATGGCGATATCAGACCCGAGTGCCCTTTGAGCCGCCATTGCCTCCCGCGGACCTAAAAAAAGGCGTGAACCGTCAATGTGCGAGCTGAACTCAACTCCATCTTCATGAATTTTGTTCAGGTTGTTCAGACTGAAGACCTGAAAACCGCCGCTGTCGGTCAGAATCGCTCCATCCCATCCCATGAAACGATGCAGCCCGCCGGACTGCTCCACTACTCCGGTGCCCGGACGCAGTAGCAGATGATAGGTGTTGCTCAGGATGATCGAGGCGCCAAGTTCCTGCAGATCGCGCGGTTCCAGGGCCTTGACGGTCGCCTGGGTGCCAACCGGCATAAAAACCGGGGTGTCAATCACTCCGTGCGCAGTGTGCAACCGTCCGCATCGCGCACCTGTGTGGCGATCCTCGTGCAAGAGCTCAAAACTACCGATTTTCTGCATAATCAGGGTAAGTGAGTTTAAATCTTAAACAGTCAGCACTCAATATGGCCAACCCAACATGCCGGACAAAATGCTCGCAACCTCCCGGGGCTACCACGACAGTTAATCACAATCGCAGCTAAGCCTCCAAGCACAAAAGCTGAAATTTCCTTCTGTCGGCAAGGTGTAACTTTTTCAAAAGCCACGATTGACGCCGCTACTCAGATATTATATTATCTGAAAACCTTTGTTAGGTAAAGAGGTCAATTGTTATCATACGATACGTATATACGTGTAAGGAGCGGTCTTGATGAAGACTCATAGATATTTTCTGACGGCATTGATATGTGTGTCCACTCTGATCTGGCGCGCTGGCGCACAGGTGCCAGCCGCGGAAGACACATTGGTAGAGGCTGCAGCGGTGCAGTCCGAAACCAAATTCGCCAATCTTGTGCGTGTGGTCAACCTTCACGGCACATGTGAAGTTCTGAATCCGGATCGGGGGAGCTTCGAGCTGGCACAGCACAACAAAACCTACCCCCTGGGTTCCACCTTCAGAACAGCAGCCGCAAGCAGTATGTTTCTGGTTTTTTCGGAAGAGGACAATGCCGAGCTGCTGGAGCAGAGCGAGGCTGTGGTCACCGGGGTCTGTAAAGACAACCGCATCTGTCAGAGTTTAACCCTGCAATTGGTTCACGGCACTGTCAAAACAACTCTGCGTGAAAATCTTAAGAGTAGTGAATTTAACGTTAGCACCCCGAATGCCGAGTTGAAGAGTGTTAGCGGCAGAGGGGAATATACGCTTTCAAGTGAAGGTGAAAATGAAATATTTCAGGCGGCCACCATCACCGGGTCAGCTGTCGTTGAGGGATCGCATTATGTTATTCCCGCTTTGCAGGCGGCGAACACGGTCAATATCGTTAGTGCTCCCAATCGCAGCTTCAGCCGCCTGACCTCAGTTTCCGGGGACTTCACCATAGAGCTGGCAAATGGTTCCGAGCAGCCGATTAGTTACGGTATGTCGCCGCAGGCCGTGGTGAAGATATGGCGCAAACAGGCTCCGGTTGGAGGTCGCACAGTGGTTTCAATTCTGGTGGTCAGCCCCACCGGCATGGCCCGTCACCGTTTCGCTTACGTGGAGGGCCGCGCTGCGCTCCAAACCGGGGAGCTGGTGGAAGTACCCGAGACTATGGAAGATTTGCCTGAACTTGAACTGCGTTCCGAACAGAACCAAACCGAACCGGACGAAGAAAAGGCTCCTGTGGGCCTCTGATATTTCATGGACGACAGGCAATCAAAACCGGCGGCGCGCGCAAGCCTCCGGTTTTTCTTATCAGACTGAGTGGCGCATTTAACCAAAAAACTGAGTAAAACCGTGTTTATCTACCATTTCAACCGACTGATCCGTAATCGCGTACTCTGGGGCGCATTCGCCGTAATTATCGCTTTGGCGTTCGTAGGCACAGATTCGTGTTTGCGTTCGCCTCAGGAAGGTCAGAGTGCCGGCAAAATCAATGGCAATGCGATTACCTTCAATGAATTCCGCTTGGCCACTCAGGCCGTTCGCGGCTTTGGCGCAAATCGCGATACCGAATCTTCAGCTGCCGTGGTTGACCGCAAAGCATGGGAGCAACTGGCCGCGCGTGAACTCGCTGAAGAAAACGGATTAGTTACCCGGGCTCGTGAAATTCAGGAGGCTCTGCTCTCCGCCGAGGCATTTCAGGGGCCCAACGGCTTCGATGAGAACCGTTACCGTGCCATTCTGCAACAACAGGGACTTTCCCCCGAAATTTACGAAAGTCTGGTCGCGCAGCAGATCGCGCTGATGAAAAGTGCCGCCCTTGTCCAGACCGCCAACTGGATATCACCGATGGAGCTTGATGATGAGTTGAACGCCATGATCGATCAGTTCACTGTGCGCACCGCTTCCATCAGTAATAAGTTCGCTACAGCCGATATGAATCTGAGCAGAGACGACTATCTGAAGTTCTACGAGGAAAACCGGGAGAGTTTCGCTCTGCCCGACCGGGTTTCCGTGCGCTATATAGAAATTCCGGCCAGCAATTATTTCGGTGCCGTCACCCTGACACTAGACGACATGCAACAGTTCTACGATGATAATATCGAAAGCTATCAGCGTACAACCACCAACGAAACCAGCGCAACCATTCCTTTTGATGAGGTTAAAGACGAGATCGAGCAAACACTACGCCTCGAACAGGCACTCTACTGTGCCGAAACCAACCTCAAATTCACAATCTATGGCTCATTGGCCGGATCTGAATCCGTTGATATGGAAGAACTCTCTACCGCACGCTCACTGAGCGTGAAAACATCACCCCTTTTCAGTGCCGATGATTCCTTGCCATGGGCTCAGAACCCCGACGTTTTTATCTCAACGGCCTTTGAGATTGATCCTTCACGCGAGGATACCAGATATGGTGTGGTAGCAGGCACCAACAGAGTTTACGTGATGGAGCAGGTGCAAATCTCACCCGCGCATACACCCGAGTTTGAAGAGGTGCTCGATCAGCTGAAGCCCCGTGCTCTCAGCCAGGCAAGAGCCGAGGCCTTCAAGGAGTACTATCAGAGTCTCAGCATGCAGGTCAGCGACCTTATCAACCAGGGCAAATCATTCGCCGAGGCCGCTGCCGCTCAATCCATGAATATCTCTACCTCAATCACCTATACCGTCAACAATATCCGTAGTCAGCAGTTCAAAAACAGTTTTTCAATCGCCTACGGTGCCATGAAACTCAAGAAAGGGGAGATTTCCGAGGCAATTCCTACCAGTGCCACCGAATCACTGCTGGTTTATGTTGAGGATCGCAAACCCGGTGACGCGCTTGCAACCGAGATGCTCCGTCCTCAGGTGCGAGCCAACATCGACCGCCGTCGACCGTTCGACCTCTTTTCAGAGTGGCTGACCTGGAATCTCAAACAGCAGGATTTCAAGCCGACAAATCCTCTGATTGATGAGGATCAGAGCGAAGAAACTTTCACTCTGACCGACGACTTCCCGGAAGAGGAGAGTTGATGCCCCGTGCCCTCGCGGAAGCTTTATCCCTCAATTACTGCCCAAGCACAAGGTGCGCACCTTCAGAGGGTATGATCACACTCACCTCGCATAGATGACCGAATCTGGCTACGAAACTGCTCTCCAAGGCTCTGCCGACTGTTTCGGCATCACGCGGGTGCACCAGTACCACCGCCGACCCGCCGAATCCTCCCCCCGAGAGACGTGCTCCCAGAACACCTGGGATTTTGCCTGCCGTCGCAACTACAAAATCCAACTCTTCGCATGAGTTGCCGAAAAGAATCCTTGAGCTTGCATGCGAGTCGAACATCAAAGTGCCGAATCCCGCGACATCACCCTTTTCCAGTAAACTGACCCCCAGCAGAACTCGTTCATTCTCGCCGATGGGATGCGCACCCCTGCGGGCACTCTCTTCGGACAATCCCTCACGGTAGATCGCCCATTCAGCCATCGTGACATCACGTAGCGCCTTGACCGGATGACGCAACACCTTAGCGAAATGAGCGGCGCATTGTTCACAGGCTTCGCGCAGTTTGTTGTAAGCACCATCCACCAGTTCGTGTTTTGACAGGGTATTGCACATCAAAAAACAGATGTCGTCCCCGGTCGGAACACTTTCGTAAACCACTCTTCTAAAATCCGTTCTAACCAGTTTGCCGCTCTCGCCCGCCAAACTCGAAATCTGATCCAGCAGACCGCAGTTGCATCCGGCAAAATCATGTTCGGCTTTCTGCCCTATCTTCGCCAACGTGACAGAATCAACTGTTATCCCGTAGAGCCGACTGAATGCCAGACCTGCACTCATCTCAAGTGCCGCGGAACTGGATAGTCCGCTGCCCAGCGGGATGTTGCCTAGAAACATTCCGTCAAAACCGCATTCAACCGTTCCGCATTCAGCCAGACCGGCTAATGTGCCTTTGACATAATTCTGCCAACCGTCGCTGCCGACCGGCTTGATATCGCCGATATCAAACTCCACCTCTTTCATCAGATCACCCGCCACAAGCCGGCATCCTTGTCCGGCTGACTTGCGCACAGCGAAAAAGGTGCCTAAACTGATGGCCGCAGAGATTACATATCCCTCATTATAGTCGGTATGATTTCCCAGCACCTCGATTCGTCCCGGGGCATACGCCACCACCTCGGGCTCAAAACCGAAATGTCCGGTATATTTTGCAAGCAGCTCTTTGTAAATATCTTCGTTCAGCATAACCGGTTCTCCAATTCAATAACTGCGATGCAACCTCATTGTGCGCTACCGGCTCTGATTACCCTCAGAATTTCATCACGCCGGGCCGTCATCAATTCCTTGCTACGCGCCTCCAGATTAAGGCGCACCAGCGGCTCCGTGTTGGAACAACGGACGTTGAACCACCAGTCATCAAACTCTACACTCACTCCATCCAGCTCAAATACCCGACCCTCTTTGCTGCTGTAAATAGATTTCAGGTTGCTTAGAATCTCCCGCGGATCGCACGCGACCTCGGAATTGATCTCACCGCTCTGATAATATTTTTTCAGTGGCGCAATCAGCTCAGAGAGTGGTTGTCCCGCCTGACTGACTATGTTGGCCAGGGCCAATATCGCCATTGCGGAACTTTCAGCCGTAAAGTTATCGCGGAAATAGTAGTGTCCGCTCAACTCTCCCGCAAAAATTGCATTATGATCACGCATTTGCTTCTTGATAAAAGCATGACCCACCCGACTCATCATAGCGGTACCGCCCACATCTTCAATCACCTCTCTCACAACACGACTGCTGCGCAGATCATAAAAGACAACTCCTTTTTCAGTGGAGAGAACATCCCGGGCAATCAGCGCGGTAGTCAAATCCATTGGAATAACCTCGCCCTTTTCATCAATAAATCCGGCACGGTCGGCATCGCCGTCATAGGCCACACCAAAAGCGTAATCACCGGCATGGACCATCTTGCGCAACTCATCAAGTGTCTCCACCTTGAGCGGATTGGCCTCGTGATTGGGAAAGACCCCGTCCGGTTGATCGAAAATTCCGTCAAACTCTATCACTCCCTCAAGAACCCGGTTCTCCCAGATGCCCATTCCGTTGGCGAAGTCAATCGCCACTTTGATCGGTTGTGCCAGATGCGCGCCGCGCTGCACATGCGCTTTATATTCCTCAAGAATATCGTGCTGCGTAATCGAACCGTGCCGCTCCGGTGGAGAGGCAAAACTCTTCCGAGCCACAATCTCTTCAATTTCCATGATGCCGGTTGAACCGCTGATCGGCTCGGCATCCGCCCGACACAACTTGAACCCGTTCCAAGGTGCCGGGTTGTGAGAGGCGGTGATCATCACAGAACCATCGGCCCGCAATGTCCCGTTGGCATAGTAGGACATCGGTGTCGATGCCTCCCCGATGTCGATTACGTCGGCACCCTGCTCACAGATTCCCCGCGCCAATGCCCTGAATAAAGGTTCGGAGTGCGGACGTATATCGCGTGCCACGACAACCTTTTTCGCACCTGTCAAGGTTATGTAGGCCCGACCGATCTTGTAGGCCAGATCATCTGTCAACTGCTCGCCGTAAACTCCTCTGATGTCATAAGCCTTGAATATACCAGCCATTGTAAATCTCCATTCATGCAACCGACCTGCGGTCTGATTTAAAGTGGCATTCTATCCTATTTAAGCAGCCTGTTCAACCAACATCGCCGCTTTGCCACACCGGCAGTTGCGATTCAATTTAGTTCAAAAGATGATGATTAATTTGTGTAAACAGATCGCGTTTCACAATCCCGTCATTTTTTCAACCAGCTTCAAGCAGATGCGGGCTGACATTTCAGCGGCCCGCGGCAGAAACGACTGGAAATCCAGGGCGTTCCCGCCGTGTTCGGGTACATCGCTGAGTGCTCTGAGAATGAGCCAGGGCACACCGAAACGGTGGCAGGCTTGCGCAATTGCGCCGCCTTCCATTTCGACACACTGCACCTCGTTGTTGAAACGTGTTTTGATAGCTTTAATCTGTTCCGCCTGGTAGATAAAGGAATCCGCTGATCCGAGCAATCCCCGATGGTGACGCGGTGCAGAGTCCATCTCCGCGAGAACGGTTTCAAAATAGGTACGCAGCTTTGTGCAACTGGTAAAGCGTCCGGGGCTGCCGAGTATCTGACCGAAAGCGAATCCCAGCGGTGTCACATCGACATCGGTATACACCACTTCGTCTGGCACAACAAGGTCAAGAATGCGCTGATCCGGTTGCATTCCTCCGGCTGTGCCAGTGTTAATCACACAGATCGGATCAAAGTCAGAGAGTAACAGCGTCAGAGTACAGGCGGCGTTGACTTTGCCGACACCGGACTCGGCGATAATCACCCGCTGTCCAGCCAGATCGGTTTCAAACATGCTGGTGTTATAGTGTTCATATCGGCGATGGCACGGGAAGAGATCAAGCAGGGCTTCGCGTTCCTGGCGCATTGCCGCGACTATTGCAATCGGTTTGTTGATGCTCGGTTTAGATTTCGCACTCATTTGACAATCACGCGTGGAATCAGCAGCACATCACCCAGCAGTCCAGATGAGCGCAGAGGTGTGTTTTTATCGACCATTCTGCTGGTGGTGAACGAAACTCTTTCGGGTTGGGGCCGCTGCTGATTCTTGACAACCCAATCCGGCCACTCTGCGACCTGCCCGTTCTTGTCGGCACCGGTGTCATCTGGCAGTTGAGCGTCGCCGATGAAGCGGTTGAACCATTTATTAGCCACCTGTATTTCAAGCTGATTCGTTCCTTGGATGAGCGCATCTGTTATTTCCACTCTGAAAGGCGCATGCCACAGGATGCCCAGTTTCTCCCCGTTGATACGCACGGAGGCGATCTCTTTAACTTTACCGAGGTCGAGGAAAACCTGCATGTTGTCGGTCGCATAATTCCAGTCAAAATTCCGGCGGTAGCGAGCTGTTCCGCTATAGTAGCGGATCAGCTCGTCATCGCAATCTTTCCAGTCAATGAGTGTCTGCCACTGTACGGTGCGGCGCATATCGTGACGTTGTTCAAACTCGATTTGCCATTGTCCATCGGTCAATGAAACCGGACGGGCGACCGATTCAATCAGCCACTCTTTCTCGGTTATATCGGCGAGAACGGCGGTGTAACGTCCCGGAACTGGAGCGAAGAGAGAGAGAGTACCCTTATTGTCGTTCAGGATTTCCGGTGAAATCAGCGTGAAGACCCCGGTTGCCGCGGCACTGATTTTTGCTATTTCATTCTCATCCAAAGCATGTTCTGTGTTTGTAAATCCTCTTAATTCCCCGGTAAAGATTTCAGTTGTGGGCTTAGAGCAGTGTACAACCTGGCCTGATGCGATGCCCTGTTTGACGAGCTTGCCGTTCACATACAGGCGTGGGATTCCATCTTTATAGACAACCGCTATATGATTTTCACCGATCAGCGGGGCGGGGGCTTGCCAAACTAACACCGGTGGCATGTTATTGCTCCAGTGTTCCAGCACCACAATTCCGTTGATGCCGACCGAGATACCGGCACCGGAGTGGTTGTCGCCCCACTGATTACCGTGAATCGGCATGGCGACGAAATTCTGTCCTTTGTTACTGACGCCAGAGGGGCACTGTTCAGGCAGAGTGATGGTTTTGTCGGTTGACACAAAGGCGCTCATTGTGAAAGTGCTGTTATGCTGATCGATAACAGTCTGCTGTGAGGTGGGTGCGGGGGTGCAGTCGATAATCGGTTCGTGGTTGTATTTCAAGGTGCTGACCATTTCGAATCGGGGTTTGTTCTGTTTGCGGAAGAGCACGAAAACAGATTCGGTGGCTCCGAGTTGCAACGGTACACAGAGACCTTCGTCGAGTTGTTTATAGATGGCCGGTGCGGTACTGCTGCCATCTTCGGGACACCATAGTTCCGGCGCGCAATCTGTGACGCGAAAGACCGGGTTGAAGCGGACGGCACTGCTTTCGCTTTGATTGCTGACAAAGTAGATGTCGATATCATCGGTTGCGCGGTGGGTCCAGAGAACATCGCGACCTGCTCCGCGCACATCCGGCGCCAGTTGCAGCCGCTTGAAAACTTCATCGAGTGAGTGACCGCGGAAGACGCGACCTCGGCCAACTTGGCGCTCACATTTAGCTGGCGGATTGGTGCCCCACAGCTCTGCGGCTGATCTGCGCACCTGCTGGTCGCATTCGGGGTAATTCTGCAAACTGGGTGAGCGCGATGGTGGATCGCCCAGCAGGGTTAGGCCATTTTTCACGAATTGGCCGATGCGTTCGAGCAGTTCGGGGGTCATGGTTTCGCATGGTGGCAGCACCAGTACGCGGTAGCTCTGACCGTGCGGTAAGGTTATGCGTCCGTCACGACATGTGGCCGATGAGAGCAAAATTTCGCGATTGATAAAATCATAATCATATCCGTCGGGCAGGGCTGGTTCAAGCAGCCCGTTCATGCGCGGGGTGTCCTCACCGAAGAAGTAAGCGATGTCAGCCACATGGTTGCCTTGCTGTAGCAGGTAACAGCAGCGTCGCAGATAATCGGTCCAGCCCTTGCCGAAATCGGCGAACCAGGTTGAATGGCGGTTGAAGTCTGTGCCGAACCAGGGGACAATGCCGGGTGCCGCGTTGTAGGGTTGGTGGGTATAGAGGTGCAGTACAAAGTGGTTTATGCCGACTGCCATACACCAGTCTCCGCGGGTTTTGATGTTTGAAGGCACCTGCACAAAATTTTTATTGGAGGTGAAGGCTTCGGCGGAGACAACCCGTTTGCCGTAAACATTGGCTGTCGAACTTGCTAGACGGCACTCCACATCGCCCAATGTGTTCCACAGCCAGTATTCGCCGCCGATGTCGTCACTGGCACCGCCGTACTGCAGTGATTCGCCGGGGAAACCCCAGTGGCCGTAATTTTCCAGCCAGGTGCGTATGCCGTGGCGGTTGGCCGCTTCTTTGAGGCCGCCGACATAATTCTCGGCGATCATATCTGCGATCAGCCGGCGCCAGTCACGCAGAAAACGGTCGCTCTGTTCACGGCTGCCGACAACGCGGCCATTGACAACTGCCAGCCATGGAATCGGATTGTAACCGAAACGTTTTTCAAAGAAAGATGCCATCCCGTCGGTCCAGTTTTGTGGCCCGACCTCATAGCTGTCGAGGGTGATATGCTGGAAACCCCTGCGTTGTTCGGGCGGTATGAGCTGTAGGAATCGGCCGATCATGCCGTCGAAGTGGGTTTGGATGGCGGCTTTGCTCATTTTATCGCACTCCAGACCTTGCGCCTGCGGCGGGGTGGGACCGCACATCATGCCGGTGGTGGCCATATTAAAGCGTTCGATAATCCAGTCGGAACCTGCGGGCACCTGCCACTGCAGAGAACCATCAGCCTGCATTTTATCGCTTAAAATCACAACCCTTTCGATATCGACTGCTGTACCGTCACTGTTTTCCGGCATCGCAGGCCAGACGAAGGCATCCACTGGCGGAACTGGTTCAGGATACATTCTGCCGAGTTGTTTTTCTGCGATAAAATCAATGCGGGCCGCAGGGGAGAGGTGCATGGCATGCAGTGTCGGCGGCACTTCAATTCGGGTGAAGGAGAGCCGGATTACGGCAGTTGATGTCGGTTGAAATGAAAGCTCGAAGGGTGCCTGCACCAAAGGCCCCATCGCATCCTTGAGATTGGTGCGGAAGATTTTAAAATCCCGCAATTTAACGGATTTGCCGGAATCGATTGATTCGATGGTGCCGGACAGTTTAGCGCGTGAGCCGCCGAAATCGAGAGTGAGATGTTGTAGTTTACGGGGGCGGTCAAAGGTTAATTCAATGGAGAAAGGTTTGGTTTTAAATTTAGCCCGGCCGCGGCCTTGCAGAGCGAGTTTGGTGAGAGCCTGATCTCCATTGGAGGCTTTTGCTTTTATGGGTTTGGCGATCACGTCGTCGTGTGCCGGCGTTGGATAGGCGATCACCGCCACATCCTGTAGGGCTTTTTCGTGTTTTGCAAGATTGCCGCTGAATGCCGTGCCGCCTTTGACGCGGGTCTCCGTGCTGACCAGATAGCGCATGCTCTGCTCAGGACTCATCCAAGGTCCGCCGGATTGGCTCCATCCCGGCCCGTTGAACATTCCCACGCGTATGCCGATACGCTCGCCTTCGGTAACTGCGAAGCAGACCAGCTCCCACCATCTGGGGCTTAAAATCGGCACTTTGCCCTCTGGCAGACCGGCACTGACCACATGTCCGATAAAAACTTCCCCTATGCCCACGGCGCGCATGGCCTCCAGGTCTTTGGTGATGCCCTCGGCGCTGGCGTTATTATTTATCCAGTACCAGTACATGTATGGCTTGGTTGAATCCGGCGGTGTTAAAAAACTTCTTTGAAGAGCGTCCATCGCCTGCAGGTTGAAACCCAGACACGCCAGCAACAGGCAGAGATACTTTATATACTTCATGCGATTCTCCATTCAGTCAAAAATCCGGTACTTTTTACCGCTCTCTATTCTCTCAACTCCGGCACGGAAAAACAAGCAATTAAAAGAATTCGGTTGCAGCCCAAGAGTGCTGTGCTATTATAAAAACCTTCAGCATCCTGCAGGGAGTACCTTCCGTTAGGTGTATAGCTACAATGGGTACTGATTTTAAGCGGTGAAGATTGTTTTTAACCCCGGATAAGTGTGATGGAGGGAAGATGAGTAAAGAGTTGGAAGAGGGCCGCCAGCTGACGCTGGATTTTGAAAAGATCGCCAAGATTGCGGAAAACTGCAGTGATGTCATTCCGGTTGCAGTGCAGAACGCCGATACCGGGGAGGTCATACTAGTGGCCTACACCAACGAAACTGCGATGAAAAAAGCCTTTGCCGAGCGTATGCTGGTTTTGTGGAGCACATCACGCAGAGAGCTTTGGGAAAAAGGCAAAAGTTCCGGTGAGAGCTTCGACCTTCTGGAGGCGCGGGTGAATTGTGAGCAAAACTCACTACTCTATATTGTGCGCCCAAGGCGCGGCAACATCTGCCATACAAAAAACCGGAATGGGCAGCCGCGTAACTGCTACTATCGTCGCATAGATATGAATACCGGTGAACTTGAGAATCTGGACCCTTGAAATACCGTTGCCCATACTGCCAGAAAATTATAGCAAAGTTGCGCGAATCAAAGTGTCCGCACTGCGGACGTTACATGGCGATCAACCTGCCGATACTGGATAGCGATACCGCGCGGGCTCTGGGAGAAAAACATCGTATGCGCCATCGTGCGCTGGAGCGCATCCACAAGCAGTATGAACGTAGCAGACAGGAGTTGGAAGGTGCTTTTGTTCCGTCAGTGTTACGTAATCCGACCTTTTATTTCGGGGTAATGTTTGTGCTTGCGCTGATAGGGATGTTGCTTTTCGGAGCAGCAGACCGCTCGGTCAGTCGTAACCGGGAGTCACGTGTTCAAAGGGCGATGCGACATGTGGATGTGCTGGCGGAAGCTCTGGGGCGCTACCGTTTTCACGTTGGGCACTACCCATCCGCGACGCAGGGGCTGGCCGCACTGGTGCGTGATCCGGGAGAGGAACAATGGGATGGTCCATACATCAGCCATCTGCGTGGTGATCCTTGGGGTATCCCCTTTGTTTATGAGCCACGTGAAGGTGCAAATCCGCTTCTACTTTCATCCGGTCCGGATGGAAAACCGGGCACATCTGACGACATACATCCGGAACTTGAACGTTTTGATCCGGGAACAGAGTGGACCAACGGATGGGTCAGTGCCTACAAGAGGCTACCGGGAATCACCGTTCTGCAGAGTGACCCGCAACAAAAACAGTAGCGGACGGTGGAATCAGCACTGTATCAGATATTGAATAAAAAGTGCATCACGTCGCCGTCCTGCACCTCGTAATCCTTGCCTTCGACCCTCATTACACCGGCGGCCTTGGCCCCGGTTTCGCCATTGTGCATGATGTAGTCGGCATATTTAATGACCTCGGCGCGGATGAAACCGCGTTCGAAATCGGTATGTATCACCGCGGCACAGCGTGGTGCTTTCCATCCGCGATGAAAGGTCCAGGCCCGCACCTCTTTGGGTCCAGCGGTAAAGTAACTCGCCAGTCCAAGTGTATGGTAGGCCATGCGGGCGGTCTGTTCCAGTCCGCTCTCAGTTAGATTATACGAGGAAAGAAAATCGCTTCTTTCCTCATCCGAAAGGCCGGCCAGTTCACTCTCCATTTTAGCCGAGATCGTGACGACATCGCAGCCGCGCTCTTGGGCGAAAACACCGATTTTGTTGACAAAATCTGACGGATTGTCGAGTTCGTCTTCGTCGATGTTGGCACAATAGATGACCGGTTTGGCGGTCAGGAACTGACTCTCTTTCAGTGTGGTTCCAATCGGGTTGCCGACTTCATATCTGAATGTACGTACGGGATGACCACGATTGATATGTGCCAGCAGAACCTCCATCGCATCGACCTCTTTGCGCAACTCTTTGTCGGCACGTGCCTGTTTTCCGTAGCGTTCGATGCGTTTTTCAAGTGCCTGCATATCAGCCAGCAGTAATTCGGTTTCGATGATCTCGATATCCCGTAGCGGATCGATTCCGCCCTCCACATGCACCACATCGTCATCGGTAAAGCTGCGTACCACATGCAAAATCGCATCGACCTCACGGATGTTAGCCAGAAACTTATTGCCCAAACCCTCGCCTTGACTGGCTCCGCGTACAAGCCCGGCGATATCGATGAATTCAACAGTAGCCCGTGTAATCTTTTCCGGTCGGGCAATCGCGGCAAGTTTGTCAAGCCGCTCGTCAGAGAGGGGTACGTGCGCCTTGTTAGGCTCGATTGTACAGAATGGATAGTTGGCCGACTCCGCGTTCTGTGCGCGTGTCAGAGCATTGAAGAGGGTTGATTTGCCGACATTCGGCAGCCCGACGATTCCGACACCAAGTCCCATAATAAATCTCCATAAAATTAAGTGCTGAACTCCGTGCTGTCATAAGCGACTTCCAGTTCGCTTTCTTCAGTTGTCTGATCTGCGGAGCACATATGTTGTTATCTGGCTTGAAGCGGAAAGTATAGCAAAACAAAGTAACACCGACAATTTCAGGCAGCGGTGCGGTTAATAATTATCGGGTTTGTACTCGAGTTCTTCTCTGGCCTGGCGCAGCACGTCGCTGTAGATAATAAGCAGTTCGTGGCAGACGCGCTGCACAGTATAGTTGAGTAAAATGTGCTCGCGGGCATTGGCAGCTAGAGTTTCACGGGTGGCAGGTTGGTTCAAAAGCTCTACGGCCGCGGCGACGAGATTTGCCGCGGTGCCGTTTTGCGCCAGTCGACCGGTTATACCGTCGATTACCATAGCAGCCGGCCCGCCGGTGTCCGCAACGACTACGGAAACGCCACTAAGCATGGCCTCACAGACAACTCTTCCAAAGGGCTCATGTCGGGGCGGGTGGATCAAAATATCCAGGGCGGGGATAATCTTTTCCGGTGAGTCGCAGTTGCTGATCCAATGAAAGCAATCCTCGAGCTGATACCGTTCGACCGCCGCCTGCAGTTGCCGCAGATAACGCTTGTTTTCATTGAATAAATCGCGCCCGATCAATGCGAAGTGGGACTCGGGTATCTTTTGATGAATCAATGCGGCGCACTCGATAAAAACATCATGTTTTTTCCAGGGAATAAGGTGTGCCGCCATGCCCACCAGCGGCGCATTGGCCGGCAGAGATTGTTCAGCACGCAGAGCCTGCTTGTCAACATCTTCAAAAATCGCGGGGTCAATGCCGTTGCGTAGCAAGTGCAGCTTGCCGCGATGGCGGGCCGAGACCAGATTTGTGAGATTTTCGTCGATAATCTCTGAGGCTGAAATAATAGCTCGGGCGCGTCGAATGCTGTTACGAATCAGTTTCGGGTTATGCTGAAGGTCGCGCACATGCCAGATAAGGGGCAGCTTTGCCGGAACATGAGCGGTTGTCATAAAGGCGGCCAGCGAGTTGGCGTGAATCAGATCGGGTTTGCAGATGTTGACGATCTGATTGACGGTATGCGGTGATTTTAACAACTTGGCCGCAGTTGTGAAAAGCGCGAATCCCTTTTTTGATGCGCGAATCGGTGAGATTGGATGAACGGTGAATCCGGAGCCAATGAATTTGTCGTAGAGCGGGCCTTTAGGCAGGGCGACTTCAACTTCAACCCCTTTTTCCATGAGTGCCCGGCAGACTTCAAACATGCTGATCTGGGCACCGCCCAGCTCGGAAACCACATCAATCCACAAAATTTTGTGCGCACTTGATTCCATAATCTTTAACCTCTTAGTTCGCGATGTTAACAAAGATTTTTGATCTTGTAAATTGGACTTTGGTTGAATATTAAATTTTCCGATTTTTAATGCTCAGAAATTCCATGTTGACAAAATTCTAATAAATGTCATCATAAAGGACGTTTTTGCGAGAGGTGGAAGTCACTCAGGTTCAAATCATGATTCGCAGTTATCATACGGTCAGGGGTTGAGCTGATTTAGTGTAAACAAAAGTTAGAGAAGGGTTTTCTCACATGAGTACGAATAAAAAGGTGTTGATCACTGGTGTTGGAGCTATTACGCCGATTGGCAATTGCGTGTCTGAGACGTGGGAAAGTATCCGTAAAGGCAAGAGCGGAATTGACACGATAACAAAGTTTGATCCTGCCAGGGTTGATGCTAAATATGTGGCTGAGGTCAAGGATTTCGATTTTTCCCGTTATGCTGACAAAAAACTGGCGCGGCGCATGGGACTTTTCACACAGTACGCTGTTGCGGCAGCCACCGAGGCCTGGAGTGATTCCGGTTTAAATGAGGCCCGACCTGATCCGGAGCGTGTGTCGGTGATGATCGGTAACGGTATCGGCGGTACAGAGGTTGATATGGAGGGGTACCAGATACTCTTTGAACGCGGGCCCGGCAGGTTTTCGCCGATGATGATTCCGCGGCTGATCGCCAATGAGGCTGCCGGCAACATCTCAATCATGTTGAATGCGAAAGGGGCGGCGCACACAATGGTTACCGCCTGCGCTTCGGGTACCGACGCGCTGGGTGTTGCGCTTGATATGATTCGCTCCGGGCGCGCCGATGTAGTGATTGCGGGCGGCAGTGAGGCAACAATTACCGAATATTGTGTCGGCGGTTTCTGCGCTATGAAAGCCTTGAGCACCAAATATGCGGATACCCCTTCCAAGGGCTGCCGTCCTTTTGATGCCGGGCGTGACGGTTTCATCATGGGTGAAGGGGCCGGAATTTTGATTCTCGAGTCGGAGGAGCACGCCCAGGCCCGCGGAGCCAGGGTTTATGTCGAACTGGCCGGCTACGGCGGTACCGGTGATGCTTATCATCTGACAGCACCGCATCCTGAAGCAGATGGCGCCAGGCGCGCTTTTCAACTGGCGTTGCAGGATGCGGAAGTTGCTCCGACCGAAGTCGATTACATCAATGCACATGGAACTTCGACTCCGCTTAATGATCCGATGGAAACCAAGGCAATTAAAGGTGTGTTCGGTGATTATGCTTACAAGCTGAAGGTTTCTTCGACCAAGAGTATGACCGGTCATCTGCTGGGAGCTGCTGGCGCTGTTGAAGCGATTTTTTGCTCGCTGGCCATTAAGGAGGGTTATTATCCAGCGACCATCAATTATGAAAATCCTGATCCGGAGTGTGATCTGGATATAGTGCCGAACAAGGGAATTGAAGGTGAAATCAATACCGCAATGTCCAGCTCATTGGGCTTTGGCGGACACAACGGCGTGCTTGTATTCAAGAAATATCGCTAAGCGGTGAGGTTCAAAAAATGAGTGAGATGGAAGTTCAGAATAAACCCCGGAAAATGGTAGAGGATGGACAGGCGTATAACGGTTCAACTGAAGACCTGCTGCCACACCGCAAACCGTTTCTTTTTGTCGATAAATTGACCTACTGCGATCAGGAGCACTATGAGGGAGAGTACACCTATGCCGCGGATAACTGGTTTTTCAAGGGACATTTTCCGAATTACCCGGTGGTGCCAGGTGTGATTCTGGTTGAATCGATGGCACAGTGCGGCGGTGCCGGACTGGTTGCCGCCGGTATTGTGCGGAACGGCTTGTTTTTTTTAGTGAAAATCAATAACGTTAAATTGCGTGCTCAGGTGCGGCCCGGTGACACAGTTAAGATGGAAATTCAGAACACCAAAGTAACCCGCCGCGCTATTACGCAGTTTGGCAAGGCCTTTGTAGATGGTAAGCTTGCCGCCGAAGCCGAGTTTACCTGTGTGCTCGGTCCGGAAACCTGAAGAAGCGATGAAAAAACAAATTCGCATAGTCGGCGGGGTTTGCAACAGCGTCAACCCCGCCGGTCTCTTTGACAATGTAAACGCTTGGATCGAGGCTGAAAAAAAACTGCCGGCCATCAAGGAAGGCCCGCGTTCAGTTTTGATTCTGGGTTGTTCAGGCGGTTATGGGTTGGCAGGCCGCGTTTCCGCTGCTTTCGGTGCGGGTGCGCGCACCTTGGGAGTTTCACTTGAAAGAGCGCCGACAGTTCGAAAAAAGGGCTCCCCAGGTTGGTACAACAATCAGTTCTTTGATATGGCGGCGGCGCGGGACGGCATTTTTTCCGAGACCCTTATTGGTGATGCCTTCAGTGACCAGATGCGTCGCGAGGTTGTTGAGCGTGTGCGCCGCAATGGGATGGGTGCTTTCGATCTTGTACTCTATTCCCTCGCTTCACCGATGCGGACTGATCCCGTAACCGGAGTGACCTATCGCTCGGTTATCAAACCTGTCGGTAGCTCTTTAAATGGCTCTACTCTCGATGTTGCGACCGGTAAGATGAGCGAGGTCTCACTGGAGGCCGCTACTGAGGAGGAAATTGCCGCGACAGTGAAGGTGATGGGTGGGGAGGACTGGAAGTTATGGATGAGGGCGCTGCATGATGCCGGTCTGTTTACCAAAGATTCGCAGACATTGGCACTCTCCTATATAGGGCCGGATGCAACGCATGAAATTTACCACTCCGGAACCCTGGGCAAAGCTAAGCAGCATCTGGAGCGGACAGCTTCCGAAATAACTGCAATGCTGGCCGACATTCGCGGTCAGGCCCGCGTATCGGTTCATCGCGCTCTGGTGACGCGCGCCAGTATCGTCATTCCGGTGATGTCGGTTTATCTGTGCGCCCTCAACCGGGTTTTAAAGACTAAGGGTCTGAACGAAAACTGTCAGCAGCAGATGGCGCGATTATTCCGCAGCCGTTTGTACGGCGCGAGTGCGGATATGGCTTTGGATGAACAGGGCCGCATTAGAATGGATGACTGGGAAATGCGTTCCGATGTACAGCATGAGACCGCTGAGCTGCTGGCTCAGGTTACTTCCGAAAATCTCAGGGAGGTGACCGATTGGGCTGGCTGCTGCCGGGAACTGTTCTCGCTTTTTGGCTTCACAACACCAACTGCCTTTTAGGTTGTAAGCTGACTGGATGTCCCACTCGTGGCTGCCGAAGCCAGCATTTCAATTCGACGAAACAGAGATCAAATGAAGGAAATCAGATGAAAAAGAGTTATAAAATCGCGTTGCTACCCGGTGATGGCACCGGCCCCGAAGTGCTACGTGAGGGTTGTAAGGTGCTTGACGCGGCCGCCGACAAATTCGATATCAAACTTGAGAAGGTCGATTACGATCTGGGCGGCGAGCGTTATCTGAGAACCGGAGAGGTTCTGCCCGATTCGGTTCTTGAAGAGCTTAAAGGATTCGACGCCATCTATTTGGGGGCTGTCGGACATGTTGATGTGAAACCGGGCATTCTTGAAAAAGGGCTATTGCTCAAACTGCGTTTTGAGTTGGATCAGTATATCAACCTGCGCCCCGTAAAGTTGTATCCGTCTGTTGAATGTCCGCTTAAAAACAAGGGACCGAATGAGATCGATTACACCGTTGTGCGTGAAAACAGCGGCGGTCTTTACACCGGCATTGGCGGGCTCTCCCGCGCCGGCACCCGGGATGAGGTGGCGGTGCAGCAGATGCTGTACAGCTATGAGCAGGTTGAACGCTGTCTGCGATATTCGTTTGAATATGCGCGTAAACATGGGAAAAAGGCGCGGGGAATTGGAGATAGGAACACGTTGGCACTGGTTGGTAAATCCAATGTGTTGACCTATATGTATGAACTTTGGAATCGTGTTTTCGCTGAAGTAGGCGCAGAGTATCCGGATGTCACGCGCGAGTATTATCATGTTGATGCCACATGTCTTTACATGGTTGCCTGCCCGGAGATGTTTGATGTTGTTGTGACAGAAAATATGTTTGGCGATATCATCACCGACCTTGCCGCGATTACTCAAGGGGGCCTTGGTGTTGCCGCCGGTGGCAATATCAACCCTGAAGGGGTAAGTATGTTTGAACCGATCGGTGGCACTGCGCCGATGTGGACCGGCAAAAACGCTATCAATCCATTGGCGGCAATCGGCGCGGGGGCAATGATGCTTACCGCACTTGGCGAGGAACAGGCTGGCCGTGCGATAGAGGCGGCGATTGCGCAAACCACACCTAAGATGAAGAGTCAGGTGGCAAATGAAATGGGCTATACGACTTCTGAAGTCGGTGATCTGGTGGCAAGCGCTCTGTAATCACCGGCATTATCTGTTTGCCTGTGCGCTTTTTTTGTGCGGTTTGAACCATTATTCTCCCTTTTGCGTTTAAATGTGAAACGCGAAGGGAGTTTTATATGTTTATTGTTTCAACGTTATTGATGATTGCTGTTTTCATGATGCCGACGCATCTGTGCCGGGCGGAGTCAGTCGAGGAAAAACAGCCTGTTGACCTTGGTGCTATCATTGTCGAAGCCACACCCATCTCGAAGTACAGAGTTGATAATGTTTCAACAGCGACATTCGGAAATGTCAAACCAGAGGAGCTGCCTCAGAGCGTCGATGTTTTGACTGAAGATTTTATTGATGAACTTAATCCTGTCGATCTGCATGATCTGCTGCGCTATCAGCCGGGTGTCTATACCGGCGGAAAATCAATGATGGACAGAACATCGGGTCAATATACTTTGCGCGGAATGTCTGGCAGTGATGTAATGCTTGATGGAACTCTGGGCCTGGCCGGGCCGATGGGAATATTTATGGATCCAACCGCTTTTGACAGGATTGAAATTGTGAAAGGGCCGGTTGGCTCGACGATAGGCGGCGCAACCTCGACAATGGGTCCTTATGGCGCCGGCGGTTCGATTAACATGGTTCTGAAACAACCGGTTTTAGATCAGAATTTTCAACACTATGGTCTGCGTTCGGCTTTCGGTGATAATATTCAGCGCTACCGCTTGAATTATGATGTCAATGAAACCGTTGTTGATGGCAAGCTGACTATGCGTGTGCCAGGCAATTTTGAGTACGGCAAACCATTCTGGCTCTCCGATTCACGACGCTGGCGCGAATCATTCTTTATCGCCCCCTCGCTCTTATGGGAGATGCGCGATGATCTGCGCTTGGGAGTTTCGACCACATTTCAATATACTGACCAGCCGGCCTATCAGGGCATACCCGTCTATAAAGGCAAGCCTTTTGATGAGTATAAGTGGGATTCCAATATTTCCACATCAGGCATGCGCGACCGCTATCTTGGCCACACTCTGCAGTCATTTGTGGAATGGGATGCGAATGAAATCTGGAGCTTGAGAACCGGAATGGGCTTTTCGCAGGCGGATGTTGAATTTGAGCATCTCGGTTCATCCGCATTTGCATCGCCGAATTACTGGCGACTCCCTTACGATCATCAGGAGGCGGATATGCTCTATCGTGTATATAACGCCTATCAAAGGGCGACAGCAACTTTTGAGAGCGGCGTGATTGAGCATCAGGTTGTGGCGCAGGTTGATTTCTCCCGCAAAATATCTAAAGGCCGCAGCTATTTTGAATCAGTGAGTGATCCAAATGCGGAGCATACCTGGGTTGAGGCGAATTATCGCGAAACCGAGTTGGATAAATACGGCGTACTGTTGCAGGATTATCTGACCTGGGGATGTTTCAGAGTTCTGGGCGGAGCACGGTTTGACCGGCATGAGAGTCAGCTCAATAATACCGGCGACAGTTTCAGTCCGCACGGCGGACTATCCTTTCTGCCGCTTGACTGGCTGGTGTTTTTCGGCAATGTTTCGCTGACCGAATCACCTAATTTCGGATATCTCAAAAATTCGAGCGAGGAACTGACCTCATCATGGCGCGCGACGCAGTATGAGACCGGCTTCAGAATCTCACCGATTGAAACACTGTGGTTTTCAACTTCATTCTACCGCATCCTGCAGGAAAATACTGCGGTTTATGATCCGGCCACAACCTATTATTATGAAGAGGGTGAAAATGATTCCCGCGGCGTTGAAATCTCTTTAATCGGTAATATCACACCCAACTGGTCGATTTATTCCGCCTATGCTTACAATGAATATAAAGACCGTGCTGGTGGAACATCCTTTGACCGCTATCCGCCACATGCCCTGACGGTGGCCACATCTTATCGCTACACACACGGCGGCTTGCTGGATGATGTGGTGTTCGGCTTCGGCTATCGCTATCGGCATCGTTACAGCGCAACTATGCGCGGTCAGTATGTCGGTGATGATTACTATATCGAAGGATCGCACGTTTTTGACTGCTCAGCGGAGATGCCGCTGTCAAAGTTCGGCGGTCCAGATAATATGACGCTCTCGCTGGCGGTCAAAAATATCTTTGACCAGAATTATATCGAATCGAATCGACACTACTATCAATGTTTCCCGGGCACTCCGCGCACATTTGAAGTTGGGCTGCAGGCCAAGTTTTAAAAGTCGCGCTGTTCGCGCTGCCGCACCAGCCAGAGGATCAAGGGCAGTGCCATGATAATGCAAAGCGCAAATGCGAAAACCGCGCCTCTGAGAATAATCAGCCACGGAATGCTGAGCGTCATCGGCAAGCCGCCAAAAGGCATCCACGCCCGGGTCCAGCCGGTGAAGGTCCAGCCGATGAAGAAACCCGACAAAATGCTCAGTGAAATTCCGCAAATGCCGGTTATCATCGCCTCGCCTGCAAGTATGCGCGTAAGCTGACTGCGGGTGAGTCCAACGGCGCGCATGACTGCTATTTCCCGGGCTGAATTTTGAAAGGATGCAAGCAGCAGCGTGATTATGCCGGTTGACAGAACAATTAAAGACCAGAATGGAGCCCGCGCCATATCACCGATCAGGTGTGCGCCATGAGCCAGTGTGCCATCGGCGATTTCATCCCGGTGATGCACGCGCACCGTGTTGGCTTCATCGATCCGCAGCGCGGCGCGAATATCTTTTTCAAGTGCAATGCCCGCTTCAAGTGCGCCGCGCGCCCGGTATGCGTCGCTGAGATTGGCCCAGAGAAAATAGGTGCCCCCGCGGTTGCCGCTGAATCGCCGGGCGCACTCCTGATTGACAAACACCGGACCCATTGTGCCAGACGGCATGTTGTTGCGTCCGCGCAGTTGCGCCCGGGAGGTGACTAAATGCCAGTTAAGATCAATGACGCCCGCGACTTTCAAACTGGCAATGTTGTCGATTTGCTGCTTCGGCGCTTTTCCTGAAGCGTATTCAATACAGTTGAATGTTAAGTTATCGCCGATATGCAAACCGGTTTCACGGGCGAACATGCTGGTTATCAGACAGGCATCGCCTTGTTGCAATGCCTGTGCGGCTTCGCTGCGGTTGCCTTGCACAAAACGCCAGGGTGCCAAGGGGTTGTCACCGCCGAAAGCGCTTTGCGGATCGGCGCCGAAAAGAATGATGTTGGGAAAGGAAGGGGGGCGTCCGGATGCTTTAACTGTGCGCGCAATCATATTGCTCGCAAGATTGAATTGCCGCGCTTCAATCTCCAGACAGCGGCCATCTCTAATTCCGGGGGTCACGGCAACTGCTGAATGCGCGCCGCGCGGCACCCCGTTAGGCAGAATTGAGACGATGACGTCGGGGAACTCCTTACTGGGAAGAAAGGGCGCCATCATGGAACCGCCCCATATATGGATGGCGACATAGGTGCCAAGGCCAACCGCCAGCAGCAGAACCATACCGGCGGTTTGAGCGAAATGACGACTGACGCGCTGACGCAGCAGTTGCCTGTCGATTGCCAGCAGCGCGCAGATCGGCGGCACCGCACAGCGCTCGATTATTATAATCAGCATTGGCAGTGCTAACAGCAGACCGGTAATGTGTGAGGGTATGCCGATCACAAGCAGCAGGATGCTGCGCCACAAGGCTGACAACGGAAGCGGCAGAGTGAAGATCAGCATCGGGAACAGCAACGCAATGCCTGTAATGGTTCTCACAGTTGAAGGTTGTTTGTGGCTGACGATCTCCTCCTTTAATGCATCCAGTGGATGGATGCGCATAGCGCGCCGACACGGCCATATCAGACTGACTGCTGTGATCAGAGCTACACCCGCACCAGCCAGCAGAGGCGTGTACCATCCCAGAGCGCTGCCCTCGGGAAATGTCTCCGGCGTGCAGGCGGCAAACAGAGCCAGCAGTGTCCAGCCGCCGAACGTGCCAATGATCCAGCCGCTGAAACCGACTAGCGCAGCCTCGCCAAATATCATCCTCATCACCTGTTGTTGTGTCATGCCCAGAGAGCGCAGCAAAGCCAGCTCGCGGATTTTCTGTTCAATACCAACAGTTAAGCTGTTAATCAGCATGCAAAAGGCAGTTAAAACCGACAAGGTCAGAAGTAACGGTGCCTGTCGCTTGAAGTTGCGCAGATTGTCGTTAGTCAGTGACGCCTCTGTTTCACGACGCGCACAGAAGTTGAGTGCGCTGAGAATACTGCTCTCCGCCATTAGCGAGCTGGCGATGTCGCGCAATTTAGCAGTGGATGCCTGACCCTGCATTTCGCACAGCAGAAGGTTGGGCAACAGAGGATCTTCTGGGATGCCTTTGGCCTGTCGTAGCACTTTATCCGTTGTGAAAACATTGGGGAATCCTCGAATTGTTTCCGGGAAATCAATGATCGCACTGATCTTGACCGTGACAGTGCCGGATTTGGTCAGCAGAACCAGGGTTGAACCGATCGCAGGCGGATCAAGCCGACGCGGTGTGAAAAGAGCCGAGCAGACCGCTGCCAGCGGTTCATCGCCCTGCGCATCCGGCCACTCGCCTTTGACATGCGCCTCTGTATACGGGCAGCCGGAGGGTGTGGCCGCGCTCAGATAGGCGGTTAGCGGCGGACCTTGCAGAATTCTGCCGTCGGGACGGTAATCGACGGTTGCGCGTGTTACTGAAAATGCAGAGGCGCTGATGATTTCAGGGTGTGCCTTAATCGCTTGCACAAAGTCGGGGGCAAGGGCGTTGTTAAGCGCTGCTCCGCCTTTGCGTCTGCCGGCGCCGGAGTCTTTAGAACGGGGCGGGCGTCCAACACCGGTGGGTTCGTTTGAGATCCAGCAGTTGAAAGGCGCTGTCATGCGCCGCGCGCGTTCGCGGCTTTGATGCATGGCGGTGACGGTCAGCCCCAGCGACCAGACAAAGAGACCGGTTGCGGTAGCCACACCGGCGACGGCAGTAATGAAACGCAGCTTTTCAAAGCGAAGACTTTTGACGACTAAATTGAGAGTCATAAATTTTTCCGCGTGATTGAGTGTTCGTGTTTAAGAGTTTTTTGCCATAGTTTCCAGGTAGTGCGCCGAGACTAATGCGGCATCATGCGCTGTTCTGAATGCGCCTGCCAGACAGCCGTCTTTAAGCAGATGAACCTGCTCAGCGGTGGCGGCCACAACCGGGTCATGACTGACAAGCAGAACAGTGCGGCCCTCTTCACTGTTCATATGGCGCAGCAGGTCGCAGAATGCGTAACCGGTCGGCGAATCAAGGTTGCCGGTCGGCTCATCTGCCAGAATTATATCCGGGTCGGTGATCAGGGCGCGCGCAATCGCGGCGCGCTGCCGTTCACCTCCGCTTAATTGAGAAGGCAGGTGGCGACGGCGTTCAAACAATCCCAGCTTGTTGAGCAGATCGCTGACGCGCGTCTGCTGCGGCAGGCGCCTGTCAAGCAGAAGGGGGAGGGTGATGTTTTCCTCCACTGAAAGGGATGGTACCAAATTGAAATCCTGGAAAACCAGACCAATATGACGCCTGCGAAAACATGTGACTTCATGGTCTGACATTGCGTTGATGACGATTCCGTTGATGATTATCTCGCCGCTGTCCGGTGCAATCAAGCCTGCCAGAAGATGAAGCAGTGTGCTTTTGCCGGCTCCGCTTGCACCCATGATCGCATTGAAAGAACCTCTACCTAGTGTGAGGTCAATCCCGTCCAGAACGGTTACTTTGTTGGGTTCATCGCCAAAGTGTTTTTTCAGATGCTTGACTTCCAAAATTGTTGCGCTGTGCGTTTCCATTGTCTTTTGCCTCTCCTGGATTGCGGGCTCTTCGTTTTTGCGTCTTGATTGCCTGTTCGACAAACTTGATAACTACAAGATTGTGTTCCGTTGCAATATATTGCAAACCTTCACTTATTTAATAATAACGTTGCAGAGTTTGAGCTGGTTCAGACAAAAAAACGTGGATGTTTCAACTTATAAAAGTATATAATGGGTGCAATGAGTGAAAAAATATTAATTATTATTCCTACTTATGATGAAAAAGAGAATGTGCAGCCGATAGCTGAAGCTGTTTTCAAGCAGCTTCCTGAGGGCGAAATTCTTTTTGTTGATGACAAATCGCCTGATGGCACCGGTGAAATTCTTGATCATATGGCGCGGGTGGATGCACGTGTTTTTGTGCTGCACAGAGAAAAAAAAGAGGGTCTTGGCAGAGCGTATATAGCCGGCTTTAAATGGGCGCTTGAGAGAGGATACGAATTTATATTTGAGATGGATGCCGATTTTTCACATAATCCCGAGGCATTGCCGGTTATTCTGCAGGCTGCCCGTGATGGATGTGACCTTGTGATCGGCTCACGTTATATCGGTGGCATACGTGTTATGAACTGGCCGATGAGCCGCTTGTTGCTGTCCACTGGAGCAGGGTTGTATGTGCGGATTGTGACCGGTATGCCGATCCATGACCCTACCGGCGGTTTCAAATGCTTTCGTCGCAAAGTACTCGAGTCTATCGCGCTGGATCATATCACCTCCAATGGATACTCATTTCAGATTGAAATGAATCATAACGCCTGGATGCAGGGGTTTAAAATAAAAGAGGTGCCGATTGTTTTTGAAGACAGGGTTGCCGGTTATTCAAAGATGAACAGCGATATCGCCTTTGAGGCGTTTATGATGGTGCTTAAGTTATGGCATCGCTGCGGTTACCGACGCAAGCCACGTCAGGGGACTCCGGGATGAAGTGGTGCGAAGGAAGGTCACTCGTAAGAGCGCTGCGTCCCGCTCAATGGATAAAAAACAGTGTGGTAATTGCCGCCTGGTTTTTCGCACGCTGGGATCCCGGACAGCGTGATCACATTCTGGAGCAGAGTGCGCTGTTGCAGGTCGTAACAGCGGTCTGCGCATTCTGTATGGTTTCAAGCGCTGTTTATTTAATTAATGATCTGCATGATATTGATGTTGATCGTTTGCATCCGATAAAAAAATCGCGTCCGCTCGCCGCAGGCGAAATCTCCAAACAGAGCGCTGTTGTTGTCGCGTTACTGTTGCTTCTGTTTTCATTCACGTCGGCTTTGCTGCTACCCCTTGGTTATATTGCCGTGCTGGCCGGATATGTGGTCATGCAGCTATTGTATACTTTTTTTCTCAAACGGATTGCTTTTGTAGATATATTTGTGATTGCCATCGGTTTTGTTATGCGCGCGGTTGCCGGAGCATTGGCATTGACGGTTAGAATTTCACCTTGGCTTCTGTTGTGCACCTTTCTGCTTTCGCTGTTTTTAGCTCTATGTAAAAGGCGTCATGAAAAGACGCAGGCTGCCGATTCCGGCAGTTCATTTCGAGAGACGCTTGCCGGTTATGATATACATGTGCTGGATATTCAAATAGGAGTTACGGCCGCTTCGACATTGGTCTGTTACGCTATGTATACACTATCCAGTGACACAATTGAACGTTTTGGTACGAGTGGTCTGGGCTTGACGATCCCTTTTGTGGTTTTTGGAATTTTCCGGTATCTGGATCTAGTCTATACCGGTGGCAGCGGAGGGCGACCTGAAAAAGTGCTGCTTGGTGATAAGATTATGATTATCACAATACTTTGTTTCGCGGCTGCCGCGCTGGCCGTTTTCTGGTGTGCAAACAGGGGATTGTTGTAAATGGATGATATGTTGCTGAATAAGGTTAAAAAGTTTTTTTCGTGTTTTTTTGTGTTGTTAACGCTGAGTTCACATGCGCAGTCAGAGGCTTTTGCCGGATATCGGGATGGTTTTTGCATGGATACGCTGGCATTGCAGGTGCAGTTGGATCGACGGAATTTATCGTGCAATTGTGTGGATGGAGTTTGGGGCACTAAAACCGCCACCGCACTCATGACCTGGCAGTTGCTGAACGATTTGGAACCTGATGGAATTCCGACAGAGTCTATTTTGGAGCACTTGGGGGGCACCACTAATGTTTTGACCAGTTATACTGTGACAGAGCTGGATTTAAATTCGATTGCTCCGATTCCCGAAAGCTGGTCCGGCAAGGCGTCTATGCCTAAGCTTGGTTATGAGAGTATCCAGGAGATGCTGGCTGAGCGGGGCCACACCTCAATGCGAACCGTGGAGCGTCTGAACTCCGACCTGCCCTGGCCAAATCCGCCGCAACAATCGGTCGTGGTGCTGCCGAACTGCCACGTGCGGGAACACCTTGCCGTGGCGGCATCTGTAAGAATTTCTCTTAACAGACGCGAAATAACCGTTTTCGATTACGCCGGCAGCTTGATCGCACTTTTCCCCTGTTCAATAGCCAGAAATCGGGCTCAGCGACCGGATGGCGAGATATTTGTCAAAAACGTTGCCGAAAAACCAACATATCACTATAACCCGAAACTCTTCGACCCGCATACCACTGAGACAACCAGATTGACAATTCCGCCGGGCCCAAATAATCCGGTCGGTCTGGCTTGGATCGGGCTAACGTTGCCGGGGTACGGTATTCACGGCACTCCCGTTCCGGAAAGAATCGGAGAAGCTGCGTCGCACGGCTGCTTCCGTTTGTCCAACTGGAATGCCAAACGACTTATTCAGCTGATCGAAATTGGCACACCGGTGGTGGTCGAGTGATCAACACTCAATGCGCTAAATCTAAGTACTTGATATGCCGATATGACGTGTGGATTGTCAAATTTTTTAGAGTGAACGGAAAGATAAATTTATGCGGACTTGCACAGGGAACTTCATATCAATTATACTTGAAAAGTGTTGCGCATGAATTGTGTCTTGCGTAAAACGCGGAAAGGCTGGAGATAATGAATCTGACACGTAAACAATTTCTGAATAACGTCGCTGTCGCCGGCATCGGTTTGAGCGCGGTTTCCCGGGGGACAGCTCAGAGCTCCGCCAGAAAATACCGAGTGGCGCTAATTGGCTGCGGTTGGTATGGTACCAGCGATCTGCTGCGTTTGATTCAAGTGGCCCAGGTCGAGGTGGTCGGATTATGTGATCCCGACCGTAACCAGATCGCCGTCACCAGCGCGCTGGTCTGCGAACGACAGAAATTGCAGATGCCGCCGCCCTCTTTCACCGATTATCGTGAGATGCTCTCCAAACGAAATTTCGATATCGTGATTATCGGTACGCCGGATCATTGGCATGCGCTGCAGATGATCGCGGCAGTTGAGGCAGGTGCGGATGTCTACGTTCAGAAGCCGATTAGTGCTGATGTGCTCGAGGGTGAGGCAATGGTGGCGGTTGCACGGCGGCATAACTGCGTGGTGCAGGTTGGCACACAGCGTAAGAGCACCCCGCATCTGATTGATGCCAAGTATAAAATCGTCGATTCCGGTCTGTTGGGCAGAATCGCACATGTGGATATGTGCTGTTACCACCACATGCGTGCGAATGGGAATCCGCCGGTGAAGCCGGTACCCGATTTTCTGGATTATGAGATGTGGAGCGGCCCGGCACCACTGCGTCCATATGACGATCTGCCACACAAACGCTGGTGGCGCACCTTTATGGAGTATGGTAACGGAATATGCGGCGATATGTGTGTGCACATGTTCGACACTGCACGCTGGATGCTCAATGTCGGCTGGCCCGAGCGTGTCTTTTCCAACGGCGGCATTTTTGTTCAGAAAGAGGGCAAGTCAAACATTGCCGACACCCAGACCGCCACCTTTGACTATGATGATCTGACGATGACCTGGCAGCACCGCACATGGGGTTCAGCACCCGATCCCGATTATCCCTGGGCTCTGGTGCTGCACGGCGAGAAAGGAATGCTCAAAGCCAGTACGATGCGGGCTGACTTCATTCCACACAATAAACGGGCAGAAAAGATTCACTTCGACTGTCTGTTTGAACGGGAGAAGTATCCCGAAGATGTGAAGGAAAAAGGTATTGAGTTGAATGCCGCACCCGCTACCCGGCAGCATATGCTTGATTTTCTCGCGGCAGTCGAGAAACGCAGTCGGCCGGTGGCGGATATCGAAGAGGGCCATATCTCAACAGCTAGCTGCATTCTGGCCAATGTGTCGCAGCAACTCGGTCGCGCCCTGGCGTATGATCCGGTAAAACACGAGGTGACCGGCGATGCGGAGGCTACACGCCTGCTACGTCGTCCCTACCGTTCACCTTGGCAGCATCCAGCAACAAAGATATAACTCGTTTAACTCAGTTTCTGAATTTCAAATGCCGTAAATAGGATGAGATGAGCTTGCGATCCTCTCTGACCATGCGGCCCAGATGAAATTCTATATCACAGTTTTGATTTTAATTCGAATGTGACAAACAGTCTGTGATTTGATATCATCAAAGATCAATAACTCAGGAAAGGACAAATGCAATGGCGCGAAGGTTAGTGGTATCATGTTTAACTGTTACAATCTTGCTGATTTTAGGCTGCGACAGAGGTGCGCAGAGCAAGGTTGCGACTGAGAAGAGCACTTCAGAAAAAAACGCTTATCCGATTCGGGAGTTGAACGATACCAATTTTGATTCGACGATTGAAGAGGGAGTGGTACTGGTAGACTTCTGGGCTCCCTGGTGCCCGCCCTGCCGCGTGCAGCTGCCACTGGTGAAGAAGGCCGCTGAGCTACTTGTCGGCAAAGCTGTGGTTGCCAAGCTGAATGTGGACGAGGGCAAGAATTCCGCAGCAAGATTCAGCGTCAGCAGTATTCCGACACTCATAGTTTTCAAGGATGGCAAAGAGATCAAAAAATTTGTCGGTGTTACACAACCTGATGATCTGGTTGCTGCGGTTGAAACCGCGCTGCAGTGATCGCCATGCTGCCGTGCGGTGCAGTTTTGTGGGGTGTGTAACCGTAACATGATTGCATTATCTATTTTTCAACATTCGCTTCACACCCTGAACGTGAGGTTCGGGGATGAACATAAAACGACGCTAAATAGAGAGAGGTACAGAATTATGACAAAATTGATTATGGCCGGGATGATCTTTTCAGCGGTGGCAGCAACTGCGGCTGAGCAGTGCTGCGTGGTAAAGGCTCCTGACGAAAGCGGGATGAAGCCGCTTTTCAACGGCAGTGATTTAAGTGGTTGGGATGGTGATGCGCGACTATGGAAGGTTAAGGACGGAATTATTCGCGGTGAGACTACCGAGCAGGTCAAAGCGAAAGGAAACACCTTTCTGATCTGCGCGCAGGGCAGTTTCAAAGATTTTGAACTGCGCCTTTCATATCGTCTGAACGCATCCAACAACTCAGGTATTCAGTATCGTTCGACGAAAGTCGCAAATGCGGCTAATAAGTGGGTGGTGCGCGGCTACCAGCACGAAATCCGCAACGAAGTCAATTTCCCGAATGTTTCCGGTTTCATTTACTCCGAAGGTGGCGTGACCGGTAAAGGACGCATCTGCCTCTGCGGCGAAAAGGCTGTGCGCGGAGCGGATGATCAGAAAAAGGTCGAGGCGCAGCTGATTGATAATGAAGGCTATAAAAAGCTGTTCAATCTGAACGGATGGAATGATGTTGTTATCATTGCGAAAGGTCCTCATATACAGCACTATCTAAATGGCCAACTCATTCTGGACTTTACCGACAACAGTCCCAAAGCATTGAAAGAGGGGGTAATCGCCCTGCAGTTGCATGCTGGCAAACCGATGTGGGTTGAATATAAGAATATCCGTATCAAGGAGCTTTAGAATGCGCTGGCCAAGCGCGGATGATGAGCCCCGCAGTATGCGCTCAATACACTCTGATTTGTGTGAAATATGAGAGATCAAATATGGCTGAACTTATCGTAGCTCTGGATGTAGCCTCGCAACGGGAGGTCGAGGAAGCGGTTGAACGGCTGGACGACGCAGTTGATTTTTATAAAATCGGGCTTGAACTTTTCACGGCCGCCGGGCCTTCGGTTGTGCGAGCGGTCAAGAATCGCGGAAAGAGGGTTTTTCTCGATCTTAAACTGCATGATATTCCCCGTACGGTTGAAAGGACGGTTTTTTCCGGAGCTGATCTCGGGGTTGATCTGATGACCGTTCATGCCTCCGGCGGAAGAGCTATGCTTGCGGCTGCCGCCAACGCGGCACGGCACTGCGGCGCGAAAGCTCCAAAAATTCTGGCTGTAACGGTGTTGACTTCGCTTGACCAAGCCGATTTGATTGATCTGGGGGTGAATCGTACACCGACACAGCAGGTTGAGGCACTTGGCCAGCTGGCCTTGGACAACGGCGCGGATGGTATCGTTTGCTCACCGGTTGAGGTTGCGCGAATGCGTGCTTTGCTCGGAATACAGGCTTTGCTCTGCACTCCGGGGGTTCGTCCTGCCGGTTCTGATGCGGGCGATCAGAAACGAATTGCCACGCCATCTGAGGCTGTGCGGGAAGGTTCCACCCATCTGGTGGTCGGGCGTCCGGTTATGCAGGCCGCCGACCCATGTGCGGCGGCACGGGTGATTATTGCGGAAATGACAAGCTGTGCGGAAGCGTGACGGAGAGAGATATGCAAAATGAAATTGACCTGTCGTTTCGTCGTTATCTGCTGCCTCCGATGCATCCGGAGGGCTTGAGGTTTTTTGTGTTGGCTGTGCTGATAACAGCGTTGCTGACACTGCTCTGGTTTCCTCTGCTTGTGCCCTGTGCGGGGCTGACCATCTGGGTAGCGTTTTTTTTTCGTGACCCTGAAAGAGTGCCTCCTGAGGATGAATCGGCAATTGTGGCACCGGCTGACGGAGTTGTCTGTCTGGTAACTGAAAGTGCTCTGCCGCCGGAGCTGGGTGGCGGAGACAAACTGTGGCGTGTCAGCATTTTTATGAGCGTTTTCAATGTGCATGTGAATCGGATGCCGTTTGATGGCACAATAATCAAGCGGCATTATGTCAAAGGCAAGTTCTTCAATGCCTCGCTCGACAAGGCAAGCACCGATAACGAAAGAATGCTTTATTTGTCCGAGACGACAGATGGCAGGCGCATAGGCTTTGTTCAGATAGCCGGACTGGTGGCGCGTAGAATTGTGTCTTTTGCCGCAGAAGGATCTTCTTTGCGGCGTGCTGAACGGTTCGGATTGATACGGTTTGGAAGCAGAGTGGATGTTTATCTGCCAGAGGGAGTTAAACCTTGCGTAATAGCGGGACAGATTATGGTGGCTGGCGAAACGGTTCTGGCGACGTGTCAGAAGGTGGTTTCGGAATGAAAAAAATAAACTTCAAACGGGTGATGCGCCGTCCGCGACCGAAATTAAAACGGATTCCGGTACGTGCGATGATTCCGAATATGGTGACTCTGCTGGCTGCGGCTAGTGGCATAACCTCAATTCGGTACAGTGCCCAGAGTGAATGGCGACTGGCGATCTTCGCGATTTTTATTGCCTGCATGCTGGACGGTCTTGACGGACGGGTGGCACGGATGCTGAATGCGTCGTCGCGACTGGGGGCTGAACTGGATTCACTCTCGGATTTTGTCAGTTTCGGCGTAGCCCCGGCTTTGTTTGCATATTTCTGGATTATGGGGCCCCTGAATGAGACGGCTTTAGCGTGGCGTTTCAAGGGGATATTCTGGGCTTTTGCTCTCTTTTACGCACTATGCTGCGGCTTTCGTCTGGCACGTTTCAATATTATGCTTGATGATCAGTGCCATCTGCCGTATTGGAAATATTTTTTTGTGGGTTTGCCGGCACCGGGTGCCGCTGGGTTGCTGGTTACTCCCGCCATCTGGCAGATTTATACTGGCTGGGATGTGATTCAGAATCCGCTGGTTGGTTCTTTGATGATGATATTGCTAGGTATTCTGATGGCTTCGCCTTTGCCGACATTTTCGGCCAAAGCGGTTCATATAAAAATAGGGTACATGCCCGCCTTTCTGTTGGTGGTAATCTTCACGATCAGTATGCTTATAGCGCAATTCTGGTTGACTTTGGGTGTCATAGGAGTAATCTATTTCTCTACGATTCCGGTGTGTCTGACTGCCTTTCGGAGATTTAAAATAAACTATGAGCAGAGTTCCGGTTCGTTAGAGGGTTGATACCACTGCTAATCACATTGAGAATTTAATTCAGAACGACTGGGTTGGCCGCAGGTAAAAAGCAAAAGAATTAAGAGGAGAAAAAATGACAGTTTCCGAAGAACAGCGCAATGCGATTACCACTTGGCTGAATGAGGGAGCCTCCCTGGCAGATGTGCAGCACAAGCTGAAGGATGAGTTTGATATTGTGATGACCTATATGGATGTGCGGCTGCTGGTAATCGATATAGGTGCCGAAGTTCAGGATAAGCCGGAACCGAAACCAAAAAAGAAAACGCCAGCACCGACGACTGAATCCGGTGCAACGGACAGAGAGGAATTGAACACGCGGAGCGGCCAAATCGATGAGGCTGATCCGGGGATGTCTGAGAGTAGCTCGGAGCAGATTGGCGGCAAAGTCGCGGTTTCGGTTGACCGTCTGGTGGTGCCAGGAGCTATGGTCAGTGGCAATGTAACCTTTTCAGATGGTGTTAACGCACGCTGGATGATTGACCGTATGGGACGTTTCGGACTTGAACCGGATGTTGACGGATATCAGCCCGCCGATGACGATATGCAGCAGTTCCAGCTGGAGCTGCGCGATCAACTGCAACGGATGGGTTATGCCTGAGATAGTTGCGAATGAGCTGAGTTAAAAAAAGAGGTGGCATGAAAATCGGGTTTTTAGGAGCGGGCAAGATGGCCAATGCTGTTCTAAAGGGCATTCTGCAGAGCGGTCTGGTTAAGGCGGATGAGGTCACGGCCTGCGACAAGTCGGCGGAGCGGCGCGATCTGATGCGGCGGGAGTATGCGGTTGAGATCACAGAAGATGCCGCCAGATTGGTTGATTCCTGTGATGTCGTGGTGCTGGCGGTCAAACCGCAGGATATGGATGAGCTGCTCACATCGCTCAAAGATAGTTTTGCCGCCCGTCATCTGCTGATATCGATTGCCGCAGGGCGCAAGCTTGATTTTCTGCGGCGTGCCTGCGGTGATGCTCCACGGCTGGTGCGTGTTATGCCCAATCTGCCACTGATGGCTGGCGAGGGAATGAGCGTTTTCTGCCTTGCCGATCCAGAACAGGAAGAAGACCGCCGACTTACCGCACGAATTTTTGGTAGTGCCGGCGCAGTATTAGAAATGAGTGAAGATCATTTTGACGCGGTCACGGCTCTAAGTGGTTCCGGCCCGGCATTTGTGGCCTATCTGCTTAAAGCACTGGTTGACGGTGCTGTGGAACAGGGTGTCGCAGTCCCGGAAGCCCGCCTGCTGGCAGAACAGACCATGATCGGAACAGCGGTTTATCTGCAGGAGTTAGGTCGCGATATCGATGGGTTTATCCAAGCCGTATGCTCACCCGGAGGAACAACTGAGGCCGGAATGCGGGTGCTTAAAAGTTCGGATACCAACCAGGTGTTGCGAAAGACACTTGCCGCAGCTGCAAAACGTAGCAGCGAACTTAATGGTTAATCGCGGCATTCTGAAAAAAGTTAGACGGAAAATAAAAAATATGGTGCGACGTAGAATCGGGTTTATCGGAATAATCATTGAGCAACGTAACTGCGTAGAGCGGGTTAATGCGCTGATTTCTGAGAGTTCCGAAATCATTCTGGCGCGTGTTGGGCTGCCACAACGCGCTCGCGGGGTTTCTGTGATTACCCTGGTGGTCGAGGCAACCACTGATGAAATCGGACGGTTGACCGGACGCCTGGGGGCGGTCAGCGGAGTCTCCGTGAAGTCCGGTTTGTCCAAGGAAACAGCGGCAGGTGATGAGTCCGTCAACTACGATTAAGAGCGACAGAAATTAACCTATTTACGGCATTTGAACTTCAGAAACTGAGTTAAATGATTGCAATAAGGAGGTGATACCATGCGCTTGGATGCTGAGTTTTGTGAAAAACGCTGTCCGGTTTGCACACGTGCCAGGGCCGGACATCCGATTGCAATTCTGCTACAAAAAATCGAGATGCTGCTCACCGGAGGCGGGTGTCCGGCCGGACGCGATCGACTGAAAAAATACGGTGTGCGCCCCAATCAACCACTACCGGGTGGTTTGGGCTGGGGCGGTTTAACAAAAAAGGAGGAAGGCAAAAGAAAAAAGGTAAAACT
>CAYOQJ010000079.1:0-70374 GCA_964406095.1 uncultured Lentisphaeraceae bacterium
CGCATCTGCGGCGTTGTACGGCTTCCAGCATAGTCACTATAGCTGAAAACCGTGCGCCTTGCATCTACGACAAAATGGCAACTGCCGTTTTTAGGTTAATTCAGTAGCATATTTCGGAATAACTGGCCGTTTGGCATTTCAACATAGCTGAGAACGTGAAATCCATATATTGACTCTAAATGCAATTAGTATTAACATTGTAACATCGTTGTAGGTGTACACCTGTTGATATTGTTATGAAATTAAACAAAGGAGAGGCATGATGGAAGCAGTAAAACAGTTCATTAACCCATTACTGGAGGTGATAGGCAAATACCTACCCTCTTTTGCAGGTGCGGTAATTGTTCTGGTCGCTGGTATTCTCGGCGCACAAACCATTCGTAAAGCACTGCAGGCAGTTCTCGGTAAACTGGAAATTGATTCGCGCTTGGAAAAGGCAACCGGACAAAAAGCGGGTGTCGAGGCTTTGGTCTGTGGATTGGTCTATGCGGTTTTAGTTATTTTTGTCTTGCTGCTGACGCTTGACATTCTTGGAATTCAGGGGGTGCTTGATCCTCTGAAGGATATGTTCAGCTCTATTATGGGCATGTTGCCCAATGTGGTGGCTGCAGGACTGATAGCCTTTCTGGGATACATACTCGCCAGAATGCTTTCGGGTATTGCCGGAGTGCTTACAAAAAAACTTGATAATGCCGTTACAAAGGTGGGGCTGTCTGAAAAATTCAGTCCTTCCAATCTGCTCAAACAATTGGTTTTCATATTTGTTTTCATCCCTGTGCTTATTTCAGCGCTGGATACCTTGAAAATCGAAGCTATTTCAGGCCCTGCTACCCGTATGGTTGAAAGCCTGATGGGAGCTGTTCCCGATATTATTGCTGCTGCTTTGGTAATGGGAATTGCCTACGTTGTTGGCTTGTTTGTAACCAGTTTTATCGCATCACTGTTGGAAAACCTGGATGTGGATACACTCCCTCAAAAAATAGGTGCCGAAGAATTCTTCACCAAAACAAAGTTATCCAAACTCTGCGGAGGGGTTCTGTTTTTCTTTATAATGCTGGGAGCAGCTGTTACAGCTGCCGAGAAACTCGGATTTGTCAGAGTCTCAGAGCTGCTGGGGCAACTGCTCGAGTTTGCTGGTAACGTAGCACTGAGCCTTGTTATTATCGTTGTCGGTAATATTATTGCAACGGCCGCCGCCAAAGCTCTGAGCAAGGATAATGACAAGAGCATTGTAGCTGCGATTGTACGCTTTGCCATTCTGGGACTGGTTTTGGCTATGGGATTGCGGAGTCTGGGTGTTGCTAATGAAATTGTTAATCTGGCATTTATGCTGACTCTCGGTGCGATGGCCGTGACAGTGGCACTGGCTTTCGGTCTGGGTGGACGTGAAGCGGCCGGCAAGCAGATGGAGTACTGGTTGAGTAAATTGCGTGATAAAGAATAAATCTTTAATCATTTAATAACAGCATAGACACCGCATCTTGTGATTTTTGCGGAGTCTGTGCTGTCTTAAATAAGTCACACAAACCAGGCTTAGTCGGGACGAATCTGCCGCATTTTTATGAAATGTTGCCTATTCAGTATCCGGTTGGCAACAGATGGCCGGGGGGTTGTTTCCTCTGCAGGAGTGGCCCATTATAAAATTCAGATAATGAATAAAATTGTACAGTGTGGAGTGTGTCCTAAAGCGTGCGTTATAAAGCCGGGCCAGAGCGGTGACTGCCGGGTTCGCATCAATATAGACGGAAAGCTAACAGCCGTCACTTATGGTTTTCCATGCTCTGTCCATATCGATCCGATGGAAAAGAAGCCGATGTTTCACTTTCTGCCGGGCACATCGGTTCTTTCGCTGGCGACAGTGGGTTGCAACTTGCATTGCAAAAACTGCCAGAACTGGGAAATTTCACAGTGTGATCCGGAGAACTCTTCTGCGTTTGAGATACTCCCTGAAGAGGTTGCGGCATTGGCGATCAGAGAAAACTGCCGTTCCGTGGCCTACACCTATACCGATCCCGTTGTCTACTACGAATATGCGCTTGACAGCGCTATCAAAGTTCATGAGGCCGGACTTAAAAACGTGCTGGTTACAGCCGGCTATATCAATAAGGCACCTTGGCGTGAGTTGTGCCGTCATGTGGATGGTGCGAATATCGACTTGAAGGCACTCTCTGATTCGTTCTACCGTGATGTATGCGCTGCCACTTTGCAACCGGTGCTTGACGCGTTAGTGCTGGCCAAGGAGAGCGGTGTGCTGGTCGAAGTGACCACTCTGCTGATTCCTACTTTGAATGACAGCGACAACCAATTGCAGCAGCTTGTTCGTTGGGTCAGACAAAACATGGGTGTAGAGACACCGTTGCACTTTTCACGCTTTTTCCCGCAACATCGCCTGCGCAATCTGCCGCCGACCCCGCTCGCCACCCTTAATCGCGCCAGTCAGATTGCTGAAGCCGAAGGCTTGAAGTATGTTTACATAGGAAATATTTTAAGTGAGCGAGGCGAAAATACCTACTGCCCGGCATGCGGGAAGTTGCTGATAAAACGCAAGGGCTACACAATTTTGGGCAACGAATTGAAACATGGCAGGTGCGACGCCTGCGGAAGCGACATAACGGGGGTGTGGCAATGAAACGGCGCATTTTTATTGTGGTTGCGTTTACGGCTCTTTTCGCGGTTGTGCTGAAAATCCATGCGGCGGGACGCCGTATGCTTTATCCGGGGCGGGTCATGCCGCTGAATGAAGATACCTTGAAAAAACCGGCGAAGTGGGCGGGATGAACATGGCGCGACAGAGCCGCAACCAAACAGATTGGCTGAAGAAGAGTTGAAGTCTTTTCGCAGTAATGGTGGATAGAAATATGAAACACACAACGCTTTTACTGATGCTGGCAGCATTGAGCTTAACAATCTATGGCTGTCGCGAAAAACATAAGGAAGCAGAGAAACAAGCTATGAGAACAGAGAAAAAGATTATGCAGTCAGCTTTGGCGGGAAATTGGTACGATGACGACCCCAGGCAGCTTGAATCAGAGCTGGATGGCTATCTCACAAATGTGAAGCAGGATAAACTCGATAATGTGATGGCTTTGTTGCTTCCTCATGCGGGCTACCGCTTTTCCGGTCAGGTGGCGGCATATGGGCTGAAGCAAGTCGAAGGTCATTCGTTTAAACGTGTGATTGTGTTGGGGCCGAGCCACCAGTTGGCTATGTCCGAGATTGTGAGTATTCCCGATATCACTCACCTTGCAACGCCGCTCGGTGAGGTGGAACTTGATTTCGAATTCATTGCCAAACTCAGGGAGCATCCCGAAGTTCAGTCAATTATGCAGGCGCATGAGCGAGAACACAGCGTGCAGATCGAAGTTCCGATGCTGCAGCATGTCCTGGGAGATTTCAAGCTGGTGCCTGTTGTTGTCGGACAGTTGAATGTGCGCTCTGCCCGTAAAATTGCCGAGGTTTTCTTGCAGTATATCGATTCCGATACTCTCCTGGTGGTCAGTTCGGATTTCATTCATTACGGGGTAAATTTTGGCTACACCCCGTTTCAAAATGATATCGAGCAGAACCTACGCGATTTGAATATGAGCGCTTTTGATAAAATTCAGCAGAAAGATATGCCCGGATTTTTGAGTTACTGTGAATCCACCGGTGCAACCATCTGCGGGCGTTGTCCTATCCTGATCCTGCTGGCCATGCTGCCTGAGGATGCCGGGGTGCATCTACTCAAGTATGACACATCTGGCACTCTGACTGGTGACTGGTCCCACTGTGTCTGCTATATTTCGGCAGCATTTACCGGTTCATGGCCGCATGAAGAATCTGTGCCCGAGCAGGAGGGTTCACAGCTTTCCGATACAGACAAGGCCAATCTGCTAAAACTGGCTCGGAAGACCATAGAGTTTTACATGAAACACGGCCAAAAACCTGCACCTGCTGATATTGGCGTGGAAATCACTTCCGGAATGAAGAATATTATGGGGGCATTTGTCACCCTGCACGAGAACGGGCAGTTGCGTGGCTGCATCGGAGAAATCATACCACAACGGGAACTGTACAAAGCGGTTACCGAACGAGCGGTGGACTCAGCGGTTAATGATTACCGTTTTAAACCGGTAAAAGCCGGTGAGATATCGAAACTTCATATCGAAATTTCCGCTCTGAGCCCTCCAAGACCTGTCGCTTCCTGGAAGGATATTGTAATCGGGAAGCATGGAATCACGTTATCAAAACTTGGACGCAACGCTGTTTTCCTGCCGCAGGTTGCACCTGAACAGGGCTGGGGGATTGAGGAAACCCTGACCCATCTTGCCATGAAGGCCGGACTGCCGCCCGACGCATGGCGTGAAGATTGTCGGTTTCAGGTTTTTGAAGCGATTGTTTTCAGTGAGCAACAGTAGCATGCCTTGGGGCGATTAGGCTCAATATATCAAGAATTACCAGCATAAATGTGTAAGTATGCAGGACAAAACACACAAAAAATTAATCTGTTTGCTGGTCGCTGCCATGCTGGGATTCTTTCCGCTGGTGGCGCAGACGCTTCTGTTTCGCGATTTTCTGTCGGTCTATGAAGGTAGCGAACTGG
Source organism: uncultured Lentisphaeraceae bacterium (assembly GCA_964406095.1). Classification (GTDB taxonomy): domain Bacteria; phylum Verrucomicrobiota; class Kiritimatiellia; order RFP12; family UBA1067; genus M55B167. The sequence continues at coordinate 4,583 of CAYOQJ010000079.1, forward strand.
GCATAGGTGTGTTTTTTAGCTCTTGGCTGTTATGGGTTGCTTTGGGTGCACTGGTGGCTCGTAAAATTCCGCCCATGCCTCATGCAGAGCTGCTTTTTCTGTTATATATTCCGGCTTATATCCTCCAGCATTTATTGATTTGTAACTCCCGCGAACTGGCGGGAGTTAGAGCCTGGGAGTTGTTTCCGCTCTTACGCATGCTGCCGGTTTCCTTTTTGGCCAATGCGGCAGTCAGTTTTGTGACGGGGTTGCTTTTTCCTTTGAGCTGCCGCTGGTTCGAACAGCAGAAAAGCGGCATGCCTGTATCACGGGTATATGCTGCTGAGGCGCTGGGTAGCTTTTCCGGCGGTTTGGCAGTGACGGCCCTGCTTATGGCGGGCGTGTGGCCCGAAAGCATCTTTCTTGTCAGTTCCCTGGTGCTGACCACAGTCGTATTGCTTTCATGCAGAAGAAAAACTGTTCTGTCGGCGGTGGCGGTGCTTTTGGTAGCCTTGACTTTCTCAGGATACTGGAACAAATTTGAGAGTCGCAAAGCATGGGAGCGTCTGCTACCGATAGAACAGTATCGAGGGGTGTTTACCACTGCGCATGCGCGTTATCTCTACGGTTCACACCGTGACCAGTTTAATGTGGTTTCGTTCGAAGCTGTCAGCGAAACCATACCGCAGAGAGAATATGCATCACAACTGGCGGCACTGCACCTGGCTCAGAAACCGGACGCCAGTCGTATTCTGGTGCTGGGAACCGATGCCTACGCGCTGTGCCGACGTTTGGCCGAGTTGCCGTCGATCACGCATATAACCTGGTTGCATCCTGATCTCAGCTATACCGCCCGACTGATTGAAGTTCTGCCGCCTGATCTGAAAACCGGCCGCGAAAAAATAGAGATGCCAGCAATGGATGTGCGTGGTTTTTTGCAGAGTGGCCGAGCATTTGACCTCGTCATTATCAAGCAGCCGAATATAGCGACCCTTGCCGGTAACCGCTACTACACACAAGAGTTTTTTCGCCTGATTCAAAAGAAATTGGCTCCCGGCGGCGTGATCGGGGTGCGTGTGCCCGGCGGTGAGAATTTCATGGGTGACGAGCTTGTACGCATCGGTGCCTCAGTTTTCCAGACACTGGGAGGTGTCTTTGCGGATATGGCTCTCAAACCGGGCGATGAAACGTGGTTGCTGGCATCTGATACGGATAACCAGCTCACGCAGAATATTGATCAACTGATTTCGCGGTTTGCTGCCATTGACAGCGCAGCAGCTCTTTTTCCGCCTTCAGGTTTGCGGTCGCTGTATTCTGCCGATCGTGCTGAGTTTCAGATGAAGGCCTACCGTAAGATACAGGACGAAAAGCTGATCAACCGCGACCGCCATCCGCAGGCTCTGTTTCATACGTTGCTGCTGGCCGGACGGCAGGGGGGCGCTGGTGAAAAAAGTGTGCAGGCTGTTGTGACGTTTTCCCGGCATGGATTTGTTCTAATTCTGTCGTTATTTCTGATTTACGGTTTGTTGCGGGCAATCTATCTGGAACGACCCGGACGGAATAACCCGTCAATCTTTGACAGCGGCTTTCTGGTGGCTTCGACTGGTTTTGTTGGGCTGGCATTGAATGTTGTGCTGATGTTTCTTTTTCAGTCGCGCTTCGGGTCTATCTTCCTTTACATAGGGCTTATTTCATCGCTTTTCATGCTTGGTCTTTTTTGCGGTGCCCTGCTGACGCGGAGGAAAAACAAATTGCCTCTGATATTGCCTTTGCATGTGTTGTGTACGGCGGCAATCATTCTGCTGCCGGACGCTCTGCCTATGGTTGCATATTTTGCAGTGTTGTTTCTGTTCGGTCTGTTCAGCGGCGTCTATATTCCCGCAACTGCGCGGTTGTTGCCGTCAACCGCTCTGCGTACAGGTTCGGCTGTGGAACTGTATGATCACTTTGGCGGCGCTGTCGGTGGCTTGCTGATCGGCATACTGTTTCTTCCCATATTTGGCATCACGCAGACTCTGTTTTTGCTTGCTGTGCTTCTCGCCATAAATATTTATCCGGTTCTTTTCGCTCCCGCAATTCGTAAGGTACTTCCCGCTGTTTGTTACACCGATCGTTTACGTGCCGTCGGCTATATTCTCTTCGGAGTGTCGGCATTTTTTCTTATAAACTATCATGTAATGTCGAGCAAAGATGATGCCAATGGTTCCGGTTACGAAGAGGCGGCTGAGATGCTGAAACAACAGGCGGCAGGGACAAGTATACGTATCTTCGATTCGCGGAAACAAGCACCTGGTATTTTTGGCTATGGAGGCCCGCTCTGGATGGCTGTGGCAATTGACGATGAAAATCATCTGACGGATTACAAAATTTACCAGCATCAGGAAACTCCGAGCTATCTGCGCATGACAGAACCATGGATGAAGCAGTTTATCGGAGATGACCTTTCCAGTCGCCAGTTGCAGGGTATCGACGCTGTGAGTGGCGCAACCCTCACCTGTAACGCATTTAAAAAGACTCTCATAACAGGTGCCGCGAGTTTTCAGGGAAAACAAAGTGCGCAGCCTCGTTCGATGCCGCTAACAGGTTACGCCTCCCTGTTGATTTTTGCACTGTTGTGTGCATCAGCCTTGTTTTTACGCAAAAAGGCAGGGAGCAGGGAACGTCGTTTGTTTCTGATCCTGGTTCTTCTGCTGATGGGTGTTCATTTGAACATGCAGTATTCGACCGATCATCTCTTGCGCTTGCTGGCACTGGAACTGCCTCCGTTGCGCTCCCTTGTGCCGTTTTTGCTGAGTGTGGCAGTGCCTCTGCTTGTTATGTTGTTTGGCAATATCTATTGTGGCTGGCTCTGTCCGTTTGGAGCATTGCAGGAGCTGGCTGGCTGTTGCATCCGCCGTACACCGGATAAAACAATCTGGCGGTATGCGAGGTTTGTTAAATATATTTTGCTGTCTGCTCTGGTGATCTTCTTCGGTTGCGGGGGGGGAGGTGAAATATATACAGCGGACCCGCTTGTTTCATTCTTCAGTTGCGCTCGTTCGACTGTGATTCTCTGTTTCGGGGTGGCTACGGTTGTACTGTCACTGTTTTTCGGACGCTTCTGGTGTCGTAATATCTGTCCTGCAGGCGCATTTTTGTCACTGTTAAACCGTATCCGTTTGTTACGGCGCTGGATTCCGGATGTGCCGTTTGCCCGCTGCGACTACGGCGTGACTCACAGAGATGAGCTTGACTGCATTTGTTGTGACCGCTGCCGCTATCAGGATAGTGCGCAATCTCGAAAATGCGCAAATACGCGAGTTGGAAAGATGAAATTATTCGCCCACTGTTCGCTTCGCGAGATCATTCTGCTGATTTCAGTGGTTGCAGTAGCTGCGCTGTGGTTGAGTCAGATGCGATACACTCAGGAAAAACGCGGTATTCTGAAAAATACATCGAAGGTTCTACCGATCACGGGAAAAGTCCGCAATGCAGATATGGATATTATACGTAACAAAATCCGACGCAGTGAACTGTCTGATCACGAGGCACTGTATTACGATAAGCTGGAAAACCTCCAAAACTCCGCCCGCAAGTCGGAGTAGCCTCTCAGCGATTCTGTTGAACTGGCTGTAGAATCAGGTAACTCATGAATTGGGCGGTCATCGATGTATAACTCCCCAGTGTTGCCACCTGTTGCGAACAGAGGTCAAGCATCGGGTCTGGCTGGCGTATAAAAATATTGCCTGTCACTAATTATTCTTGGATTGTTCAGTGAAGAAGATATTGCGTGGTATCGGTGCAGAGTTGCGGAACTGGATGCGGGAAACTCCGCCGGGGTGATGCTCACTATGCCTGGCACGGCCTTCGGAGATATTGCTTTGGTGCCGGGGCCGTGGATGAAGCATCCGAAAGGTATCCGTGATGTCGAGGAGTGGTACGTATCGACTGCGATCAGGAAAGAGTACGTGCGGGCTATTTTTGAGCGACAATGCGAAATAGGCCTGAAGAATTTGGAGACTCTGATCGACCTGTTGGGTGATCGTGTGCTGGCGGTTTTTTTGACCGGGACGGATTTCGGCACGCAACGCGGGCTGTTCTTCGGCAGTGACGCCTATAGGGAACTTTTCAAACCCTATCATAAACGGGTGAATGACCTCATTCATGCACGATCGAGCTGGAAGACGTTCATCCATTCCTGTGGAGCGGTGTCAGAACTGATACCGGAGTTTATCGAAGTCGGTTTTGATATTCTTAATCCGGTTCAATGTTCGGCAACAGGCATGGATGCAAGGATGCTGAAGAGTGAGTTCGGGAATCAAATCACCTTCTGGGGTGGCGGATCAAACACGCAGCAGACGCTTCCCTTCGGCGGGCCCGAGGAGGTTTACCGTGAGTGCCGGGAGCGCATCGAGATTTTCGGCGAGGGTGGCGGCTTTGTCTTTAATGCCATTCACAATGTCCAGGCAACCACGCCTACCGAAAATATGCTGGCAATGTTCAGAGCCATCAGGGATAGCCATTAGCGGCAGAGTCAGTTGCGAAACTGGGAAAGTGAATATGAAATACTGAAACAATAAAAGCGAAAGGGATAAAATGCTAAAGAGGACGAAAATTATTTTGATTGGTATGGTTGTGTTGGCGGCCAGCCTGCACGCTGTAGAATTACATGTTGCTATCGATGGGAATGACTCCAACCCTGGTACAATTTCGGCACCGCTACGCACAATTCAGCGTGGTGCGTCTCTTGCGCAGCCGGGTGATATTATCACGGTGCATGCGGGCGTTTATCGTGAGCGCATTAACCCGCCGCGCGGCGGCAATTCCGATACCAGACGCATTGTTTATCGGGCTGCACCAGGCGAGAAAGTCGAAATTAAAGGATCGGAGCCTGTTAAAGGCTGGGTTAAAATCGAGGGCGATGTCTGGCAAGTGACGATCCCCAACGCTTTCTTTGGCGAATTTAATCCTTACAATGACCTCATTGCCGGTGACTGGTTCAAACCAAAAGGCCGAAAACATCATACAGGAGCCGTTTATTTAAACGGCGAATGGCTGGCGGAAGCGGCCAGCATGGAAAACCTTTTCTCCAAAGAAAGAGATTCGGTATCAGCTTTAATAAAGGACGGCTGTTTGCTAAACGTGGCGTGGTTTCGTGTTGGCAGGGAAGGAAATGAGGTTCCCGCTATCCGCTATGCGGCACAGGCTACCGTAAAGAATGCGCCATGTGTCGAGGGTGGTGAGTGCATCGGGTGGATCGAAGCAGGTGATTGGGTTCGCTATGACGACATCAATTTTGGCGACGGGACAACGGATGTGAAAATTCGGGTAGCCTCGGCTACCGCAGGCGGTGTGATTGAACTTCGTTTGGATTCACCCGAAGGGGAGTTGCTCGGTAAATCGCTGGTGCCGAATACGGGAGGGTGGCAGTCATGGTCGTCGGCCGATGTCAAGATCAAACCGACTGCAGGTATCAAGAGACTTTGTATGTTGTTTAAAAACCCGCCATCGGTGGATTGCCAGGATAAGTTGTGGTGGGGTCAGGTTGACAAGGACAATACGACCATTATGGCGCAGTTCAAGGGAGTTGATCCTAACAAGGAACTGGTAGAGATCAATGTCCGACGTACCATCTTTTATCCGGACAAGCCAGGCCGGAATTACATTACTGTGCGTGACTTCATTATGCGACATGCTGCTACGCCATGGGCACCGCCCACGGCTGAGCAGATCGGGTTGATCGGCACACATTGGAGTAAGGGGTGGATCATTGAAGGTAATACTGTCAGTCACTCAATCTGCTCGGGCATTTCTCTGGGCAAATATGGCGATGCGTTTGACAACACCTCGGATAATTCAGCAAAGGGTTATATTAAGACGATCGAACGTTCGTATGCTCATACGATCCCGTGGACCAAGGAAAACATCGGCAACCATGTTGTCCGCAACAACCATATCTCGCATTGCGAACAGGCAGGAATTGTCGGAAGCCTCGGGTGTGCATTCAGCACAGTCACCGACAACACCATCCATGATATCCATGTGCGTCGGCTCTTCGGGGGTGCCGAAATGGCAGGCATCAAGTTTCATGGCCCGATTGATGTTGAAATCAGTGGCAATCTTATCTTCAGAACGACCTTAGGACTATGGCTCGACTGGATGTCACAAGGGACACGCGTATCCCGGAATCTTCTTTACTCGAATGCACGTGATGTACACGTAGAGGTCAATCATGGACCGTTCCTTTTTGACAACAATCTATTTTTGTCAGATGTTAATTTGATTGATGCTTCGGAAGGTGGCGCATACGTTTACAACCTGTTTGCCGGAAAAATTTTGAGTAGACCGCAGAGTCGTATTACGCCATATCATCCGGCGCACTGCACGAGCACGGCGGGTATGGCCAATATCGAAGGTGGCGACAATCGGTTTTACAACAATGTTTTCGTGAGGAAGAGCGGTATGAGTTGTTATGATCGGGCGGTCTTGCCGATATGGGCTGACGGGAATATATTTTTCAAGGGTACGACACCATGTAAACAGGAATCTGCTCCAACTCTCTATCCGGAGGTCGACCCATCCGTCAAGGTGATCGAAGATGATCAGGGCATACAAATCGATATCAAGCTTAATCGGAGCTGGTCTGGCGATGCTAAACGCAAGTTGATCACGAACGAGCTGTTGGGGACAACGAAGGTTTCAGGCTGCATGTATGAGAATCCTGATGGTTCGCCAATCATAGTTAACACCGACTTCTTAGGTGTGCGTCGGAGTGAAACTGATCCGATGGCTGGTCCCTTTGAAAAGGATATTTCGTCGAAAATAAAGGTCAGGTAACGTGGGAAATGTTGAAATACTGAAGAAAGATGACTCTCAGGAGAGAAACTCCCGTTTTATTCTGCCTTGCCTTGTGGCAACGCTAGGCGGGTTGCTCTTCGGCTATGATACCGCAGTGATCTCTGGCGGCATCGGGTTTTTGAAGCAACACTTTGTGCTCACGGCCACGCAGGAAGGCTGGGCGGCTTCCTCTGCTTTGTTTGGTTGCGTCCTAGGCGTTTGTGTCACAGGTTGGTTCAGCGACCGGTTCGGGCGTAAGAAGGCTTTGATCATTGCCGCGGTTCTGTTTTTGATTTCCGCCATTGGCTCCGCCCTTCCGCGGTCGCTCACTGAGTTCGTCGTTTATCGGGTACTGGGTGGCATCGGTGTGGGAGTTGCGTCGATGGTCTCTCCCATGTATATTGCCGAGATGGCCCCTGCTCGTCTGCGCGGACGGCTGGTATCCGTCAATCAGATCGCGATTGCCACCGGCATGCTCATGGCCTATTTCGTTAACACTTTTATTGCGATCGGCCGGGCAGAGGCTTGGAATGTCGCGCATGGCTGGCGTTGGATGTTCGGCGCGGAGGCCTTGCCCTGCATCTGCTTTCTTGTTCTGCTCTTCTTTGTGCCGGAGAGTACGCGCTGGCTAAAGGGTCTGCATCGGGACAAGCACTCCACCTGGAAGACCGTACTCTCCGGCAGGATGCGCCGCCTGCTCGTGACCGGTGTCATTCTGGCCGTTATTCAGCAGGTGACGGGCATCAACGTCATTCTCTATTATGCGCCTAAAATCTTTCAGTCTTTGGGTGTCGAGGGCGATACTTCCATGATCAACACCACTATCATTGGCGGGTGCATGTTGCTCTTCACCCTAGTTGCAGTCGTGTGGGTCGACAAATGGGGACGTCGTCCTCTGCTTCTCTGGGCCTGCGCTGGCATGGCTTTTGCGCTTTTCGCCTTCAGTTATACCGCCTATATGCAGATAGCAGGTGTGATCGGTCTGGTTCTGATCATTCTTTACATCGCGAGTTTTTCGATCGCTATGGGTCCCGTGGTCTGGGTTGTACTCTCTGAAATGTTTCCGAACAACATTCGGGGACGAGCCTTGTCCGTCGCGACCTTCGCGTTGTGGGTTTCAAATTATCTTGTATCGCAGACCTTTCCGATACTCAACGACAACGATTTTCTGGTCAAACATTTTCACCATGCTTTTCCCTTCTGGGTCTACGGCGGACTCTGCATCTTTTCATTCATCTTTGTTTGGAAATATATTCCTGAGACGAAGGGCAAAACGCTTGAAGAGATCGAACAGCGATTGCTTGATAAATCAAGTGTATTTTCAACTTTCGGGATGTAGAGTTGCAAGCCTTTAAACTCTGATGATAAAGAGGGGGCTCATGAAGATTTGGAAGAAATAAAATGTACACATGCTGTTAGGTATATGGCCGTATTGGCAGCGCTATTATGCGGAAAAGCTGCGTTTCTTTTGAGAATCAACAAAGTTGAAAAAAGTGAGGAAAAAATGCAAAATAAAGGAAGAAAGAGATTTGTCTGGGTGACACTTTTGGGAGTTGGGATGACGTTTGCGTCGTGCCTTTTCGGAGGTGATGTTTTCTGGAGCGGAGCAACCAGTCAAAACTGGCATACGCCGTCGAACTGGAGTAGTGGGAGCGTGCCGACAAATGGAGACACAGCGGTGATTGATCCCGCGCAGCAAGCTGTGACGCGTTGGGATTTTCAGTTGACGAATGACGCAGAAGTGGCGGGAATCCGCTTTACTAATCTGACGCAGACAGTGAGTGGTAGCGCATCAGGAAAATTTGCACTGTCGTTGGGAGATGAGGGCGTAAGTGTATCTGGCGCGGCTGTAACTCTGGCGTTGCCCTGCGTGGTAGCAGCACCGCAGGTGTGGGCCGTCACGACAGGAGCGGAACTGATCCATTCAGGAGAACTGAGGGGTTCAGCGAAAATTGCTAAAACAGGCGAAGGTCGAGCTTGGCTAATGGGCAAAAGCGTTTTTTCAGGGAGCTACCAAGTCAATGAGGGTGTATTGAAAGGCGTAAGCGAATACTCGATGCCTGTGGCAGATGGTCTAAATGTCTGGCTGGATGCTTCCGCCATAGCGACAATTATAACCAATAGTGCTGGAGCGATAACCGTCTGGTCAAACCGTGTCGGCACATCGGTGATGACGCCTGTTGACGGCGGAGGACCTCTGTGGGTCGCAAATGCTGTGAGAGGCAAGCCAGCGGCCCGTTTCAATTCAGCCGACAGCAACGGATTGGTTATGCACTCTGGTTATGCAAACAATACCAATGTTGTGACGGTTTTTGTGGTGACGCAACGACGTGGCAAACAAGGGGCGTCTTTTGCCGGAATTCTATCTATCTTTAAAGATGGCGAAATGGATTATAACACATCGACCGGTACCGTTTTCTTTCGTTTTGGAAGTAACACCACACCCGCCTACACATTATTTTGTGATCGCGATAATGTTACTAAAGCCGGGCAGATTCACGTTTCACGAGAAACGCCGGTATGCCTGATGGCACGATATGACGGGCAGTCGCTTGCATTGGTGCAGGACGGTGTCTTGCCCGGAAGCGTGAATACTCATGCTAAATTGACCCAGTCGTTTGATGCAGATCGGCTGATACTCGGCAACCGGCCGATGTCAAACTACGCTTACCCTTTTGATGGGGATGTGTCCGAGGTATTGATCTACAATCGTGTACTGACTGTAGCCGAAGAGCAGCAGGTGTTCGCTTACCTGCGTCAGAAATGGCAGAGGCCTGTTACACTCGAGACGGTGCTCAGTGAAGCATCGCTCTGGTTTGATGCAGCACAACCCGAGATGATCGTGACAAATACATTTGGAGGCGTTGTGGCTTGGTCGAATTTGGTTTCCGAAAGCACTCTCACACCTTTAACCAATGCGACTCCATTGTTCGTAAATCAGAGTGTGAACGGCTTGCCAGCTGTGCGCTTCGGCAAGGATTTGAACAACGGTCTTAAGACCACGGGAGGTTACTGGAACAGGGGGAAAGCGTTGACGGTTTTTGTGAGTCTGGTTCCGCATGCCAGTCAATCTAGGTATGCAGGTGTTGTTTCCGTGGTTGGCTTGGGAAACGATTATAACGCAGCAGCAAATGCTGTTGCTATTTATACATCAGATTTTATGCAGCGCAGATGGGGTGCTCACCGGCAGAACAATGTTCTGTCTGAGGCGATTTTAATTCCTGATCAGTCTTCTTTCTTGATGTCACATTTTGACGGAAGTGCACACAAATTCTCGCTGAACGGCACTGTGCTGGGGGCACCGGTTGTGAGTGATCAGACTTTTAATGCACAGGTTCTGTATTTAGGTACAAGATGCTATGAAACTGCTGTTCCCCCCACATTCAATGGCGATATCCAGGAGGTGATTGTTTACAATCGAACTCTGTCGTCAGTTGAAGAGAATCTTATAAACGAGTACTTGGACAAGAAATGGCGCAAGGTGGATGATCTTGACATACTATTGGCGGATGCCGCTGTTCATTTGGATGCCAGCGAGGCCATGTCGGTTGTCACCAATGCGGCTGGCCAAGTTGTCACTTGGTCAAATCTCACCTCTGATGCCGTGATGACCGTTCCGACCGAACACGGCTGCGTTGGACCACAGTGGGTTGCGGGTGCGATGAATAATCGGCCTGTGATGCGCTTTGACAACTTGCAGACAAATGGCTTATTTATGCAATCAGGTTATACAAATATCGAGGCGGGTCTGACAGCTTTCGTCTTGTTGAGGCGTATGAACTTGATCACTTGGGCCGGCATTTTGTCGGCTTATAACGCATCCAAAATTAATGATTGGGGCAATACGGCAAGTGTGGTCCTTTTACAAGCAGATGATAGCTCATACAAATACACATTGTACAGCCATCGAGTGAACCATCTGGGGTCTGTTGCGGATATTCCTTATAACGAACCTGTATGTCTGATGTCGGCATTCGACGGGCTCAAGCACACTATTGCGGTGAATGGAGTCTCTGCATCGACGGCTGTGTCGAGCGGACTGTTTGATGCAAATCGCCTATGCTTGGGCGTACGCTGGTGTAATGGCACCATGCGGTATCATTTCTCAGGAGATATCGCTGAGGTTCTAGTCTACAACCGATCGCTTTCATCTGAAGAGACTGCTCGGATTAACGACCATATGCGCGAAAAGTGGCAACAGTCGCCCTCCGACACTTTGGAAGGTTTGTTAAGCAGTGCCCAGCTATGGCTGGACGCATCGGTGTCCGACACACTGACGACTAACGAGAGTGGGTTGGTCACGTTCTGGTCTAACCTCGTTGTAAACACGCCCGTCGCATTGATTCCACATGTGGGTGGGACTGGGCCTGCGATAATCGCGAATGGCATGAACGGAAAAACAGTGCTTCGCTTCAATAAGGATGCGGGTGCCACACAGGGGCTGATGGTGAGTCAGGGTTTCGCGCTTACAAATGCAGCTGCTACGGCGATCATGGTGATGAGTCGTCGTGAGAGTCAGACTAGTTACGCGCGGGTGTTGACTGTCTGGAAAGATGACTTGCCTGATCACAATACAACCGAGGGCGGCATATTTGTGCATATGCCCTTTGCGACGAGTTGTGCTGGGCATCGTGCTAATGCACGGAAATCCGTCTATTCACCTTTGCCTGAGGAAACACCAGTTTGTCTTATATCACGGTATGACGGTGAGGCGCACCGCATGATCAGGGACGGAGAAGTTTTGTGTGCTCCCGTGCAGAGTGCAGGAAGGTTTAATGCTAACCGCCTTTCGCTGGGTTGTAACAGCGGAGCCATAGAGCCGTTCAACGGTGATATCGCGGAAGTCCTGCTTTTTGATTATGCTTTGACACCAGATCAGTATCAGATGATCGCCACTTATCTGAAGGACAAGTGGATCAATTCATTTGCTGGGACACCTGTCGGTGCGTTACAAAACGTATCGTCGATAGAGGTTGGGTTTGGCTCAGAACTTGATGTGCGTGATGTTGCTGGTTTTGCTGTTCAGAGTAATGGGGTGCTTTTTGGTGCAGGGACAGTACTTGGAAATGTAACTGTTCGCGGTGGAGGCCGAATTCAGGCAGTGAGCGACGGCGACGGCGTTCTGAATGTCGCAGGCGATCTAATTTTTCAGCCTGACTCAACCGTGGTACTGGATTATACGGGCGGCGCACGTCCGCTGATTTCGGTGACTGGACTGTTGTTGCTGCCGACGCAAATGACTTATGCGGCGACTAATATAACTCAGATTACGGGAAGCGCAAAGGTTCCAGTTCTGCAAGGTGATGCGTGGAGCGACGGTTCAGGGGAGCAACCTGTTCCGGGCGCATGGTCTTTGCTGGGAGGTAGCGGCGCAAATTCGTTCGAACTGGACGATTCCATACATCGTGTAAATCTTCTTTTTGTTCGTGGCACGAAAATAACAATTTTGTAATTTTGTTACAAAATGGCTCGCAACAACCGACAGCCATCAGAAAAATCAGTCGACCAGATTGCTTGGCCGTCGGTATTTTTGCCAGCATAGTATTCATACTGTGATTCATCATTAACGGTTTTTGGGGATGGATTGACACGGCACAAATAGATTTGATCGCCTGTAATCCAGCTGAAGTTGGCCTTGCGGTCTTCCTGATCCTTTTCCGTTGAGCCATGCCCAACAAGATACATTTTTCCGTCCGGACTGTGTTCCATGTTTTTACCGAAATCCACCACATGGGGGGCACCCAGTTTGACCGGATCTTTCAAGCGTGAAGGTTCGGGAAAAAGGGCTTTATTTACATCGGTGAAGAGAGGACTTGTTATCCAGGTTTTCCCATTATCAAGGGAAACATGAAAGCCGCCAAAAGGTCCCAGCATGGGCCAGTTTAATCCGCCGTAGCCGTTGCCACCGGTCAATCCATAGGTGCCAAGATACCATACATCATTATGGTGAAAAGATGCGCAAGGATAGCGACCTCGGTATTGTCTGCCCGGGCCAGGTATCGTGCCGGGGTTGATGATGGACAAGGTCATCGGATCATCACCTTTGATCACCGCGTGTCCAATCACGGCCTTCTTGCCTCCACCGGAGCTACTCATTACGAACCCAAAAAAAAGACGAAATGATACGTAGGAAAATAATGGAAAAATGAGTGTCATTCCCAGGCGCGGCGACGGATTTCGCGGGGTGAAACACCTTGTATACGACGAACACAACGAGAGAAATGGAAGGGATTCTTGAACCCGCAGCGCTCCGCGATTTCAGCTATGGTCAGGCCTGTGTCCGCCAAGAGTTGCACCCCCTTTTCAGTTCGGATACGCCAGAGGTGCCGTGATGGTGTTGTGCCGACTGATTGGGTGAATTTATAGAGCAGCGTGTTGGTAGAGCAACCTGCCGCGTGCCGTGCATCGCACAGGCACGCTTCTTCACTAAAATGGTCTTCCATATGACGTATGGCTTTGATTACACAGGTGTCGCTTTGTACAAATGTAATCGCATTGTTGACCATGTTCAGAAATTCGTAGAACAGGGTGATGGCTAATGAGTTGATTACGCGGCATGCAGGAGTTGACTGGTTTGAGCGCAAGAGAAAAGCCGAGGAAACAATTCGGTTGAAGCATTCGGACGGGGCGAGTCCGTTTTCGGTTACAGAGTCGAGAGAATGTAACAATTCCTGTGGCAGGACGGATGGCTTGGCTGAGCACCAGAAGTGGTGTGTCTGGCACTGTTCAGAGAAGATGAAATGCTCGTGATGAGCTGGGCTGAACAGATACACATGACCAATTTTCAGGGTGCGCAGACAGTTGTTTATCCGCACATTGCATGAGCCGGAGTAAAGCAAGACCAACTCGTAATCGCGTTGAACACGCGGACCGCAATAACCGCCGGGAAGATAGCGTATCTGACCGAAAGCCGCGTCGGCTGAACGCATATTGCGCTGCGACCACTCAATTCTGACCCCGTCGTAGGCTACATCGACCTCTTCCATTATTGGAATTATACTTGACATTGACCGTGGGATTCAAGTCCAGATTAAATGTGTTGCAAAAAATCTTATTAAGATTGTGCTGAAGCAAAATCTGAGTTATTATGAATCGATAATTGCCAATGGTGTTTCCAATTCCAGATTTTGGATGCGCCGATTATCAATATGAAAAAGGAGTTATGAATATGGCTGACGACAAAAGAGCTGCTAATGATCCTTTGGCCGGGGTAAAACCCGGTCAGCGCCAGAGTGCATTTAAAAGAACGGCTGATCCCTGGGTTGAGATCGGCAGAGTAATATACGGTGGCGACCGTACAATGGTTTCAACGGTTGAGCGCGTGGTGTTGGATGCGGATGCGTCACAGTATCCTGGTTTTGAAAATAAACTCCTGAAGGTGGCGACCGCTAGTGAGTGTACGGAGTGCGGTTATGGCTTCATCTGCCGTCTACTGGCTTTGATCGGTTCTGATGAGAGTGTCGAGAGACTCAAAGCGAAACTTCAGGACTCCAGCGAGGTTATCGCCCATTCCACCCGCATGGTGCTGGAGGGGGTCGGCAGTGCCAAGGCATTGGCGGCACTGAAGGCTGCTCAATCCGGTATTAAAGGACGTGAGGCTGAGGGAGTTGCAGGTGCAATCAAGCTGATGAGTTAATGGACAACACAGAGACACAGAGGCTATAGCTGTGCAGATGTTCAGCAATGACAGATCTTATTATATAAGGAAAATTCAATGAAAGCAACACGTAGAGATTTTATCAAGAGCGCGGGAATTGCAACTGGTGCCGTTGCTGCATTTCCGACAATTATTCCCTCCGTCGTACTTGGCGCTGATGCTCCCAGCAAGGTGCTAAATCTGGCTTGTGTCGGAGTCGGCGGTATGGGCGGTTCACATATCAAACAGCTCAAAGAGCGTGGCAATGTGCGCATCAGGGCGGTGGCGGATGTTGATGCGGTTTTTGCTCAGAATGCCGCGAATACAATCAATCAGCAGTATGGCAACAAGGACTGCAAGGTGTGCGGTGATTTCCGCGAGGTCACACGCGATAAGGATATCGATCTGATTACAGTCGCGACTCCGGATCACTGGCATGCGCTGCCTGCTATCGATGCGATTCGGCATGGCAAGGATGTTTATGTTGAAAAGCCGCTGACGCTTACAATCCGTGAGGGACAGGTGCTGGTCAGTGAGCTGCGCAAGCATAATCGAATCGGCCAGACCGGCACTCAGCAGCGTTCAACAGAGAAATTCCATTTTGCAGCCGAGCTGATCCGTAATGGAAGATTCGGTAAGATTGAGCATATTGATGTTTTGATTCCTGCTAATAATATGTTCGTCGGAGCCGAATGGAAACCTGAGCCGGTGCCTGCCGGACTGGATTACGATTTCTGGTTGGGCCCCGCGCCGTACGCGCCTTATACATCACAGCGAACCCACTATCAGTTCCGCTACATTCTGGATGTCGCCGGCGGCCAGACAACCAACTGGGGCGCGCACTATCTTGATATTGCGCAGTGGGCGCTGGGCATGGATGAGAGCGGACCGGTCGAAGTTGACGGACACGGCGTGTTCCCGACCAGCGGACTTTTCACCGCGCCCACCCGCGTGGATGTACGGTACAAGTATGCCAACGGCGTGACGATGCGCATGCGCACCAGAACCGACGGAGTATATGATGGCAACATCATTTTTTATGGCGATAAAGGCACGTTGAATGTTTCGCGCGGCAAACTGGTTGTCGATCCCGCCGCTATCCTGAATGAGAAGATCGGTGATGGAGAGATCAGGCTTTATAACAGCCGTGACCATTTCGGTAATTGGATTGAGTGCTGCCAGACACGTCAAAAGCCTGTGTCTGATCTGGCTATCGGGCACAAGACCACCAACCTTTGCAATATCGGCAATATCGTGATGCAGTTGCAGCGTAAGCTGAAGTGGGATCCAGTGAAAGAGATGTTTGATGGCGACCAGATGGCTAACCGCATGTTGCAGCGCTCGATGCGCGGACCATGGTCGTTGGCGTGATCAGGTGTTTCGCCGCAATCCAGAGTCAACATATCGGTTATTATCAATCCCGCATACGGAATTGTTGCGGTCATCTTTAATTTTTGTCCAGGAAACAGGGCCCGGGGAGAAATTTCATTTGTGCGAAACACTCCCTTTCCTATGTTTCATGCCGTTCGTGCGTAGCACGAATCCAGATACTAGCTTCAATCAAAAAAGACCATTTGGTGGACATGACAGAACGTGCCGGTTTTGCTTTAATGCGAATGACCATAAGGGGAAGGACTTATTATTTATGAGTCCGGCTGATGATATGAGTTACCTGAAGGTACTCGGTCAGAGGTGTCGCGCCTGCTTTTCAGTTGATTTGGCCCGGCGGGCTTTGAGTTTGCCGACAGAACAGTGTTAATACAAGGGGAACAGCAATGAATATGAAATTTAACCGTAGAAACTTCGTCAAAAGTTCGGCTGCGGCTGCATCACTTCTGCCTACTTTCAATGTGCTTGGCAAGGTGGCGGAGACAATCGGGCCCAGAGAGGATGATGTGAATGTGGCGGTTATTGGATATGGCGCTGAGGGTGAGATTCTAACCGATGCGGCAATAAAAATTCCGGGTGTGCGCTTCAAGGCGGTCTGCGATATCTGGGAATACCGCCGCAAGATGGCCAAGGGGCGTCTGCGTTCATTGGGACATGATGTCAATGTTTATGAGGACTACCGCGAACTGCTTGCGACCGAGGACAAGAATATCGAGTGTTGCATTGTGGCGACTCCCGACTGGATGCATGCTGAGATAACGCGTGCCTGTCTGGAGGCGGGCAAGCATGTCTACTGCGAGAAGGAGATGTCTAACAGATTGGATCGGGCCCGTGATATGGTGCTGGCACAGCGTGAGACCGGCAAATTGCTGCAGATTGGTCATCAGCGTCGATCAAACCCGAGATATGTGCATGCGATTGAGAATGTTATCAGAAAGCACCAGGTGCTCGGGCGTGTGACCCACGCCTATGGACAGTGGAACCGCTCGGTGGCTCCCTTTCTGACTGTACGTGACCGGCTCAAAATTCCTGTGGAAACTCTTCAGAAATATGGTTACGAGAATATGGAACAGTTTCTGAACTGGCGCTGGTTCGCAAAATACGGCGGCGGTCCAATGGTTGACCTCGGCTCACACCAGATCGATCTCTTCTTCTGGGCCTGGGATTGCACACCGATTTCGGTTACCGCAGTTGGCGGCAATGACTATTACAACCGTGAAATGAACGACAACGTAATGGCGATTTACGAGTTTAAAACCAAGCAAGGTGTGGTTAATCGGGCCTACTACCAGGTGCTGACGACCTCCAGCCGCGGGGCTTTTTATGAGCAGTTCATGGGTGAGTACGGCTCGCTGACGATCTCTGAGATCGCCGAGCGCGGCAACACGGTTCAGCGTGAAACCTACACCGGTGAGGAGGGCAAACTCAAGTGGAACAGGTTTATTGACATGGGGCTTATGCTACCGGTCAGAGAGCCGGTTAAAGCCTACACCCAGGCTTCCAATGTGGCTCTCGATGTGCGTGTAACCGCTGCAGCAGATGGAAATGCGTTGCCGGTCGATCTGCTTAAACCGGCTCATATGCCGCACCTCGAAAATTTCTTTGATGCCGTTCGTAAAGGCACCCAGCTGAGCTGTCCGGCCGATTTAGCCTATGAGTCGGCGGTGGCTGTGCTGGCGGCCAACCGCTCTGTAGCCGAGGGTAAGACTATCCATTTCAAACCTGAAGATTTTCATGTGTGAAACAACGAGATATTCTGAGTAAGCAGAGAGTGTGTTAGAGAAAAAAGGATTTGATAATGAAGAAATTGACAACACTGATTGTTGCCCTGGGTCTCTGTACGGTGGCATTTGGCGCGGTGCCTTCCCACTGGGATGGCGGTCGCAATATACCGGTGCACAAGCTAACTTTGCTGGATGAATTTGAGGATACCATTGATCCGGTCAGCGCAAGTGCTTTACCAGTGAGTACTCGCAACACCTGTGGACAATGCCATGACTACAGCATTATCTCCGGCGGCTGGCATTTTAACAGCTCCGAAACAAACGCCTGCCTGGGACGTTTTTCGGAACCCTGGTTCATGATTGACCAACTCAGCGGTTCGCAAATTCCCATGAGTCTGCGTACATGGCCGAAAGTTTACAAACCCGAGGATATCGGCATGACCGATTGGGAGTGGGTTTATGCCTTCGGTCGTCACCTGCCGGGCGGTGATATTGCCGAACCGGAGGATATCTATGCCGAGGGTGGAGAGAATGTACGCTGGGAGGTCAGCGGAAAGATGGAAATCAACTGCTTTGCCTGCCACTCAACCAGCGATCTGTATGATCACAGCGAATTTGTTCGTCTGGTGAAACGTGAGAATTTCGCCTGGGCTGCATCTGGTGCTTTTGGCCTTGGTAATGTCGAAGGCATGGGATCGCGTGTGCCCGAATATTGGGATGCCTCGCGCGGATTTGATCCGGATGACCGCGTGTACAAAGTGCCGCCGCATATCAACTACGATCTCGGACGTTTCGACAGCAAGAGCCGCACAGTGCTGGAGGTTGGAGAGCCGAGCAGCGAAAACTGTCTTAATTGTCACTCTGTCTCGCAATCGGGAGTCGGCCATCATCAGATTGACGGCGATGTGCATCTGCGTGCCGGCATGAACTGCAGTGACTGCCACAGCAATGGGCTGGGGCATGATATCGCCCGCGGTTACGAAGGTGAATCCGGAGAGTACAGGGATAAGACCCGTGCAACTGCCAGTTGCGCAGGCTGCCATGTGATCGGTGACGATACCAAAGCCGGACGTTTTGGCGCACCGGCTCCCGAACATGTTGGGTTTCCGCTGATTCATTTTGAAAAGCTGAGCTGCACGGTCTGTCACTCAGGAGTCACAGAGGCTGGCAAGCTGGCTCAGGTGCGCACTTCCAAAGCCAATCGCATGGGGGTTTACGGTCGAGCCCGCTGGGTGACACCGGCACCTTTTATACAGGAACCGGTTTTTGTTAAAAACGAACAGGGCGTGATTGAGCCGCATCGTATCAGCTGGCCGGCCTTCTGGGGCAGACGTTCTGCTGACGGCAGGGAGGTCAAACCGATTAAACCTGAGAAGGTCGGTGAGCTTTGCGCAGATGAGCTGGGAGTTAGAACACGCCTGGGTGCCTTGCTGGCTACGCTCGCTACCAACCCGAATATTCCGGGGGTGCCGGCACTGGCGATAAACGGCATCTGCTTTGCGGCAAACGCGGACGGGGTTGCTATGCCGGTTGTGCAGGACGAGAGTATCAAAGGTGTTGCCTTTGTCTATCTGGTTGACGGATGCGATCCGGCAGCGGATTTCACGGGTTTTGATCCGCTGGCTTCAACCGAGGGTCTTGCGCAATTTCAGGCGGAGAGACACATTGAAAAACTGGAGCAGTTCACCGGATTACTTGGTGATCTTGAAGCTCAGCCGTTGGCTGAAGGTCGTTACGGGGCAGTGGTTCTCGGCGATCAAATTTATTACAAGACCTATAACGGCTTGACTAACGCTCCGGCGGGAGATGCTCCGCAGGGTGCCGGTTACTATTTGGACGGCAGCTTTGATTCCATTGTGCACAACTTCGCGCAGCCGGCCCTTCCGATTTATGATCCGACAGCTGGCAGCTCTCAAATGACTGACGATCAGTATCGTGTTTTTGATGCGAACCGAAAAAAATTCGAGGAACTCCTTCAGACCTTGGATGCGAGCGAGATGGCTGAAAATCGTTATTGCGCTATGGTAATAAAAGACCAACTCTTCTATCGTGGCGGAACTGATGCTACCGTGATCAGCACCAACGCTCCTGCCGGGGCTGATGACGGCATGATAGGCTTTTATATGGATGGTGGGTTTGAGCCGCTGCTCGACGATTATCTGGTTTCCAATGTCGCTGAACTGGCCGACTCCGAGTGCTCACTGACTGAAAGCATGGTTACGGCTGTGCTCAGAAAACTGACCGCTTCGGGTGAGGTGAATCCGGTTTACGTTGCGCATGGTAAGCTTTGGGGTTTGAATGAAGATGGAGAGTTGACCGCCGGTGTGCATGTTGCGGCGGAACCGGTCAGCTGGGCTCTGGGTCATGATGTACGTCCGGCAAGATTGGCGCGTGGAGCAAAACCGGTTAAGTGCGACGACTGTCATACCGCCGACTCCGACTTCTTTTTCGCTGATGTCCGTTCGACCGGACCGTTGCTGACCTCCAGTGTGGCGGTTGCCAAGCAAATTGATTTCATGCAGCTCAGCGGTGTTTACAACCGTTTATTCGGTTTGACCTTTATGGTGCGTCCGTTGCTAAAAATTTTCCTGTGGCTGGCATTCGGCATATTCATATTGGTAGCGGTGGGTTTTGCTTCGGTGAGCATTCCCGCTTTGCTGGCGTTGGGTGGTTTGAAGCAGGGGACACCGCGTGAGCAGCTGATGAACAGAATTGATCGGATTGCGATGCTTGCGCTAACGGCATCTAGCGGCTATCTGGCACTTTCGGGAGTAACGGGCTGGCTGTTGCACCTGATGACGGGATATTTGCTGGTGCTGCATATTGTGGCCGGCGGAATCTTTGCACTCTGTTTGCTGACTCTGCTCTGGACCCGTGGTGCTGCGCGGCTTGCTATACCTAGAAAGAGTATGCTTTGGCTGGCCATGCTGATCCTAGCTGTGGTTGTGATCTTTTCCGCAGTTGCGCCGATGATGACTATTTTCGGCTCGGAGTGGCAGCTTGCGTTGCTCTGGACGCACCGTTTGTCCTCCGTGGCGTTTCTGGTTGTCGGGTTGTATACATTGGTGGGTTTCCGAGATTGACGGGTGGTTGTCCGGTCTTATGAAGGTTCATAAATATGAACACGAAGCGATGTCCACCCGGTTCGAACTGATGATTCGAATCGAAGATGAGCAGATTGCTCAGAGTGCGGCCTGGAATGCATTTCAGAAGATCGATAAGCTGGAAAAACTTTTGAGCAGATTTGCGGATGGCAGTGATGTCACGGTGATCAGCCATTTGAGTCCTGGAGAGAGTTACCAGATAGCACCGGAGACGTTGGAGTTGCTATTGATTGCCACTGAGGTGTGCGCGGCAACCCGAGGGGCTTTTGATGTGACGGTTGGTGCATTTATGGATTTGCTGCGCGGGGTCAATCATCGCTGGCAGGCACTGACTGCGGATGAGTTGCAACAGACATGGAAGGCATGCGGCATGAACCGGCTGATCATCGACAGAGATAACCATCTGGTTGCGGTGAAACCGGTGCAGGCGGGTGAATTGGTTCCATTGAAACTTGATTTCGGGGCAATTGCCAAGGGTTATGCACTGGATGTGGTGGCGGCAATGTTGAATGAAGAGTGGGATTTGACAGATTTTCTGGTGCATGCCGGCACCAGCACGGTAATTGCTGCAGGTTCCATGGATGCAATACCAGGATGGCCGGTGACCGTTGGCGGCGAGTGGCGCACACGTGCCGGGCTTGAGACGGTACGTTTAAAAGTGGGGGCACTCAGCGGCTCAGGATTTGAGGTTAAAGGGGCGCATGTTGTGGATGTGCGCCGAGGAGTGGCGGCGGTGCAACATCCGGCCGCATGGGCTTATGCCGACAGCGCGGCTGTGGCTGATGCGCTTTCCACCGCGGTATTAGGTATGAAATGGCGTGAGATCAAAGAGTCATGCGTTGAAATACCAAACAGCGGCGTACTGACAGTGCGTGAGCAGAGTACTCGTCTTGACCGGTTTAGAGCACCGTTCAGGGTTTGCGGAAATTTTCCGCCTTTACGGTAGTGAAAATCAGGCATTCGTGGTGAATGCACAGAGATAAAAATCTCGCATGTTACAATAAAGAACACAAAGTTCTAAGGCTCTGATTGAGAGTCGGAAAGGATACAACTATGAAACTTAAATCAATGTTACTGATCTCGGCGGCGGCGGCCGCCGCTCTTACGATTAACGCCGCTGACGGCGGTAAGGTTGTGCTGAAGATTGATCTGCCTAAACCCCAGTTCACCGGTACACCCAAGGATATCCGTTCACCGAACCTTGAACCGCCCCGCGGTGGCAGACCGCGTCCGCCGATCAATGTACCTGCCGGAACCAAGGTGATCTCGCTTGACTGCAAGGTGACATCCAGCGACATGGAGCCGATTATCGGCGAGCTTGAATACATCACGGATGGTGATAAAGAACATGATGCCGCGACTTACGTGGAAATCGGTCCGGGTACGCAGTGGGTGCAGGTTGATCTTGGCGAGGAAAAAGAGGTGCACGCTGCCTGTGTTTGGCATTATCATGGTGAAGCGCGTGTTTATCGCGATGTCATCTGTCAGATATCCAGCGATCCCGACTTTATCGATGGTGTCGTAACTGTTTTCAATAACGATCACGATGACTCATCAAAACTCGGCAAGGGAAATGATAAAGAGTACATCGAGGATAATAAGGGTCGCCCCTTTGCCGTCAACGGTGTTAAAGGGCGTTACGTGCGCTTCTACAGTCGCGGTAATACCTCCAATGAGATGAATCACTACACCGAAATAGAAGTTTACGGTTTGTGATCAGTTCGGGAGCGTTGCTCATCTGATACTGTTACGCAGGTGAGTGTGTATACTTGAGTGTCAAAACCGTCCGCAGCTGCGGACGGTTTTTCATTTGCGGGATTTTGTTACAAAAGAGAGACAGATTGTCGCTTTAACCACTATGATTGTCACGTAAAATCTGTTACAATGGTTGTGCAAAAAATGAGTTGTGGAGAATAGTTTTGAATATACTTGATGTAATCACAAAGTTGTCTCAGGAATTTGGCACGGATCGCTATGTGCGCGGCGGGGGTGGTAACACCTCCTGCAAGAATGAATCGACGCTCTGGGTGAAGCCTTCTGGTACGACACTTGCGGCCCTGACACCTAAGCTTTTTGTGGCACTGGATCGCGCCAGACTTGCGCGGCTGTATGAGATGGAGCCGCCCTCCGAGGTCTCGGCGCGCGAGGCATTGGTCAAAGAAATTATGGAGCAGTCGTTGTTGCCTGGGAGTTCCGGACGTGCCTCGGTTGAAGCACCATTGCATGACTCGCTGGGGTTTCGTTATGTTGTGCATACCCATCCCTATGCTGTCAATGGCATGACCTGTGCCCGTGATGGTCGGGTGGCTTGCGAGAGGCTTTTCCCTGATGCGCTCTGGCTTGATTACATTGATCCTGGCTATACGCTTTGTCGCGTTGTGCGTGCAGCTGTGATTGAGTACAAGAGTAAAAAGGGGAGTGAGCCGGAGCTGATATTTTTGAAAAATCACGGGGTGTTTGTGGCAGCCGACACCCCGGAAAGAATTCGTGCGCTCTATGCCGATGTTATTGATAAATTACTGTCCGAATATGAGCGAGCTGGTATCGACACTGCGTTTGAGTCTGCGCAGCTGGCCACCGAATCAACGCTTGTCATCGATCGTCAGGCAATCTGCAAAGCGATGGGCCGGAGTGATCTGTCGATTGTGGCCTCAGGGGCCTTCGATGTTGCTGCTGGTCCCCTTTCACCCGATCATATGGTTTATGCTAAGGCTTTTCCCTATATCGGGGTGCCCACAGAAGAGGGCATTGCGGCTTTTAAAGAGCGTCATGGTTACGTACCGCAGGTTTTCAGTTTCAATCAGAGTGTCTTCGGTGTGGCTGAAAGTGAAAAGGGTGCGGCACTTGCTCTCGAACTGGCCAAGGATGGAGCATTGGTTGAAAAGCTGACCAAAGCCTTTGGCGGGGTGCAGTATATGAGCGATGCCGCCCGCGATTTTATTGAAAACTGGGAGGTTGAATCCTACCGCAAAAAACAGATGAATTAACAGGATTTGAGGCTGTGGGCGGCAAGAATTTTAGCACAGAGACACAGAGTCACGGAGAAGGGGCGTCATGTGCGAATGTGCGAGTTAAAGAGAAGAGTTTTTGACAGGATTACAGGATTTGGGGCTGTGGGGCCGGTGACCTCACCGGCCATTCATGGCTCCCTATGTCCTCTGTGTTAAACTTATTCCTAAGCTCAGCGCCAATGTTCGCTTCGCCGTGCACGCTGGCGTGTGTGAAGCAAATGGGACGTTATGAAAAACGGAAAATAAATAAAAATGATCTCTGGTGGCGACGCAGAGAGTGTTGAGGAAAACAGTATGAATAATAATATTGAGCAAGCCTATCAGATTGCGCGAGAAAAATATGCGGAGATCGGGGTGGATACCGAAGCCGCTATGAAAGCATTGGAACAGGTGCCTGTGAGCATGCACTGCTGGCAGGGTGATGATGTCGGAGGTTTCGAAAGTGTTGGCGGCTCCGAGTTGAGCGGCGGAATTCAGGCCACCGGCAATTATCCCGGTAAAGCGCGTACGATCGATGAGTTGCGCAGCGATATAGAAAAAGCACTTTCACTTATTCCCGGTACTCACCGGCTGAATTTGCATGCCAGCTATCTGGAGAACGGCGGCATCTTTGTCGATCGTGATGAAATTGAGCCTAGGCATTTCAAGGGCTGGATTGACTGGGGCAAAGGCAGGTTGCACGGCATGGATTTCAACCCCACCTTCTTTTCACACGCCAAAGCCGCAGATGGATTCACTTTGAGTCATCCCGATCAGGCGGTACGCGATTTCTGGATTGAACATGGCAGGCGTTGCCGGACTATCGCTGCTGAGATGGGACATCAGTACGGTACCACAACGGTCACCAACTTCTGGGTGCCGGACTCATACAAGGATACGCCGGCGGATCGGGCCTCTCCGCGTCAACGTCTGGCAGAAGCTCTGGACAGTTGTTTTGAGGAGAAGATTGATCCATCCGTGCATCTGGATGCGGTTGAGTCGAAGTTGTTCGGCATCGGCGGTGAAAGCTACACCGTTGGTTCGCATGAGTTTTATATGGGTTACGCTGTATCCCGTCAGAAGCTGCTCTGTCTGGATGCCGGACATTATCACCCGACGGAGATGATATCCGAGAAGATTTCATCTGTTATGATGTTCTGTCCTGAATTACTGTTGCATGTAAGCAGACCGGTACGCTGGGACAGTGACCATGTAGTCTGTTTTGACGATGAATTGCAGCAGATCGCCAAAGAGCTGGTGCGCAGTGGGCAGATGGACAAGGTGCATATCGGTCTGGACTTCTTTGATGCCAGTATAAATCGTGTGGCGGCCTGGGTTATCGGAACACGCAATATGGTCAAAGCTCTGTTGTTCGCTATGCTGGAACCGATTGAGACTCTTCGTCAGGCTGAGGCGGAGATGAATTTCACAAAACGTCTGGTGATGTTCGAAGAGCTTAAAACTATGCCGTGGAGCGCGGTCTGGGATTACTACTGCCTGCGGCAGGATGTTCCGGCAGGGCTTGCATGGTTTGACGAAGTTGTTAATTATGAGAAAGATGTGTTAAGCAGACGTTAAAATCGCGTTTGTACGGAGATTGACGGCACCGGTTGCAAAGTGACCAGTGCCGTTTTGTTATGTGGCAGATGTTCAATTTTCGGGATCAAAAATTTCTTTTCGTCGATTCAATAGAATCGCCACTCCGATTGCGGCCAGTCCGATACTGATCGTCTGACTGATCGACAATGCACCCACGTTGGCACGCGGGTCACCTCGCAAAAACTCAACCATGAATCGCATAAAAGCGTAGGCAATCAGATAGATGGCGGATGGCAGACCAAGCTTGCGATAGTGATTCAGAAAAATATAGATCATAGCCGCAAAGATCAGCAGATTGGCTCCTGATTCGATCAACTGGGTTGGGATAACCGGTAGACTCTGGGCGGCAGTTGGCTCGATAAGTGGCGGATTAGCATTGCATTGTTCGATCCAGGCGGGAGAGTGGGCCGGAAAATGTACACCCAGAGCTTCGCTTGTTATACGTCCGTAACAGCAGCCATGCATGAAACAGCCGATTCGTCCGAAAGCGTGTCCGAGCGGCAGAACACTGAGAAGTATATCTGAAACCTCGAAGAATTTAATTTTCTTGAGTTTTATGAAAATCAGAACAAATAACGCGGCTGCGATGAACCCGCCGTAAAACATCAGACCACCCTGGTCTATCCGCAGAATTGCGGAGGGGTTGTCGGCGAATTCCACCTGCCAGTGTTCAATCACATAGGCAACTCGGGCACCGCCGATAGAGGCGATCATCATCCCGGTGATCAGTGAAGTCAGTTGATCCGCATTACGTCCGCTGCGTTTGCAGAGCCACACCGCCACCTGCCAGGCAAAGAGAAATCCGAGTGCCATACACAGTCCGTAGCTGTGCAGGGTTATGCCGCCGATTCGCAATAATTCTGAGTGCATTGAATTCCCGGGTAATGGATTATGTAAAAGTAAATTGTAGTTACTTGGTTTTTTTGCGTGCCTTCTTTTTTGCTGCTTTTTTCGGGCGCGGAGGTAGATCGTTATTGCGGATTGTTTCGAGTTTGCGTGCCAGTTGTTTTTGGAAACTTTTTACGATGTTGGCGTACTCAGGATTTTTTGCCAGATTGGTGAACTGTTTCGGGTCTTTCTTTACATCGAACAGCTCAACTCCTTTGGAGGCATCTTCGGCATATTGAATATATGCAAATTCATGTGTGCGCAGCAGAAATCCCTGGCGTGCCGGAGCAACACTGAATACGGCATCGCGCACTTCCTGTCGGGGGTTGGTCAGCAGCGCACGGATGTCTCTGCCTTGAATGCCGGGTGGTGGAGTCAGTCCGCAAAGCCGTGATATGGTTGGATAGAGATCCTGCAGTTCAACCAATGAATCACAGACCGCCGGTTTCATTCCTGGAACTTTGATGATCAGCGGCACTCCGGAGGATTCATCGCGCAAACTGACCTTGGCCCAGAAGTCGTGTTCACCCAGATGATAGCCATGATCGCTGGTGAAAATTACAATCGTGGAATCGGCCAGTCCCTCACTCTCAAGAGTATCGAGAACCCTTCCGACCATGGCATCCATGAATGTCACGGCGCCGTAGTAGCCGCCCATGGCTTTTTTCTGGCGGCGGATGTCCATCTTCATGTTTTTACTGGTTTTGTAGTTGATACCTGCCTTCGGGATGTCATCCCAGTCGCCTGGGAGTTTTTCGGGTAGCACCATTTTGTTGTAGGGTTTGAACGGCTCGAAATATTTTTTAGGTGCAACAAAGGGAACATGCGGACGAACAAAACCGACGCCCAGCCAGAAGCGTTTATCTTTGTGGCTTTTAATCAGCTCCACCGCTTTCGCCGCCGCGATGCCGTCAGCATGCACCATTTCGTCGCCGTCGGCTTCAACTACGACAAAGGTGTTGCCGCCGACAACAGGACGTTTGCCGTCCGGGTTGCCCTCCAGGGTCTCTCCTTCACCGGGGGCTTTCCATTCCGGTCCCTGGCAGTTGTATTTTTCGGTCCAGGAGAGGGGGTCATCTGAACCATCGGTGCCCTGCTCAATGCCGCCCGGCACTCCCATGTGGTACAATTTGCCGACACGCGCGGTGTAGTAATTGTTGTTTTTAAAGAGCTGTGGCCAGGTAACTTTGTCCGGGCCGATATTCGGACGAGGGCTGGTGTATCCCAACACTCCGGTCGCGTGTGGGTAATAGCCCGAGAAAAAAGCAGCACGCGAGGGACCGCAGTAGGTTCCCTGGCAGAAGGCACGGGTGAAGCGTACGCCATGGTCTGCGATCCGGTCGATATTCGGTGTTTTGCAGACCTCGTTGCCGTAGCATGACAGTGCCGTATATGTCAGATCATCCGAGATAATGAAAAGAACATTGTATTTTCCCTCGGCCCTAACAGAGAGAGGTAAAAGAGCCATATAACATGTAATGAGCAGAACGTTACTTAAAATTCCGGTTATAACTTTCATTTTGAAACTCCTAACAAATACAACAAATACAGAATGAAACAAGTTAGCATAAAGCTCATGTTTCCGTCTGACCACTTAGTGCATATAATAGCGCATTTGTTTGAAAAATAAACGTAGATTTTGGTGTTTTTAAAAAAAACGAATTGTTATCGTTGTGGTGCAAGTCTTATACTGGATCGTACTGCAAAGCGTTCGGAACGGAGGAAGGAATGAAAACGAGATTGATGCGAAGGATGAAGTCAGCATTTATTGTATTGATATTGTTGTCTTTATCTTTTTTTGCCGCATCGTCGTTTTTGTACCGATGACTGGCCTTGTGTTGCGCGTTGACAGTGCTTCAAACCTTTTCTTTGTGATTTTTAGGCTTATTTCATGAGTCTTCTTCCGGCTGTAGCGGCAAGGTTTCATCAATAGCGGTGCCCCACATCTGCCAGGCGGAGAGAAAAAGCGCGCCGACGATCGGCCCGACCAGAATACCCGGAGCACCGAAGAGCATGATACCGCCCAGGGTTGCCAGCAGAACAATCAGATCGGGCATTTTTGTGTCTTTGCCAATCATGCGGGGTGTGAGAATATTGTCGATGCTGCCGACTACCACCGCACACCAAATCCCGACAGATAACGCTTTGATGCCGTGACCGGTTAGTGCCAGATAGATCACTGCGGGCACCCAGACCAGGGTGGTTCCGAAGGTTGGTATTACTGAGAGAACACACATAACAGTAAACCAGAAAAAGATTCCTTTTATGCCGGCAATCCACAGAGCTGAAGCAGCCAGACCGGCCTGCAGGATGCCGATCACTACTTTACCCTTGATTGTGGCACGGGTTACGCTTTGAAAGATTGCCAGCAGCCGTTCACCGTCAGCCTCAGTTAACGGCGTGTAACGCAGAGCCTTGCGGATCGGGAGTCCGCCAGCGATCAGGAAGTAGTACATCGAGTAGAGCGTCACGAAGAGTGAGAGCACAAAAGAGGCGGTTCCTTTGACGCCAGCTGCCAATCCCTGAGCCACGATGCTACCGGCCTTAGCTGTGATGTCACCAAATTTTGTTACGATGTCATCCTGATATGGGCGCATTTTTTCAAGCCACTCGTGCTGTTCGATCTGACGGTTGAGCAGCTCTTTCAGCTCGCCTTGGTCTGAAAACCACTCACGTGCCTGGTTGCTCACGCCGACAGCCTCAGTGATGACCACCCCCAGAAAGAAAAGCATCGGAATAATGACGAGTAAGAGGGTTAAGACAACTGTGATCCCTGACGCGGCTGATCTATGTCCTTTGAGCAGAAAGACCAGTTTGCTATATAATGGAAAGAGGAGTCCGGAGAGCAGCGCTCCAAAAAAGACCGAAATGACAAACCCGCGGACAATCAGAAAAAACAAAACTGAAATAGCAGCCGCGAGGATGAGTAGAAAAGACACTCTAGGGTTGATAAAATACTTGCTGTTAATTTTCAAGGAAATCTCCGCTGTTTGTCGGTCTGCCACGAAACGTTTACACGAACCCTATCCACAACGATTTAATTATCGCACAAAAACGGAAAATTAACAAATTCCTTATTAACAATCATTTAACTCAGTTTCTGAATTTCAAATGCCGTAAATAGGTTAAAGGGTTTTGAGCCGAATACCAGCAATCCTATGGGATGATAATGAAAACAAATTACACTATCTGTAAATCGGTGTAGATGTGCGCATTTCTCTTTGCGGTTGAGAATTCTACTTTGCTGCATGGTTTGGGGTAGGTGAGTCAGGGCTACAGTTTTTTGGTTGGGGGTTTTTGAAGAGGCGGTTCCGGAAAGCGGCCCTCCAGTGCATCTTCACAGATTTTACGTGTGTCCTGGGGAAAGTCGTTTTTAATAATCCACTTGATGAAACCGGGATCACTCTGCACCAGATCGCGCAGTTTCTCACCTTTTTTGCGTCCGAAGTTGATTGTAACCTCGCTGTCAACCCAGCGCAGTCTGCCGGAGCGGTCGGTGTTGAATGGATCCAGCGGATTGAACAGCTTGTCGAGCGTCTCCATGTCACGCGGCAGGTCAGGATAACGGTTGAACTGTCCGATCAGCACATCGAGGGTGGCCTGCACATCAGCCTCCGCGCCGTGGGCGTTGGTATGTTCCTCGTCACAGTAGAACCTAAGTGCGGCACTCAGATCACGTGGTTCCCTGGTATGAAAAATTCGCTGAGCGTCGAGCAGACGGCGGCGGTCAGGATCAAAGGTTATTTCGGCCCGTTTAAACTCCTCGGCCAAGATGGGGATATCAAAACGTCCGGCATTGAAGCCGGAAAGATCGGCTTCTCCGAAAAAGGTCAGTATTTCCAGGGCCTTGTCCTTGAAAGCAGGACAATCGCGGACTATTTCATCTGTGATGCCGTGGATCGCGATGCTCTCTTCGGGGATAGGCACTCCGGGGTTGAGCAGCCAGTAGCCTTTGTGCTGTGAACCATCCGGTTCAATCCGAATGGCGGCCAGTTCAATGATGCGGTCGGCACGCGGGCTGGTTCCGGTTGATTCGATGTCGAAAACAATCAGCGGTTTATCGAGTTGGACGGGAAATAGAGTCATAGTATTCTGTTCTGTTAAGGGTGTTGTCTTAGTTAAGTGATCTGTTATTAAAAAAGTCATCGAAATCGATCTTTTCCGGTTTGGTCGGTAGGGGTTGATCCCGGCGCATGGCTTCGTTAAGTTCGTTGACGCTTTCGGAGTCATACCACCAGTAGGTAACCAATGCGCGTTCATTGCCGTATTTGTCCAGTACGGTGGAGGGGGTGCCGAACTTGTTCCAGTAGAAGATGCGGGTGCGGTTGGTGTTCCAGAGCAGGATGTAAGGTACCTGATCGGTCAGGATTTTATCGATACGCCGACAGATGGCGTTGCGTTCGTTCAAGTTGAAATTGGTGCGCTGTTCGGCGATGAGCGCATCAACCGCCGGATTTTTAAAACCGGAATAGTTGTTACTGCCGGGAGTGTCGGCTTCGCTTGAAAGCCAGCTGAACTCCGGGTTGCGAAAGAGGCTGGCCCCCCAGGCCGCCCAGCTCATCTGAAAGTTGTGGGCATCCATGTCACGCACCCAGGCGGCCAGGTCTTTACGTTCGATCGACATTCTGATGCCGACAGATTGCAGAGCGTTGTTGAAAAGTACCAGAAATTTGTCGGTGGCGGAGCTGCGTGTCAGAAAAGTGAATGCCAGTTCGCGTCCTTTACGCTCCAGAATTCCGGATTGGGGGTTCAATTTGAAGCCAGCTTCGCTGAGCAGCTGCCGCGCCTTGTCGACATTGAAATCGTAGAAGGTGTTTTCACAGGGATGGTCGCTGTCGTAAAGGTCTTCATAGTACGAGCGGTGCAGAAAGTATTCGTTGTACATCATGGTGCGGTTCATAGTCTCGCGGTCCAGCAGATGCGCAAGCGCTCTGCGAACACGCAAATCGTCAAAGGGGAATTTACGCATATTGAGCACAAAACCTTGAAAGCCGATCGGACTGTAGTTACGGACCTGCTGTTTGATAATCCAGTTGCGGGTGAATTTTTCGCCGGTGGTTTCGGTCATCCAGAGGCGTGCGGTGTAAACCGGATGAACATCGGTATAGCCTTTCTTAAGGGCTTCAACCGCGTTTTCCTGATCGACATAGTATTTAAAGACCAGATAGTCGAAATTGTACAGATTACAATTAGATATTTTGTCGGCTGCCCACCAATCCTTGCGCCGTTTCATGCGGGTTTCGATCGACTCTTTGATGCGGTCGACTGTGTAGGGTCCTGAAACAACCGCGTCCTGAAAATCCAGTTTAGCGAACTCGCATTTTGCAAAGGCATGCCGTGGCAGAACCTGAAAACCGCTCAATGACACCAGGTTGACCCAATGTGCCGATTTGGCTGTGAAGCGGATGGTGCGTTCATCCAGAATCTCGGGTGATTCAAATTTACCGTAAATCACCTTGTTGGGACCGGTGGGATTTTCCGGGGCCATGATGGTATCGAAGGTCCATTTAATATCAGAAGCTGTGATCGGTACGCCGTCACTCCACCGGGCTGACGGATCAATTTCGAAGGTATAGCAAAGTTTATCGTCGGATATACTCCACCGCCGGGCCAGAGCCGGTGTGAAATCAGCACTGAGCGGATCGGAGCCCAACAGAGAGCTGTACATCAGTCCGAAGAGCATAGCGGTATAGGAGTTATTATCGATATAATAATTCAGGCTTTTGGGGGCTTGCGCGGCGGAGAACCGTAGAGTTCCGCCTTTGACTGCGTAGGGGCTTGCGATCGGATCGGCGGTTTCAACCCAATCAGGTGCGGGAAACATCTGGTCAGAGCGGGTTGAAAGCGCCAGAGCGGCCGCCAGTGCTATGATTTTTACATACATGTTTAGCGTTTAAGCACCTTGCTGATCCGTGTCATGGCCTTTTCGACATTTTCACGGCTGTTGAACGCGCTGATCCGAATGAATCCTCTACCGCATCTGCCGAAACCGGCACCGGGGGTGGTTACGACAGCGGCGCGGTTCAGCAGGCGATCAAAGAATTTCCAGGAATCACGGTGAGCATCGATCCAAATATAGGGACTGTTTTTACCGCCGGTGACGGGATATTCCAAGGAGAGCATTGTTTCACGGACAATTGCGGCGTTTGCCAGATAGAAATCAATCAGACCACGCACCTGTTCTTTGCCTGCAGGCGAGTAAACCGCTTCGGCTGCGCGTTGTACCGGGTAGGAGACGCCGTTGAATTTGGTTGAGTGACGTCTGTTCCACATAGCGTGCAGCGCGACCGGTTCACCTGAGCGCGTGAAACCCTGCAGATTCTTAGGCACCACGGTATAGGCGCAGCGGGTTCCCGTAAACCCGGCTACCTTCGAAAAACTGCGGAATTCAATAGCTACATCTCGGGCACCCTCTATTTCATAGATGCTGTGTGGTATCTCAGGATCACGAATAAAGGCTTCATAAGCGGCGTCAAAACAGATGAGCGCCTTGTTCTCCCGTGCGTAATCCACCCATTTTTTCAACTCAGTGCGGGTGGCGGTGGCGCCGGTCGGGTTGTTGGGAAAACAGAGATAGATCAGATCAACCGGCTGCTCAGGCAAAGATGGAATAAAATTGTTCTCTGTGGTACATGGCAGATATATCAGCTTTTTGTAGCGACCGCGTGCGCACTTGCCTGTACGACCTGCCATGACATTGGTGTCAACGTAAACGGGATAGACTGGATCGGAGACAGCCACAGTGATGCGTGTGCTGAAAAGCTCCTGGATGTTGCCGGTGTCACATTTGGCGCCATCACTGACAAATATCTCATCAGGCGCGATCTCGGCACCGCGTGCTTGAAAATCATGACGGGCGATAGCTTCACGCAGGAAGTCGTAGCCCTGCTCCGGACCGTATCCGCGGAAGGTTGCACGCTCTGCTAGCTCATCAACCGCCTGATGCATCGCCGCGACACAAGCTGGCGGCAGCGGTTCGGTCACATCGCCTATCCCAAGGCGTATCAGCTCTTTGTCGGGATTGGCCTGTTGGTAGTTTTTAACTCTCTTAGCGATGTCGGAAAAGAGGTAGGATGCTTCAAGTTTCATATAGTTTTCATTAACGATTATCATAATGGATTTATCCTTTCGTCGTTTTTTTTGATTTAAATCATCCGGGTTGATCCGCGTTTTCATCTAGCGGGAGGTTGTTTTCTTTTGACAGGGGTCAATACCCAGCGTTTGTTATACCAAAACCATTGTTCGGGTTCACTGCGTATAAAAGCATCGATCTGACTGATCACTTTCTGCGTCATATTTCTGATATTCTCATCTTTGGTCAGTGCGGGATCCGGCATAATTGTCTCAAAACGTTCGCCCGTGTGATTCGCCAATCCATAACGCTTGAATACGGCTGGTATGATCGGTACATTGGCAGTCAGCGCAAACTGAGCCATGCCACGTCCAAGATTGGCATTGCCACCGAGGAAGTGGATTTCCAGATCGGGTTCGTACATGCGTACATCCGGCAGTATCGCCAGAACATGCCCCTGTCGTAAAAGACGTAACAGCCGTTTCAGCGTGCCACTTGCGCCACGATCAAGCATAATCATGCCGTTTTCACGCTGACGGTTGATCCAACGGTTGACCAGTGGATTCTTTTGCTTGCCGCCGATACTAATCATAGGAATGCCGTATTGGTGGCAGGCCCATCCAGCTAAATCCCAGTTGCCGGTATGCGGTACCGCGATGATCGCGCCGCCGTGTTCTTTGATGATGGTGTGAACCTCGGCGATCTTTGCGCTGAAATCCGGTATATGTGTGTCGATCCAGTGTCTGTCGATGCGGTTGGCACGCATCATCTCAATTATATTCAATATCAGGTTACGCAGTGAGATTCTGGCAATAAACAGGGCACGTCTGCGTGAAAGTGCTTCTCCGAAAACCGCTTGCAGCCGACGGAGTGTCTCCTTTCTTCGAAAACGGATAACATGAAACATGAAACGGGCGATACCGCAGCCGACCAGCAGGGCACAACGGTAAGGCAACCCATTGCAGAGCAACGCGAAGAATCGCAACACTGCGTATTCAGCTATGTGTTTAAGTCGATAACGCATAAAAAAAAACATTCTAGCAGGAGTATAACAAAATTTCGAGTGTAAAAAGAGATATGCGAAAACCGGTTTAGGTTTGATAAGAGGATGTTTTTTTGTTTAAATCAACCTGTTTATTTTGAAAGGGATACTTATATGAGTGAAGTGGACAGGGGAAGACGCTCTTTAGGCTGCGGATACGGATGCCTGCTGCTACTGGCGGTTTTTGCGGGGATTTTCGCCGCATTTTTCGCGCTGTTCTGGTTCGGTGTGCAGCGCGGAGCTTTTGAGACGAGTGAGTTTCAACGTCAGTTTGCCGGTGCCGTTCAATATGGTGGCTATGATCAGTTTCCAAGGATGACGGAAAAGTGGAGCTCTGGTTCCGGCACCACCAAGGTTGTGCGAATTCCCGTTTACGGCATGATAATGTTTGCGCAGCAGGGTATGTGGGGTGCCCGCGGTGCTGAAAGTGTCCTGCGCTCAATCAGGCGGGCCACCCATGATCTCCAGGTAAAGGCGATCATACTGGAGGTCAATAGCGGCGGTGGCGGGATCACGGCCAGCGATATAATTTACAAAGAACTGCAGGACTTCAAACAGGTCGATCCTGAACGCAGAATCGTGACCGTGATGGGTGATATCGCCGCATCGGGAGCCTATTACATTTCACTGCCATCGGATTGTATCATTGCGCATCCTACAACTGTGACCGGTTCAATCGGTGTGATTATGCAATCATACAATATCAAAGAGCTTGCAGCTAAACTGGGCATCAGGGACATTACTGTCAAATCCGGTGAAAATAAGGATTTCTTCAATCCCTTTAAGGATATCGACCCTGAACAGGTTGCTATCATGCAACAGGTTATCGAAAGGATGCACCAACGTTTTATTACTCTGGTTTCAGAGAATCGCGACCTTTCAAGGGATGCGGTTGCTGAATTGGCGGATGGTCGTGTTTTTTTGGCGGATGAAGCGGTGAGCAACGGTTTGATCGACGAAATTGGTTATTATCAGAGTGCCGAAGCGAAGGTTGCAGAGTTGCTGGATGTTGAAAAGGTGAAAGTTTACCGTTATGAGGAGCAACTCTCGCTCGGTGATATTTTCAGGGGAGGGCCGGGTATCGGTACCCGCTTGCATGAATTGCTGCGTGGTGAAACGTCCGCCTCCGGTTTGATGTATCTCTGGCAGCCCTTCGCTGTCGGCGAGTGAGATTATCTTCCATTTGACGGAGTGGGGTTCAGGGGTTTGCGCATGCGGTTCGCCCAGGGTCAATATGTACACATGGTGGGCATTTGCGGAGTCGGCATGGCCGGACTGGCGCGTCTGCTGCATGCGCACGGTTGTGTTGTCAGTGGTTGTGATGTCGAGCTGAACACATTGGCGGATGATTTGCGCGAAAGCGGTGTGGCTGTGGCGCAGGGGCACGCTTTGGAGCATATTGACTATCTGCCGGACGATGCGGTGATTGTGGTTACACCGGCTGTGCCAGCTGATGAAGATGAGCTTCTTGGTGCCCGTCGGCGTGGACTGGAAATTTTTTCGCGAGGCCAGGTGCTGGCTGCATTGACTTCTGTGCGTGACAGTGTGGCCATCTGCGGAACACATGGAAAAACCACTACCAGCTGTTTCACCGCCCGCCTTTTTCAAGAACTGGGTGCGAATCCCGACTGGTGTATCGGCGGCTGCACTGTGACACTCGGAACGGTTGCCGGGGCGGATCATAACGATCTGCTGATTGCAGAGGCGGACGAAAGCGACGGCACTCTGCGTTGTTATTCGCCTGTGACAACTGTTCTGCTCAATGTCGATATCGATCATCTGGAACATTTTACGGGAGAGTCAGAGCTGATTGCATGTTACAGTATGGCAGTTCGGCAGACCAGGGATGTGGTTTGCGTAAATCGTGATGACCAACGTGCCTGGCGTATCGCACAGGATTACGACGGCGGCACCCTGAGCTTTGGGTTTCACGCGGAGGCGCGGCTGCGGGCAATTGAGATAGATGTTTCCGGCAACCTCTCCGGTTTCAAAGTAATTTACGACGGTTGTGAGAGTGCACCGATCAGAATCGGTGTGGGGGGGCGGCACAATATCACCAATGCTCTGGGTGCGGTGGCGGCGGCACTGTCGCGCGGTTTCGATCTGCATGCGATTTGCGCGGCGTTGCCGCAGGCTTGCAATGAGTTGCCGATCCGCCGCTTTGAGTCAATAGGGGCGCTTGATGGTGTGCGCTATGTAGCTGACTACGCACATCACCCAACTGAAATTCGCGTTGCGACAGGCATGGCGCTTGACTGCGCGGCACTCCGGGTTGTGACAGTATTCCAACCGCATCGTTATACCCGCACACGTGCATTAGGAGCTGATTTTCCTGAGGCATTCGCTGGAGTGGATGAAGTTGTGTTGCTGCCGGTGTATGCGGCATCGGAGCAACCGCTGCGCGGCGGTTGTGCCTGCAACCTCTATGCCGCTTTCAGAGAGCACCTGCCCCAGCTGCTACTAACCTATACCTCCGGATTGGAAGAGTGTGCCGGTTATCTCCGGCGCAGCTGCCGCAGTGGTGATCTGGTGATGCTGATCGGTGCTGGCGATGTAATAAAGTTGAAACAGATGATTTTCACCGATGCGGCTTCGATTGACGGAGAGTTTTATCAGACTCTGGCTCAACTGGCCGGTGAATCGTTCAGTCAGGTTGCGCAATTGACCGGATTCTCGGTTTTCCCAACACGCGGCACTGGAAATGCGGTTTACGTACATTCTACGACGACACTTCAACGGGTTGTCGAGTTATGCCGCAAATTCAAGGTCAAGTGCCGCCCTGCCGGGCTAGGATTCAACACGCTCATCAGTGACTGTGGTTACGATGGTCTGCTTGTGCGGCTTGCCGGCGATGAGTTTGAAAGTGTTGTCATAAACGGAACTCGGGTGCGAGCTGGCGGCGGTGTCAGTGCTGCGCGGCTGCTTGACGCTCTGCAGGGCGCCGGTCTGACCGGCTTGGAGTTTATGGAGGGTATTCCCGGAACTTTGGGAGGATGGCTTGCAATGAATGCCGGAGCGCACGGTAATCAACTGGGTGACCACGTGAAGGAGCTTGAAATGGTCACCTTCGATGGCAGAGCGGTGAGTCGCGGCGCGGATGAGTGCGGTTTTGAATATCGAAATTGCCGGGCATTGGAAAATGCTTTTGCGGTCGGCTGTACACTTGAGTTGCAAAAAACAGACCAAAGTGAGGTTGCAAGTGCCCGCCGCGAGATTCGCAATCGGCGTATTCCGCTGCAAGGATTGCGAACGGCGGGCTCTGTTTTCAAGAATCCGCCTGGCGATTATGCCGGACGTCTGCTTGAAAATTCCGGCTGCAAAGCATTGCGTGTAGGTGGTGCCTTTGTTACCGATTTTCACGCCAATATAGTGGCTGTCGACGACACAGGCACAGCTTCGGATGTTATGGCACTGGTGCAAATTATGCGTGAACGTGTCAGATTTGATGCCAAGGTAGAGTTGCAATGTGAGATCAAAGGAGTCTGGTGATGCTTAAAGTTGCTGTGTTAATGGGGGGGACTTCGCAGGAGCGAGAGATATCAATTAAATCAGGCCAGGCTGTGGCAGCGGCACTGGAACGCAAGGGTTATCAGACGCTGTCGGTTGTTCTGAATGAGGATAGTCTGACCGCATTGCCTGATGGTGTCGATGCTGTTTTTATCGCTCTGCATGGCGGTTATGGTGAAAACGGCGGAGTTCAGGCTGATCTGGATGCACGCGGCATAGCCTACACAGGGTCGGGTGTCGCTGCCAGCCGTCTGGCAATGGACAAAATTGCTACCAAAAAACTGCTGGCTGCTGCCGATATTCCCACAGCCGAGTGGGAGGTTTTAAGATGCGGTCAAGCATTGCGCAAGTTAAATTTTCCGGTTGTTGTGAAACCGCCCCGTGAGGGCTCCAGTGTGGGGGTTGCCAAAGTGAACGCGGCTGACGAACTGCCGATTGCTTTGTCTGCAGCCTGTGCAGCCGATGCGCTGGGTGAGGCTTTGGTCGAACGCTACATTGCGGGGCGTGAATGGACTGTTGGCATCATCGGTGAAGAGGTGTTGCCAGTGGTGGAGATTTTGGCACCGGATGGCTGGTATGGATTTGAAGCAAAATATACCCAGGGCCTTTCACATTTCGGGTTTCCTGATCCAAAAGCCGAGGCTCCGCTGATCGACGAAGCGCAACGCCGGGCACTCTTAGCATACGATGTTCTGGGGTGCCGAGGGGTGGCCCGTGTGGATTTTCGCATAACTCCGGACGGCACCTGTTCGGTGCTGGAGTTAAACACCGTTCCGGGAATGACATCAACCAGTCTTCTGCCGCGTGCGGCAGCTCGAGCCGGTCTGGATTTTGATGATCTCTGTTCAAAGCTGGTTGAGTTATCAGCCCACGATTGATATTATAAGAAATGGATCAACACGGACATCGCAGTGAAATTTGAGTTACTCAGAAATATTTTCAGATCAGGCGGAAAATCCGCGGCACCGCAAAACGCAAAAAACAGCGCACGGGCAAAATCCCGCTCGCGTCGCGGTGGTCGTCGCGGTTCGGAAATGCCATCTTGGGTCAGAAAGGTATTGAAATTCAGTGCGGTGCTTCTGACCGTAATCCTGATTTTGGCGGTGTTACAGCAAGCTTTTTACAGCTTTTACTTTCGTTCGAACTCCCTGTTTGTCCTCAAGGATACAAAGAAGAATGTCAATATAGATACTGGCAAAACGGTAACCTCCGATCTGATCAAAGAGTTTTTGGGCATTCAGGAGGGTGTCAACCTCTTTTCGATCGATGTTGATGCCAAGCGGACTGAGCTGTTGCGTATAGCACCCAGCATCAAGGATATTGTGATTGTCAGACGTATGCCCGATATTTTAGATGTTTCCATTATCGAAAGAGATCCGGTGGTGTGTATCGGTCAGGATGGACGGGTTGCTGATGAAGCGGGCGTTGTTTTTGTGCGCTATAAAAACACCGATGGACTGCCGATAATAATTCACTCTTCCGGCAACAGGAAGGCCCGGCCGGGTGACCGCCTGAGCGCGATGGATTTGGCGGCGGTTAAGTTGGTTGCATCCACTTTCCGCCCTGAGTGCAAATTACGTATGCACACCCTCGATTCATCATTCACCCGGTATATAAAACTCACATTTCATGATGGACGTACGGCTAAAATAGCCTGGCAGGATATGACGGAGTTTAATAAAAACTCATACCGCAAGATGATCAGGCAGTATGATAATCTGGTACAGTGTATGATTTCAGATGTCGGAAAAATACATTATGCCTGGGATGCCCAGCTCGAACGACGTATCTTCGGAAAACGACGCAATTTCACAGAGTAGGAGATAACATTGAAAAAAGACCCGATAGCTGTGCTGGAAGTAGGCACATCCCGCACAGTTGTTTGTGTGGGAGAACCCGACGACAACGGTAATATCCGATTGACCGGCATGGGCAGTTTCCCAACTAACGGAGTGCGCAAAGGCCAGATAATCGATTTTAAAAAGGTCGCCAACGGAGTTGAGGCGGCCCGTGTGCAGGCAGAGGATGAATCGGAAATAAATATCTGGCAGGTGCATCTGGCGGTGGCCGGCGCGCATATCACTGCGCAGCCGCACATGGAAAGAGTTGCCATCCAGGCGGTAGATAAAATTGTTTCATCCGATGACATTGAGGAGCTGGATGATATTCTGAGTGAACCGGTGCTGGATGCAGAGCGCGTTTTGCTGCATACTTTGAACCAATACTGGGATGTCGATGACCAGAACGGCATTGCCAATCCGGAAGGTATGCGATGTAATATGCTGTCGCGCAACGCTCTGGTTGTCAGCGGGCTGCAGAATCGCGTGGATAATTTCAAGCAGGTGGTAGCCGATCTAAAGATGGATGTGGTTGATGTTGTTTTTGATGGTGTGGCGGCTTCGCGGGCGGTTCTCAGCACCGCGCAGAAACGCGATGGTGTCGTGCTGATTGATCTCGGGGCAGGTACCACCTCGGTCATGGTTTTTCAGAATCAGGTGGTTACAGAGCTCTTTTGTCTTGGGGTTGGAGGTGACCACGTGA
The DNA here is from genome assembly GCA_964406095.1 of uncultured Lentisphaeraceae bacterium. Classification (GTDB taxonomy): domain Bacteria; phylum Verrucomicrobiota; class Kiritimatiellia; order RFP12; family UBA1067; genus M55B167. Next base: position 44,870 of record CAYOQJ010000079.1, read on the forward strand.
CATACGATATCGCCTGCGGTTTCAATATAAACTGGGCCAAAGCCGAAGAGATCAAATGTAAATTCGGGCGCGCCACTTTGGATGCGCAATCTGCTCAGGAACGTATTAAAATTCCAGGACGTGAAACTTTTGGGCCTGATTCGATCAATGCCAAGTCACTCCAGGTCATTATCAATGCCCGCATGGATGAGATATTTAAAATTACTAAAGACCGTCTGCAGGAAGCAGGCTTGATGTTCAATCTTGGTGCAGGTCTGGTACTGACCGGCGGTGGTGCGGCACTCACTGATATTGAAAGTCTCGCACAACGGGTTTTCAATTTGCCCTGCCATAAGGGTAAAATCCTCAATGTTGACGGTTTTTCCGAATACGGTGATCCCGAGTCCTACGCAACTGTTGCGGGATTGCTCCGATATGCGTACGATGCGTTGGAAACGAAGAAAAATAGCAGAGGAATCTGGGGCAGGTTCTCCGAAAAATTCCTGGGAAAATAATTTATGATAGCAAAATCAGATATGTTGCTGCTGGGAGTAGGCGGCGGCGGTTGTGCGATCACATGTGCCGTTGTCAAACAGGCCGATGTTAATTTCAAGGCGCTTGCCGTCGATACCGATGCCCGCTCAAGTCGCGAGGCTGGTGATAACGCGATTGATTTTTTGCTCATAGGTCGCGATCGTCTGATAGGAAAGGGCACCGGTGGTGATGTGGCCAGCGGACGAGTGGCGGCGGATGATGATATGCAGCGTCTGGACCCGTTTCTCAGCGAGGTACGGCTGGCGGTGGTGGTCTGCTCTCTCGGTTCCGGAACCGGTGGTGGGGCAACTCCGAAAATCCTGGATTATCTCTCCAATCGCGGCATTACAACCCTCTGCTTTGCCACACTTCCCTTTCAATTTGAGGGTGCTAGCCGGGTTGCATGTGCCGCAGGTATAACTTCGTTGCTTGCCGAAAGTGCCGATACACTGATCACACTGCCGCTGGATCAACTGCATGAATGCAGCACGGATGACAATCTGAAACAGTGTGTCGATGTCTCCGCCGCAATCATAGGTGCCGGTGTAGCACTTGTGTGGCGCATGGTCTGTATGCCAGGCTATATCCAGCTTGATTCCGAGAAAATCAGAACTCTGGTGGTTGGTGGCAAGATGGCGAAATTGGGATTTGCCAGCAGTTCTGATCAGATTGAAGAGCGCGCCGCGGTTGTTTTGGATGAACTGAGTTCGTTCCCGCTGTTACGGGAGGAAAAGGGCGGAATTCGCGCCGCAGAAGCATTGTTGGTCGGTATAATCGGCGGTGACGATTTACGCCTTTCAGAGATCAGGCGGATTATGAAAGGGATTAAAGCTCTTTACAATAAGGATGTTCGCGTTGAAATGGGTACTGTACAGGATGCACTTTATAACGGACGTATCGATGTGGTGCTGTTGGCTTTCCGGAATCGGACCCCGTTCATCGGTGCTGTGGCTGCGGTACAGCCCGTACTCGGCGATGAACCGCCTGTTGCGGATGTTTTGACCGTTGTGAAACAGACGCGCAAGGCCAAAGTACGTGGCGGTAGCCGCCTGTCCGTCGGTTCAAGCGGACGCGGCAGATTCCAAAACTGTGATCCCACCCTTCATTGCGGGGTTGATCTGGATGTGCCTACCTACCTGCGCTACGGATTAAATATCGAGAAGTGATGACTCTCTACCGGTACCTGAGGGTTGTTTGCGACAGCTTGCGGCATGTTCCATGAATAGTCGATCCGGAAGCGGTGGATGCCGAGTTTAAGAGCCTGTCTGATCAATGCGCTTCTGTCTAGCGGTTTGGCTGCGATGGTAATCCATAAATTTTCTTTCCGCCAAACTCGCAAATCTGCCCCCGCCAAATTTTGCAACTCTATCCAGTGTGCATTCGCTTTGATCTCTGCCAGCGGGGGCGTGGCGGAGATGTAAAGCGGGGTGTGCTGAAATATCAACAATTCATTTTCACACAATTTTTCGCTGCTTGGATAGAGTGTCTGAAAATCAGATTCCGGTGAAGTCACGTGTGAAAAAAAATCCATTTCATGAAGTTGCCGGGCTGCTTCACTGTTACCGGCATAAAGTGTCCAGTCAGCTGATATGGGTTTGATTCCGCAGTTGCGCAGCATGCGGTAGCCAGCCAAACCCGGTGTTTCCCACTGTGTGTAACCGTATTGTGCAAGCTGACGTATGTTGTGCTGCAGTGCTGTGCGGCTGTCCGCGCGAATAATAAGCGGCAGGGCTGGCATCACTAACTCTGTCTTGGGCACGGCCCCGCGCAGCAATTCAATTTTTTCCAGCAGCAGCTCAGGTGCGCGTTCATCAATTTCAACGACCAGTCGATCGCACTTTGCGACAGAGTCGGACAGGGGTAGTACAGCCGAAATGTGCAGCTTGAGCGTGATTGTGACTTTGGGCGCGATGGGTGCGGTTGCCGAAGTATGTAACGCCTTGAACGATGTTGCATACGCTGTAAATCTGCAGTCGAGACGCTGGGCGCGTTCTTTTTCCAATGCGACAACCAGATCGCGACGTGCTTTGTTCAGTAATGCGGGGGGAGCAAAGAGCCTCTTGTCGTCCAGGAGTCGTACGGAGTCGGCATACCAGCGGGTGCCACCCAGCTTGGAACAGGCTTTCCGCACAGCAGTTGCACTCAGGACAGGATTATCTGCCGGATGGAGCTTCGAGTTGACACTTACCTCAGCTGTGTCACCGGTTGTTGTTGAGCAACCCTGCATCAAAAGCCCATCCTCTTTCAAGGTTACACATATCTGCAGGGGAATGCCGGTGTTCAGATCAGCGGGACGCGGGCGTTTAAAACGATATTTCTGTTGAACCTCCTGTGATGCGGAGCAGTAGATCGGGATGCTGGGTGCTATGAATGGAACGGGTTGTCCGGTAATTAAAATTTCGATATAGCTGTCAGCCGGTGCACACAGCGTTTCATATTTTTCTCCGTGTCTGCGCATCGAACGAATTGAAAACCCGAAGGGCCTTGACATCCCGCGGATATCGATTTGAATGCCGTCAAATTTCTTTAAAGTTCGTGTTGTTTTGAAATACAACCACTGATTGTGCACGTTGTCACTATCGACAGAGAGCACTTTGCCGATGAGAGCTCCTCTGTGCCCGATGGTCTTCGAGTCAATCACAGCATCGGGTTGCTGAGATGTGGAAACGGAGTAGAGTGTTGTCCAGGGACGACTGAAAACGGTCTGGATTTCCTCGGTTGCCTCTCGTTCATCCCGGGGTGTCAGCTTGCCGTCGAGTTTGCGACGATAAGCGGATGTGACGCAGGCAACGTAAAGCGGATTTTTCATGCGTCCTTCAATTTTCAGAGAGTGTACTCCGGTTGCAATGACCTGATCGAGAATGGGTAACAGGGCCAAATCTTTCATCGAGAAGGGATGACCGATTGAGTTGCTACTGTATGAGAAGGGGTGACGGCAGCAATAGGCACATTGGCCCCGGTTGCCGCTGCGTCCGGTTGTCATGGCTGAGAACAGACATAATCCGCTGTAGCTGTAACATAGAGCGCCGTGGATGAACATCTCAATTTCGATGCCACAGTGACTGACTATTGCTTCAATTTCCTGCAGGCTGAGCTCACGCGCTGTCACTACGCGCCGGAATCCCATGTCACGCAATGCCATAACGTCATCAATGCTGTGAGCGGCCATCTGTGTGCTGGCATGCATCTCAATCTCAGGAAAATGTCTGCGAATAACACGCGCGGCACCGATGTCTTGCACAATCACACCGTCAGGCTGCAACTCCTCAGCCAATTCAAGCATTTTGAAAAAATCAGGCAGTTCGCTGTTGGTCAGCAATGTGTTGAGTGTGATGTAAATCTTTTTGGCCGGAGTGAAAGTTCTGGCATAGGCTGATAGCAGAGCGAGTTCTTCAAAGGTTGAATTATCTGCTTCGGCTCTGGCAGAAAAACTCTTTAATCCGAGATATACGGCATCCGCACCATATTGAAAGGCGGCAATGGCGGCATCATAAGAGCCGGCAGGTGACAACAATTCCGGTTTCATAACAGTTTGTTTTGCAGGGAAGCGCCTTCAGCAGTTCTCGATTATTCTGACCAGCAAATCTTTGATCAACCCGGACTCTCCCAGATGAGCCCCGATTGTAATCGAAAGTTGTGGGTATAATTTTCCGGCTTTTTCGAGTGCCGCCGGTATATCGCGAGTGACATGCCGTCCTGAGTTGAGAAAGTAGGGCAGCACCGTTACGCTGGATGCTCCGTCCCGGACACAGGCACCCACACCCTCCGTAATTGATGGCTGCGCCATGTCAAGAAAAGCGGCATGTATGATCCCGATACCGTTTTTCCGGGCGGTGTCGCGCAGTTGACCGGCAAGAGCCAGAACTTCATCATTGGATGCCTGTCGGCGGCTGCCGTGTGCCACTAGCAAAATTGCTTTCATCGCTGCTTACCTTGTTATTGTTTTTAATCATAATCGGTTTATGAAAATTCTGAAAGGTAAATGCCACGGAGTGGTGATGACCGTTCTCAGCTTTGGCAATATATTTGGGAATGAAAGCGTGCGGCAGATGACAGTCGACACAGGTTGCGACGATATGATGGCTGGCCTGTTGCCAGAAGTCATACTGCGGGTCCATGATGTGACAGTTTGCGCAGGCGCGAGGATCGGCACGGGCATCATCCTTGTTACGGACGTAGAGTTTTGGTGACAGTTTGCGCAGGCGCGAGGATCGGCACTCAGATATGAGAGACCTCCGGCATACCTGAAGGTGTATGCTTTGGTGCCGATCAGGGCTCCCAGCGCGACGGCGGTGGCACAAATATGTTCGAATCTTGTCACTACTGCCATTATCGCAGGCGATTAAATAAAATACAAGTCGGGATAGTCGTTTTTTTGGCGTGGTTGAGCTGCCGCTGCAATTCGCCGATAGCCAAAAAAGATAAGAATATGGTGGTTTTTAGCAATGAATTTTGCTAATGTAAAAGCTTTTGACCCGGAAATTGGGTACTTAGAGGGGGTTCCGCTCTGTTTGAGTGAACAGAGGTTGAAAGGAACTCAGATTATTAATACTAAAAAAACGCCTGTGCAAGGTCAGTCATCTCATCGATGTAATGAGATACATCCAGTCACTTTGTCGGGTGGGAAATCCGTAATATGGCAATTCGCAAACCCCAGGCAGCTAAACCGAAAACAGGCCCCATGTATGAGGCAATGGAAGCCGCCTTGACCCAGCAGATGCAAAAGTTCACAGCGGGGTCGATTATCAAGGGTAAGGTAAGCGGTATCAAAGGCAATGAGGTTCTTGTTGATATCGGCTATAAATCTGAAGGCATTGTTAATGCGAACGAGTTCGAAGATGTTTCCACAGTGAACATCGGCGATGTTATCGATGTGTTGCTGGTTGAGCTTGAGAGCGACAACGGCATGGTGAATCTGAGCAAGGCCCGCGCGGATGAGAAGTTGCGTTGGGATGCCGTGCTTGAAAAATATACCGAAGGATGTATTGTTACGGGCGTGATTCGTAACAGGGTACGCGGCGGTCTGATTGTTGATGTTGATGGTGTTGATTCCTTCCTGCCGGGTTCACAAATCGATGTGACACCGGTTGGTGATGTCGATGAATTTATCGATCAAAGCTTTGAGTTCAAAGTTATTAAGATCAGCAATGAACGTAGAAATATAATTGTTTCACGGCGCGAGCTGATCGAAGAGCGCATGGCTGACAAGAAACGTGAGCTGCTGGCTTCAATTGAAAAGGATCAGCAACGTACAGGTCGTATCAAGAATATCACCGATTTCGGTGCTTTTGTTGATCTCGATGGCTTGGACGGATTGCTGCACATCACCGATATGAGCTGGGGCCGAATCAAACATCCCAGCGAGATGCTCAAAGTTGGTCAGGAAATCGAAGTTGTGATTCTGGATGTTGACATGGAACGCGAACGGGTTTCGCTGGGTCTTAAACAGGCTACACCTAATCCGTGGGAGGATATCGAAGGCAACTTCCCGATCGGCAGCCGTTTGCGCGGCAAAGTCGTCAACCTTGTGCCGTATGGCGCCTTTGTCGAAATTCAGCCCGGTATCGAGGGGCTGGTGCATGTTTCCGAGTTTTCATGGACAAAACGGGTCGCACGTGCTTCGGATGTGCTTAATGTCGGTGATGAAGTGGATGTTGTGGTGCTCAGTATTGATGCTGATAACCAGAAGATCGCACTGGGTATCCGTCAGACCGAGGACAATCCCTGGGATACCGTGCAGGATCGTTATCCGGTTGGCAGCCGTATCAGTGGCAAGGTACGTAACTTCACGACTTACGGGGCCTTTGTCGAATTGGAAGAGGGTATTGACGGTATGATCCACGTCTCCGATATGTCCTGGACCCGCAAGATCAACCATCCGAGTGAGGTTCTTCAGAAGGGGCAGGAGGTTGATGCGGTAGTGCTTGAGGTCAATCCCGCTGATCAACGCATCAGTCTGGGTCTCAAACAGGCCAGCGATGATCCCTGGAACACAATCACAGCCCGCTTCGCAATCGGTCAGGTCGTAAAGGGTAGTGTCTCCAAGATTGCCTCTTTCGGTGCTTTTGTCGAACTGGAAGATGGTGTCGATGGACTTGTACATATATCGCAGATATCCGATCAGCATGTTGAAAAGGTCAAGGATGTTCTCAAGGTCGGCGATGAGGTCGAAGCCCGTATCGTCAAGATCGATAGCGATGAACGCCGTATAGGACTGAGCATCAAAGCTGTTAATATGGATGAGACCGAGATCGAAGAACTCACCCGCGATCTCAGTGCCACTGATCTGAAGCCCGGCGAGAATCTGGTCGGCTTGGCTGCTGCCTTCGATGATGCCTTCGCGCAGAGCGAAAGCGAAGAGTGGCATCCCGGTGATAACTGATTGACACTTTCGAAAAGAGGGCGTCTGGCGACAGGCGCCCTTTTTTAACAGGGTGAACGGTAGAATTGATGGGCAAGCCGCCTTCACGGCAATTAAGTTAGGGAACAGAAGCTGAAAGAAAAATAATGGCTAATGTATTGGATACACTTAAAGCTCGTTATCTGTTTGAAGATATGACCTCTCCGAATCTGGCCGAAGCACTGGATCAAAAACTCACCGTATATGCCGGATTTGATCCGACCGCCGAGAGCCTGCAGGCCGGTAATTTTGTCACTATCATGGCACTGGCTCATATGCAGCGCCAGGGACATAAGGTAATTGCTCTGGTCGGAGGAGCAACCGGTCTGATAGGCGACCCTTCGGGCAAATCAAAGGAGCGTAATCTGCTGACAGCCGAGAGCGTGCAGCGTAATCTCGAGGGTATCCGGGAGAATCTTTCACGCTTTCTTGATTTTAACCCGAACGGCGAAAATCCGGCAGTTATGGTGAATAACTATGATTGGTTTAAGGATATATCCTTCATTGACATGCTGCGTGATGTGGGACGATACTTCCGCATGACCCAGATGCTTTCCCGAGAGAGTGTCAAAAAGCGACTCGACTCTGAGGAAGGTATGAGTTTCACCGAGTTCTGCTACCAGATTCTGCAAGGGTATGATTTCTGCCACCTTTATAAAGAGTACGGCTGCCGTTTGCAGATCGGCGGTTCCGATCAGTGGGGCAATATCACCGCCGGAACCGATCTTGTTCGTAAACTCTGCGGTGAAGAGGTCTTCGGCATGACATTCCCGTTGGTCTGCGACAGCAATGGGCATAAATTCGGCAAAAGTGAGGGTAATGCCATATATCTCGATGCCCGGAAAACCTCATATTATGAGTTCTATCAGTTTTTCATGCGTACACTCGATGCCGATGTGATCCGTTTTCTCAAGATATTCACATTTCTTCCGCAGGAACGTATCGACAAACTCGCTGAATGTGTGGCGTGCGAGCCGGAGAAACGTGAAGCCCAGAAGGTGCTTGCCGAGGAACTGACCCGTTGTGTGCATGGCGAGCATGGTTTGAGTGTTGCCCGGAAAGCCACGGAGGTGCTTTTCGGCGGATCAATGGAGGGTCTTGGCGCCGGGGAGCTCACTCGGATTTTTGCCGATGTGCCATCCGGTACTCTGCCTTATGCTGAGGTTGTCGGCAGCGCTGCCTTTGAGGTGATTGCCGCCGCCGGAATGGTGTCCAGCAAAGGCGAGGCGCGTCGTTTGGTTCAGCAGGGCGGTTTGAGTATCAACAACCACAAGGCCGCAGGGTTGGAGCGTCTGATAACGGGGGAAGATCTGATAGACGGAACGCTTGTGGTTTTGCGCAGCGGCAAAAAGAAGTATTTCCTGCTGAAAATTATTTAATCAGTTCATTGCCGGCCATGTGATAAAATCGTTGTTGTCCAATAACTGAAACAATGAAAATCAATGGACATACAGTGCAATTTAATGAGGGCGCAACTATTCTGGAGGTTGCGACCGCTGCCGGTATTTTTATCCCGACACTCTGTTATAAAAAAGAGTTGCAACCTTCCGGAGGATGCGGTGTGTGTACAGTGGAGGATATCAACACCGGGAACTTGCTGCCAGCCTGCGCTACGCGCGCTCAGGACGACCAGAACATCAGCACAACATCCAACCGGGTTATCAGGTTGCGTAAATCCGCGCTGGCACTGCTGCTGAGCGACCATCCCGCCGATTGCGAAGCACCTTGCCAGATGGCATGTCCCTCCGGGCTGCCGGTGCAACGAATGCTCGAAGAGGTGGCTGCTGGCAATTGGGAGGAAGCGCGCAAGATTGCTTTGCAATATCCCTTTGTATGCGGTGATAAAGTTGACGATACACCTTGTGAACGCGTCTGCCGACGTTCAAAGCTCGGCGGTGCCGTGGCAATCTGTGCAATCCATCGCTACTTGTGTTCAGAAGAGCATCCGGTGTCATCCGATAAAAAAAGTGATCAAAGAAAATTACGCCGCTTTTCAACCTTCCGGTCACATATGCGAGGGTTGTCAGCTGAAGAGATGCTCTCTCTTGCCCCAGAGAAAGGTGATCGTGCTTTTAAAGGTGACATGCCCATGGATCAAGACGCATTGCGCTATGAAGCACGACGCTGCCTGCAGTGCGGCTGTGAACGGCCAGATAACTGTGAACTCCGCGATCTTTGTGCCGCATTTGATGTAAAACAGCCGCCCGCTTCCCGTACCAATCGCAGAATATATAGGGAGCGCGGAGCAGGAGGCTTTCGTTTCGATTCATCCAGATGTATTCTGTGCGAACGCTGTGTACGTGCCGCAGAGCAATTGAATGTCGTTGTGGCTCCGGGCATTCAAGGGCGCGGATTTGACTCCCGCATCGCACCGCCACTCGCCCGAAGTTGGGATGATATCGATGAAAAAACTCTCAGAGTATGCGTTCAGGCATGTCCAACCGGCGCCATGACCATGCGCTGAACTCCCCGAAAAATAACTCCGCCTGAGTGGATTGACAAGGTTCACGGTGTTGACTGTCAGAGCAAGACAATGTGAAACCCGGTTTGTAAACAAACCAAATGGTGGACATGACACGCTCAGCAATTTATGGTTTAATCACTCTGACTATGGCTGAGAAGCTCGCTTCTGTCAGCCGGGCGGGCCTTCACTTGATAGAATATTCCATCTGCGGGGCGGTGCGATGATTAAAATAAAAAAAGGTTTGGATTTGCCTGTTCTCGGTAAGCCGGATGAAAAGGTCGCTGAATTCAAGTCAACCAGCCATGTGGCAGTAACCGGTTTGGATTATGTCGGACTGAAGCCAGGCATGATTGTAAAAGAGAATCAGGTTGTTCGAAAGGGAGAACCGTTGTTTGCCGCAAAGGAAAACAGCGGCGTGGTATTCACCGCACCCTGCGCCGGGCGTGTGGCGGCGATTAATCGCGGCCCGCGACGTGTATTGGAGTCGGTTGTGATAGAGGTTGATCCTGAGGGAGAAAGCCGCAACTTCGACACCATCACCGATGAGCGGCTGAATGGCGCTTCAGCCGGGGAAATAATCCCGGTTTTAATTGAATCAGGATTATTCACCGCTTTCCGCCAACGTCCCTTCTCACGTATTCCCGCACCTGAGAGCAGACCGCACTCGATTTTCGTCACTTCAATCGATAGCGATCCGCTCGGTTTCGATCCAGGAATTGTGATTTCCCGCTATGTAAATGATTTCGTCCGCGGTCTGACCGCCCTGACCCGCATTACGCAGAACGAGGTCTATAATGTGGTGCATGAGAGTTTCAATATCAAACTGCCACCAATTGAGCACTGCCTGACCTTGAAATTCGGTGGCAGACATCCCTGCGGGCTGGTCGGCACACACATTCACATGCTCGATCCGGTGCATGAAAATAAAGCGGTCTGGCATATTGGAGCTCAGGATGTAATTGCGATTGGACGTCTGCTGGCAACCGGTGAGCTGTGGAACGAACGTTATGTGGCTATGGGCGGTCCCCCGGTTCGGGAACCCCGAATTCTGCATACCACCGCCGGAGCCGATATTTTGGAGTTGACTGAGGGTGAGATGACCGATGATCGGCCGGTGCGACTGATTGCCGGTTCAATTCTCAATGGTCGCAGAGTAGATGGTGCTGTACGCTATCTGGATCGTTACAGCTATAAGATAGGCGCACTCGACGAGGATCATGGCCGTAAACTGCTGGGTTGGATACGACCTGGATTGAAACAGCATTCGGCTGGGAAAACCTTTTTGTCTTCGCTCTTTCCTGCTAGAAAGCTGAACATCACATCGAAGCGTAACGGCGGGGTGCGTCCGGTTGTGCCGCTGGGAATCTTCGAGCAGCTCATGCCGCTTGATATTCTGCCCACTCAGCTTGCCAAGGCACTGCTGATGCGGGATGTCGAGGAGTGTCTGCGTCTGGGAGTGCTGGAACTCGATGAGGAGGACCTCGCGTTGATGACCTACGCCTGCTCCGGCAAGAATGATTACGGCGCGTTGCTGCGCGAGGTTCTGCAGATCGTTTTTAAGGAGGGGGCATGAAGTTTCTGAGAAATATGCTGGATAAGATCGAGCCTAATTTTCGTGAAGGGGGCAAACTCGAGTTCTTCTATCCTTTCTATGAGGCGATGGACACCTTTTTTTACAATGTCGGTGATACCAACACCGGACGGGTGCATGTGCGTGACAGTGTTGATCTGAAACGCAATATGATTCTGGTGATGATTGCCCTGATACCCTGTATCCTGTACGGATTGTATAACGTAGGCAATCAGGCCTTGCTGGCCGACGGCACGATGGAAGGTTGGCGCGGAGCATTGATTGAATCTCTCGGAATGAAGCTGGCAGATGGAATTACAGCCAGATTTCTCTACGGCCTGACCTGGTTTCTACCCCTCTACCTCGTGATTTTCGCAGTCGGAATTTTCTGGGAAATTATGTTCTCGATGATTCGTAAGCATGAAATTTATGAGGGATTCTTCGTTACATCGCTGCTTTTGCCATTGATTGTGCCACCATCCATCCCACTTTGGCAGGTGGCCCTGGCGATAAGCTTCGCGGTTATTCTAGGCAAAGAGGTCTTCGGCGGCACCGGAATGAATTTCATGAATCCGGCTCTGATAGCCAGGGCCTTTCTGTTCTTCGCCTATCCGGCACAGATTTCCGGTGATAAAGTTTGGACGGTTGCCAGTGTGGATGGGATATCAAGGGCGACACCATTGAGCAAATTCGCCTCTTCCAGTGCCGTAACGGATATTTCTATGCTGGATGCTTTTGTAGGACGTATCCCCGGATGTATCGGCGAAACCTCAACCCTGTGCTGTCTTTTAGCGGGGGTGTTTCTGCTGCTGATCGGTGTGGCATCGTGGCGCATTATGGCAAGTTGCCTGATCAGTATGGTCGCTGCCGCACTTTTCTTCAATGGCCTCTACGCCGCCGGTGTTTGCACTCTGCCGATGTGCGCACTCAATCCGGCCTGGCATTTTGTGCTGGGCGGGTTCGCTTTCGGTCTGGTGTTTATGGTTACCGATCCGGTTACCGGTGCGCAAACTACAGTCGGCAAGTGGTACTATGGTGCATTTGTCGGCGCAATGTGTGTTGTTATTCGTAACCTGAATGTTGCTTATCCGGAAGGTATGATGTTGGCAATTCTGATGGGCAATATCGTTGCTCCGTTGATCGACTATTTCGTGACCGAGGCAAACGTCAAGAGAAGGAGTGCACGTTATGTCTGATAATCAATCAAATCGCAAGGTTTTTAGCGTTTCACTGATTCTTTGCGCGGTCTGTTCGGTGATGGTTTCAGTTGCCGCTGTGCTGCTTAGACCGCTACAGGAAGCTAACCGGAAGCTGGACTTCAAAAGAAATCTGCTGGTTGCGGCAGGGCTGGTTGATTCTGATGTCGACAAACGGAGTGTGTTGGATGAGTTTGCAAAGATCGAACAATTGGCCGCGTCAACCTCCAGAGGTGAAAAAACCGTCTATGTTGCCAGAGAAGAGGGGCGAATAACTCATTACATCTTTCCCGTTACGGGAAAGGGGCTCTGGTCAACCATGCGTGGTTTTCTGGTACTTTCAGCCGATTTTAAAACTGTCATGGGCATGGGCTTTTATGAACACGGCGAGACTCCCGGGCTGGGTGGAGAAATCACCAATCCCGCTTGGCTAGCTCAGTTTAAAGGCAAACAGGCCTACGATGAATCGCTCAATGTACGACTTGAAGTAATCAAAGGTTCGGTTGAGCCGGATTCCGACACTGCTGCCTACCAGGTGGATGGACTCTCCGGGGCAACTTTGACCACTCGCGGAGTCGACGATATGATCGAATTCTGGCTTTCGGAGGAAGGGTACCTTCCGTTTGTCCGTGAGCACGTAAAGAAAGGGGCCGGGCTGTGAGCACATTGAAAAACACACTGCTGGATCCGATATTCAAAAACAACCCGATCGGATTGCAGGTATTGGGTATCTGTTCGGCACTGGCTGTGACCAATAAGTTGGAAACATCACTCGCAATGGGTGTTGCTGTGACCCTGGTAACAGCATTAGCCTCTCTGGCAGTTAGTCTGATTCGCCAGCACATACCGGCCAGCATCCGGATCATTGTGCAGATGACGATCATCGCCTCGCTGGTAATTCTGGCCGATCAGATATTGAAAGCCTTTTTCTTTGAAATTTCCAAGAGCATGTCGGTTTATGTCGGACTGATCATTACCAACTGCATCATTATGGGGCGTGCCGAAGGTTACGCACTCTCACATACGCCGCTGAGAAGCTTTATCGATGGAATAGGCAATGGACTGGGCTATAGCGTGGTTCTGATTTGCGTGGGGGTGTTCCGTGAACTGCTCGGTTCCGGCACCCTGCTGGGATATGCGGTTCTGCCCTTGACTAAAAATGGGGGCTGGTATCAACCCAACGGCCTGATGGTTCTGGCACCGAGTGCGTTTTTTCTGATTGCCATATTCATCTGGATCGTTAGAAGCTTGGATAAAAGTCAGCAGGAGGAGGATTAAGAGATGCACAGTTTGTTTGATATTTTCTTCACCTCGATTTTCACTCAAAATATGGCGTTGGCCTTTTTTCTGGGCATGTGTACCTTTCTGGCGGTCTCAAAAAGAGTTAAAACCGCAATTGGGCTGGGCGTGGCGGTGATTGTTGTACAACTGATTACCGTGCCGGTCAACAACCTGATCTACACTTACATCCTGCGCGACGGCGCTTTACGCTGGATTTCGGATGATCTCAAATCAATTGATCTGGGTTTTATCGGTCTTATCACATATATCGGCGTTATTGCCGCCATGGTACAAATTTTGGAGATGACGCTGGATCGCTACTTTCCCGCACTTTACAACGCACTCGGTATTTTTCTGCCGCTGATCACCGTTAATTGCGCGATTCTTGGCGGCACTCTCTTTATGGTTGAGCGCAACTATAATTTCACCCAGAGCGTGGCTTATGGAGCAGGCTCAGGTATCGGCTGGGCATTGGCGATTGTTCTGCTGGCCGGTGTGCGTGAAAAGCTTAAATACTCCCATCCGCCAGTCGGTTTACGCGGTCTAGGGCTGACTTTTATAGTCGTGGGACTGATGGCAATCGGTTTTCTGGCGTTTTCCGGTATCTGATTGCGCAGCGGGTTTCTTGGTTTTACAGGTGGCGGCTTTTGTTCCGCTAAGTGCTAGGGACTGAATAATGAATGAAATTATCTTTGGTGTGATTTTTTTCACCTCGATCGTGCTGCTGCTAGTCTGCATTATACTGCTGGCGCGTTGGAAGCTCGTGCCGGCTGGCAAAGTTAAGATCAAGATCAACAACGAGAAGGAGTTTGAAGTTCCAATCGGCGGCAAATTGCTGGGCGCCTTGGCTAGTCAGGAGATTTTTGTTCCCTCGGCCTGTGGTGGCGGCGGAACCTGCGGACAGTGTAAGGTCAGGGTGATCTCCGGCGGCGGATCGCTGCTGCCGACCGAAGAGGGGTGCATCAATCGACGCGAGATGAAGAACGGCATCCGGCTGAGTTGCCAGGTGGCGGTCAAGCAGGATATGAAGATCGAGGTTCCCGAGGAGGTCTTTGGTGTCAGAAAATGGGAGTGCGAGGTTGTTTCAAACCGCAATGTGGCAACCTTTATCAAGGAGTTTGTCGTCCGGTTGCCCGAGGGTGAAGAGGTGCCCTTCTGCGCCGGAGGATATATCCAGATTGAATGTCCTCCGCATAAGTTGAAATATGCCGATTTTAATATCGATGATGAATATCGCGCCGATTGGGATAAATACAACATGTGGCAGTATGTCTCGCATGTTCATGAAACCGTCACTCGCGCTTACTCGATGGCCAACTACCCGGAGGAGCAAGGGGTTATCAAACTGAATGTCAGGATCGCTTCGCCACCGCCCGGCACCAGACACCCGCCCGGCGTAATGTCATCCTATATTTTCAGTTTGCAACCCGGCGATAAAGTTACAATCTCCGGGCCCTACGGCGAGTTCTTTGCCCGTGAAACCGGGAAAGAGATGGTTTTCATAGGTGGCGGAGCGGGCATGGCTCCAATGCGTTCACATATTTTCGATCAGCTCAAACGCCTGCAAAGCAAACGTAAAATCAGCTTTTGGTACGGAGCACGTTCTAAAAAAGAGATGTTCTATACCGAGGAGTTTGAACAGCTGGCGGCGGAGAACGAAAACTTTACCTTCAATGTGGCACTCTCCGAACCATTGCCCGAGGACGATTGGAATGGCTATACCGGTTTTATTCATGATGTACTGCGGGATAAATATCTGGCAGAACATGAGGCACCGGAGGATGTTGAATACTACCTTTGCGGTCCGCCGATCATGAATGAATGCGTGATCAATATGTTGCTTGAACTAGGAGTTGACCGTGACGATATCATGCTTGATGACTTCGGCGGGTGATCAATGCCACAACAACAACCTCCTATGGGTCTTTAGGTTTGTTCGGCGGTTGGGCCCTTCACCGAAGGGCAAAACAAATATGTTGCTGTGTGCCTGTTCGTTTTTTGCATGGGGCAGAGGGCATAGGGCAAGGGGAAGAAATTTTGCTGTGCTTAAGTACAGCTCTTCTCTATACTCTATGCAGTTTATGCAAAGTACAAATCTAGCCTCTAACTCATGATGAAAGTGTACCAATATGCTCGGTGTCGTAATTTTTATAGTTTTTTTGGCATTCACCTTTTTCATGGCAATCGTCTTTCGTGCGAAAGAGCTGAAGGCGCGTAAGGGCAAAGAGACACGCACTGCAAGCTACTGCTGCGGCAAGTGCGGTAGCTGCGATAAGGATTCCTGATCCGTTTGTTCAAAAACTCCGTCCCCGGCCTGGTCCGTTAGCACCTTTAGCATTTGCCAAGCATCAAGATAACTAAGCAGATATCGGTTTTCAGAGCTCTCCGCCATTTTCTCCAGCAGATTCCGAACCCTTCTCTGTTCCAGAAGATACTCTTCGGACGTGAATCGTGCAGCGAAACGGGCCATACGCAGCCAGAGCAAATAGGTGGTTATGGCATCAAAACAGTTGTATTGCACAATCTGCTCTAGTTTGCCGCTATAGTAAAGAGAGCATACATCAATGCCGCTGGTTTCCAGTTTGCCCGGTATGCCCGAGAGCGTGGCCGCCTCGTTCAGCGAAACCGTGTAACCTTTGCCATAGCCGCTGATGATGTTCATTAGATCGACATCATTGCTCTCCCAGGGTTTGGCATTTAGACGACGATTGAAAGTGTCCAGTGCCATGCCTTTGAAAATCGCCCGCTGTGTCAGAATCCGCAGATCGGCGTTGCGCGAGTTGTAACCGACCAGTTGCGGGTTATATCTCGAAACCCCTTCATCCAGAAAACGATTCAGAATGTAGCTTTCGTTATTCTGTGAGCACTCAGAGGGATTCTCAGGAATCCCCTGCAGAAAAAGCTGCACACTCCCGTCGCTGGATTTGCGTCGGATCATGGTTGCAATAGAAACAACCCGGCAAAGCGCAGTTTTGAGAAAGGGCATGGGATCATCCGCTGTGGCACCGCCCTCACGCCACATGACCTTCAGCACCTCGCTATCGCTCATTTTATCAGGCAGTTTGTACAGAACTCTGCCAGCAAGCAGATCAGGCACCCACTCGCAGTCAAATGCCCAGACTTCATCAGGTACAGTGGTAATCATGGAATATTGCCCTCCTCATCAGGTGTGGCCGGAATTGAATCATTGTATCCTCTGAGAATTGGCTGGCGCAACTCTACTTTTCCGCTGAAATCCGCTACAATACGAAAACGTACATGAGTTGTGCCGCGGTTAACTCTGATTTTGCGCGATATGGCGGCGATATTCTGACCTTCATTGGTGCGGCCCCGTACCTCGATACTATCAAGCTTTTTATTGCTTAGCGTGTCCTCTGCATCAATACCGTACGATTGTACCTGGTAGGAGACGATGCCGTGATAATTGTCGAGCTTGCGTATCCTGCCCTGCATCCGCAGATGCCCCAAACCACACTCACCGATCCTGATTAGCGGTGATTCCAGTACAAAGCGCGCTCTTGAACGATGACTGATTATAATGGAATCAGAGGTCTTGCCAGATTCCAGCTGCTGCGTACGCCGGTCGTTCAGAGTGTAGCGCCATCCCCGCATCTCGTTATTCCGGTTGATAACAGAGGGCAGAGCATGAAGATAGTTGTCGGTCGCGAGACCGTCGCCGCGGGGTTGAATCATCGGCATACGCTCCTTCGGAAGAGTCAGCGCATAACCGGTCGAGCTATTGGAGTGCCGTACTTTGCAGATCAGATAGATTGAGGCGCAAAGCGATAGCACGGCGATTAAAAATATAAGCAGCCGGTATTTCTTGATCTGCGAACGCTGCGTGTGCTGCAATCTGCGGATTGTCTCGGTGAGGTGGTGCTCTTCATCAATCGGTTTGACAAAAGAAAGCTTTTCGCGTACGGCAGGCAGAGAGGACTCAGCAGTGTGTTCCCTTAGCCATGGAACTGCATCCATCCCGGCCAGCAACAGGGTGTTGTTGAAGGCGATGCGGTCAAATGGCAGATGATGAAAAACAATGCTGCGTTCTGAGTGATCAAATACGCAGTAGGTGGATTCCAGCCTGCCTGTCCGGGGATACCCGATGGTGCCGGGATTGATGATATAGCGTTTATGATCTTCCAGAATAAAGTCACGCGGTTCAAGAAAATGCGCCGTGCCACTCTGACCGATAACATAAATGGCCGCCAAATGGGTGTGCCCCACAAACATCAACTGCTCAAATGTGTTTTCAAAAGACGGCTGCGCATCTTCGCCGGTAATGATATATCGGAATGCGCCGGGTTTAGTGAAATCACCGTGAACACAGCGGAAAGCAGGAGATTCCAGCGTTAGCGGCAAAGACTTCAGCCAGATTAAAGCTTTGTTTGAAAGCATTCCGCGGTGTTTCAGCACCACCTTGCGTGCCTCCGGACAGAAAACCAGCGGATTGAGTTTGCCGCAGACAGCCGCGTCGTGGTTGCCCAGCAGATGATACTCCGTTACCTGATAAACCAACTCGAGGGTTTCAACCGGTTGCGGACCGTAACCAACCGTATCGCCCAAACAGATTATTTTATCTATGTGCCGCTTGGCAATGTCGTTCAAAACCATCTGCAACGCGGTAAGATTGGCGTGGATATCAGAGATAAATGCGTAACGCATGAGCTGCTTGTCTACAGCGGTAATGCCGCTGAAAGGTTAAGTCATTCAAGGAGCGGCGGAAAAAAGTAGTGCAAAATATAGCTTTGCGGCTTAAACCAGCGGCGCATCTCACCCTGCTATCCAGCATGTGAATATCTGCAACGCAGCGGATATCTACTCATGAACCGCTGGTTTGGAGGATAAAATTCCAAGTTGCGGCAGCCTGGCTCAGCCAGCTTCAATCGCATTGCTCGGACACTCACCGGCACAGGCACCGCAATCTACGCAGAGATCCGGATCGATTGAATAGTGAGGTGTACCCTCTTGAATTGCATCCACTGGACAGGCATCTTTGCACAATCCGCAAGCCACACAGGCATCTGTGATTTTATAGGCCATTATTGTCTCCTTAGTTTTTCGTTGGTTAAATGATGTTACATCGTTGCTCTTATACAGCTTCGCTTAATGACCAACAGTATATAAAAATAGAGTGAAGCAACAAAGTACAAAATCGATTTCGTGAAAATCCCTGTATTTCAGCTTGAAAAATAATGGCGTAACTGCTAATTTTAACGCATTCGTTTAAACTTAATGTCGTTTGGTAGTACAATCATAGAAAATGAACGGAGGAAAAAATAATGGCAGCGTTGAAGGGCTCACAGACGGAAAAGAATATTTTAACGGCTTTTGCAGGTGAGGCTGCGGCACGTAACAGATATACGTATTGGGCATCCAAAGCTAAAAAAGATGGCTACGTTCAGATTGCTGACATCTTTGCGGAGACCGCTGATCAGGAGAAGGAACATGCCAAACGCCTGTTCAAATTTCTCGAAGGCGGCGATGTGGAAGTGAATATCGCTCTGCCTGCCGGTGTGATCGGAGAGACTCTTGATAATCTGAAACATGCCGCCGAAGGCGAAGAGCATGAGTGGCAGCATATGTACCCCGAATTTGCCGAGATCGCCCGCCAGGAGGGTTTTGATGCCGTGGCAACCGCTATGGATAGCATTGCCGTGGCAGAGAAGTTTCACGGTGAACGTTATCGCCAACTGGCGGCTAATATTGAAAAAGGTGTCGTATTCAAGCGCGATTCCGAGCAAACCGTCTGGCGTTGCCGCAATTGCGGCTATCTGCATGTTGGCAGGGAAGCGCCCCAGAGCTGCTCCGCCTGCATTCATCCGCAGGCACACTTTGAGCTCAAACCGTCCAATTGGTAAAAGCGCGATTGAGAGTGTAGCACTGCGTCATAGGGTGAAAATGAAAAAAGAGCATCGTGTTAGAACGATGCTCTTTTTGTCCGTGCAAAGTAGCCTGCTCAACGCAGACCCGCCTAGCCACATCAGCGTAAAAACAGTTTAACCCGCGGTCGCAAGCCCTGATTCCCTGGCCCTGGCGTGCGCTATGACCATTATGTGTGATGCGGACGGCAATTCATTTAAACATAGCTTCATAGTGCGGCAGTGGCGCGAAGATTCCACCGCTCTTATCATAAAAATCTTTGCCAAGGTTAAAAATTCCTTTGTGTGTCTGAGCCCATTCGGCATTTGGATAAGGGTGATAACTGCGCATGGCCTGCCAGTTTTTGTAATTCTAATGGCCATTGGTTTCGAGCAACCCTAAGCCTGCTAATCCGGGGAATGCGTCAAGGCGCGCAGCTACGCTCTTATTCCATTCAATCAGAATGGGATTGACGGTTAAGTCAGCACAGAAACAGGGTACATTGTGCTGTTTGGCGGTATTGGCAATGCGCAAGGTCATGCTGAGAGTTTTTGCAATTGCCTTCAAGGCGATTGCACGGTAACCCATCTGAATGCGTTCGATTGCATCCTGATCGGTGTGGGCACTCTCGTCAGCCGCCAGTCGCACCGGTATGTCGTGAACATCAATCTTTAACTCTTCATCAAATGGTTCTTCAATAACTGATATCTGATCAAAAGCCCCGATTTTGCGGGTGTGATCCAGCAGACGCAGCAAGGTCTCTTTCGTTTCGTAACGGCCATTGGCATCGAAATAGTAAGGGAGCTTGCCACTCTCGGTGTATGGGGTGCGATAACCATCCAGCGCTTTATGAATAGCCGAGAGGCGCTCCATATCTTTTTTAAGCATCTCCTCCTGTGTGCCACTTTGACCGATCTTGATTTTCATGAAGAAATAACCGTCATTTGCCGCGCCCTTGATTTCTTCAATGGGAACGTTATAAGCCATCAACGGAATCGAGGCGACCCTGGGATGGCGGCTTGATAAAGCTGACTTATAACGCTCGGGAATCAGATCATCGAAGTTGGTTATACCGTGTTCTTTGGCATAGAGCAGCCAGATGGCATTGTCCACACCGACCAGGGCATTGAGTGCGAAGGTTTGACGCAAGTGCGGCATCTTGCAGATGGCTCTGCCGTATTTATAGACCTCCTGAAACAACTCTTCATTTAAAGCGACCGGATCGTTGAAGGAGTGTCCTTTGAGCAGATTGAGCGCATGGTTGGTCATGGCCAGCATCAGTGCGTTGCCGCCGACATCAGAGTTTGCCACAAATACCTTGGCGTCGCTCCATAACACACTGTGTGTGCACAGTCCGATGCCGCGTTTGCCGCTGGTGGACTGTACCATTGCGGCACTTTGCCAGATGCTGTTAAGAGC
The DNA here is from genome assembly GCA_964406095.1 of uncultured Lentisphaeraceae bacterium. Taxonomy (GTDB): domain Bacteria; phylum Verrucomicrobiota; class Kiritimatiellia; order RFP12; family UBA1067; genus M55B167. The sequence continues at coordinate 65,572 of CAYOQJ010000079.1, forward strand.
ACCGCCTTTGAAGCCGAAGGGACGGATCAGCGGCTCACGCTCAAAATCACAGCCGGTGCGTTCAATCCGAATCGCTTTTTTTGCAGTCAAACCTCTTTTTGACTCCACTGTTCTACAACCCGCCACAACACCCGCCGCAGCCAGTGAGGTACTCTTTAAAAAATCTCTTCTTTTCATTATATACTCCCGCCTGATTACGAATGCCAGATTCTTGAATTACTCTGCTTTGCAGATCAGAACGTATTTTCAATTTTTCGCCTGAAAAAGGCGCACTCGCGGATACACCGCTCTTCGGCGATACGGATTTTTTGATCCGTCGGCAGTCGGTGCTCTTCTTTGCTCAACAGATTCCACTCAAGATGCACCGTTGAAGGTACCTGAACCTGCAGTTCTTTCAGCAGGCTGAAATACTCTTTCCATGGCACAATTCCCCCTCCGGCTGGTTGGCGGCGCGGGATAGGCAAACCATTTTTTTCGTCACCGAAGTCAAAGTCTTTCAGGCAAATACTGCTGATCCACGGTGCAATCACTCTGGTTGCATTGCTCCAGGAACTGGGGCTTTCCGCGATCGCATGCCTGACATCGTACTGGCAACTGATCTCCCGAGGATCAATCTCCCGAACAACATTGAATAAATCCCAAACCACACTGCCGAAAAGAGTAGGGCTCCAAGCATAATGATTCTGATAGCTGCCAGTCAATTCGAGTTTGTTATTGATCTGCGCGAGTTTTTCAAAGCGGGCCCGGATGTCATCCAGAGAACGGGCTACACCTCTTTTAAAATCATACTTCTGGTACCCCATACGATACAGTTTCACTCCGTTGTCGGCGGCTGTCTCAAGAATTGTCCGGGCATACTCATCCTCCGCCGAGGTGATCGCAGTGACAATCATATCCACCTTCAAACCGCGTGACTGCGCAGCCCTGATAGCACGCGGTAGATCAGTGCGCACATTTTCCGGCAGAACATGACCTTTAGGACGTACAGTCAGATCAATTCCGTCCACGCCGATTGCGGCTGCACAATCAGCCAACTGTTCATAATTCATCCAATGCAGCGGCTTGGAAAAAAAATTCATCTGCATCTTTGTTTTGTCACCTTGCGCAAAAAGCGGATAAGCCAAGGTTCCGGCGGAGGCCAGTATCCCGGTTTTGAGTAAATCACGGCGTTTCATATTTTTCCTTTTCACTCCGTCGGCGCTGCCGTCCCAACGGTTGAATGTTTCAGGTGCCTCTCCGAAAAAACGCGCTTTACTTCCCGTCGCGCATTGTGTTGTTAATCCATAGTTGAATGGCATTATTCAATATGCGTTTTGCAGTGCCCAGCGGCTCCTTGATGGTGCATCCGGCCGCACGGGGATGTCCGCCGCCATCAAAACTGCTGATCAACTGTGTGGCATCCAGCGGATCACGCGCACGTATGCTGACACGTGTCTCGCTTTTGTCCTCACTTTCATAATAGAAAATCGCCACTTTGTTGCCGAGCAGCGAGCGCGGAATTTCAATAATGTCCTCAGCATCCGCCTTTGTGCCTCCCGTCTCATGAAAATCGCGGCTGGTCAGGGTTACCGATGCCACGATATTGTCCTCGGAGATCGTCAGTGAGCGAAAAGCGCGTTTTTTAAGCTCCATGTTGGTGCGTGAAAAGGAGCAGTAGATCTGATCGTTGATATAAGATGTTCTTACGCCGCGTTTGAGCAAATCAGCAGCGCAACGCAGGGTCTTAGGCGATGTTGTTTCGTGGGCGAATCTCCCGGTGTCGGTTATCAGGGCCACCCAAAGAGCCTCTGCTACCACGTGATCAATCGTCCAGTGCGCCTTGCGCGCCATTTCCCAGAGCATCTCAGCGGTTGATGAGGCAGTGTTGTCAACTCTGTTGTAAGAACCAAAACGCGTGTTTGTCTGATGATGATCGATGTTTATAACAGTTTTTTTAAGAATGATGTTGTGTAGCTCTTCGGGAACACGATCCACTGACCCGCAGTCTACAGTCACAACTGTATCATAACGTTTGCGGATAGCGGTTTTTAGTGGCATCAGATTCTTCACCCCAGTCAGAAACTGTGGGCCACCCAAACCTTTCTTGCCACAGGCTGCCACAGCCTTGACACCACTGCTGTTCAGCATGCGCGCTAGAGCGATCATGCAGCCGAGCGAATCGCCGTCAGGGCGCACATGACCGGTGACGAGCACACTTTTCGAGCACTGCAACAGCGTGATTATTTCATTGAAAGAGGCGTTTTTTTTCTTTTTGGCAGCCATAACGGAACTATTCCTCTCTAGCGTATCTGACCGGTGCCGGTGATAACATATTTATAAGTTGTCAGTTCTTCGAGACCCATCGGGCCGCGGGCATGAAGCTTGTCGGTGCTAATGCCCATCTCGGCTCCCATGCCGAACATGGCGCCATCCGTGAAACGTGTTGATGCGTTAACATATACCGACGCTGAGTCAACTTCCTTTAAGAATTTGTTGGCACTGCGTTTGTCATCTGTCGCAATTGCGTCGGAGTGGTGCGAACCGTAGGTGTTGATATGCTCAATGGCACCTTGTAATCCGCTTACCACACGCACCGCCAGGGTAAGATTCAAATACTCCTCGCTCCAGTCCGCCTCGGTCGCGGGTTGACAACCATCGATGACAGCGCAGGTTTTTTCACACCCGCGCAGCTGCACACAACGTTGTTCAGCCATTCGTTTCAGAAGCGGCAGAAAATCAGCGGCGATATCGCTGTGTACCAGCAGATTTTCAATGGCGTTGCAGACTCCCGGACGCTGGCATTTGGCGTTCTCCGTAATGGCAAGTGCCTGCTGAAGATCGGCACTGCGATCGATGTAGAGATTGCAGACACCCTTGTAGTGTTTGAGCACCGGTACCGTGGCACTGCTTACCACCGCTTTAATCAGCGACTCCCCGCCACGCGGGATTATAACATCTATGCGGTCGTCCATCCGGGCTAGAATACGTACGGCATCACGATCGATTGTATCGACCAGCTGAATTGCTTCGGCTGGCATGCCAGCCTTGGCGCCGCCGATTTGCAACGCTTTTGCAATAGCACTGTTGGAATGCAGAGCTTCCTTGCCGCCACGCAGAATTACGGCGTTGGATGTTTTGAAACAGAGTACTGCGGCATCCGCCGTGACATTCGGACGCGACTCGAATACGATACATACCACACCCAGTGGAACACGCCGTTTTTCAATGATCAATCCGTTGGGGCGGGTGCGCTTCCAGATGCGTTTGCCGACTGGATCTGAGAGTGCCGCAACATCACGGACACCCTCAACCATCGCATCCAGCCTTGCGTCGGTCAGAGTCAAACGATCGATCATCGCTTCGGATAGACCATTTGCAACAGCAGCCTGCAGATCAAGTTTGTTGGCGGACTGGATGATGTCGCGGCGTACATCAAGTTCCCCGGCCATTGCCATAAGAATGTGGTTTTTCTTTTTTGTCGAGAATCCGATCAGTTGACGAGATGCTTTTAAAGCCTTGTCACCCAGTTGGCGCATCTGTTTTTCAAGTTCTGTCATTATTTTTTCTCTCCGTTCGATTCAGGATCAACCAACAGTGTGCCGATATCTTTGCCGGTGACAATGTCCAGCAGAATACGCTCGGTGCGTCCGTTTGCAATTACCACCGCGCATCCGCTTTTTAAAGCCCGACGGGCGGCATCGAGTTTGGACTGCATTCCACCTTTGGATAAACCGGTGTCACCCAGATTCGGATCAATGAACTTGTAAGCCGCTTCCACCCTGTCTATAAAGGGCACACGAGTTCCGGCGCCGTCCAGAACTCCGTCTACTGTCGAAACTACTATCAATAGGTCGGCATTCACCAGATTGACAACCCGGGAAGCCAGATAGTCGTTGTCGCCCAGCGACATCCCCGCCTGAAGTTCTTCATCCGTGACAACATCGTTTTCATTGATTATCGGAACAACACGATTTTCAATCATGTTCCGCATCGTGCGTTTGGCACTGGCAAAGCGCTTCTTGTGGTGAAAGTCAGTATGAGTCAGCAACACCTGTCCGATCTTGATTTGATGCGGCTTGAAAAAATGGTCGTAAAGTGCCATCAGCTGAGCCTGTCCCACAGCAGCACACATCTGCAGATCGGGAACATGCACAGGACGCATTTTCATGCCCAACGCCTCCATGCCAGCACCGACCGCTCCGGATGAGACCATCAGCATGTCATGCCCCATGGCATGCAGTGTGGCGACCTGATCCGAGAGCCTTTTAAGCTGATTAAGATCGGGTTCACCGGTTGCCAGTGTGATGACCCGCGTGCCAATTTTAACAACAATCTTCTGCTTGTTTTTGAGTGTTCCGCGATATCGTTCTGCAAGGTTCATAAATTCTTTCCTCGAAAATACCCTTGAATAATAGCTTAATTCACACGTTACCGCAAGCAAGGTGGTGCATGATCCTGGCAACTGCCGTTTTTAGGATCAGCGGTTTGTCAAACGGGAAAGACACTCGATATATAGGACGGTGGTTTTTGGTGGGCATTGATTTTGTCTGTTGACATTCCGTGCGGTATTTAATAAATTACCGACACCTTGAAACAAGGGGGATTAGCTCAGTTGGTTAGAGCACTTGCTTGACATGCAAGGGGTCGATGGTTCGAGTCCATTATCTCCCACCATAATTTGCCCTGTTTTTGTTGGAAGAACCCAATAAAATCAGGGTTTTTAAGCCTAGAAAAATCAATTAAACCACGAAAATCACGAAAGGCACGAATTTAAGTGTCTTATATATAACCACGTATGAGAAAAAGATGAAAAAACCATATTCA
>CAYOQJ010000080.1:0-19529 GCA_964406095.1 uncultured Lentisphaeraceae bacterium
TGCTTTCAAACATTTCATTAATCATCTCCGTTTATAAACTTATTTATCAGCCAGGCTGACAATTGATTTCAAGACGCGACCATTTTATCGCTCCGGCAATCTCCGGCGATAGCCGTCCTTATAAAGTCCGATCTTATCAAAAGGAATCTCTTTAAAGTGCGGAGCCAGACGTTTGACAGCAGGACGCCACCAGCGCAAACTGAAATCACCCTCACTCTGATCTCTGAAGCCAAGATCAATCGGCTCATCAGGCTTGCCGTTCATCAGCGTGAACCCCGGAATGCCCTCTTTAAGAGGCACACGGTTGGTTGAAGAGGTGAACACGGCCACATTGTTCTCGATCTCGAATTTATCTAGCAAATCCATCACACCCTTATCAAAATGGCATATCTCTTTAGCGCAGTCAACAAAGAGATTGTTGCGAATCGGATTATACAGCGGCTCGCGCGGACTGTCCTCCATAATGCGGGCCAGTCGCGGATATTTCTCGCTCCAAGGCGGCTGCGTGTAGTTGAGTTTTTCGGCCTTGCCGATCAAATCCCAACTGGTGCCGGGTTCATTCCATTGCTTCCAGCTCATGCCGCGTGAATCAATATGCAGTCCGATCGGACACTCGACTATCAGATTGTTCTCGACGGGATGCTCGCGTCCGCCGCCGATCATCACGGCGCGACCGGCTTTGTAGAAAACATTGCCGACCACCGCATCGCCGCAATCACAATCGTCAAAATAAAAACCCATGGTGTTAACATGATCGCTGTCGCCCCCACCTAAATGATGCACGTAATTATGATGCAGTAAGTTGCCCTGGGTAGTCCAATCGCGCCCGGTATAAAACGCGCCTGCGTCGCCGGTCTCCATCACCACTCGGTGAATTTCATTGTATGCGAAGAGATGCTCATTCCCGCCATAGAGAACAGCGGCATGCGGCGCATCGTGAATTAAATTGTGCCGTACTGCAGTGCCGCAGCCCTGCACACTGATGCCCGCGGCGTAAGTGCGCTGATATATCCCGAAATGATGCACATGGTTGTTTTCAATCAGGTTATCGGCTCTGCTCAGCGTTTTGCGATCGCCACCATTCACTGAAATGCCCGCCCGGCCGATGTTGAACACATCGCAGGAGCGCACGGAACTGTGCACGCCGTTCAGAGAAATTCCACCGGCCGCAAAATTGAATATCTCGCACCCTGCAATATGCACGTTGTTCACCTCGGTGAGCAACAACCCGAGAGAGTGACCGCATTCAAGAACGAGCCCTTCAAAAGCGAGATGCGCTGCGCCTTTGGCCTCTACCATGGGCTGTCTGAGTGTCGCCAGCACAATCTCGGCCGTATCGAAACCCTCTTCGGGATATAAATAAAGCATGCCACTCCCGCGGTCAAGATACCACTCGCCGGGCGCGTCCAACTCCTCCAGCAGGTTGAGCGCATAAAAGCGACGCGCTTTGCGCCCCCAGGTGCCGCCCATAATGCCGTAGCTGTGGGGCGCAGCCAGCCGCACAATCTTTGAAGCCCGGTCATAGGCGGCAATGCGTATGACTTCGTCAAACCAGTCATGCGTCCAATAACCAAGAAGCCAGACCCCCTTCGCAATATCCCAGCGTTCAGCCCGAGCATCATCAAAGACGAATGCGCCGGGACGCTCTTTGCGCAGAACGGGATCGGCGGATTCGGGATCGGCCTTGCCCGTATCGATCGCTTTGGTGAAATCAGCCCAGTTGCCTGCATCCGACTCCAGATTAGGCCAGCGGGCGATAGTCATCGGACGGCCGTTCACATAGAGCAGCGGAGCGGCAGGCACTCCCCGATAGGCGGGTGCAAATTCAGGAAACCCGCCCGGCGGGGCATGCGCCGAAACATCGCAGACCACAACCCGTGAACGCGCCAGAGGATCAAGACGCTCCAGCACGGTTTTATCGGCGGCCGGAACGAAATCAGCCGGATTCAAAACAGCTCCCCCGCAAAAACGCGCAGATCCCTTTTTCAGAGCTCGATATGTCACAGGCGCACCCGCGGTTCCGCCATCCTCCGATCCAAGCTTGAAGCTCTCGCATACAAAATAACGCCCCGGCGCAATATTAACCGTCACCTGCTCGTTACTCGCAATACTCCCGTCCGCTCGCCCGGCACGAATACTCGCCCGCGCTTGCTCCAGCGCGGCAAACGGAGCTTCCTGGCTGCCGACACCCTCCGTCGAACCCGCCGCGTCAACGTAAATTTTATACTCACCGCAACAAACAAGCGCCGCGCCCGCAACAAACAATCCAATCCATTTCAAAAAACACCCCCTCAATGTTGATTGGCACAAATATATCAAAATGTCGCCTGTACGGAAATTATCATTTCCCTTTTTGTGGCACCCTCGCCGATTCTATTGATTGATGTCTGCCTCTCGCCAGCTCATCAACCACCTGTCTTTTGAATGCCTCACTATACTTGATGTTGTCTGCCATTTCGACCTCCTTTTTGATCTGTCATGGTGACAACTTATATCAGGACGTAACCCGGATCAGATCCACATGTTACGATCAAGCGAACGGTACTGGATCGCCTCGGTGATATGTTCGGCATCGATGAAATTGGATGTGGCCATATCGGCAATTGTACGTGCCACCTTAATGATACGATTATAGGCGCGGGCACTGAAATTCAGTTCGGTCATCGCCATCTTGAGCATATCGGCGGCACCTGAATCCAGACGGCAGTATTGCTCCACATCGCGTGTTGACATATTCGCGTTGCAATTAACGTGCGGGGTTTTACTGAAACGCTCTCTCTGCTGTTCACGGCACGCGATAACCCTCTCTCGAATCGAGGAGGATGATTCACTGCTGCTGACACCACTCAGTTCATGATAACGCAGTGGCGGAACCTCGATATGAATATCGATACGATCCAGGAGCGGCCCCGAGATTTTATTGCGATAATTCTGAATCTGAGTACCGGTGCAACGGCACTCCCTTTTGGGATCACCGGCGTAGCCGCATGGGCAGGGATTCATGGCCGCAACCAGCATAAAACGCGAAGGAAATCTGACCGACGCCGCCGCACGTGAGATTGTCACAAAGCCGTCTTCCAGTGGCTGGCGCAGTACCTCCAGCACATTGCGGTGAAATTCGGGCAGCTCATCCAGAAACAGAACACCGTTGTGAGCGAGACTGACCTCACCCGGTACAGGATAGGTGCCGCCGCCCAGCAATCCCGCATCCGAAATCGTATGATGCGGCGCACGAAACGGACGTTGCGTAACCAGAGCCTGGTGCCCCTTCAACGTGCCGGCGACACTATGAATGCGGGTCGCCTCAAGTGCCTCATTCAGAGTGAGCTCCGGCAGAATCGAGGCGACGCGGCGCGCCAACATAGTTTTCCCTGCGCCCGGACTGCCGATCATCAGAATATTATGGCCGCCGCTGACCGCCACCTCCATGGCACGTTTGGCACTCTCCTGGCCCTTGACATCTGCGAAATCTTCAACTCTGACGCGCTCACGTCGGATAAGTTCCGAAATGTCAATATGATAGGGCTGCATTTCGGTGTTGCCCGCTAAAAATTCAACCGCATCTCGCAGATGACGCACGGGATAAACCTCAATGCCCTCGGCGACCGCAGCTTCGTCGGCATTATCCTCTGGAACCAGAACCCCCTTCATGCCGCGTTTACGCATCTCCAATGTGATCGGCAACACACCGCGCACGCGGCGAATCTCACCGGAGAGCGCCAACTCGCCCACCATCGCATACCGATGCAGTTTGTTCATCTTGATCTTGCCGGTAGCAGCCAGAATTGCCGCAGCAATCGGCAAATCAAACGAAGGCCCCTCTTTCTTGATGTCTGCCGGCGCAAGGTTGATTGTAGTGCGTCCGATTTCAGGCTTGAAACCAGTGTTTTTCAGGGCGGTCCAGACTCGGTCTTTGCTCTCGCGCACAGCGGCATCCGGCAGACCAACTATGACTATATTGGAATCGCCGCGATCGGCACTGACTTCGATCTCCACGGTAAAAGCATTAACACCGTACACGGCTCCCGAGTAGACACAAGCCAGCATAAAATCTCCTTTTCCCAACTTCCAAGCACGCAAACTGCCTTGATGAGCTCATTCATAACAAATGGCCACCATTAACAGAAGAACGTTTATCAAAATACCTGTATGTGTGCAAGTAGCCTTTTTCAGATTACTCTTACGGGGTGCCTCGGTTAATCGTTGCTCTTTGCAGACTGATGTCTTATAGGCGGTCTGAAGTTATGAATAGGCGGAGGCGGAGAACCCATAAATAGTTCATAACCTCAGCCTGTTAATAACTTCTGCTGAAAATTCTGAGCATTTATCAATTAACAGGATGATAATTTAAAGACACGCATCGGCCGGGGACGAATACTGAAGCGAGCCCCATGAGGACTGAGTACAGAATTCATCTCCATCGCAACAACTTGCGGGTGCGACCCCGTGACTCCCTGTTAAAGATGCCGCTTGACGCTGTACGCCGAATAAATTAACATAAGCACAAGTTTGGCGTTTGGTACGTTAAATGCTTGATGCTAATAATAATTTTTAACTAGTTAATAGAGGTTATTTAAATGCCTGGCCCGACTATCAGTTTGAGTCAACAGCAGCGACAGATAATGACGCTCGCCCCGCAACTGCGGCAATCGTTGGACATGCTGCAGATGCCTGTTCTTGAACTGCGTGCTGCCATACTCAAGGAGATGGAGCAGAATCCGACGATTGATGGGGTCAAAGACCCTAACGAGGAGATTCTATCCGAGATTCAGCCGGAGCCGGTATCCTCCAGTGTGGCAGATGGTGAGTTGAATGCCGATCCGGATGTTGATGCTATTTTGCGTCAGGATGATGAGTGGCGCGACTATTTCATGAAGGGCATAGAAAACTTCTCGAATAATGATGATGCGGATGAGAAGCGCCAGTATCTGCTTGACTCCATTCGTCAGACAACCTCGTTGCAGGAGCATCTGCTGGAGCAACTGACGCTTGTTGAGCTGGGCCCCAGTGAACGTGAGATGGCGGTTATGCTGATCGGCAACATCGGCAAGGACGGTTATTTCACCGGCAGCATTCCGGATCTGGTTATGATTTCGGGTATGCGCGAAGACGATGTTCTACGGATTCTAAGAGTCATCCAGGGTTTTGATCCGCCGGGGATCGCTGCAACCTCGCTACGCGAGTGTCTGTTGGCGCAGCTCGAATTGGTTGAAGACTCACCCTGGGAGGATGAGGCCCATCTGCTGATTGATAAATATCTGACCAGGCTTGCCGCGCATGATGAAAAATTTCTCTGCGGAGTGTTGAATTTAACCAACGATGAACTGCAGCATGTCATCCATCTGATTCGTTCGTTCAATCCCAGACCGGGACTTATCTTTGAAGAGCAGAGCACCGAGTATGTTGAGCCCGAGGTTTTTATTGAACGCGAGCAGGGCCGCTTTGTCGCCAAAGTTGACGGCAAGCAGCTTCCTTTTATCCGCATCAGCAAACATTACCGTCGAATGCTGGAAGACCCCTCGATCAACGCCGAAACAAAATCCTACATCCGAGAGCGTATTCGGGCGGGAGCATTTCTGATTCGAAGCATCCATCAGCGCCAGGAAACAATCAGAAAGATCGCACAGGAGATTATCGATGCCCAGAGCGATTTTCTGCTCAAGGGCATTGAGGGACTTCGACCGATGACGATGGCGGAGGTGGCATTGAAGGTCGGGGTGCATGAAACAACTGTCAGCCGCACAGTCGCCAACAAGTATATGAAAACCGATGTAGGCGTGTTTGAGATGAAATACTTTTTCACGCCCGGACTGAAGACCCGTGACGGCTCAACGGTCTCCAACAAGTCGGTGCAGGATATTATCCAGAAACTTGTCGGCCAGGAAGACCCCGCAAATCCACTCTCCGACCAGGCCATTGAAGCGGCGCTACGCGAACAGGGCATCAATGTGGCACGGCGCACAATCTCAAAGTATCGCGGCATCCTTAAAATACCCCCTTCGCATCGCCGTAGAATTAAATAGCTCGCTTTCTCATAACGGTTTTGTTAACCTTGATTTTCAATTACTACAATCTTTTCAACCAATCAACGAAAGCTAATTATGAAAAAATCAGAAGTTATCATCTCAGCATCAAGACGTAATTTCATTAAAAGTGCAACTGCTCTTTCGGCTGTTTCGGTCTTTCCCAACATCATAAAAGCCGCACCGGTCAAAGCGAACGAGCGCATCAACCTGGCCTGTTGCGGAATAGGCCATCAGGGAGCCAATGTGGTCAACAGTCTGATGCAAACCGGCATGTTCAATTTGGTGGCACTCTGCGATACTCAGATGGGAGCAAAACACACCCAATCGATCCTCAAGAAATATCCGGATGTACCACGTTTCAAGGATTTCCGTCAGATGTTTGACCGGATGGAGCAGCAATTCGACGCAATCTCAGCTGGTATTCCCGACCATACTCACTTTCCTGTCTGCATGCGAGCCATCCGCTCGGGCAAGGGAGTTTATGTTGAGAAGCCGCTGGCCCACACGTTGCAGGAGTGCAACCTGTTGATTCAGGCTGAGAAAAAATACAAGGTGGCCTGTCAGATGGGCAATCAGGGCCATTCGGGCGACAACTACTATCAGTTCCGTGCCATGGTGCAGGCCGGAATCATGGACAACGTGGTTAAGATGGATGCGCACATGACCAAAGGACGGCGCTGGCACAAATGGAACGGGGGTGTGCCCGACAAGAAAATGAGTTGGGAGCAGTGGTTCGACAGGGCCGACAAGATGCCAGCGGAGATGGACTGGAATACCTGGCTGGGTCAGGCACCCTATCATAAATTCAAGACCGATTTCATCAATGGTGACTGGCGGTGCTGGTATGAGTTCGGTAATGGCGCACTCGGCGACTGGGGTGCTCACATCATTGACAGCGTGCATGAATTTCTTGAACTCGGCATGCCGGAGGCGGTGGAGTTGAAGATGATCAAAGGTCACAACAACTACGTGTTCCCAATGAGTTCTACCTTGAATTTCCGATTCCCGTCTCGCGGTCCTAAGCGTCCGGCCTTGGATATTGTCTGGAGTGAAGGTGTCGGCAATCTGCCTGATCTGCCGAATGGTTTTCATCGTACCAAAGCCGATGGCGGTGATGCGCCACCTTCGGGCGGCAGCGGCAGCGAGGTGAAATCGATGAACCCGGGTAAGATCATCTACCGTGCTGACGGAGCAAGTTTCAAAGGCTCATCTCACGGCAGTACGCTTTCAGTGATTAAAAATGATAAAGCCGGTGCGGTTTCAGCTCTGCCGGAGTATGAGAGAAAGATGCCTAATCACTTTATGGATTTTGCTCTGGGTGTCAAAGGCGAGAAAAAGTGCAATTCACGCTTTGAAGTGGCAGGTGAACTGTCGAAGGTACTTTGCCTGGGGTGCATTGCGCAGCGACTTCAAAGCTCATTCAAATTTGATCGGAACACTGAGACCATCCCCGACAACCAGATCGCAAATCAGCTGTTAGTCGGGCCACCGCCGCGAAAAGGCTGGGAGGAGTACTACAATATCTGAAGATTACACTCTCGTTTCGACACAATATCTGTTAAGATGACGACTGTTTTTCACTTTAGTTTCACAGGAGAATTTTATGGCCGAAAAAAAACAGGGCAACAACACGCAGCTTGAAGCGGTTCTAAGTCAGATTCGCAAGGAATTCGGTGAAACTGCCATCATGCGTATGGGGGATGAATCAGCCAGACAGAACATTGCGGTGATCTCGACCGGCTCTTTCTCTCTGAATCTTGCACTAGGGGTAGGCGGTCTGCCGCGTGGACGGGTCGTCGAGGTTTATGGACAGGAGTCATCCGGCAAAACCACTTTGGCACTACATGTGATTGCCAATGCCCAGAAAAGTGGTGGCATGGCGGCTTTTGTTGACGCCGAACATGCGATGGATCCGAATTATGCCATGCGTATCGGGGTTAATCTCGATGATCTTCTGGTGGCGCAGCCCAACTCTGGAGAGGAAGCGCTGACCATAGCCGAGCAGCTGGTTAAAAGCAGTGCCCTTGATGTGGTGGTGGTTGATTCCGTAGCGGCTTTGACTCCGCAGGCTGAGATTAACGGAAATATGGGTGATTCACACATGGGATTGCAGGCTCGTCTGATGTCGCAGGCGATGCGCAAACTGACCAGTTCCATCGCGCAGACCAAGACTCTCTGTCTTTTTACCAATCAGACTCGTGAGAAAATCGGGGTCATGTTCGGAAACCCTGAGACCACACCTGGCGGCAAAGCCCTTAAATTCTATGCGTCGGTGCGTCTGAATGTTCAGCGCATCGGTGCTATAAAAGATCCAACCGGCACAGTGATCGGCAATCGCACCAGGGTCAAGGTCGTTAAAAACAAAGTGGCACCGCCTTTTACCGAAGCGGAATTTGACATACTCTATTCCCGCGGCATATCCTGGGAGGGTTCGGTGCTGGACGCTGCTGTGGCACGTAACATCGTCATGAAACGCGGTTCATGGTTCAGTTTTGAATCGGAGCAAATCGGGCAGGGCGCAATTGCCGCAACTGAGTTTCTCCGCAGCAATCCAGAAGTTGTTGACAAAATTATCGAAAAGATCAATCAAGTTCCGGCTTCCGCCGCATCGCGGTAATCTTTCTGATCTGCAATTTGGTCTCATTAACACTGCGTGGCCACAAATAAATCGATTGTTTGCAAAGTAAAAAACCTTTATGAATGAGATGAAACTAACAGCCGATCAACTACGTCGAAAATACTTAGAGTTCTTCGCAGCCAGGGATCATGCCGTTATTTCAGGAGCTTCACTGATCCCTGAAAACGATCCCACTGTGCTTTTCACCACTGCTGGAATGCATCCTTTGGTTCCCTATTTGCTCGGTCAACCGCATCCGGCCGGGAAACGTCTGACCGACATTCAGAGGTGTGTGCGCACTGGTGACATTGATGCCGTCGGCGACACCTGCCATTTGACCTTCTTTGAAATGCTGGGTAACTGGTCTTTAGGTGATTATTTCAAAAAAGAGGCTATAACCTGGTCGTTTGAATTTCTAACCGAAGAGCTGGGTTTCTCTCCCGAGCAACTCAGTGTTACGGTATTCGCTGGTGATGAAAATATCCCGCGTGACGAAGAGTCAATCACCATCTGGCGATCGCTCGGTATTCCTGCCGAGAGAATATACGCGCTACCGCGCAGCGATAACTGGTGGGGCCCTGCCGGTGAAACCGGTCCTTGCGGACCGGACACCGAGATATTTGTGGATACCGGCAAAGAGTGTTGCGGCGCAGATTGCCGACCTGGGTGTCACTGTGGTAAATTCATCGAGATATGGAACGATGTATTCATGCAGTACAACAAGCGTTCCGACGGCAGTTACGAGCCGCTCGCACAGCATAATGTTGACACCGGCATGGGAGTTGAGCGCACGATCTGCATGATGAACAACTGCGTCACAGTTTATGATACCGAATTGTTCGCTCCGTTGATGGCAAAAATACGCGAACTTACAACTGTGGTTCCGGATGACATCGAACTACGTGAACGGGCGGAAAGAATCATCGCAGATCACATGCGCACCGCAGTTTTTATTCTGGGTGATCCTAAAGGCGGGATCAAACCCGGCAATCTCGGAGCTAACTATGTATTACGCCGTTTGATACGGCGCTCGGTACGTTTTGCTAAAATTCTGGGAATAGCCAGTGGATACACCTGTACTCTGGCCGGGATTGTTATTGAAAAATACAAACTGTTTTACCCCGAACTGGAGCTGAATCGCGATATGATCATTGATGAGCTGACAGCCGAGGAAAACCGCTTTGAGAAAACACTTGCTGCCGGACAGCGTGAATTCGACAAAGTTGTCGGTGCGCTTAAGCAACACAATCAGTCTGTGGTATCGGGGCGCACCGCCTTCAAGCTCTACGACACCTATGGTTTTCCCCTGGAGTTCACCGAGGAACTGGCAACCGAACACGGTCTGAAAATTGATAAAGCGGGTTATCAAAAGGCGTTTGCAAAACACCAGCAAATGTCAAAAGCCAGCGGCGGAAGTTTTAAAGGCGGTCTGGCTGATAATACCGTGGCTACAACCCGTCTGCACACCGCCACCCATCTGCTGCACAAAGCGCTTCAGAGAGTACTGGGCGAACACGCCACCCAGAAAGGCTCCAATATCACCCCTGAACGCCTGCGTTTCGACTTCGCTCACCCGGCCAAGTTGACAAAAGATGAGCTACAGCAGGTTGAGGATCTGGTAAATGAACAGATCAAAAAAAATCTGCCGGTTAAAGCTGAAACCATGAGCATCGAAGAGGCCAAGGAGCGCGGTGCGACCGCTCTTTTCTCAACCAAGTACGCAGAACAGGTCAAGGTTTACAGCATCGGTGATTTCAGTATGGAAGTATGCGGTGGACCTCATGCAGCATTTACCGGGGAGCTCGGTGGTTTCAAGATCAAAAAAGAAGAGTCATCTTCGGCGGGAGTACGCCGTATCAAAGCGATAGTAACAAACTCCAACTGAATTATTTTTATTGCTGAAAACTGTAACAAGTAGTATAGTCAGAGCTGTAATAGCTTCGAGGGATTTGCCATAGTTAATAGTTAATGAGGTAAAACACATCAGAAAGGTAACAGCAATGAAGAGAGTACTGTTTATAGCCTTGCTGGCTGTATCAACCATCGCTATCTGCGGTTGTGAGAAATCAACCGAGGATAAGTTGAATGATGCTGCCAAATCGGCTCAGAAAGATGCAGAAGCGGCCCAGAAAGATTTGGGCAAAAAGTTAGATAACGCTCTTAAATAAGAGTCGCCTTGAAAGCGATCAAGGTAATGGTTTCGAGCGGCCTGCTCCGCTCGAAACCTTAGTTTTTTTATATGATACACTCACGTCTGTCGCGTTTTAATTTTTCTGATGAAAACAGATAAAACCCTTAGAATCGGTGTTTTAGGCTCTGGAGCCGGCTCGAACATGCAATCGATTATTGATGCAATCGATGCGGAAAGAGTTGATGCTGAGGTAAAGATTGTGCTCTCTGATGTGGAGGATGCCCGTATTCTTGAAAGAGCGCGCAAACGCGGCATACCGGCCCTTTGGCTGGACTGTTCACCATACAGAACCAAACTCGATGGTCCTGCACAGTTGCGCTGTATTGAGCTACTACGCGAACACGATGTGGATACCGTAGTGTTGGCCGGTTTCATGCGGATTGTAAAAGCACCACTGCTGAATGCCTTCCCGATGCGTATACTCAACATCCATCCGGCACTTCTGCCGGCATTTCCTGGATTACATGCTTGGCGACAGGCTTGGGAATACGGAGCCAAGGTGGCTGGATGCACGGTACATTTCGTAGATGAGGGCACCGATACCGGAGCGATAGTCATTCAACGTTGTATACCTGTGCTAAACACTGACAGTGCCGAAACACTGCATGCCCGCATTCAAGCCGAAGAACACATTGCTTACCCACAAGCACTTCGTCTGCTAGCGGAAGGAAAACTCAGGATTGTCGGGCGCAGGGTGATAATTGACGGCGAAGCGATAACGGACAACTGCCGGTGAACTATTGAGCAGTACCTTTATCCGGAGCATCCTCTGTTTTATCCGTTGAGCTGATCGAATTTTTGCTTTGTTTGCCGTGCTTTTTTTCACCAGGCAGCAACCTGAAGGGCGGATATTCAACCGGAGCGCTCAGAACATCGTTGTAAAATTCGATAATGTTGCCTTTATCAATCAACCAGGCCAACTGACGCAAAATCTCTTTGATCCGTACCTCGTCGCTTCCAGCCATTTTTTTGATCAGTTCCACCTTGGTGCAAGCGGGATTATCATGAATGAAAGCCAGAATTTCTTTGATCAGATCGATCACGCACTCAGAATCAAGTTCCGTCGGTTTATTCTGCATCACAAAATCGGGCCCCTTGGGATCGTTGGCTCTGAAAAGATACAGTTTACGATGGCGAAAGGCTCCTCGCAAAGCGAAGAAAAGTGAGGTTGGAAAACGTTTTTCACGTTGGATCATCTCACGAATCACGAAGTAGAGCGGACGGCTGGAAGTCTGCAACGCGATGTTGGCGATACATACCAGGTGTTTCACCTCAGAGTAGTGCTGATTGATCATTTCTCGTCGAAAGACCAGTTCTGCCACATCACGTTCCATAGGAGGCGCTTTGATCTGCGCATCTTCCGAGTTCTGCGGCTCGGTTTCAGCAGGACTCTCGCTCGTCGCATTTAATTCCGGATTGTCCGCAACAGGTGTTTCAGGATTCTTACGCCGGTATATCTTCTTCATTGTGCAAGCCTGGCGCCACTGTTCTATCGCTTCGGGTTCACGCACACTCTCAATCTTCCGGCGATACGCCTCCTCGGACATTTCGGGATAGCGAATCCGAAGCATCTCGTGCACCCGGGTGTTGAAGCTGTGATGGTTGGGAGGACCAAGCAACTCTCCGGAGAGTCCGCAGCGCATTACACACACAAACTGACCGCTTGGGGGTTCACACTCTACCTCTTCAACATCAAAAAATTCATCCAGATGCCGGTTAAGCAGATGACTCTGCATCTCATCTTCCGTTAGAGTCGGCATACCGCAAACCTTGCACTGAAAGATTGGGACGGGATTTTCCTTTTGCTGGGCTATGCGAATCAGGCAGCTGGCTGGCTTATCCAAAAAGAGCCAAGCTATGTCGCGTAGCGGAAAAGCCTTGTGTGAAGATTGGATGCGGCGAATCACACCGCCAAGTGCTTTCTGTTCAGGCAGTACTTTGATTTCCAGCGGCAACGTGGAATACCCAGCACGAGGCGCGCCTCTGAATCCGCGCTCATCCCGTTGCCGTAGCGTATCGTAGCGTTCTGTTTCACCTGGTATCGCCGCCGCAGCCCGACCGGCGGCAGCAGGATTAAAACCACTTTGTGGTTTACCACCGAAATTACCCTCGAAATCATCTTTACGATGTGGCCGGCGTTCTGATCTTCTGCCCTCTTTGTTACGGTCGCCACGCGGAAAGCGGTCATTGCGACGGTTACCCTCGCGCCAACTCTCATTTCGACCCCGGCTACGGTAGCCATCGCCCCGGCTCTGTGACCGACTGTCATCATCAAAGCGACTGGCCCGAACAGTTTTAATATGCTCCGTCGGGTCCTTACGGGCCCAACTG
The DNA here is from genome assembly GCA_964406095.1 of uncultured Lentisphaeraceae bacterium. Taxonomy (GTDB): domain Bacteria; phylum Verrucomicrobiota; class Kiritimatiellia; order RFP12; family UBA1067; genus M55B167. Next base: position 13,166 of record CAYOQJ010000080.1, read on the forward strand.
GGCGCAAAATCAAGATCAAGCGTTATCTCTTCATTCGTCTCGCCATCCGCATTAATTTTATCATTCAACCCGACACCGTTATTTTTTTCGCCACTCTCGCTCATAGCAGATGATTATATGTTGTCTGCAAACTGTGGTCAACCGCTTTTGCTGTAAAGTGCGATAAAACTTTATCCGATTTGCTAATCATACAGGATTGGTCAGTAAGCCACCATTGATCAAAATACCCTTCTGGCGTTCAGTCAGTTCAGCTACCACCGTGAATTCGACGCCACTGGTCAAATTGCGCACAACAGCTCTGCCGTCACCTTTGACCGCCTGCACAAGATTGTCAATTGTAATACGATCCCCCTGCTCAATCTGTTTATAAGAGAATTGATCTTCAAAAATGAATGGTACAATTCCGAAATTGATCAAATTGGCACAATGGATTCGCTCGATACTTTTAGCAATCACAGCCTTCACACCGAGATACATGGGACACATGGCAGCATGTTCGCGACTTGAGCCCTGTCCATAACTCAACCCGGCCACAATCACATTGTGTAAGCCATTATCACGATTGGAGGAAGCTCTGTCATAAAAATCTGGATCGACATTCTCAAACACGCACTGGGCGTAACGCGGGATATTCGAGCGGAATTTCAAGCGGGCTCCGGCTGGCATGATATGATCGGTGGTTATGCGGTCGCCGACTCGTATAACGGCAACTCCGTCCAGTTTGTTTTCAAGCGGTTTTCCAGAGGGCACCTCGCCTATATTAGGGCCTCGCGCAATCGTTGTTGAAGGCACTCCCGCACCGGCACTCTCACGAAACAGAAACATGGAGTCATCAATCGTGAATGCTGTGGGTTCAGCGACCGTGTTCGGCAATGATTCAACAGCACAGGGATCGGTAAACTCTCCTGTCAGGGCGGCAGCAGCGGCACTTTCGGGGCTAACCAGATATATCTGGGCCGACATTGTGCCGCTACGCCCTTCGAAATTACGATTACTGGTTCGCAAACTCACAGCGTTAGTTCCCGGTGACATGTGGTTACCGATGCAGAATCCGCAGGCGTTCTCGAGAATACGCACTCCTGAACAGATCAGCTCGGTCAGCAACCCCTCCGCTGCCAACATGGCAACCACCTGACGCGATCCCGGTGCAATACCGACTTCAACCTCCGGATGAACCTTCCGTCCTTTAAGCATCAGGGCCACCGTTTTCAGATCACGATATGATGAATTGGTGCACGAACCGATCAGAACCTGGTTGACCTTTTTGCCGGAAAGCGTAGCGATTGACTCTATATTGCCCGGTGAATGCGGGCAGGCCGCCAGCGGTTCCAGTTCAGCCAGATTGATTTCCAGTATCTGATCATACACGGCATCCTGATCAGCAGTCAGTTCTCTCCAATCACCTTCACGCTGTTGCGCTACAAGGAAAGCACGCGTTGTTTCGTCGCTCGGGAAAACCGAAGTTGTCACTCCAAGTTCAGCTCCCATATTGGTGATAGTGGCACGTGCTGGAACTCCGAGTGTCGCGACACCGGAACCGCCGTATTCCAGCACCCTGCCGACATTACCATTGGTTCCATAAACCGAGAGTACTTTCAGAATAACATCCTTGGCGGAAACCCCGGGACGCAGTTCACCGCTCAGCCGTACTAGTGTCACCTTGGGAGAGGTCAGATAGAAAGCTCCGCCGGCCATCGCGACTGCGACATCGATGCCGCCCGCACCGATTGCCAACATACCGATTCCTCCACCGGTCGGCGTATGTGAATCACTACCCAGCAGTGTCGCTCCGGGTTTGCCGAAACGCTCAAGATGAAGTTGGTGGCAGATACCATTGCCAGGACGTGAAAATATGATACCGTAACGTTGAGCGACGCTACGCAGATAGGCGTGGTCATCGGCATTTTCAAAACCAACCTGCACTGTGTTATGATCAACATAGCTCAGGGCCAACTCGGTTCTGACATGCTCAAGACCCATACTCTCAAATTGCAGATAGGCCATTGTGCCGGTCGCATCCTGGGTTAATGTCTGATCAATACGAATTCCCAACTCTTCGCCAGGAGTCAAATCACCTGAAACACGGTGCGTACAAAGAATTTTTTCGACGATGTTCAAGGGCATAACGACAAACTCCTCATAAAATGTTTACATGATTATCTGATTGTTATTACAAAGTTCAATCGGCATCGATCCTGCGTCTGAAGAACTCCGCGACCGCCGAGCTCTCAGCTGGCAGAATCTCTTTCCGGGCTGGCATATCCTCGAGAGCGTCGATCACCGCATGATGCGCGATATCCTCACCGGTAGCCTGGCGGATGGCATCATCGAATTTAGCGGGGTGAGCGGTTGCAAGCGCGATCATCGGTGCCTGTTCGGAGAGAAAAGCGGAGGCTACATTCACGCCGACCGCTGAGTGCGGATCCAGCAGATAGGCATAGTCATGCCAATATCTGCTGATCGTTGCGAGGGTGGTGCTGGTGTTGCCTCTGCCAGCTGCGAAGATGCCGTCAGGATTGAAATCCGCAATGGAAAGCCTGCCGCTTTTGCTGAATTTCTCCATCCAGCCGCAGACACAATCGGCCCTTTCTCCGCTCAGATAGTAGAGATAGCGTTCAAAATTGCTGGCAACTTGAATATCCATCGAGGGACTGAGAGTCTGCACCACCTCCCCCGTTACATACTCGCCGCTGTTGAAAAACCGTGTCAGGATATCATTTTCGTTGGACGCCAGAATCAGTTTGTCGATGGGCAGTCCCATTCGTCTGGCCATATAACCGGCGAAGATATCTCCAAAATTGCCGGTCGGCACAGTGAAGCGCACCTTAGCGGCACCAGTATTGTCCATAACACGAAAAGTGGCGTAGAAATAATAGACAATCTGTGCCAGCACGCGGGCCCAATTGATTGAATTTACAGCACCCAGCTTGTAACGGTCGCGGAATTCAAGATCGTTGAAAAGCGCTTTAACAATATTCTGACAATCATCAAATGTACCGGTCACTCCGATGTTAAAGACATTATCATCCAACACGCTTGTCATTTGTCGTTCCTGCACCGGACTGATTTTGCCGTTGGGATGCATGACAAAGATGCGGATACGTTCACGACCGCGCACCCCATAGATAGCGGCACTGCCGGTATCGCCGCTGGTGGCCACCACGATATTCATCTCGCTCTCACTCTGGTCCAGCAGAAATTCAAAGAGGTTCCCCAGGAACTGAAGCGCCACATCCTTGAAAGCGAGGGTGGGACCATGAAACAATTCAAGAATGTTGAGCGGGCCAACCTCTACCACCGGCGTAATCTCATCGTGACGGAACGCACCATAACTCTTTTCAATGATGGCGCGCAGGGCTGCGGCTGGAATATCGGGTGCATAGAGCCGCATAATTTCGTAAGCCAGATCGGAATAGGTCAGAGTGCTCCATTCATCCAGACAATCCTTGACCTGTGGTATTTCGGCGGGTAGCAGCAACCCTCCATCCCGCGCCAAACCGGTTAAAACCGCATCTTTGAACGACATGCCGCTCTGCTGGTTGTCGCGTGTACTGACATATAACATTATTCTGATCCTGTTTTTATCTTCGCCTTAGCACCCGTTATTCAAAATATTGAGGAACAAGTGATTTTATGATATCGGCTTCCACTGAGAACTGTTCAGCCGCATCATTGGCCAGTTTCTTCGCAAACCGCTGAGCGGCGGGTTTGTCGGGATAAAAGGCATTCAAAAAGAGAGCCGCGTTAGCCATTAAATGGGTGTATTCACGAATACGCATACTTTCTTTGACCGCAGGGTTGGTCACATTGGAGGCAATCAGTTCAGCCGCTTCGGTGTACTGCTCGGTATAAAAATCTTTCCAGAAGATTCTGCTATTGCCCACTACCAACCATCTGTCATTGGCATCGGAAACACCCCATCCTCTGACACTCTTATACCCCTTGGCATGCTCAATTATGTATTTATGAAATTCTTCGATCCGGTTGACGCGATCTTTGGCGGTCATTAACGCCAATCTTCCCTTGTCGGTTTCAATTTCATCATTCAGCGCATTGAGAGTGCGTATAGCTACACTGAAACGAAAATTCACAATCGATTCGACACACTCTTGCTCAACAGCTGCGATTCGTGTACGTTCACTCAGAACCTTCTGTTTGGCAACCTCCTTTTCAGCCTCTCTACGCGCATCTTCCGCGGCTTTACGGGCCAGCCGTTCCTGTTCGGCCTTCTTCAGACGACGTTGCTGTTCCAGTGTTTCAAGGTCGGTCATAACCGAATTGCGCGAAATTTTAAGATTTGCTGTCAGGTTAGGTACATTTTTTATCTCATCTATGTAGGCCATCCCCGAGACTTTATTTTTCATAGTCTCATAAAGCGCAACCATTTGCTTATAGGCTGCTGACAGCGCATCCCGATCGCCAGCGGGGGTACTTTGCTGCAGCTTTTCCAGCTTTTGCTGGCGGTTCTTTAATTCCGCCACCACCTGATCCGCAATAACTCCGGCAATCTTGACGGCATAGGCATCCATATACATCGAACGCACGGTTTTTACAACCGGATGGTCGTCATCGCGAGGCATTTCACCCTCGGGAAAATCAACACTTACGCGCTCATCTGCGGAAGCGGATGAATCGCTGGCACCGGGCGGTAGGGTAGCCTGCTCGACCCGATTTGAAGAAATTTTCGTCTGATTGGTTGTGCCTAAGGAAGCTGCGGAGTGATCCGCGGCAGCTGCGGCAATGTTGACAACCGGCTCAGGCGGAACCATACGTGCACGCACATCCTCACCGAGAACTGTGGCTGCCACCCGGGCGGCTTCATCGGCATAAAGCATAGCCTCCGGCTCAAATTTCCTGATCTTGGCAGCATTTCTGCCGGCCACATCTATCGCTTTCAAACCGGCCTCGATCACCTTCTGCTGTCGATCAACCAGAGCCACCATCTCACGCTCGGCGCTTTTTTTACGGTTCACATGAATTGCGGCAAAAATCACACCGCCCAGCGCGACCAATCCCAGGAGAAAAATGATCAGGCCAATCACCATCTTGCGGCATCCCTGCTCCTGGAGGTTTTCCTCGTCCTCACCCTGCAATTCAGCTACATCGGGATCATCAGGCGCAATCTGTCCGGTAACCGTCCGCTGCGTGGAATGGCGGTCAAATGTGACCGCCGGTTTACCCTTAATCATGATCCGTCGCGAGCTTTTTTTCAGGGAAACCGGAGCAGTTTTAGAAAGATAGCGCTTCATATCGCTCAGCAGCGAACCATAGGTCGGATAACGTTTGGCAGGGTCTGTCTCAAGCATGCGTTGTATCAAAGCTTCAACCTCAGCGGGAATCTCGAGTCCGGTAACCTCGCTCAGCGGTTTAGGTGGAGCCTCAAAACGGGCTTTGACCACGGCAGTCGCATCGGGCCCGTCAAACGGCGGGCGGTTGGTGATGGCATGATAGATTGTTGCTCCGAGCGAGTAGATATCCGAACGGTGGTCGCTCTTCTGACGGCGGACTTTTTCGGGCGCAATATAAAATGGTGTACCCCAGACCTCGTTGGCATTACCCGAACTGAGTGCCACCAGACCAAAATCAACCAGCTTAGCATTACCCTCATCATCAAAGAGGATATTTTCCGGTTTTACATCGCCATGCACAAGGCCGGCATCCGAGGCTTCTTTCAAACCCTCAGCTATCTGAGCACCGATTGTGATTGCAACGGCGGGCTCCACCCCGTCGCGATCAATCATGAGCTGCTCAAGACTGCCATGCGGTACCAATTCCATAACAATATAGGGCTGTCCATACTGCTGGCCGAAAGAATAAATCTGAGCAATATGAGGATTATTCAGCTGTGCTGCAGCCTGGGCCTCACGTTGAAATGTTTCGACAAAATCAACATCGTCGCCAAGACTCTGCAACATCACCTTGATGGCGACCTCTCGGTTGAGCGCTTCATCTTTGGCGCGGTAAACACCACCCATGCCCCCGGCTCCCAACAATTCGATCAACAGAAATGGACCGAAACGCGCCGGCACCTGAAATTGATGCGTGCATTTGGGACACTCAACATTTGTGAACGCAGGCAACCCTTCAACACTCAGCGCCTCGCCACATTTGGGACAGAATGCCTCGCTTACAGGATCGGTGTAAATATGCGATTCGGTATTAACTTGCATAAACGGAACCTCGACTGACTGACCTCTTGGAAATGGCTGGTATTTTGACCTATTTAACAGAATTTGTCGAACGATTTTTTAAACCCGAGTTTAATCTAAAAACGGCAGTTGCCATTTTGTCGTAGATGCAAGGCGCACGGTTTTCAGCTATAGTGACTATGCTGGAAGCCATGCAACGCCGCAGATGCGGTAAA
>CAYOQJ010000081.1:0-2765 GCA_964406095.1 uncultured Lentisphaeraceae bacterium
ACCGTAGGTGTGGTGCCAGGCCATCACCAGATGATCCGAAGAGGCTTTGCTGGCAGAGTAGGGCGACCGCGGATCATAAGCAGTTGTTTCACTGAACAGTCCGTCGGCACCAAGTGAACCGTACACCTCGTCGGTTGAAATTTGGAGAAAACGGAACTCCGCTGCTGAAGGCGGCTGAGTTCCGTTGTAAGTTGTAAGTTGTGAGTGGTAAGTTGTGGTGTTTGCTTCGTTGGTGGTACAGATAAAGCTGCAATCCTGCATCTCTTTTGACTCGCGCTCTCGCGCAGTCGCGCATTCCCGCACCTTTTCACTTCCAGACTCTGGAAGCGTACGCCAGTATTCGGTGGCGCATTGAAGGAGAGTGGCGGTGCCGACAATATTGGTTTGGATGAACTCGGAGGGACCGTCGATTGAGCGGTCGACATGCGACTCGGCAGCCAGATGCATCACGGCGTGCGGCTGGAATTCAGCGAACAGCGCTGCAATCCGGGTGCTGTCGCAGATGTCGACCTGCGCAAAATTATAGTGCGGAAAGTTCGAAACTTCTTTGAGTGAATCGAGGTTTCCGGCATAAGTTAGTTTATCGACATTCAGCACCTGAACATCGCCGCGCTTGATTAAAAAGCGCACCAGAGCGGAGCCGATGAAACCGGCACCGCCGGTTATTAGAATTCTTTTCATATTAAACCCATTTCATTCCTTAAAAAACAGTTGTTCGAGAAGTTTGGAACCACAACCAGCCGTCGCCTCCGGCTATGGCGGTCGCAGAAGAACACAAGGAGGCACAAAGGAGAAGAATTTTGGACAGGATTACAGGATTTACAGGATTAAAACGGTTACTGCAGTGCGGCGATAATGGCAGCGACGCATTGCTCAACATCGCTATCGGCGGTTTGAATCCGTAGCTTGGGTTTCTCCGGCGGTTCATAAGGTGCGGAGATACCGGTGAACTGCGCGATCTCTCCGGCACGCGCTTTACGATACAAACCTTTGGGATCGCGCTGTTCGCATACTTCGAGATCAGCATCCACAAAAACTTCGAGAAAATGATCATCGCCGATAATCTGCCGCGCCTCTGAGCGGTCGCGTCGGTAGGGTGAAATAAACGCCGTAATGACGATCAGACCGGCGTCATTCATTAGACGCGCGACCTCCGCTATGCGGCGAATGTTCTCTGTGCGGTCTGCCGCCGAGAACCCGAGATCGCGGTTGAGTCCGTGCCGGATGTTGTCGCCGTCAAGAATATAGGCGTGATGGCCCTTATCAAAGAGGGAGCGCTCAAGCACTTTGGCGATTGTCGATTTACCGGAACCGCTCAGTCCGGTCAGCCAGATAGTACGGGGTTTGTGCCCCAGCAGCTTCTCACGATCGGCGGCGGAGACCAGACTTTCACTTCTGAGGATATTACGACTGACCGGCGATCTCGCACCACTGTCGGGAACAATGCGATCGATGATCATACCGGCACCGACAGTGGCGTTGGACAGTCGGTCTACAATGATGAACGCGCCTGTACCGCGGTTTTTCTCGTATGGATCAAAGGCGATGTCGCGATGCAGTGTGATATGCGCACGAGCGATCTCGTTGAGTTGCAGTGTGCCGACGCGCTCCTCTAATTTGCGCATGGTGTTGACATCCACTTTGTAACGGATATTGGAGAGTATGCCGGGCACCATGCTGGTTGTGTGTTTAATCAGATATGAACCGCCTTCGACAGCGGCATCCTCATGCATCCAGACCATCATTGCTTCAAATTCGTTGCCGACCCTGGGAACATTGCGAACCGGCACCAGCATGTTGCCGCGTGAGACATCAATTTCATCGGTCAGAGTGACGGTTATCGCCATCGAAGCGAAGGCTTCGTCGATTGCGCCATCAGCTCCGTAGATGGCTTTTATATGCGAGTTTTGTCGAGATGGCAGACTCATGATCTGGTCGCCGACGCGTATCACGCCTGAGGCGACGGTGCCGCTGAAACCGCGAAAATTCAAGTCGGGTCTGATTACATATTGCACTGGGAAACGCATATCCACCAGATTGCGATCAGCCGCGATATTGACATGTTCGATATGACGCAGAAAGGTATGGCCATCGAACCAGAGCATATTCTGAGAGGGCTCCACCACGTTATCACCTTTGAGTGCGCTCATGGGTATGAAGTGGATATCCGCAAAATTAAGACGGGTAACAAAGTTATTGTAGTCGCGTCGAATCTCTTCAAATCGTTCCTTCGACCAATCGACCAGATCCATCTTATTGACAGCGACGACCACATGGCGGATGCCGAGCAGCGAACAGATAAAAGAGTGGCGTTTAGTTTGGGTGATCACACCGTAACGGGCATCAATTAGGATCACCGCCAGGTTACAGGTTGATGCGCCGGTCACCATATTGCGTGTATATTGTTCGTGGCCGGGGCAATCCGCGATAATAAATTTGCGTTTGTCGGTGGAGAAATAGCGATAGGCGACATCAATGGTTATGCCCTGCTCGCGCTCGGCTTTGAGTCCGTCGGTCAGCAGAGCCGGATCGAAATCATCACCGGTTGTGCCGTAGATTTTTGAATCTTTGGCGACCTTCTCCAACTGATCCTCATAGATCATATGACTGTCATAGAGCAGCCGTCCGATCAGGGTGGATTTGCCATCATCAACCGAACCGCAGGTCAGCAAACGCAGCAGATCCTTAGTTTCGTGCCGATGCAGATAGGCCGTGATGTCGGACTCGATGAGCTCTTTTTCTTGAACTTTGTAATTTGTTTCCAT
>CAYOQJ010000082.1:0-8319 GCA_964406095.1 uncultured Lentisphaeraceae bacterium
AAAGACAAGCTATTATCAAGTAAAGCGAAAAATGGTGACATTACGGACATATTTCAGCTCCTTCGGTTTGAGGGTTGAACTTCATGCCGGTCTTGTACATGCCGCACAGCACCTCGATCAGTTTTCTCGCGACATAGAAGAGCGCGACGGAATGCGGTTTGCCGCGTGCGATCTGGCGTTCGTAGATTTTGGCGAAAAACGGATTGTGGAGCCTGCACATGGAGGCTGCCTGCCAGAGCGCGGTGCGCAGGGCGGGGCTTCCGCGCTTGGATATTGTGGTCCTGCCCTTCCATTTTCCGCTTTCGCGGAGCCGCGGCTCGCAGCCGGCGAAGGCGAGGATGCGCTTGTCCATGTCGCGGGGCGGCTTGCCGGATGGCGGATGGCGGAAGCGCTCCATGTCGCCGATCTCGCAGGCGATGATGCGCGGGAGGAGGGTCCCCATACCCTTGACGGAGGCGAGGAGTTCCGCAGTCTTCGGGGCGGGCATGGAGCGGATCTTCTCATCGGCTTTCGCGATCTGCGAGTCTGCGAAGCGGATATGGGCGATCAGGGAGACGAGCGCGTCCTCCTCGCCCTCGTTGGCGATGGAGACGGAGACGCTGGTGCGGGCGGCGTCGCGGACGCGCCGGGCGTATTCGATGTCGAGCCTGCCGTGGGAGGCACTGGAGACGATGGCCGCGAGCGTTCTGATGTTGGCGCCTGCGAGCAGCCTGGCGGACGGAAATGCCTCCAGAACGGCGAGCGCCGTGGCGGAGAAGAGCCGGCCGAACACCTTTCCAGCCTCGGGAAAGGTGATGTCCAGCGCGGCGTGCAGGCAGCGTTTGGCGTTGCTCCTCTGGCGGACCAGGAACGTGCGGTGGCGGGTGAGCGACTTGAGCGCGTCGGCGATGGCATCCTCGGCGGGCGCGGGGTTGTGGCTGTTCCTGAGCAGGGCGGTCGCGATGGCCAGCGCGTCGGCCTTGTCCGTCTTGCGTCCCCGAACATTCCTGGCGATCTCGGCCGAGGTGATCAGCGGGTTGACGGACTCGACGCGGTAACCCTTCGCGGCGAGCGCGTGGCGCAGCGGCATCCAGTAGCGACCGGTGGCCTCCATGCCGATCCGGAGGTCGGCGGGCCTGCCAAGCTCCTTGAGATGGCTGAACAGACCTGCGAACCCCTCCGCCGTCTGGTCGAAGAAGCGGGAAGGCATAACCACCTCGCCGGTCTCCCCGACGGCTCCTGCGGCGTGTTTCTCTTTTCCGACATCAATTCCTACAGTGATCATAATGTACTCCTTTCCCGGCGCGATGCCGAGGCGTTAAAACGGGGGCAGCCCCATCCTGGTTGCGATATGAGGCGTCATCGGAGGATGGCCTTGAAGCGCGAATCAAGCTATCAGGGGTCTGCATCCCGGAAGTTGAAACGGGCGTTCCCAGTCTTTGTTCAGGGCTTACCGCCCAAGGAGAAAACTTTGATGGATACGCCCGAAAACAGTATCGTCCGGCATCGTGCCTTTTTTTGTCAACAACAGAAAAAAGAAAAAGTAGCAAAAAGAAACCAAACTGCATCTCCGTTCCTGTTAATAAGTTGTCCTTGGGGGCCTCTGAGGGCCCCGGACAACTTCTAAACAGGCGTGCGGAGATGTTTATACCAGGAGGATGCAAAATGAAAAAGGTTAAATCTATGAACCGAAGGCGTTTTCTCGGGTGGTCGGGGTTGGCGACGGCCAGCCTCTTTTCAACGGCCGGGTGCGGCCATTTGCGTGATATTGGCAGACGAAAACCAAATGTGGTTTATGTGTTCGCCGATCAGTGGCGTGCTCAGGCAACCGGTTATGCGGGAGACCCCAACCTGAAGGGGATGACGCCCATTCTGGATAAGATGTATGGAGAGAGCATTGCGTTGGAGAATGCCGTTTCAACCTGTCCGGTCTGCAGCCCATACAGAGCCTCCCTGATGACCGGACAATATCCGCTCACTAACGGTCTGTTTCTCAACGACCTGTGTTTGAATCCTGAAGCGGTATCGATGGGCAAAATTTTTACCGCCGCCGGATATTCCACCGGTTATATCGGCAAGTGGCACCTGGATGGACATGGCCGGTCGGCGTATATTCCTAAGGAGCGGCGGCAGGGCTTCGACTACTGGAAGGTCTTGGAGTGCACCCATAACTACAATCATTCGTTCTACTACGCCAATGACAGCTCCGAAAAACTGCGCTGGGATGGATATGACGCTTTTGCGCAGACGAGGGATGCTCAGCAGTATATTAAAAATCATGCGGATAATGAAAAGCCCTTCCTGCTGTTACTCTCGTGGGGCCCGCCGCATAATCCCTATCAGACTGCTCCCGAGAACTATCGCAAGATGTTCCCTCAGAATAAAATTCAGCTCCGCCCAAATGTGGAAGGCGATTTCAGTGCGGATTTGGCCGGTTACTACGCCCATATTGCGGCATTGGACAAGAGTTTCGGTGACCTGCTCAGAACAATTGATGAAAGCGGTCTGCGCGATGACACCATTGTCGTGTTTACCTCCGACCATGGCGACATGCTCGGATCGCATGGTCAGATACGCAAACAGAAGCCTTGGGATGAGGCGATCCGTGTGCCGTTCCTGATGCGGTATCCCGCAATCCACAAGACGCAACGTAAACTCAACTTCCCGATGAGCACGCCGGACATCCTGCCCACGCTGCTGGGACTTTGCGGCATTAAAGCACCCTTGACTGTAGAGGGTACCGATTACTCCGATGTTTTCAAAGGTGCTGCTGAACCGCAGGATCATGCTGCTCTGATTGAGTGCCCCTCGCCCTTCGGAGAGTGGGAAAGAAATCGCGGCGGACGTGAGTACCGCGGTCTTCGTACCGAACGCTATACCTATGTGCGCTCACTGGCCGGACCGTGGCTGCTGTATGACAATCAAATTGATCCGTATCAGCAGAACAACCTTATCAACAAAGCGGAACATGCCAAACTGCAGCGAATGCTCGATGCACGCCTGACGGCTATGCTCAAGGCGCGCGGCGATACCTTTGAACGCGGCGAGGTTTACATTGAAAAATGGAACTATGAGGTCACATCGCGCGGTACGGTCGATTACAATAAACATAACTCGGGCTGAAATAACGTTCAGCAACCTGTTTGTGTGCAACGCACAGACAGGCAAACGAACTGAATTCAGACCAGGAATATAAATCGATTTTAACAGTAAAGGAGTGAATGAGCCTCTTTTCTCCTTTTGCGGATGCGTTTTCTTCTGTCTGCTGTTCCTCTTTCATATTGACATGCGGAGTATGCATCTGATAAGTTAGGCCCAACGAACAATTTTGCCGGATGCGGGAGAATGTGCTATATGTCGAACAATAATACTTTGAGTGCCAGTCTTGAAAATTACCTTGAGGTGATTTACAACCTGATTGAGAAGCATAAAGTGGCACGCTCCAAGGATATCGCACGGCAGCTTGAGATCAACCGATCCTCCGTGACCGGGGGATTACAGGCGTTGCGCGACCGCGGCTTGATCAACTATGAGCCCTATGAATTCATCACGCTGACGGATGAGGGGCGCCGAATAGCCGCGAATGTTGTGCTTCGTCACAACACCCTTAAAGAGTTTTTTATAAATGTACTTTCGATTGATGAGGATGAAGCGGATGAAGCGGCCTGCCGGATGGAGCACGGCATCTCAAAGAACATAACCAATCGCCTGATGGATTTCGCGCATTATTTCAAAATCTGTCCGAATGCCGGGGTCAGATGGGTTGAGGGGATCGGGTACACCTGCAAACGTGGTTGTGAAGAGAGTGCTGAACTACAGCGTTGCAAAAGGTGTATGGCTGAAATCAATGCCAGCAAACGTGTGTCGGAAACGAGCTTTTCGGCTAAAAATTTGCGAATCATGACTCTCAAAGATCTCAAACCCGGCGAGAAAGGTGTTATCGAGAGTATCTCCGGCAACAGTGCCATCAAGCGACGCATTCGTGATATGGGAGTCACTAACGGCACTCTGATCGAGGTGGTTCGCGTTGCTCCGATGGGTGACCCGATTGAGGTCAAGGTTAAAGATTATTATCTCTCTTTGCGCAAAGAGGAAGCCGCCGATATCGTTGTGCATGTTTAGGAAGTAACGATGAAAAAAAAGTTTACAATTGCGATTGCGGGTAATCCCAATAGCGGCAAAACATCGATTTTCAACAACCTCACCGGAGCGCGTCAGCATGTCGGCAACTACCCGGGGGTCACTGTCGAGAAGAAGGAAGGCACCCGCCGTTACGGGGATGTTGAAATTAATTTTGTTGATTTGCCCGGAACCTATTCGCTTGCCGCCTACTCTGCGGAGGAAGTGGTCGCCCGCAACTTCATTCTGCGTGAGAAACCCGATCTGATCATTGATGTGGTGGACGTTTCCAATCTGGAACGCAACCTCTATCTTTACGTGCAGTTGATGGAGCTTAACGCTCCGGTGCTGCTGGCGTTCAACATGGTTGATGTTGCTGAAGCACGCGGCATCAAACTTGATAACGACCTGCTTTCATCGCTGCTGGGTGCGGCGATTGTCGAAACGGTCGGCAGTCGCAACCGGGGAACCGAAGAGCTGATTGCAAAAGCTGTTGAGCTTGTTCAGAGTGCCACACAGAGTGATCCGCCGAAAATTCTATATGGGCGGCATATCGAACAGGCAATCGACGCGGTGGAGGATGTTTTAAAACAGTCAGCGGCCTTTTCGAGCAAAAGGGAAAGGCGTTGGACGGCGATCAAACTGCTTGAAAATGACAGTGAAGTCACCGCACAGTTCAACTCCGCACGGGTGTCGGCAATCGTGGCCGAACAGCAGCGTCATATCGAATTTGTGCGGGGTGACACCGCTGAGATGCTGATAGCCGATCATCGCTACGGGTTTATCTCAGGGGCCTACCATGAGGCGGTGCGTGTGACCAGCGAGACCCGTCATACCAACTCGGACAGTATTGATGAGATTGTATTGCACCGCGTCTGGGGTGTACCGATATTTCTGGGATTGATGTATCTGCTTTTTTGGCTGACCTTTACCGTCGGCACTCCTCCGATGGAGTGGCTGGATGCTCTCTTCGGCTGGGCCGCCAATACCCTGGCGCATCACTGGCCAGCGGGAACTCTGCCGATGATGCGTGATCTGGTGATAGATGGAATTATCAGCGGTGTCGGGGGGGTGCTGGTTTTTGTGCCTAACATCATCCTGCTTTTTCTGGCTATCGCTTTGCTCGAAGATACCGGTTATATGGCGCGCACAGCCTTTATCATGGATAATCTGATGCACCGTATCGGATTGCACGGCAAGAGTTTCATCCCGTTGCTCACCGGGTTCGGCTGCACTGTCCCGGCGATTATGGCCACTCGGACACTGGAAAACCGCCGTGACCGCCTGACAACCATGTTTATCCTGCCGCTGATCAGTTGCGGAGCACGTCTGCCGATCTACGCCTTGATCATCCCAGCGTTTTTCAGCGAGCCCTGGCGTGCGCCTGTGCTCTGGTGCATCTATCTTTCCGGCATCCTGCTGGCAGTTCTGCTGGCACGCGTGCTGCGCAAAACGCTTCTCAAAGGCGACTCTATGCCCTTTGTGATGGAACTGCCGCCCTACCGTCTGCCGACACTCAAAGGATTGCTGATACACACATGGGAAAAAGCCTGGCTCTATATCAAAAAAGCAGGAACTGTTATCCTGGCCATCTCGATCGTACTCTGGTTCCTGACAAACTATCCCAAGGTTGAGGCGGATCAGTCACTGCCTCCCGAACAGCAGCAGGCAGCCCAACTGGCCAGCACCTTTGCTGGAAAAATCGGACATGCCATGGAGCCTGCCCTGCGTCCACTCGGATTCGACTGGAAGATCGGCACTGCTATGATCGGAGCATTTGCCGCCAAGGAGGTTTTCGTTGCGCAGCTCGGCATTGTTTATTCGGTTGGTGAAGCCGATGAGGAATCTGTTCCGTTGCGCACGCAACTGCGCGAAAACTACACCCCGCTGACTGGCGTCTGCATCATGATGTTTATGCTGATTGCCACCCCCTGTATGGCCACCATCGCCATGACGCGGCGTGAAAGCGGCTCCTGGGGTTGGGCGTTATTTCAACTCGGCGGCCTAACACTGCTCGCTTACCTGATCACACTGCTGATCTATCAGCTCGGATCGCTCGTCATCAGCTGATAACACTCTGCGGAAATTCGGTTTACTTTCGGCCTGTGTAACGGCAGGGCAGTTTCATCTGGGTAACACATATTCGACGTAGTAAAGGTTGCTACGCGATTTGAAGGAACGCAGAGAATTGTTTTTGCTATAAAAGCGCGTGAAAAATGGATCGGCTGGTCGATGTTCACTTCGAGCGTTAGCGCTTGGAGATCTTTTTGAAGGTTTCAGGCAGTTAAAAAGGACACGTCGGGGGCACGGCACACATCACTTAATCGTGACGGCAGATGCCATGCACTGCCAGCAGGAAAGCGCACGTGTGACAACGCAGGAAAAAGGCTGCGCACGCAATGGCAACTCTCCGCAATTTCGCTGTTGCGACTCACGAAATATTATTGGATCAAGGTAAAACAAAAGAGCGAAGCTGTAAATCCTGGTCGAGGAAATTGACATTTGGCAAGGCGTTTGCAACGTTGCGTTATTAGAAACTTCGGTGAAAGGATTTATGAGCATGTTACAATTTGCCGCCATATGCCGCAAATATAGTTGCATGCAGCTGTAAATAGCTGAGATAGGTAAACCCGGTGCCTGACAAAATGGCTTTCAGACACACCGAACATCCTTCTTTGATAATCAAGCCACTTGGCGGTTTTGGGTTGCTATATATTCCAGATGAAAAATCCCTGCGGTTCTGTGAGGGGCATTGCATTTCGCTTCTCATGAAAAGAAGGAAATTATATTATGCTTACTCGACAAATTATAGCATCCGGGCTTCGTCCCGCATGCGGGACTTTATAACGAAGCAAAGACAGGAGGTCAGTTGCTGTGCGGCTGACCATAGCGCAGGCAGTACCCGGTCTTCGTCCCGCTACGCGGAACTGCGCGTCGTGGCACAGCAAGAAGCGCGCCGTTGTGCGGCTCGCTACGCAGTCGCACACAATTGCAAAGCCGAACACCCGTCCCTATCTTTTAATCTAATATTCGACTCCGACAAAACACGTCCTTATTTTTTATTTTAGGTTTGACCCCTAAGCGACCTGGGGTACACTAAAAAAGGCACATTGAAAGTATTACACAGGTTTGATACAGTTCCCATGTGAAAAGCAGTGTATATATTGAGACTAGTGTAGTCAGCTATTTTGTAGCGGAATCGTCTTCTGACATTCGTATAGCTGGACACCAACTGGCTACAAAAGAATGTTGGGCTCGGTTGTTAAAATATAGGGTTTTTGTATCGGATACCGTTGTAGAAGAAGCTTCCCGGGGAAATGCTGACCAGTCTCAGAAGAGGCTGCAGGCAATTAAACTTTTCGAGGTTTTAGAAATAAGTGAAAAGGTTCAGAATCTTGCATCTAACCTTTTAGCCAGTAAGGCAATACCTGATAAATGTCCCGAAGATGCTCTTCATATTGCATGCGCTGCTGTAAATAATATTGAGATTGTTGTAACCTGGAATTTTAAACACATCAACAATCCATTTATGTTAAATAAGATCAGGCAGGTTGTTGTTGATTCGGGGTGGAAAATGCCGGTTATATGTTCGCCGGACGAATTTCTGGAGGCGGAAAATGAATGATCCTATTGTGGATGAAGTGCGTCGTTATCGGGACGAGCATGCCAAAAAGTTTAATTATGACCTGAGCGCAATTTGTGCGGATTTTCGGAAAAAACATAATCATTATGTTGAAATTTTGAAGAAATTAGAAGCAAGTGGTGCTGAAGAAGGCCAGATTAATCTTGTCGCTGGTGAAGAACCAGGGGCATATAAAAGCGAATAGCACCAGAAAATCCGGTCCGTTGTTTACAGGCCTCCCCGCCTGTGTCTCCCGTGCGCGCGAAGCGCACCCCAGCGCAATGCCGGTGCACACAAGCTTCAGCGTTAAACAGACCGTCCTTATTTTCTATTATTAGGTTTGACCCCGGAGCGCGCTAGACCGTCCTTATTTTCTATTTTTAGGTTTGACCCCGGAGCGCGCTGCCCGATGAAGGCATTGTATTTGTCAGCACCGCGTCCTGCCAGTCCGTGCCCTGTTGGCACGGACTGCGCTGGGTCGGCAATCTTTATCGCATGGAGGCGGACGGTTCCAATATCCGCCAGCTCTGTTTTGATCAGGATCATGATTATCATCCTTCGGTGCTGGCGAACGGTCAGATTTTGTATACGCGCTGGGA
>CAYOQJ010000083.1:0-5775 GCA_964406095.1 uncultured Lentisphaeraceae bacterium
AGGTCATCGGTTCAAATCCGGTCCCCGCTACCAATTACGTTGATGCGGGGTCAAACCTAAAATTTAAAAATAAGGCCCCTGAGTTATTTCCGACGTTCATTATCCAGTTTTTCTGAGATATTTTCATCTCCATTTTTATGGGGGTGAAATCAGATCACTCTGGGCTACTTAGTTGCACCAAACGGGAGATGCGTCCGCTGGAAGGTGTGCAGATTTTTCGTATTTGTAAATGAGTGTCGCTTGTGATTTAATACCGTCCCTCTCATATTGTTATTCTTCCGATATGCAGATACAGAGTCCTTGTGTGTTGCACGAGGTGTTTTAAACCAAACGATACGATTTAATTATGGAAAAGCATTACGATCCGGGCAAGATTGAAAACAAGTGGTACGAGTGGTGGGAGCAGAATGGGCATTTTCACTCCGATCCATCTGAGGGCGGTGAAAAGTTCAGTGTGGTTATTCCGCCGCCGAATGTCACCGGGATTCTGCACATGGGACACGCCTTGAACAATACCGTTCAGGATGTTTTGGTACGCTGGAAACGTATGCAGGGATACAATGTTCTCTGGGTTCCCGGCACCGATCATGCTGGTATTGCCACTCAGAATGTGGTAGAGAAATCGCTACGTACTGAAGGAACAACTCGAACCGAAGTGGGACGTGAAAAGTTTCTGGAGCGTGTCTGGCAGTGGCGCAGCGAATATGGCGGCACTATCGTACGCCAGCTGCGGAAACTGGGGGCAAGCTGTGACTGGCAGCGTGAACGATTTACGATGGATGAAGGTCTCAGTGCCGCTGTGACCGAGGTTTTTTGTCGTCTTTACGATGAGGATCTGATCTATCGCGGCAACTATATTGTCAACTGGTGCCCGCGTTGTCATACGGCTCTTTCTGATGAGGAGAGTGAACACCAGGATGAGAACGGCAGACTCTGGCATATCCGTTATCCGGTTAAGGGTGGCGGAGAGCTTGTGGTGGCGACCACCAGACCTGAGACGATGCTGGGAGATACGGCCGTGGCGGTTAATCCGGAGGATGAACGCTACAGGGATATGATCGGCAGAAAGGTTCTTCTGCCTCTGACCGACCGGGAGATAACAATTATAGCTGATGACTATGTTGACCGTGAATTTGGTACCGGTGTTGTAAAGATGACGCCTGCGCATGATCCCAACGATTTTCAGGTGGGCAAACGTCATAACCTTGAATTTTTGAATGTAATGAACGGTGACGGCACAATGAATGAGAGTGCTGGCAGATATGCTGGGATAGATCGTTTTGAGTGTCGTAAACAGGTGGTGGCCGACCTGGATAAGCAGGGTTTACTGGTAAGGATTGATGAGCACCGTCACGCTGTAGGTCATTGCTACCGCTGCGATACGGTAGTGGAACCGCGGTTGTCGCAGCAGTGGTTTGTCAGAATGAAACCGCTGGCGCAGCCTGCGCTGGAGGCGGTACGTTCCGGGAAGATCAAATTTTCACCGCAACGTTGGGAGAAAACCTATTTCGAGTGGCTGGAAAATATACGTGACTGGTGCATATCAAGACAGATATGGTGGGGGCATCGCATCCCAGTTTACACCTGCGCAGACTGCCATCTCGAGTGGGCGGCACGCGCAACACCGGATTGCTGTCCGCAATGCGAATCGCTCAGAATCACACAGGATGAGGATGTGCTTGACACATGGTTCTCTTCCTGGCTCTGGCCTTTCAGTACTCTGGGCTGGCCGGAAAAAAGTGCGGAACTCGACTTCTATTATCCTACGAACGATCTTGTCACTGCGCCGGAGATTATCTTCTTCTGGGTTGCACGTATGATCATGGCTGGATTGAAATTCATGGGGGATATCCCCTTTGAAAATGTCTATCTGCATGGTACAGTACGCGATGATCAGGGGCGCAAAATGAGCAAGAGTTTGGGCAATTCGATTGATCCGCTTGATATCATTGAGCAGTACAGTGCCGATAGTCTGCGTTTCAGCCTGATGCAGATAACCTCCACCGGCATGGATGTCTATGTGAACACGGAGAAATTTGAGATCGGACGTAACTTTGCCACTAAAATATGGAACGCCGCACGTTTCATGCGCATGCAGATGGGTAATGAATGCGATATCGATACGCAGGCGACAGCAGTCGGGAAACTGAATTTTGAAACCGCTTTGTTGCGTCCGGATGACTGCCACATGCTGGCAATGTGCAACTGGTATATCGTTGATATTACCGGGCATCTGGAGAAGTATCGGCTGCAGGACGGCGCACTGGCAATCTATGATTTTATCTGGAATCAATTCTGTGACTGGTATTTGGAGTATGCCAAGCTCGATCTAAATGGCGATGATCAACAACGTCGTCGACAGGTGCTTGTTATTATGAATTATGTTTTTGCCCAGGCACTTAAACTTCTGCACCCGTATATGCCCTTTTTAACTGAGGAGCTGTGGCACCAAATGAAGTTTGGTACGGCGGACGAAACAATCATGAAGGCTCTTTGGCCCACCCCTTTCAACAACGATCAGATGACAGAGTGGGGTCTCAACGATGCCATTGTAACCTATGTTGATGCAAAGAGGGAGCTGATAACCGCTGGACGTGCCTTGCGCTCCGACTATAACATCGCACCCTCAAAGTTCACCGATTTCATCATCGAAGCGGTCGATCATGAAGTTGCCGCTGAGTTGCAGAATGATCTCGAATGCCTGAAACGGATGCTGCGCGCGGAAAGTGTGGAAATAACTGTTGGTGGTCAACGTGCCATGCCGGGCACACTGAGTAAACTCGGAACTATATATTTGCCGCTCGAAGGGTTGGTCGACATCGATGCAGAACGCGAGCGAGTCCGGAGTGAGATTGAGAAGAACCGCGGATTCCTTAAAACCGTGCACTCCAAACTTGGCAATGAACGTTTTGTGAACAATGCGCCGACGGAGGTGGTTGAACAGCAGCGCGAACGTAAAGTTGAATTGGAGCAGACCATCGCCCGGCTTGAGAAGCTTTTGATCAGTTTCGGTGGGTGAAACCGCTTGCGTACGTGAGTGGAGGTTTAACACTGTATTGCCGCCGCCGCCCGACCCGTCAGTGTGTGGTTCTGGAATAAAAGCAAGAAAGGGTCGATTTCTGCATGAAAGTTATCTTAAAACGGAATCGAGAGTACTCTGTGCTGCGCAGACATCCCTGGATTTTTTCGGGAGCACTCGCTGCTGTTGAGGGTGATCCTGAGGTCGGTGAAAATGTAGCAGTCATAGACAGCGAAGGGGAACTACTTGGAGCTGGTGCCTACTCTCCCCATTCGCAGATACGGGTGCGCATGTGGAGTTTCGACCCGGATGCAGGTAATGGAAGCTCCGTTCCGTCATCACCGCCATGAAGTTCTCGTCCAGCGCCTGGATCTGAAGCGGCACGCCGGAAGGAACCCGCACCACGACCGAACCGTCCGGCTCGACCGGCACCGTACCCAGAAGCCGCTTCGGCGCGCCGTTGTGGACGGCTCCGGAAGGCCGAGGTCCCTCGACGATCGGCTTCGGCAGGATTTCGTTGAAGCGCAGATGCTTGATCTGCCCGCGCTTGAGAATCTTCTCGGGATCGTTGCGCGTGAGATTCACATCCTGGATCATGTAGACACCGCTCTGCGCATCCTCGCCTTTCGGTTTTCTGGGCAGGGTCGACGACAACACCGGCGGTCTTTCGCGCGCCGCGATGGGAATCGGCGAGAAACAGGCGTTCTGCGGATCCACGAAAACAGGCTCGCGTCCACCCAGATCGTCGCACAGAAAGATGGCCCACGGTTTGTCCGGCGGCACGCTGCCCTGTCCCCATACGCTCGTCGGCGAATAGGACGCGAAGAACAGATGCTCGTCGAGCGGATACGGCGTGCAGAAATGCCCCCCCCGTGCCATGGCCGCATTCATCCGATTCGGGATACTTGACCTCGGGCGTCATGCGCGTCACGGGATCGGTTCCGTTCTCTCCCTTGGTCGTATCGATCAGCATCACCGTTCCCGCATGAAAATTGTGATGCCCCGTTCCGGTCGCCATCACTTTTGTGGTGCCGGGAACCGGAAGCGCCTCGGAAATCATAAGCGGATAAATCGTGTCGTTCCCGTAGTAATGCGAGATCATCGTGCCGTCGGGACGTTTCCACCAAAGTTTATGGAACTCCATTTCATGGCGGTCGATGTATTCCCAGCGCGTGAAAAGAATCCGTCCGTCCGGCAATACCGATGGCGTGGTTTCGTTTTCGGAGCCGAACGAAAGCTGACGGATGTCGTCCCCGTCTTCGTCGCACCGGTAGAGCAGCAGCGAGGGCGTATAACGCGGACCGTGGCAGCGGCCGAAACACTGCGCCCGCGTCGAAACGAAGGCCAACCCGCCGTCCGGCAGATAGTGCGGATCGCAATCCTCGATCATCACGGTCTGGCGGTCGTACCAGGTCTCGAACGTGTCGCGGGCCGTACCGGTGAGCTGACGCAACCCCTTGCCGTTCACGCCGACCTCGTACAGGAAGAACCGCCACAACGCATTGGTCGTCGGCGTATGGTCGGCATAGGCGAAGGCGATCTTCTTGCCGTCGTACGAAAGCGCGGGCTTTGAATAGGCTCCGGGCGGAAGCGTGCCTTCGCACAGAACTTTCTGCTTCGGCGAACCGCTCTGCCAGTCGGTCAGCACGGTCAATCCCGGCCCGATGCGGCTATGACGGCCCAGATACTGGTCGCAGTTGTGCGGATAGGTCGTTGGCGGGTTCTTGTTGACGAGCAGTTTTTCGAACTGAAGTTTCGGATGGGTAAACAGAATCGCTCGACGGACGGCATAGGCCCGGCGGAACAGATCCCCTCCCGTCGGCACATTCGTAACGGACAACGCGTTTTGAACCGCCGTTTCCACGGCAGTCAGCTCAGCCAACTGGTCAGCGGTGACCTTTCCTTTATTGGTCCTGACGAACTCAACCGTTTTCCGCGCGAGTTCCGCACGTTTGCGCGCCTGATCCAGATAAAACCACTCGCGGATGCCGGAGGCCGTCTCCTTCGTCACGGGCGACTTGAACAAAACCTGCGCCTTCGGTTTAATGTCGGCCGGACAGTGATCCAGATATTTGCGGGCAAGCCGTTCGGGCCAGTTCGCCCCCAGATTGAAAGTGTGGTGCTTGTTCCAGATGTCCAACTGCGTCCGCTCGATGAAAAGTTCCGCCAGTTTTTCCGGCGTGTCGCAGACGACCAGAACCTCTTCGTTCCCCTTGCGGTTATCCAATCCGATCTGCGCCAGCTCCTGCCACCACGGCACTGTTTCCGCCGCGAACAGAACCACCGGCAGGAAAAACCCGGCAAGGCATCCGATTCCCCTCATCGTTATCCCCTTTTTGATTGTTCGGTGTGTGTATGCAACGCTTCGGCTTTGACCGCGGAATACGCTTCGAGGCGAATGCCGCGGATGAGTTCTTCGAATCCGTCGCCGCTAACGCTGATGCCGCCGACGTGGGCGAATGTCTTCATTTGTTCCGTCCTTTCACGTCTCGTTCCAAGGCTTGGAGTTCTTTATGCAGGGCATTTCCAAGCGTTGAAAACTCCGACATCCGGTTTGTCGTCTCGCCGATGTCCTCGGCCAGGTTGTAAAGTTCGGGCGGTCTGTCGCCGTTCTGGATGAGTTTCCACGGCCCCTTCCGGAGCGCGCGCCATTGATAGAAGAACCACGCCACGGCGCGTTCGGCGATCGGCTTGCCGTGGAAAAGCAGCGGCAGCAGGCTGACGCCGTCCAACGCATCGGCGCTTCCGGGCGGCGG
>CAYOQJ010000084.1:0-50113 GCA_964406095.1 uncultured Lentisphaeraceae bacterium
TGGCAAAGCCACAATTTTTCTGTAAAATTAAAAAGTGTATGATCAAAGCATCATTTCTTTCACATTCAAATAAACGTCTCCCGCTTCCCATTCGTCACTCACTCTGACGGGAAAAAATAGTCCTGGTTTGCACCAAACGGGAGATGCGCCCCTGAAAAAGCATCTCTTCAAATGTCGCTTTACAGTTCAAAGTGCTCTGGTTATACTATTGCGAAAACCCTTACAGAAGAGAACCAACAGCTATGATAAACAATTGGATTGCCATTCTTGATTTCGGTTCACAGTACACCCAACTTATCGCTCGTCGAGTCCGGGAACAACAGGTTTACTCCGAGATTCTACCCTACAACACCACTGCCGCAACACTACATGAACGCCAACCGGCGGGCATCATCCTCTCCGGTGGTCCCAACTCGGTGTTTGCTGAGAACTCACCGCTGTGTGACCCTGAAATATTCAATCTGAACATTCCGGTTCTGGGTATCTGCTACGGCATGCAGCTAATTGCCCGCGTTTTTGACGCACCGGTGAAAGCTGGCACCAGCCGCGAATATGGCCATACCACCATCACCGTCAAGCCTTCATGCAAGCTCTTTGAAAATATTCCCGAACAACTGACTGTCTGGATGAGCCATGGCGACCAGGTTGCTGAACCGCCGCCGGGTTTCGAAATCGCGGCCACCTCAAAAACATGTGCTGTGGCGGCCATGCGTAATCCCGCGAAGCTGTTCTACGCGCTACAGTTTCATCCCGAAGTTATACACACACAGCACGGCACCGAAATACTCCGCAACTACCTCTTTAGAATCTGCAAGTGCGCCGGCAATTGGAAAATCGCATCCTTCATCGAAGAGTCGATCGCCTCAATCAAACGACAGGTGGGCGAAGAGAATGAAGTTATCCTGGGCCTGAGCGGTGGTGTGGACTCATCGGTAGTAGCGGCCCTTATACACCGTGCAATCGACAAACGTCTGCACTGCATTTTCGTAGATCACGGTCTTTTGCGTTACGGCGAGGACAGGCAGGTCAAAGAGCTTTTTGAAGCTAAACTCGGTATGGACCTGCATGTTATCGATGCCAGAGAGCGTTTTTATGCGGCACTGAAGGGTGTAACCGACCCTGAGCGCAAACGCAAGATCATCGGACATGAGTTCATCGAGGTCTTCGCTGAACAAGCTCGCAGATTCAAGGAGAGTCGTTTTCTGGCGCAGGGCACCATCTATCCTGATGTAATCGAAAGTTTCAATCCGCGCGGCGGACCGAGCGAAACCATTAAAAGTCATCACAATGTCGGCGGGTTGCCGCCCGATCTGCACTTTGAGTTGATCGAACCGTTGCGCGAACTGTTCAAAGATGAGGTTCGCGCCGTTGGACGTGAAATGGGACTCGACAGCCAGCTGCTTGACCGTCAGCCCTTCCCCGGTCCGGGTCTGGCCGTTCGTATTCTGGGTGAGGTCAACGCCGAACGGGTTAATCTGCTGCAGCAGGCCGATCTGCGTGTACAGGAAGAGATGCGCAAGCTGCCCAATTACAAGGCTATCTGGCAGAGTTTCGCAATTCTGCTGCCGATCAACTCGGTCGGCGTTATGGGAGATCAGCGCACCTACGAAAATGTCTGTGCGATCCGCTCGGTAGACAGCATCGACGCTATGACCGCCGACTGGAGCAGAGTGCCGTGGGAGACACTGGCACGCATATCAAACAGAATTATCAATGAGGTACGTGGCATCAACCGCGTTGTTTATGACATCAGTTCAAAGCCACCAGCGACAATCGAGTGGGAATAATTCGGCTGTGCCGAATTATGGAAAACGCTGCGCGTTTTTCTTCGGGAAACCACCGAGAATCGGAAATACAATCAAATCAAGTATATCCGCCTCTACGTGGTGGATGAAATGCCGAGTACGCATGGCGCCCCGGTGACAGGGTATGCCACTCGCCGAACCTTTTAGCTGGCGCCGCACGCCCGCAAAAAATTTTCGGGGCCGCTTCATTCCAAACTTGTCTCGCAGGCGGCTCTTGCGTTATTCTAATAAATTATGTGCTTCATCAAATCGAAAAAATCCTGGATGATGGCCCCCATAATCTGGGGCTGCGGAATGGCTACGCTTTTGATTGTTTACGCTATTATGACACCGGAGAAAATCTTTCTAAACTTCTCACAGAAGGGGTTTTCGCCGATTGAGATCACGACGGTCGGACTTTTTTTCTTTCAGATTCTTATTTTCTGGATGCTGCCGCCGGTGCCACTCAAAACGAAGAAAGGCAAACTGCTCTCTCTGAATTTTTCGGTTATCACCCTGATTGCGATTGCACGCGAGATGGACTGGCACCGGGCCTTAATTGATGTTTCCAATATTCAGGGTGCAACAAATGGCACCCCCTTCAAGATGCGTTTTCTGACCAACCCGATCAATCCGTTGGCCGACCGTCAGTTCGTGCTCTTTTGTTTCATCTTCGTTATTGCCCTTTGTGCCGGAACTCTGCTCTGGTACATCCGCCCTCTTCTAAAGGGACTGCGCACCTTTCATCCGGTCTGCTGGAGTATCGCATTTTTGGGAGGCTCATTCATATTGATCAACATTTTCGATCGAATGGGATCGGTTCTGCACAAGGAGTTCAATTTTGAATTCACAGAACAGGGTAAGGCTCTAATTTGTCTGATGGAAGAGGGGCAGGAGTTGCTTCTGCCGTTGTTTGTAATAATTGCCGTGATTCAGTCGCACTTTATCTACAACGCCGACGAAAACGAACTGCAGTCGTTTAGAAATCAGGCATAGGGATAAATTCTGCCAAAGAATCAGACGGGAAAATTAACTGAAATTGATAAAATGCTAAGCGTGATGTTACGCAACCCTAAGCCATTTTTTTGAAAAACAGGGCATTGATACAGACCTTTCGTCATCGCCGGGATTTCGCCGGTAGAGCTGAGCTCTGAGTTTTGGGTTGCGGACAAAGCCCGCTTTAGGTTCTGAAAATGCGTATTCTTGTTATCGAAGATGATCCTAAGATTCAGTCCTTCATAGCTCAGGGATTGCGGCAGGCTGGCCACGAAGTGGTCGGAGTTTTAAATGGTCTGGAGGGCTGCGCAAAGTGGGAACACGAGGAGTTTCAAGCGGTGGTGCTTGACCTGATGTTGCCGGGACAAAGTGGCATGGATATCTTGAAACACATGCGCAACACAGGTGACACAACCCCGGTTTTGGTACTGAGTGCCAAAGTTGCGGTAGACGATCGTGTTTCCGGTCTGTTATCCGGTGCCGATGATTACATGACCAAACCCTTTTCATTTTCGGAGCTGGCCGCCCGTATCGCCGCTATTACGCGCAGAAACACGCCGTTAAGCGGCGAAAACCTGCAACCTTCAAAGCTTTCGGTTGCGGATGTGACAGTTGATCTGATCAAACGCAAAGTGGTACGCGGCAAAAAAAAAATCGATCTGCAGCCCAGAGAATATGCGTTGCTGGAACTGATGATGCGTAATCCCAACCGCCCGCTGACCAAACAACTGATTTTAGAACGCATCTGGGACTGTTCGGTTGACCCGCAAACCAACGTGGTTGATGTATTGGTATGCAGGCTCAGAAACAAGATAGATTCAGAGTTCGATTCAAAACTGATCAAAACCATGCGCGGAGTAGGCTACGTCTTTCAGGCCTGAGGAGGGTATGCCGACAACATGCGCACAATCTGTTAAATAAAGCGGCGGATCAACTGGGGTTTTTCACATGTCTGTAGCAAACCGAGGTGTCAATCGACGACTGCTTTCTTTCGCTGTCTATCTGGCGGCGGGTTATCTAGCGGTTTATGCCATCTGCACGGTGATAATGCTCTATCTGGGCAATCGGGTGATCACGCAGTCAACTCGCAGTTTTGACCGTCAGGATGTGCGTGCTGAAACGGAGGAGCTGACCGAACTGCTCGAAAATAATCCCAAGGGCAACTGGCTGGCCGAAGAGATTGCACTCGAGCGTCTACCACCCTCCACCATTTTCGCCATTAGGATTCTCTCCACACTTGGACATGTAGAGTATGAGGCGCGCACTCCGCGTAACATCGTCATTCCCGGCTGGGAGCGCACGATGCGCGGACCGGTTCTCTTTCCGCATCTGGGCTGGGATGAGCTTAAAGTGCCCGACAGTGAGCGCATCATTCAGTTGCAAACAACTCAGCTCTCTGATGGCAGAATCCTGCAGATAGCCAAGGGATCACTGCTTGAAAGCAAACAGAAACAGATGATGTCGCGTAATATGAAGCTCTTTATGTTTTTTTCACTGGCTCTTACACTTTTCGCTACCATACTGATGATCTTCATCACACTTCGTCCGATCGAACAAATCACCAAATCCATGCGTAATATTATTGAAACGGGAGCCTTCGAAAGTAATCCGCCTCCGGTCCGAAGCATGATCAGCGAGTTAAACTCACTGAGTGCACAGTTCAACATCATGACCCAAAAATACGCCACCCTGATTCAAGCGATGCGTGAAACCATGGATAATGTAGCACATGATATTCGCACCCCGCTGGCCCGCATACGCGGTGCATCTGAACTGGCCATCAAGCTCGAAGATATCCCCGAACACCTGACCGAAACCCTGGCCAGCATCATTGAAGATTGCGATCATACCCAGCTGCAGCTCAAAAATCTGCTCGACACCCGTGAAATGGAGAGCGGATTCGTTAAAATCAACTGCACTCAATTTGATCTTTCAAACATCTTAAAAACACTCTGCGACATGTATTCACTGATTGCTGAGGAGAAGAACATCTCCCTCAACCTTGAAACACCCCCTGACGCTGTTCTGATCGAAGCTGACCGCAACCGTGTTGCCCGTATTTTTTCCAATATCATCGACAACGCTCTGAAATACACCGAACCGCAGGGCAGAGTGGATGTAAAACTGAATTATTCAGATGATGTCGCCGAGGTCACTGTAGTCGACACCGGTATCGGCATATCGCCCGATGAAATCTCCCTGATCTGGCAACGCCTTTACCGCGGTGAAGCGGCCAGAGCGAAGAGCAGGGGGCTTGGTCTGGGAATGAACATCGTAAAAACCTTCATCGAAGCCCATCAGGGCAGAGTGCAGGTGCAAAGCTCTGAAAAGGGCACCCTTTTCAGGGTCAGACTTCCTTTGAAACAATCAAGTTAATCATGTAATCCTCTTAAAAAAAATTAATTGTGTAAAAAGATCGCGTTTAACTTCCTGCGGAAAGGGGTACGGTGATAAATCCTACAATCAGCCTTTTCTTGTTTTTTTTAACGAATATTGAGAGAATAGCCCCAACACAGAAGGAAAAAGAAGATTGATATGAACACACACTCTCCCTTGATGGCCATTTCACCCATCGACGGTCGCTACGCCTCGAAGGTAAAGAAACTGCAAACCGTGTTTTCGGAATTTGGATTGATGAAACGACGTATCGCCGTCGAGATTGCTTGGCTCAGAGCACTCTGTGCTGATCAGCGGATAGCCGAAGCACGCACTTTGTCAAAAAATGAAAATATGGAGATCCAGACGATTGCTGACAGCTTCTCGCTTGATGACGCTTTACGGATCAAAGCGATCGAGAGTGTCACCAATCACGATGTCAAAGCGGTTGAGTATTTCATTAAAGAGTCATTCAAAGGCCGGAGTTTCGAGGATATCGGTGAATTTGTGCATTTTGCCTGCACCTCTGAAGACATCAACAACATGGCGCATGCTCTCATGCTGCGTGACGGCTTGCAGCTGCTACGCCGTGATCAGGAGGTCATTACCGAACTGCTACGCTCATTCGCTCTCGAACACCGGAGTGTTCCTATGCTGGCCCGCACCCATGGACAACCTGCATCCCCTACAACCATCGGCAAGGAGATCGCCGTTTTTGTGCATCGTCTGCAACGTCAGGCCGCTCAAATAGATGCAATCAGTATGCCTGCCAAACTCAACGGAGCGGTTGGTAACTTCAACGCTCACCATAGCGCTTATCCCGAAGTAAACTGGCCTGAACTGGCCAGAGATGTGATCGAAGGGGTTTTCGGACTGCGTCAGACACCACTCACCACACAGATTGAGTCACATGACGGCATGGCCGAGCTTTTTGACGCAATTTCGCGATGGAACACAATTCTAATCGACCTCAACCGCGATATCTGGACATACATTTCCATCGGTTATCTCGGCCAGAAAACAGAAAAAGGAGAAATCGGATCATCGACCATGCCCCACAAAATCAACCCGATCGATTTTGAAAACAGCGAGGGCAATCTGGGAATGGCGAACGCAATTTTCAGACATCTCTCTGCCAAACTGCCGATTTCCCGTCTGCAGCGTGATCTGACCGACTCAACCGTGCTACGCAACATGGGAGTAGCCTTCGGTTACTCGATGATAGCCTGCCAGGCTGCTACCAAAGGTCTCGAAAAAATCCGGCTCAACCCCGCAAAACTGGGAAATGATCTGGATGATGCCTGGGAGGTGCTGGCCGAACCTATTCAGACGGTCATGCGCAAAAATGGCAAACAAAATCCCTATGAGCAACTTAAAGAACTGACCCGCGGTGCAAGGATTACACACGCAGACATCCAGCGTTTTATTGAAACTTTAGAACTGCCCGAGGCCGATAAAAAACGGCTCGGCTCTCTCACTCCATCCACTTATATCGGCATAGCCGATAAATTGGTGGAACTGATTAACAGCTGAAATGCAATAACATATCCGCCAAGGCAAGCTACTCTGAAAAAACCTATGCGGAACTGCGGACGCACTGTTGTCGCCTCGTATTGCGATACCCCGCGATAAAATCAACCTTAAGATGGTATCCTTATCCTGAAAAATTACTCGCACATACCCTTCAGACCAGCACGTTTTCCCTTTTTCTACGGATGGATGATAGCCTTTGCAGGTGCGTTGGGTGTGATTATGTCGTTGCCGGGGCAGACAATCGGGGTCTCAGCTTTCACCGACCCACTGATGGAAGCCGTCGGTCTTTCACGCAGCCAGCTCTCTTTGGCATATCTGATCGGCACAAGTGCCAGCGCTCTGATTCTCACTCCCGCCGGGAAGATGTATGACCGTTTCGGATCTCGCGTGATGGCTATTGTTTCGGCTGTGATCATGGGTATCATTCTGATTCTGCTCAGCTACAGCGGCGCAATTGCCGAACACTACGCATCAAACTGCAACATCATCATAGCTCTGATGGCATTCAGTTTCTTTGTGCTGCGCTTCAGCGGGCAGGGAGTGCTGACGATGTCGTGTCGCAACATGTCCATGAAATGGTTTGATCACTATCGCGGACTGGTTAACGGTCTGCAGGGGCCGATTGTCGCTCTGGGATTTTCGATGGCGCCGGCATGGTTCGGTAGCATGATTGCGCTTTGGGAGTGGGACAACACTTGGCGTTACATCGGATTTTTCGCGCTGACTGTATTCGTTGTTTTCGCGTGGGTCTTTTACCGCGACAATCCAGAGGATTGCGGACTTAAACCTGATGGGGAAACAAAGCTCTCACACGCCGATGGCAAATCCTTTCCAGTGGTTCAGGAGATGACACTCCGGGAGGCCCGAAAAACTGTAAGTTTCTGGGCCATTGCGCTGACCCTGAGTTACTCCGGCCTCTTCATAACCGCTTTTTCATATCATCATCGCGCGATTTTCTCCGCATCCGGTGTAGATGTTGATAACGCGATCAAATTCTTCTTTCCCGCAGCTGCGGTTCTTTCAGTGGCACTCAAAATCATCGGCGGCATCATGAGTGACCATGTAAGTGTACGCACGCTGCTATATATCTTCGCAAGCGGGCACCTTTTGTCAGCCATCGGTTTATTTCTGCTGGATACAACAACGGGACTCTGGATAACCATGCTAGGCTATGGTATCAATGGAGGTTTTTTCACTATTCTGGCAGGAGTATGCTATCCGCGTCTTTTTGGTCGCAGACATCTTGGAGCAATCAGTGGACTGAGCATGTCTATGATTGTTTTTGCCAGTGCTTTCGGCCCCTACCTTTTCAGCAGGGTCAACGATCTGACCGGCTCATTCATGAGCAACTTTTATCTTCTGATAATTCTGATCGGCTTTTTAATCGGCTTTGCAGCCAGGACAACCAATCCGCAACTGAAACTTACCGGAGATTAGCCCGCCGGAGGATGGTGTGACGGAGCAAAAATATTAGCTAATTACCCTGGAAAAATCAATTAAACCGCGAAAGGCACGAAAGGCACTAATTTAAGTGTATTATATATAATCACTTATGAGAAAAAAGATGAAAACCATATTCACCTCATGGGTTAGGTTACAAATCAATAGTTCGAACAGTGTTTTTCGTGTGTTTCGTGTATTTTATGGTTAGATCATTCCCGTTTTTAGGTTTACGGCATTTGAAATTCAGAAACTGAGCTAAATGATTGTTAATAAGGAAGTTGTTAATTTTATAAGCTTTAAATCAGCGGTTGTTTATATTCACTGCCGGGCAGGTCCTCGACAAAGCGGGGCATAGCGAGTCCCCCAATCCGGGCGGCCAGTTGTTTTTCAATTGAGCGTGCTATCGTACGCTCGACCCGAAAGTGTTCAATACCTGCCACCGGATCACACTGAAAAACGTAGTAGGGTCTAACTCTGATTCTCTGCAATGCGGCGCACAGCCGGAACATCTCTTCCGCACTGTCGTTGACACCGCGCAGCAGAACACTCTGATTGGAAACCGGAATACCGGCATCAACCAGCAATCGGCATACCGCGGCGGATTGTGTCGTTATTTCAGCGACATGGTTGAACTGTGTATTGACCCAGAGCTTGCCGCTTGCGGCAAGCCGCTCTATCAAAGAACGTGTTAAACGCATTGGCAACGTCACTGGCATTCTGGTGCACAGTCGCACCGCATCAATCTGATCGATACCTGTGAATGCGTTCACAAAACGCAGCACACTCTCATCCGGCAGCATCAACGGATCACCTCCGGAAATCAGCACCTCCCGGATTGCCGGATGAGCAATCACAAACCCAATCGCCTGTTCAAGCGCGTCGACCGGCAGCAAATCAGATGATCTCAGTATCCCCTTACGGGTGCAGTGCCGGCAGTTGAGCGCGCAGCTTGCGGATGCCATCACAAGAATACGGTCGCTGAACCTCTGTTTCACTCCGTACAGAGGATTGTTACGGTCACTTTCACCAAAAGGGTCAACCGGAAAACCGGCATCATCGAGTTCGGCACGGTCAGGCAGACACATCCGCCTGAGAGCAACCGGCGCATTAGAAGCGCACAGCAATTCAAAATAATATGGTGAAACTTTGATGGAAAATGCAGCGTTGACTGCGGCGGAATCGGTGAAATCCCAATCCGGCAGAAGTTCGCGCAACTGTGCGACTCCGAGTGTATTACGCAGCTGCCATTGCCAGTCATTCCACTCTTTACTATTATGATCAAACATCATGTTATTGTATCTTTTCCGAACGCAAGGCCGGGTCCAGCATATCACGCAGAGCATCCGCCAGGTGATTGAAGGCAAGCACAAGCACAAAAATCGCAAGCGTTACAAAGGTCATCTCCCACCAAACCCCCTGCCACAACCTCAGACGGGCATTGTTGATCATGATTCCCCAGGATGGTTCGCCCTGCACCCCGATTCCCAGAAAGCTGATAAACACCTCGGTAGCGACCGAAGCCGGAAAGCGGATTGAAAAAGCGATCAGCACAATGTGGGTTACATTCGGCAGAATATGCCGGAAGATAATTCGGAAATGCGAATATCCCAGCATTCGGGCAGCCTGCACGTAGGCGCGCTCGCGATGCTTCATCACCTCACCGCGCAGATTACGGCAAACACTGACCCATGTGGTCAGACCAATTCCCAGATAGATTCCGGCAAGTCCGCGTCCGGCAATCATCGCGATCGCCAGAATAAAGAGCAATCCCGGCATTGAGGCGACAGTAGCGCATAGCCAGACAACCAATGCGTCCACCTTGCCGCCGCAGTATCCACCCAGGCAACCAAGCAGAACACCCAGAGGAATGGCAATCAGTGAGGTTATAATGCCTACATGAAACGCTATCCTGGTACCCTGCATCAAACGCTGCAAAACGTCACGCCCCAGGTTGTCGCTACCGAGCGGATAAAAGGGAGCTTCCTCCGGCAGCGCGCGATCAACCGGATTAAAAAGTCCTGGTGGCACATAGCGGTACTGATCCCGCACGAAATTGTACGGCGCGGTTGAATTATGCGATTTGTGCCAGCGGAAAACGGCCTCACCATAGAGCGCGGCACTCAGATAAAGCACAATCGTGACCAAAGCCAGCCGGGTGTCCCAACGACGCCACAGTCGGCGCAATATATTGCCATTTTCAATCAAAAAAAACCTCAACTCAAACGCACCCGAGGGTCTAGCCAAGCGTAGCATAGATCGGTAATTAAATTTACGGCTTGGTAGAAAAGTGCCCCCATAATAACAATTGCCCTGACAACCACCATATCCGAAGAGTTGATCGCATTGATGCTGACAGTTCCCAGACCGGGGATTCCGAAAAAACTTTCCAGCAGAAGAGAACCGGTGAACATAAAGGGGATGGAAAGAGAGATATAAGTGATTACGGGAATCAGGGAGTTGCGCAGAACATGACGAATCATAATTCGCATGCCGCTCAGCCCTTTGGCCTGCGCGGTTCTTACATAGGGTTTGTAAACTTCATCCAGAATTGCCGCCCTGAAGAAACGGACATCCCGCCCCAGTCCGCTGAAAATACCGATCAGCACCGGCAACACCAGATAAGCGGTCGACTCATAACCCCAGATCGGAAATAGTTTGAGTTTGAAAGCAAGTAGGAACTGTCCGGCCAGCACCCAGATGACATAATTGACACTCATCAATATCGTGGATACAACCAGAATAACGTGGTCTACCCAACCACCGCGCCAGGCCGCACAAAGCAATCCCAGCATCACTCCGATCAGCGTTCCGCCAACCAGAATTGGGATCGTCAATGACAACGAGGGGCCAACTCCCTCTTTTAAAATCTTTGTCACCGGCACTCTGTATTCAGTTGAAACTCCCAAATCACCTCTGAAAAGCGAGCAGACATAATGAACGAACTGGGTGTCCCACCAGGCCGAATTTTTTTGCTCAAGCGATAATTTTCTGCCAGCAACTCCGTCCGCCAACAGTCGCACCACCTTCCACCCCTGCGGCACAGTAAAAACCACAGCCTCTCCCGGCGCATCAATCATGACTTCGTCGTCAACATTGTCAGCGATTCGCCGTAGCGACAAAAAAACTTTGCCCGCATTCAGACGATAGACACCTGCGGGCAGCTCGTAACCCAATGGAACCTCCGCCATAGCCGAGCGACGATCAAATTTCAACCTGGTGAAGCTGACATTCTTCAGCGCACGCACCCCCGACCAACGTCCCAGAATCAGTGGCCTGTCATATTTGTGACGCGCATCAAAAACCGCAAGTGCCTCGGCAGTGGCGTTTTTACCGAGAACCACCTCGGCCGGCGACCCTCCGACAACATTGAATAACAGAAATGTCAACAGCAACACCCCTATTGTGGTCGGAAGCATGACTGCAAATCTATGTATAATGTAGTGCTTCAAACGCTCCTTCAAGCATGGAAAAAGACCTCCAAAACGGTATAATCGCAACTTCTCTCTCAAAAAACAAGAAAATGAAAATTTTTGTATCTAAAGACAATAATATCTGCGATCATTTCGTTTTACAACGCGTGTATCAAACAACTCACAAAGGAGAACAATTAATGCATACACGGTTTATTGCGATGATTATCGCAACAACAACGGTAATTGCCACCGGTGCCATGGCTGCGGAGGGCCAGGCTGCAAAAGGTAAAGGCGGGATGAAACCCGACAGGCGTGCTGCTATGCTCAAGCAGTTTGACACAGATAACGATGGCAAACTCTCTAAGACTGAAAAAGAAGCCATGAGAGCGGCGCGTCAGCAGAAAATGGCTGAAATGGTTAAACAGTTCGATAAAAACGGTGACGGCAAGCTCGATGACGCCGAGAAACAGGCGATGATCGAAGCACGCAAACAAAAGGCCCAAGCCGGTAAAAAGGCTAAAGGCAAAGGCAAAAGAAAAGCCGCTAAATGACGGCTCAAGCTGAATAAATCAATGAAAAGGGGCTCCCCAAAAGGGCGCCCTCTTTTTTGTGGATTCAGGGATCTGCCACTTACAGCTTGACCATCAGTTGCTTTCCATCTACTGTATTGCGGCCTTGAAAGGAGGATTTAATGGCCGGTGAATATGTTTTTTCGCTTGTAAACGTAACCAAACAGCATGAAAAGAAGATGATTCTGGAGAATGTTAATCTCTCTTTCTTTCATGGCGCACACATCGGTGTTATCGGTGCCAATGGGTCGGGAAAATCATCGTTGTTAAAGATACTGGCCGGTCTGGACAGCGAGTTTATGGGAAGTTGTCAGAGTGCCAAAAACCTGCACATCGGTTATCTGCCGCAGGAACCTGAACTCGACCCCGAAAAAACGGTCATGGAGTCCGTCCGGGAGGGCATAAAAGACGCTCTGCTGGCCCTCGACCGCTACGATGAAATCTGCGGAATGCTCGGTGAAGAGATGAGCGACGAAGAGAGCGAGAAGCTCAACAACGAATTTGACCGTCTGCAAAAGCTGATCGACAGCAAAGATATCTGGAACATCGACAACCGGATTGAACAGGCAATGGATGCACTCCGTCTGCCGGCGGCTGATGTACCGGTCGCCCCGCTCTCCGGCGGCGAACGGCGACGTGTCGCCATGTGCCGATTGCTCATTTCCGATCCGGATGTACTGCTGCTGGATGAACCAACCAACCATCTGGATGCCGAATCGGTCGGCTGGCTTGAAACTTATCTCAAGAATTATCGCGGCACGCTGATTGTTGTTACTCATGACCGTTATTTTCTGAGTAATGTAACCGAGTGGATACTCGAATTGGACTGTGGACGCGCTTATCCGTACAAAGGCAATTATGCCGCCTGGCTGGAACAGAAAGATCAGGCTTTGCAACGCACCTCCAAACAGGCCGAATCACGGCGTCGCCTGATTCAGAATGAATTGGCCTGGGTGCGCGCCAACCCCTCGGGACGACGCGCCCGTAACCAGGCTCGTGTGCGGCGCTACGAAGAGTTGGTCTCACAGCAAGCCGACAACCGTGAAGAAGAGTTAAGCATCAGAATCCCACCTGGTGCACGACTGGGCGATCTGGTGGTCAAGGCTGAAAATCTCTCGATGGGCTATGACGATAAGCTACTCTTTGAAAATCTTGACTTTGATCTGCCGCGCGGAGGTGTTGTCGGTGTTATCGGCGGCAACGGTGCCGGTAAGACAACACTTTTCCGCCTGTTGACCGGCGAGGAGCGGCCACTTTCCGGAACCCTGACCGTTGGGCCGACGGTCAAACTGGCGTATGTCGATCAAAGTCGTGAAGCACTCAATCCGGCCAACTCCATTTACGAGGAGATTACCGACGGTTCCGAGTATATCGAGCTTGCCAAAGACCGCCTGATGCATGGACGCGCTTATTGCAGCCGTTTCAACTTTAAAGG
This sequence comes from uncultured Lentisphaeraceae bacterium, assembly GCA_964406095.1. Classification (GTDB taxonomy): domain Bacteria; phylum Verrucomicrobiota; class Kiritimatiellia; order RFP12; family UBA1067; genus M55B167. Next base: position 13,550 of record CAYOQJ010000084.1, read on the forward strand.
AGCGGAACAGTCCAAGCCGGTTGGAGTACTTTCCGGCGGTGAACGCAATCGCGTTCACCTGGCAAAACTGCTACGCAGCGGCGGAAACCTGCTGCTGCTTGATGAACCCTCTAACGACCTGGATGTGGCAACCCTGCGTTCGCTGGAGGACGGCATCATGGACTTCGGCGGCTGCGTGATGGTGGTCAGCCACGACCGCTGGTTTCTCGACCGTATCGCCACCCATATTCTGGCCTTCGAAGGCGACGGCAAGGTGCGTTGGTTTGAAGGAAATTATGCTGATTATCATGAACAGCTGCGGCAGGAGCTGGGCGAGGCCGCTGACCGTCCCGCTCGGGTGCGCTTCAAGCCGCTGCGAAAAAACTAACAAACCATTTTTTGCCGTAACCGGATTTTGCAACCTTTGAAGTTTATTTTTCTAAGAAACAAAATCCGTAGAGATTTAAAACCAAACTATGAACAACAGTCGTACAGAAGCAACCTTCATTATCAGCCGCTGGCTGGTCAACCGCGATTTCCCGGATCGCATGATCGAATCGGAAACCGATCATGCCTTTATAACCGATATGGTTTACACCACAATCCGTAACTATGCCGCCCTTGAATGGGTGCTACGACAGCTACTGACCAAAACCCCGGGTGGGGAAACTCTGGCAGCTCTTCTGCTGGGAGCCGCTCAGATTCTTCTGATGGATGATGTCGCTGATCACGCCGCTGTGCACGAAACCGTTGAGGCCGCAAAATTACGCTCCGGCAAATCCACCGCGCTGGTTAATGCGGTATTACGCAATATAATTCGCAACAGAGAGCAGCTGCTGGTAGAATTAAAAGACCAGCCGTTGCATATCAGAGAGTCACATCCGCAAGCACTGGTCAGGCGCTGGCTGACACGTCACGGCGCAGAGGCGGCCGAGCAGCTCTGCCACTGGAACAATCAACCGGCCCGAAGCTTTATCACCAGAAGGCCAGCGCAAGACGGCCAATCATTTTTCGAACCAGTACCCAGAGGACAACGGATTCAGGATATGCAGGGTTATGAGCAAGGTGAATTTATTGTGCAAGACCCCTCGACAGTCGCCTCAATTCAACTGCTTGATCTCCGTCCGGACAGTTCCGTACTGGACGGCTGTGCCTCTCCGGGCGGCAAGACAATTCAGATAGCATGGCGTGCGGAGCAATCAAAAATTGTCGCAACCGATATTCATGATGACCGCATCCATACGCTGACTGCGAACCTTCAACGCACTGGCATAACACATGTTAAAGTTGAGCAATTTGATCTGGCCGCTGACTTGAGTGAATTCAAAGAGTGCCACGGATTATTTGATCGAATCCTGCTGGATGTACCCTGCTCAAACACCGGCGTTCTGGGTCGACGCCCTGACGCACGCTGGCGCTGGAGTGAAAAAAGAATGCAGCGCATTGTACGCTTACAGCAGAAATTATTGTCAAACGCTGCCACCCTGCTTGCACCGAACGGAACTCTGGTTTATTCAACATGTTCACTGGAACCAGAGGAGAACAGTGAAGTCATTCGCGATTTCATCTCAAACAATCCGCTCTTCGCCATACACGCAAGTGTGGAACAACTGCCATTTCGCACGCAGACCGACGGCGGCTTTGCCTGTGCGCTCAAAAAATCATACCCGCCTATTTGATACGTTTGAAAAGCAACAGACGGAAATCCATCACCTGTGAACCCGGAATTTCCGTCGCACACAGCTCAAGTCGCTGTTTACCCTGCCGCAGATTCATCGCACCTATCACCACCCTTTTCCAATCCTTGACATAAGACTCAACCCGCTTGAAACGGTCATGTTCCGCACCGATCAAAGGAGGATCATGCGCCTCAACCATCTTGAAAGGCAATCTGCTGCCGCCGCAGCTCAGCACCACCGAAGAACCAACATCCTTGGCGGGACAGGTGTAGAAGAGGGTGACCTCGAAGCGTCCTTCGGCAGCCACATCGACATCCCAGTATATTTTCTCATCGGTGCTTGTCCAGTTGGAATAGTAGGAACAATTGGGATGAACGCAAGAGCGCTTTACACCTCCGCTCGCCCGAGCATCCCGCGCTGGCACCTGAGTTAAACTATGACCGGGATGAGCGATAACAAATTCGCGTTTATCCTCCTTGGGCAATTCAGTCAGCACCGCGGCTCGATAAGCATCGGCGGCCTGCGTCAGACGACGTTTTACATCAGGATATTGATCGGCAATATCAATCCGCTGCCCGAAATCGCTGTGCATATCATAGAGTCTGTATTTTTCATCCAACCGGAAACGGTTGGAGCGCACACTGATCCGATTACGCCAGTTGTTCACAATCAGGCGATCATCAGTCGACGCTTGCGGATTACGCAGCCACCTCACAAAGCTGCGTCCGTCAAGCGGTTTTTTATTTTGCAGAGTCACACCACACAACTCCGCCAACGACGGTAGCAGATCGATCACCGAGCTTAGTTGACGAATCTCAACACCGGGCTTTATTGCCCCCTTCCAACGCATAAAAAGAGCGGAACGTACCCCACCTTCGTCAACCGCCCCCTTTCGACCGCGCATATCACCGTTCCAGCGCCATCCATTCGGTCCGTTATCGTTAAAATAAACCACAATTGTATTCTCAGCGAGCTGCAACTCATCAAGCTTGCGTAGCACTCTCCCCACATTCCAATCGATATTTTCACACATGGCCAGCGCGCAGCGCAGATGGTTTTGCTCCTCTTTTTCAGGGTCTCTATGACGCATTTTTAACTCTTTGCCCCTGAATCTGTTCCAATACTCATCGGGAACCTGCATAGGTGAATGCGGTGTGTTATAGGCAAAATAACAGAAAAAGGGATGATCGCGATTCTCCTCGATAAACTTTATACCTTTGTCGGTGAAATCATCGATGCAAAAACCGTTACCGGTGACGATATCACCATTATGCTCCAGCATTGAATCAAAGTAATGGCCCCAATGACCTGAACAGAAGCCGTAAAACTCATCAAAACCGCGTCCGTTGGGATGATAAGGATATTGCATGCCGTTGTGCCACTTGCCGTAACAGGCGGTGCTGTAACCGGCTGCCTTGAAAATGTCGCCGATAGTGGTTTCATCCAAATCTAGCCGTTCTCCACCAGCCGAAGTGGAATAAACGCCGCCACGCGGATGATAACGACCCGTCAAAAATTCGGCTCGTGTCGGCGAGCAGACCGCGCAAACATAAAAACTTTCAAAACTCGCCCCCTGCCGCGCCAGCGAATCGACATTGGGTGTTGACAGATTTTTGTTGCCGTTGAAACTTAGATCACCCCAGCCTTGGTCATCAGAGAGGAAAACAATTACATTGGGTTGCCTGGCCGCAGCAGAAATAACACAACATGTGGATAATACAAAAATCGCAATAATAATCTTTTTCATCTTCACTCCCGCTCCTGTTCAAAATTAACGCCATAAGAGACACGGCACATCACGTGAGTACACATATACAGAAAATTTCAGGTGTTAGCAACAGCTATATTTCAGGGTTTGACAAAAACGTGTTCAAAACTCAACAATGTTTAAGGTGGGCTGTGTCCAAAATCCAGCTGGTAGCTCATGTTGCTGCTTAAAAAAATTTTGTGAACTTGCGCCTCTAAATATGTTATCTTGTAGTCATGTTTAAAACTTGGGCAAAAAAAGTATTGCCGGCAACCCTGGTTGTATGGCTGATACCATGTGCTGAGGCTGTTGAAACCTCTATCTACTCACCGCAACCGTTCGAGTATTATCAGCCGATTCTGGAGAGAATGCCTTTCGGCGAACTGCCCTCCGACTTAGGGCAACAGCAGGTCGATCCTGACGCAGCCAAAGAGGAAGCACGCCTGAAAGTCGAGCAGCAGAAGCTGGCACGTCAGATCAATATGTCGGCTGTTAATGTCACCCCGCAGGGAAAGACCGCCGTCGGATTTACAGATCTTTCCAGCAAGCCCCCGGCAAACTATTATCTTATCGAGGGTAGCGAAGCCAACGGCTGGAAGCTGATCAGTGCCGATTATAACGAGGAGGTTGCTCTGCTCGAAAAAGACGGTGTTTCAATTGAACTGAAACTGGGCAAAGGTCTGGTGAGCAGCGTTGCGGATAAAGCTGCCAAACCCGCCGCAAAAACAGCGCGACCGCTTAAAACCACAATCAAAAAGCCGGTGGTCGCAACCGCCACCAGGCCGAAGGGCACATCCAAAGCCAAAACCAATACGCAGAGGGCTGCGGAATCCGCTGCCGCGATACGCGAAGAGCTTCACCAGGTGCGCAGTAGCGGCGGTGACGTGCGTTCTTACATGGAACGTCTGCGCGAAAGAAAAATCAAGGAAAGTGCCGCAATGCAAGCAACACAGGAAGCACAGCGCAAGCAGCTTGAAAAACTTGCACGCGATGTCGCTTCCAAAGAGATTGAGAAGCAGGCGGAAGTGCTGGCAGAGGAAGCCGCATTGAAAACCGAACTGGCCATCGAGGAGGAACGCCTGAAAAACGAACTTGAAGCTGAAGCGGACAAAAACGAATAGAGAACAGCACAGTGCAGGCGGTCACCCGTATTACTTCTGAAGACATCTTCAAACGCACCGAAGCTTTGATCGGCAGAGATGCGCTGGTAACATTGGCACAGGCCAAAGTCGCTCTCTTAGGAGTCGGCGGAGTCGGTTCCTACACAGCGGAGGCGCTGGTACGTGCTGGCATCGGAGCTATCACCCTGATCGACAACGACAACATTACCGCCGACAACATCAACCGTCAACTGGAAGCCTTGGTCACTACAGTTGGCGCGGTTAAAATTGAGATAGTGGCTGAGCGGTTGCGCAGCATCAATCCGGCAGTGCAAGTACTCTGCATCCGGAAATTCTTTACGCCTGCAAACAGTGCGGAGTTTGATCTGGCACATTTTGATTATGTGGCTGACGCAATCGACACAGTGGCTGCCAAGGTTGAGTTGGCCCGTTGCTGCACAGAGCTAGGCGTGCCACTCATCAGTTGCATGGGCACCGGCAACAAATTGGACCCAACCGCTTTCAAAGTCGCTGATATCTACGCAACCGCAGTCTGCCCGTTGTGCAAAATTATGCGCCGGGAGTTGAGAAAACATGGCATCTCTGAGTTGAAGGTGGTTTATTCGGAGGAGAAACCGGGCATGCGCAACCGTACTCCGGCCAGCATCTCCTTCGTCCCCTCAGTTGCTGGTCTGATAATGGCCGGAGAGATTGTCAAAGCTCTGACCGCCGTCCACCGAAAATGAGTCAGAGCACAGCTCTAACCGACAGGCTGTGGCGTTTAATGAACTCCTGCGCCAAGGCTTTATAGGCTATCGAACCGCTGCTGGAGGGTGCAAAAAACAAAACCGGTTCGCCGAAACTGGGCGACTCACTGATGCGCACACTGCGCGGTATGATCGTATCGTAAACCAGATCGCCGAAATGCTGACGCACCTCGGACACCACATCCGCAGCCAGGCGGGTACGCACATCGAACATCGTCATCACAATGCCCTCAATCGTCAGCTCAGGATTAACCCCGCTCTCACGCATCTGCTGCACCAACTGACTTATAACACTCAGCCCCTCCATAGCGTAATACTCGCACTGCATCGTGACAATAATGCTGTCAGCCGCTGCCAGCGATGATGTCATCAGAATGCCGATCGACGGAGGGCAGTCCATCAGAACATAATCAAAAACCCCGGCGGTCAGAACACGGTCAATTTCACGACGCACCACCGCCAGGTGATTTTCCTCGCGGGCAATTTCAATTTCGGCGCCGGCCAGGTCGATTTCGGCTGGAATGATATTGATATTCGCGTAAGGGGTGGGTTGAATGATGTCGGCAACATCCGCTTTGCCGGTCAGAACCGGATACAGGCTCACTCCTGGAGAGCGTTCCAGCCCTAATCCGCTGGTGGCATTGGCCTGAGGATCGAGATCAATAACCAGAACGGTTTTGTTGAGCAGTGCCAGACCTGCGGCCAGATTGACCACGGTTGTGGTTTTGCCCACTCCTCCCTTTTGATTGGCGACAGCGACAACTCTGGTGGCACGTTCACTCATTGTTCATCCCGACTCTTGATCATTCCAATTTTACGGGCATAGGCGAACATACCGCCGGCAGCGATCACCGGAGCTACAGCACCGACCGCTTTGAGTCCGAAAACTTTTTGATCGGAGAGGCGTGTAATTGTATTGTTGTCCATATCAACCTCAACCTCTTCTCCGGTGCGAAAAGCCTCGCAGAGACGTTCTTCGGATTCGAGTGGATATATCTCGCCGGTAGCCACCGAATTACGGAAGAAGATACGGGCGTAGCTTTGCGCTATCACCGCCTTGCAACCGGCCGCTCCCAGAGCAATCGGCGCATGTTCACGCGATGATCCGCAGCCGAAATTCTCACCGGCGATGATAATCGGATAGGGTGTTGAACCGTCGCTGTTGACGGTAAATGCGGCACTCCCTTCGGGCAAACCGGCCAATGCGAAGGATCCCAGCTTACGATATTCATCCGGAATAGTGGGTACAAGGTTCAAATAGCATGCCGGAATAATCTGGTCGGTATCGATATTGTCCTCCAACACAAAAACCGGACCACGAATGATATGCTCTTTGGTCATTGGTAAAACTCCTAATTGAATGTCTCTTAAAGGTCTCTGAGATCGGTTATCACGCCCTTGACAGCGGTGGCCGCCGCAGTCAAGGGTGATGCCAGATATATCTGTGACTTTTTGGAACCCATCCGACCGATAAAATTGCGATTGGTTGTACTGAGAACCACCTCTTCTCCATGCGTTCGTCCGAATGTATCCAGCGGACCGCCGAGACAGGCCGCGCACGACGGAGGAGCAATCGGCTCCACACCAGCGTTTTCAAAGATGGATCGTAGCGATTCGCCCTCGATTGTGACCTCATCCAGAGCGCGTTCAACCTGGCGTGTAGCCGGCACAATCATGGTGCGCACCTTCACTTTACGGCAGCGCATAACCCTGGCCGCCATGTGGAAATCCTCTAGCTTGCCGCCGGTACACGAACCGATATAGACCTGATCGACCTTTCGGCCTGAACAGGCTCGAACTGTTGCCAGGTTATCCGGCAGATGCGGTTTCGCCACTACCGGTTCAAGCTCCGCCACATTATAGCGATATTCGGCCCGGACTTTCGCAGCGGCATCGCTATAGAGTGCTTCAAAAGGCTTCCCGGTGCGTGCTTTGACATAGTCAAAGGCTTTCTTGTCAGGTGCGATAATTCCATTTTTAGCGCCGGCTTCAACCGCCATGTTGCAGATGGTGCAGCGTTCGTCAATACTGAGTGCATCGATGGCCGACCCACTGAACTCCATCGCACAGTAGGTTGCGCCGGCAATCCCGATATCTCCAATTATCTGTAGAATCAAATCCTTGGCACTCAGATAACCGGGCATTTCGCCATCCAGAATAAAACGAATTGTCTCGGGTACCTTGACCAGAAGCTTGCCGGTACCCAGGATGAACCCGGCATCGGTGTTGCCTATACCGCTGGAAAATGCGCCTAGTGCTCCGTGGGTGCAAGTGTGTGAATCGGTACCAAAAATTGTCTCTCCGGGGCGCACATGTCCCAATTCGGGCAGAGCCACATGGCATACACCGCAATAGCTTTCGGTGCCCGGATCGTAGTAGTACGGCAACTGCTGTTCTTTGACGAACTCCCGCAAGGTGTCAACATTACGATGGGCTTTCTCATCGGCAGTATAGATATAGTGATCGGGTATTATCACAACCTTTTCGGGGTCAAAAACCCTGGCATCGGCGCCGAACTCACGTTTGAAAATTCCGATTGTTCCCGGGCCACAGACATCATGTGTCAGCAAAATGTCGGCATTCACCCAGACATTGTCACCCGGCTTGACTGAAGCCAGACCGGCACTGCGAGCCAGAATTTTTTCTGTTATAGTCATTATCAATAATCTCTCCTCGATTAAAAATCCTGTGTCCCTTCGCTCGGATCAGAGTTGCGTAATAATTGGTCAACCGCGTTTTACCAACGCAAAAAAACGATCCTGATACTGCTCAAAAACACCATTATCCTGCAGAAATTTTCCAAGTGGCTTGACCAGGGAGATATCACTTTGAGCGGCGGCAAAGGCCTTTTCAATATCCTCACGCACTCCCAGTGGTATGCCGTCTTTAATCTCAAACATATGCCGCTCCTGCAGCTCGCGGATATTGCTACCTGCTGAACTCTCAATCACCTTCCAGAACAACTTCACCAGACAGACATCCCATGGTTCGTCTACCCCCTTGATCACAGTGGAGAAGGGGTCTTTACGGGAACCCACATCATCCAGAACCCGCTCAAGCACCGCTTCAATGGTATCTGAAACCACCTCTTCGTTGAAGGTTTCCTTTTTCAGCGTGTAACCGTAACGCAGCACCCGCACAGAGTCTTCATGCTTGCGCAACCACTCCAGATAACGATGGGCCTGTTCACCGAAACCCTCCAGAATGGTGCTGGCATAAGTTGAAGGTGTTATAATCTGAGGGCGTAATGCCTGCATCCGCCCCTCACGCACCCTCACCCTGCTGGTATCATCCATCAACTCACACACCAGGTGATAGTTGATGATCGTGTTGCCAAAGGTTTCAATGTGACGCTTGGGTGGTATCAATATCTCGGTATTATGAACCGCGTACCAAAAATCAAAATCTGTGGAGTTGTTTTTCATTTGACCGCTAATTGTAGCATTATTAAAGTGCGTTTGTCATCTTCACTTTACACCGAAAATTCCGAGTCCCGATTTCGAGTGACAAGCGGCTCTCAACTCTGTATTTTATCTTTGATTGAGTTTCGATTTACTTCTCTCTGAATCGTTAAACAGGTCACCGGCTAAAGTATGGCGCGGGTGGCAGAACAAGAGGTTTTCCAATGGCATTTGAACAAGGCACCCTTAATTTCAGACTTTTTTACCTGTTGCAGGCTGTCGATCCGGATATTCTTCAGAATTTCGCGCGACAGGCCGCTCCACCGATCAGCACACTCGGACGGGATCCTATATCCGGCTGGGTTACCGGCAGACATCTGCTGGATCGTGAAATCACCGAAGAGAAGTGCTGTTTCGGTTCTTATCTGCACCTTATGTTGATGAAGGCCGAACGTAAAGTTCCCGAAGCGTTACTAAAAGCGCACTGCAAACTTGAGGAGGAGGTTGAGTTGCGCGCTCGCGGAGTTGAGTTTCTCCCACGGCAAGTACGTTCTGAGATCAAACAGCGGGTAATCGACACCCTGCTGCCGGATATGCCTCCCACACTTACCGGCATACCAGCATTGCTGGACTTCCGTCGCGACACCGTTATGGCTGGTGCCATCTCCGACAAACAGATCGATGCTTTCACTATCGCCTTCAAGCAATGCACCGATAACCAGCCGGTTCTTCTAACTCCCGAAACCGCTGCTCTGAAACGCGCCAGGGTCAACTTTAACGATCTGCCCTTGGTCAGCTTTGCACCAGATGAATCCATTGAACCGCCGGTCGCAGCCACACCTGGAATGGATTTTCTGACCTGGCTCTGGTTCAACTGGGAGAAAAACGGCGGTGTTCACAAAAACCGTCAAGGCGACGAGTTCGGCTATATGCTGGAGGGGCCGCTCACATTCTTTCGCGAGGGTGAGGGAGCTCATGAGGCCCTGCTACGTAAAGGAACCCCACTCAACAGCCGCGAAGCGCTCACAGCCCTGCTCTGCGGCAAGAAACTCAAGCGGGTTAAATTCACGCTAGCCCACCAGGAGAAAATCTACACTGCGGTTGTCGATTCCGAATTTGCGTTTCGCACACTAAAACTACCTAAGATCGAGCAGATGGAATCCGGCGGCATATTTCAGGAACGCATGCGTTTGACCGGCATATTTCTTGACGACTGGTTTGCGCTGTTTGACCATTTTCTGGAGCTACGGAGGGAGACATCCACCTGGGAGAAGGTCGTTAATAAAATTCGCGCATGGATTCGAGACAGCGCCGAATTCTGATACTAATATCCGCCTTTGGGAGAGCTGGCCGCTACGATTAACGCCCCGTCACAATCGCGGAATCAACTTTTTTCACAATTCTGATCAGCGCTTTCAAACGTTTCTCCGGCAGATTATCAGGCAGAGATGGTAGCACTCCGTTCACCAGCAGCGGCTTTCGTCTGCCAGGCCTGTAAAGACAGAGCCGGGTACCCGAACACTCGATACGTCCGAGATTTCTGGCAGCCGCCGCGACTCTCAGTTCCGCCATCAGAAAAAGACGCCGCACAGCCGGGGGAGCTTGTCCGTAACGATCCTCGATCTCACACAGCTGTTCACGCACCTCCCCCGTTTCAACCGCTTCGGCTAAACTTTTGTGCAGCTTCATCCGGTCTGCCTCATTTTCAACATAGTCGTAGGGCAGACAAGCCGAACGTTGCTGATCGACAATACCGGGCGAAAAGTCAAGAAAGTCCAGATTCAGAACCACATCAATAAGCATGGGCGGTTTTTCTCCTTTGAAACGGGCGATCGTGCGTCGAAGCAGCTGGCAGTACAGACCAAAGCCGATTGCCGCAATATGACCGCTTTGCGCAGCGCCCAGCAGATTACCGGAACCACGAATTTCCAGATCACGCAGAGCCAAATTAAATCCGGCGCTAAGTCCGCTATGCCTTTTGAGTGCCTCGATGCGCCGTCTTGCGTCACTATCGATATGGCCGTGTTCCGGCAGCAGCAGCCAGGCGTAGCCGCGGCGTGATGAGCGTCCTACTCTGCCGCGCAGCTGATAGAGCTGCGCTATGCCGAAGCGGTCGGCACGATGCACCAGAATTGTATTGGCACGCGGTATATCCAGCCCGCTCTCGATGATGGTTGTACAGAGTAGCAAATCGATAGCTCCGGCCTCAAAAGAGCGCATCACCGCTGCCAGCTCGGCTCCGGCCATCTGACCGTGAACCACGGCGATAATCGCTTCAGGCACCAGCTTCTGCAGGCGCCGACGCATAATCCCAATGGTCAAAACACGGTTGAACAGAAAGAAAATTTGCCCATTGCGATTCAGTTCCTGGCGGATAGCGTCAGCCATCACAGAGTCGCTGTCGGGCACGATTCTGGTTTCCACCGCCACACGTTCACGCGGCGGAGTCTGCAACAGGCTCATATCGCGCGCACCCGTCATACTGAGATACAAGGTGCGCGGAATCGGTGTGGCCGACATTGTCAGCACATCCACCACCTGACGCGCCTGCTTCAACCGTTCCTTGTGTTTAACACCGAAGCGCTGTTCCTCATCGATGATCAACAGACCCAAATCCTTGAACTGAACCGCCGCATTCAAAAGCGCATGCGTCCCAATCACTATATCGACCCTGCCGTTGTTCAAATCAGCTATGATTTTTTTTCGATGCGCACCGGTATGCAGTCGGCTGACTACCGCAATTTCAAGTGGATACGGAGCCATCCTTTCGCGAAAGCTCTCATAGTGCTGTTCGGCCAGAATGGTTGTCGGCACCAATACCGCCACCTGACGATGATTCATCACCGCGATAAAGGCGGCGCGCATCGCGACCTCGGTTTTGCCGTAACCGGCATCACCGCAGATCAGACGATCCATCGGCCTACTTCGAACCATATCGCGTTTAACCTCTTCAATGGCTCTGCTCTGATCGGGTGTTTCCTGGTAGGGAAAGGCTGCTTCGAAGTCATGCAGCCAACGGTGGTCTATCGCAAAGCTGAAGCCCCGCACAATCTCACGTTGAGCCTGTGTTTCAAGCAGTTCCGCAGCCATATCGGCAATCGCACGCTCAGCATCTGCCTTATCCTTGCTCCAGCGTTTTCCATGCAGATTATGTAACCGAGCCTTGTGTCCGGCCACCCCCACATAGCGAGAGATCAGATGAGCCTGACTCACGGGCACATGTATTTTCATACCGTCGGCATACTCAAGAGTAATCACCTCCGAGCGTTGTTCGTTGAAATCAATCTCCGTTGTGCCCAGGAAGCGTCCCACTCCGTGGTCGATATGCACAACCAACTCACCGGGTTCAAGCTCGGCGGCGTGTTCAAAATGGCGTCCACGGTTATCGGGTGTAGCTCTGGAACGTGCTTTCCATTGGCGTGAAGCATACAGATCCGGCTGCGTCGCAACAGTTAAGCCGGGCATGACAAACCCTCCGGAGAGAGCCAGGTGCAGCACTTGGATACCGTCTGTCTCTTCCAGCTCATGCGACAGCATTTCGCAGGCACCAGCCGTATCCGCGCAGACAATCACACTCTCTCCCTGTCGCGCGCGCCGCTTTAGATTGTCAAACAGTCGCTGACGCGCCCCTGAGATCAACTCGGGATGAAAACTGTCCGGCGAACCAAATTCCGACAAGCCGACAAGCCCCGAAATTTCAAGTGGCATTGCGGGCACACCAACGGGTGCAGGGTCACCGGAGTAAACGGTGAGCCAGGGCTCTGAGCGCACAACCGCGGCATGCAGCTCACTCCAACTACCGCAATGATTTTCGTTTTCCGTGATCGCCACAGCCGCGTCACGCAGCGCATCATACTCAATCCAGAGAATACCCGCTGCCGACGGCAAACATTTGGTCAGCAGTTGCATACGAAGATTACGTTGCTCACACGGCGGAACCCACAAAGCAGCGCCCCTCTCAACCGAGCGCTGGGATATAGGATCAAAGATGCGTAACGACTCGATCGTTTGGTCAAGAAATTCGATACGCCAAGGCTGCGGTTCCGCAGGCGGCCACAAATCAATGATACCGCCGCGCACAGCCATCCGCCCGGGCTCATCCACCTCGGAGCAACGATCATAACCGCCGGCGGCAATTTGTGCGATCAACCCTTGAAAATCATATTCGGAGCCAACCTTCAGGCTTATTGCGGCAGCGTTCAGTGCCGCAGGCTCGGGCACCTTCTGGAGCAACGCTGGCAGTGACGTCACAATCACTTTCTTTTGATTGCTTTCTCTGATTGAGTCACCGGGGCTGCCAGTCAAGGTTTGGCTATACCAAAGCTCTTTAATCACCTGCAAACGGCTACCCTGGCTCTCCTGATCTCCCTCCAGCATCACCGGGAAAAGCAGCGGTATAGCTCCGGCAAGACGTCCCAGTGCACAGAAATCGGCGTAAACCCGCTCAGCATCCGTGATGGTCGGAGTAATCACCAGCAGTGTATCTGAGGGAGAGGCGTCTGACATCGCGGCGGCAAAGCAGGCCGCCCCCGCCCCCGGCAGTGACGGCACTGAAAGTTTCTCTGCCCCTTTGAAAGCACTCCGTCTGAAAACTCTGAAAAAATGTTTCAGTATCTGACTCTCTTTGGGCACCGCGGACATCACCCCGTTCCCCTCTCACGCAGTGCCTGAAGCCGATGCAGAACCGGAGGATGTGAATATTCGAAAAAGACCTTTAACGGATGCGGTGTCAGATTACTCAGATTGTCCGCACAGAGCTTTTTCAAAGCATCAATCATTACCCGCGGCTGCCCCGTTATCTCCACGGCAAAACGATCCGCCTCGTATTCATTACGGCGACTCACAACACTCTGAAGAATTGAAATCACGAAATTAAGCGGAGCATACACAAAACCGAAGATTAACAATCCGGCGTGTACCGGCTCACCCTCCACTCCGAAAGCTTCAAAAACAATCGGAGATTTAAGAAAAACACCCAACATAAAAAGCATCAAAGCCGAATTTGCAAATGATACCAACATCATCTGGAGAACGTGTCTCTTTTTATAGTGTCCGATCTCATGCGCGAGCACTGCCACCAGCTCTTCGATTGTGTGGCGTTCAATCAAGGTGTCAAATAGTGCGATTTTCTTGTTTCTGCCCAAGCCGGTAAAAAACGCATTGGATTTGGATGAACGTTTCGATCCATCCATAATAAAAACTCCTTTGATGGCGAACTCTGCTTTCGCGCACATCCGCCTGATTGCTTGGCTAAGTTCGCTCTCCGAATCAAGCGGCGTAAACTTGTTGAACAGCGGCATGATCCAGACCGGCGCAATGTACATAATCAGCAACGAAAGAATTGTCAGCATACACCAGGCCCACACCCAGCCCAACTCGAATCTCTGAAAGAACCATAGAACACCCAGATAAACCGGCACAACGATCACAACTGTCAGTAGCAGTGATTTCAACTGATCAGTCACAAAGGTTTTTACATTTGTTTTATTAAAACCGAAACGCTCCTCGATTACAAAGGTATGATAAATGGAGAAGGGCAGTGCAATCAGAAACACAACGCAATATATGAGTGCGCCGTAAGCCAGACCGCGCCACAACCAGCTCTCTGACCAGCCGCCAACCAAGCGATTCAGCCAACCCGGTCCTTTGAACCAGAGAAATGTAAGTGTCACAATCAGATTAACAGCACCGCTGAACGCATCGAAACGGGTGTTGACGCGCAGGTAATCCTGCGAACGACGGTATTTTTCGCTGTCATATACATCTTTAAATTCTTCAGGCAAATTTGTATCCAGTGCCTTTAAATTAAGATGATCCACATACAAAGCGAAAAGATAACGTGCCGTGATAAAGATGATAATCGAATGAAATATAAAATCAGCTCTCATAATGCGGCAATTATAACAGCTGAATCAACCTATGCCAATCAGAGGTTGGTGCTACAGCCACAGAAGTGGCGGTCAGAGGTCGGATATCGGATATAAGGTGGGGTTCACCCGCCGCAACAGACCCCCTTTTTCAGAATCAGATTGCCGTATTTGGCCGATTCACCAGTCATGACAACCGCAAACGCCTTCCGCGCTCTGTCGTAAAAGGCAAAACGCTCAATACGGTGGAGTGAAGGCACCGAATCCAGATGCGCACCGATCGCATTCAGATAACTTTGTTCAACTGTCGGATCAAGTTGATCCCCTTCAACCGGAGCCATCATAATCAGCGGCGGCGCATAGCTGTCCAGCTCGAACAACGGAATGATACCATCAAGCAGCTGTGCGACACTCAACCCGTCAGCCCGTACAACGCGCCGTCCCATTGTGTGGCCTGGAAAATGAGCATCTGCGAGCACAAGCTCATCACCATGCCCCATCTCAGCCATAATTTTCAGCAATTCCGGTGATATGACCGGAGAAATACCATTGAGCATACACTTCCTCCATAACTTTCTTATGTTGTAGGGCACTATTGTACACCGGGGCGTAACAGAATTCAATCATAGCTCTCATCTTGCTTTTTTTCGCCGAAACTGAGATAATAACAACAAACGAAAGCAAGGAGAATTTATGTACCCTTTTGAATACAGCAATCCGACACGTATTATTTTCGGTGATCTCAGCGTAAATAAGATTGGTAGCGAACTGGCTGATGCTGGCATGACCAACGTTTTGTTCGTCTATGGCAAATCAAGCATCAAAAAAAACGGTGTTTACGACCATGTTATCGAATCACTAAAAGCGAACAATATCCAGTGGAACGAGTGGTCCGGCGTATCATCAAACCCATTGCGATCTCACACAACGGAGGGCATCGAATTCGGACGCGGCCAGGAAGTCAATGGTATTCTGGCTGTCGGCGGCGGCAGTGTGCTCGACGAAGCCAAGGCGATTGCCGCTGGCATTCCGGCAGAGTGTGATTTCTGGGATTTCTATCTCAACCGTAACTCATTGCAACCGCAGAGTGCCATTCCGTTGGCGACGGTGCTGACCCTGCCCGCAACCGGCAGCGAAATGAACGGCGGCAGTGTTATAACCGATGACACAACCCGCGAGAAACGGGCAATGGTCAACCCGCTGCTCAACCCGCGCTTTTCAATCCTGGATCCCAAAACCACCTTGACCGTTCCCCCCAACTATGTGGCCTACTCCGCCTCGGATGCCATCTCACATACTATAGAAAGCTATTTGACCAGAGCCGACGGTTTCATGCCGGTGCAGGATGGATATGCCGAAGGGGTGGTCAAAGCGATCATGCGCTCTACCGAAAGAATTCTGGCTGATCCCTTTGATATCGAAGCAAGGGCGGCAATGATGTGGGCCGCAACTCTGGCCTGGAATTTTCTGGGTTCCGCCGGCGTCGGTGCCTGGGCAACTCCGGCACATATGCTGGAACACCCTTTGAGCGGGATCTTTGATGTCCCACACGGTGCGGGACTGGCCGTCACCGGACCCGCCTGGATGAGCTGGGAGAGCCGCCGACGCACCAGCCGGATTGCATCCTTCTCCCGCAATATAATGGGTGTGCAGAAGGATGACGAAAGTGCAGCCTGCGCTGAGGGCATACAGCAGTTCAAAAGCTGGCTAGCACAAATCGGCAACCCGGTTTCACTGCGTGAATGCAATATCGACCACGCATCAATCGGATGCCTCGCCGATCAATCCGCAATCCTCGCGCAGGCCTGGGGCACAGGCGCTGAATACACCGCCGATGTGATCAAAGAAATTTTGGAAATCGGTTATTGAAACCATAAACCTAGAAAAATCAATTAAACCACGAAAATCACGAAAGACACGAATTTAAGTGTATTATATATAATCACTTATGAGAAAAAGATGAAAAAACCATATTCACCGCGATGCGGTGACTCTGCTGCATTGCGACAATCACAGCACGCCGTTAGGGCACGGACACAGCGTCGATGAGATCAGCCGGTGGCTGAAAGAAATTCCGGTCAGTGCTGTTCAGGTTTTCGCCTACGGCGCAATCTTAAATCGGCACAACTTCATGAAAGTAGACAACACTAATGCCTGTCACTAATTCTTTACTAACTCTTTTGTGGAACACGCGGTGCTCATAGATGTTCCGGCAGTGTTATCGTGAAACAAGCTCCCCGACCCGGTTCACTCTCAGCCTGCACGGTTCCCTGATGCAACAGAACAATATGCTTTACTATCGCCAGCCCGAGACCCGTACCGCCAAGCTCACGGCTTCGTCCACTGTCCACACGGTAGAACCGTTCAAACAGACGATCAAGGTGTCGTTTTTCGATACCGGCACCGTGATCCCAAACTTTGACTCTGACCGACAGACTCTCTTTGACAGCACACACTCCGATCCTCTTCTGCCCGCCGCACCCGTATTTCAGAGCATTATCGATTAAATTCACAAGTGCCTGTTCGATCAATCCGGCATGCACTTTGACAACCAGATCATCCGGGCAGTCAACTTTCACGTCAACCCCAGTCTCTTCGATTCTAGCCTGACACATTTCCAATGCATTTCTGACTATTTCAGCTAACGGTATTGGGTTGCGCTCCAACTCGTTATCAATGTTGCGATCAAAACGCGACAATTCAATCAAATCGTGAATAATCTGCTCGAGCTGCTCACTCTGGCGGGCGATAATTCCAACAAAATGGCGTGCGGTTTTGGAATCATCTAAAGCTCCGTCCAATAGAGTTTCGGAGAACCCTTTGATTGATGTAACCGGTGTGCGCAGCTCGTGTGAAACGTTATCCACAAAATCCTGCCGCACCGTTTCGAGCTTACGCAGGCGCGTAATGTCACTCAGAACAAGCAGAGTTCCGATACGTTTGTTCTGCAGACCCTCAAGCGCGTTTGCCTGCAGAACAAGAATTTTGTCGCCCCCGCCAGCATCCGCATCTGCAACAGTGACGGTCTTTTCCAGTTTGGTGGCGGATCGGCGGCTCTCATCGAGCACTTCCAACACATCCGGATAACGGATAATTTCAGCAATATTACATCCGACCGCATTTTGCGCATTAACCTTGAAAATACGTAGCGCACTTTGATTGATATTGATGATCCTTAACTCGGAATCAACTGCAATCAAGCCGACCTCCATACACTTTAAAATCAGTGCCCGCAGATTACGCTCCTCTTCCAGCTGATGTATGTGGCTCTCCAGCTGGCCGGCGGCATAATTGATTGAACGTGCCAATTCGGCGAGGTGTGGAACTGGCGGCACAACCAGGCGAAAGGCGTAATCTCCATTGCCGATACGCGTCAGTCCGGTTTGCAGATCCGAAACCGGCCCGACGATACGCAGTGCGCCCACATAGCTCATCAGCAACGCCGCCAGCAACACAATTGCCGCCATAAACAGAAACTCATGCCGGATTGCGCTGATTCGGTTAGCCATGGTTGTAACCGGCACAGCCACTCTCAAAATAGCCTGTTGCGGTTTTGTCAGATCAGAGGGAATTCGGCGGGCAACATAAACCATTTTACGGTTGAGGGTTGTGCTGTAACGCTCGCTATGAGCCTTACCGCTGATGCTGGCCTGCACAATTTCCGGACGTTTCGCGTGGCTGTCCATCTCGGAAACCGGAGCTCGGGTATCGCCGATCACCGATCCATCGGTCAGCACCAGAGTGAATCTATGAATATCAAGTTTTTCAAGGCGGTTGAAAAACTCCTGACAATCCGCTTTGATATCCAATCGGGCATTAGCCCCCTCAAAGATAGCCACCGCCATGTCGGCCTGCACATCAAGTTCATCAAGCCACTGCGCTTTGAAGATACGACTCCCTTCAAGCCAGGTGAACAGCGAAACCAGCACGACCGCCACGAAGATAATCGCAGTGTGAACACCGAAGAACTGCAGAAACAAGTTTCTTTTTCTCAAAACCAGAACTCCTTAAATAAACTGACACATAGCGATACTGCACTCATTGCTCACTGATTTTCCAAAACCATTTTATAGCCGACACCGCGAACCGTTTTGATCATTGAACTGAAGTCACCCATCTTGCGCCGCAACCCTACAATCTGAACATCCACCGATCGATCTGTCACGGGATAATCTTCGCCATGTACCGCATCCACTATTTGATAGCGGGAAAAGACCACGCCCGGGCGCCGCACAAAAAGATCGAGTATCTTGAACTCACTTAGCGTCAGTGTCAACGACCTGCCCTCAACTCTGACCGCATGATGTTTACGATCAACTTCTATTGGCCCGAAACAAACCACGTTTTTCGAATCAACCGCCTCAACCGCACAGCGTCTAAGCACCGCCTTGATGCGTGCCAGCAGAATGCGGGCACTGAAAGGTTTGATGATGTAATCATCGGCGCCAACCTCAAGTCCGGCCACAATATCGGCATCCTCGTTGCGAGCCGTCACCATAATCACCGGGGTGAATTCAGTTTTTTCCAATGCTCTGATCTTGCGGCAGAGGGCGAAACCGTCGGTGCCGGGCAGCATCAAATCGAGAAGAATAATATCCGGCGTGCTTTTTTCAAGATAAACCAGAGCATCCTCGGCTGAAGCGCACTCCGTCACCTGATATCCCTCACGCTCAAGATTATAGCGCATCAGCTCGCGGATATCCGCTTCATCCTCAACTATCATAATTTTTTCACTGGCCATTCCATCACCTCTCTTAATTTTGCTGCTGGTGTCTTATTATTGTTCCATCCACAAGATATGCCACATCCTCGGCGATATTGGTGATATGGTCTCCCATTCGTTCAATGTAACGGGCAATGGTATAAATTTGAATGAGTGCTTTCACGGCAGCACCGGTGTTATCTGCTCTGACAAGCTCAACCACACTTTCGACCACATCCCGATTTCGCTGATCGATAATCTCATCCCGCGCAATTACATCCCTGGCTTTATCGGAATTGAATTCCACCAGCGCATCGAGACAGTCGCCCAGCATTGATTTGACCATATCGCCCATTGTCAGCACCTGCTCTAAAATGTCAAATGCGGGATAGGCGAGCAGTTGCACACCGCGTTCCGCGATATTCACAACAATATCACCGATCCGTTCGAGGTCGTTGTTGATCTTCAATACCGCGATAAGAAAGCGCAGATCGCAAGCCACCGGTTGATGCAAGGCCAATATTTTGAGGCACTCTTCCTCAATCCGCACCTCTTTCGCATCAATTTCATTATCACGTTTCATCCACTCTTGCAGTGTCGGCGCGTCACGGTTGCCTATAGCCTTCAAGACAACTACCAGCCGTTTTTCAACATCGCCTGAGAGTCTCATCAGATCATTCTGAACCGCCTCGCGCTCTTTCTGGAAAATCAAATTCATCATCTTCTCCGTTAATTCTCAACCGAAACGTCCAGTTATGTAATCTTCGGTGCGTTTTTCCACAGGCCGGGTGAACAGCTGTTCGGTTTTGCCGAATTCTACTAAATCACCCTCATAAAAGAAAGCGGTTACATCCGAAACGCGCGTGGCCTGCTGCATGTTATGTGTCACAATTGCAATTGTGTAACTGCCGCGTAGCTCGACTATCAACTCCTCGATTCTAGCGGTTGCCTTGGGGTCCAGTGCCGATGTCGGTTCATCCATCAATAGAATTTCAGGTTTGACCGCCAATGCGCGTGCCAGGCACAAACGCTGGGCTTGTCCACCGGATAGACCCAGTGCATTTTTGTTGAGTCGATCCTTGACTTCATCCCACAATGCCGCCTTTGTCAGGCTCTCCTCTACAATCAAATCGAGGTCACACTTGCGATAGCTGCTATGCAATCGCGGCCCGTAGGCAACATTGTCGTAAATCGATTTTGGGAAAGGGTTCGGTTTTTGAAAGACCATACCAATACAACCGCGCAGAACCGCCACATCGATATCGTTGCCGTAGATGTTACGTCGGTCGAAGATGAGTCTACCACGGGCATGACACCCGGGAATCAGATCATTCATACGATTGATCGCCCGAAGAAATGTGCTCTTGCCGCAGCCACTCGGTCCAATGATTGCGCTGACCTGCTTCGCGGGAATTGACATATTTATCCTGCGTACCGCCTCATGTTCACCGTAAAAGACCGAAAAATCCTCGGCCCTGACATGGGCTTCAGTATCAATGGGATTCAATTCAGCATCCATATTCAACCTTTCAATCTTTTGCTAACTCTGGCGCGAATAAGGATCGCCACGAGGTTCAGAGCTAATACCAGCACAACAAGGGTCAAGGCCATGCCATACTGCACATGTCGAATCCGGTCAACCGCCTCATGTTCTGTACAGATATTGTACAGATTCCAGGAGAGAGCCGGTGTATCGCGAAAAAGCATTTCCAGAGGACGCGACAATTTTCCTACACTGACGGCAGCCGTAAATATTATCGGAGCCGTTTCACCGGCGGCGCGTCCCATGCTGATTACAACACCTGTCAGAATTCCGGGCAGTGCAGCTGGTAGAATAACGGTCAGTACCGTGCGCCACTGTCCTGCCCCCAATGCCAAGGCACCCTCTTTATAAGCTCGGGGAACCGCCGCAATAGCCTCTTCCGATGCCCTAATCACAGTCGGCAGAACAAGTAGAGCCAGTGTCAGAGCACCGGCCAGTACACTTTTACCCTGCGAAACCTTGATTGTGTTGATAAAAAATGCGAGGCCGAAAAGACCAAAAACAATGCTGGGCACGCCGGCCAGAGTATTTACACAGGAACGCAGAAAGGTCATCACCACACCTTCTTTAGCATACTCCTGAAAATAGATAGCTGCCACCACTCCCAGTGGAACCGCTATCAGCATGGCGGTTAGGGCCAGATAGATTGTACCCATAACCTCGGGTCCAATGCCGCCGAAAAAGTGTGCGTCAACAGATTTGTCGGTTAGAAACCTGCCATAGAAGGTCAACCTGGGATTGAGCATCCGCTTCAGATTATTTTCCAGCAGATCAAATATCGGTTCCAGTGATGTGCCGGTGAAGAACGGTTTACGCGGTACCAAAACCCGCACTCCGTCATCATCATCTGAATAATCCCACTGCACCTCATAGAGCACATGTTTGAGATGCCGGCGGGCACCATCCCAGCGTGTTTGACCGTACAACATGCGGGGCAGAGTCGGCAGCGGCTGGCCGGGTTCCGGTCCAAGCAGTAAATCAAGGCCCTCACGTACCATCTTGAAATGCGGGCGCATTTCACGGCGTCTGGCAGACGGCATCTGCTCAAGCTCCGCTTCAAATGCCGTCACAGCGGCATAAACAGGCTGACGCGCAGCCTGTGCCAAATCAATCTCACGCGCAAGCGCGACCTCGTCGCCTCGTCCAAACTGGTCGAACATCATCCGCCGATACTCAACTGTTCCCCGAAAAACATAAGCTCCGCAGCCACGCACAAAGATAGGAGCCAGCACAAAGAAGAGAAAAGCGGTCAGCACCACCACCGCCATGACAGCACAAAAAGAAAACGATTTATCAAGGAGTTTGCGTGTAGACAGCTTCACCTTTACGCCCCCCTCAGTTTGCGGCGCTGCCGATTAACAATCCACTCACCGGCAAGATTGCAAAGAAAACTGAAAATCAGCAGGCACAGCCCCATAGCAAAGAGCACATGATAGTGGGAGGAGCCGGTCATCTGATCGGCCTCACCCATCTCGCTGGCGATGGTAGCGGTCAGTGTGCGTACCGGCTGCAACAGATTGTAGATCGGTGAAGGCACCTGCGCCGCATTACCCGAAGCCATCAGCACCACCATTGTCTCACCCAGAGCCCGCATAACACCCAGCAGAACAGCTGAAAAAATTCCGCTGGCGGATGCAGGCAGAATCACCTTTATCAACGTTTCGGCACGTGTCGCGCCCAGAGCATAACTACCTTCACGCAACTCTCTGCCGCAGGCTTGCAGAGCATCCTCGGAGACACTGACAATCGTGGGCAGGGCCATAGCAACCAGAATTATCGAAGCGTTCAACGCATTGACACCGCTGGCAACCTCCAACCCGGAGAGCTTAGAACCCACCCGCATAAGCAGCACTGCACTGAGTGCCACAAAAATAAGAGTCAACACAATCCGTGCCGCAAGACCCGCCCGCTCTTTGTAACGGAGTCCGCAGATCAGCTCCGCCAAAACAAGTGAAGCCACCAACATAATCGGGGCCGCCAACACCCACCACGCCACCGCCAGCGCCATACCACCGTGATTCTGCAGCAACGGTGCCAAGACAACCAGGGCAAAAAAGCCGTAGGTTACCGAAGGTATCGCGGCCAGCATCTCAATCACCGGCTTGAGCACCTGCCGCACCCTGAAATCGAGAATGTCACTCATGCAGAATGCGGCAAATACCCCCGGCGGCACCGCGGTGACCACCGCGAAAAAGGTCACCAGCAAGCTGCCGGTAAAGATTGCCATCGCACCGAACTGGGCCGGCTCGCGTGTCGGATACCAACTCTTTTTAAAAAAGAATTCCCACATGCCCTCGCTTTTAAAGAAGGGCAATGCGTCGCGGGCAATGAAGAAAATGATAGCCAGCACCGCAAGGGCTGCAACCGAAGTCACACTGAACAGAAGTGCTCTGCCCAGACTTGAGCAAACTTGACGGACAAATTTCTCCCTTGCGGTCAGCGTTATCTTTTCAACGGTTCGCTTCAACTGGTTCTCCCGGTGGATTTTATTTCCTCATAACGGCGTTGACCGGCACATAACCGATCTCTTCGACAATTTCACAACCTTTCTTGGTATTGATCAAAGCGAGTAAGCGTGCTGCCAGGCTTCCTTCACGCGGCACACCATCGGTGAACATAAAAAGTTCACGGGCCAAAGGATAGGTTTTATCAAGCACACACTGAACACATGGATTGACGCCGTTGATTTCCAGCGCCTTTACCGAGCGGTCAACAAAACCAAGTCCGGCGTAACCAATAGCCCCTTTGGTCATCTGCACACGCTGACGAACAGCTCCATTACTGCCGGCATACTCGGTTTTCGATGATATCCTGGCTTTTTTGCCCATAACCAATTCGTTGAAAGTCTCAAAGGTTCCACTGTTGGTTTCACGGCTGACCACAACAATCTTCCGATCGCTACCTCCGACCTCCTTCCAGTTTGTGATTTTGCCGCTGTAGATATCGCGTATCTGTTCAATAGTCAGGCCCTTGACCCGGTTTGATGGATGCACAATAACCGGCAGCGCATCGAATGCGACCACATGTTTCACCGGGTTAACACCCTTATCTTTCATCGCCTTTTGCTCGGAATCTTTTAGATCACGCGAGAGGTTGGCTATATCGCAGTTGCCATTGAGCAGTGATTTCGCACCGTTGCCACTGCCCGATTCACTGACCGATATATTGACACCGGGATTTTCCCGCATGTAGTACTCGGCGAAAGCTTTAGCTATCGGTCCGACGGTAGTCGAACCATCCATAACCATCTTCTGCTCCGCGTTGACTGTCAAAGAGCCGATGATTAAACCGACGGTCAATATGCTTTTTTTCATTATCATTCTCCAGTTTCGTTGTTTAAACAGATTGTCACACCCTCGTGAATCCGGCGGAGGCCATTGAACACCGAACAATGCTCCTTTCGTACACAGCGTAACAATGACTTGTTTGAAATTCATTAGAACAGGGTTAATAATTGGTTGCCGACACCTAAATTGCAACCTTCAGCTCAAAGCGCAGCCAATAGGCGGCATCCTCATCGACATCGGCTGTGTGATGCTCATAATAATCACCGAAGTAGAGCATCTCCCCTACAATCGCGCCTTTGGCGGAACCGCGCTCTCTGAAAATCTTGCTCAGCACCGGAAATTCATACCGCAACTGCGTGAAATAACCGCGGTAGCTGCCCTCAGCGTCATTATCTTTGGCTGCCGCGAACATAGGGCCGGTTTGAAATTTGATACGATGCTTTGATGATGGTTCAATCTGGGCCGCTATATGCGGATAGATCAGATTCGACCAACGGTATTTATCGTAAAAAGAGGAGCAGACTTCACTGAACCAGCTGCTACGGTTGAAAACCGGATTCCAGCCGTTGTCCGTAGCGCCGTTCGTTGTTTTATAATAGCTGTCGCTGTCACCCGAAAGATAGAGTAGGGCACCTGTCAGCTTGGGTCTGCCGAAGACCTCCTCGTCTTTATAGGTAAGACCGGCATAACCCATCCAAGCCAAAATATCACGGCTGTGCATGCCCTGCGCACCATCGATTCGGCCACCCTGCACGGCTGCTTCCACTTCACCGGAAAGTCGTTCCGAAAATTCAGCTTCGATGCGTGTGCCCAGCGTGTGGGTGTCGCGTCCGGGATAACGATTGGTTTTATCATAAAAGCTGGTTTCACGTTTCCAGATGTAGTAAAACTCTATCGGTAGTTTATCGATCTCATTATAGTGCAGATAAGTGATCAGCCCGATCTCTTTCATCTCGGAGTAGGGCGATCCGCTCTTTATCCGGGTAAGATCATGCTCATTATAAGGGTTGCCCAGGGTCAGATCATCCCGGTAATGATTGTAGGTTGCGATCAGCTCCACATCACTTTTTTCCATCATCCGCACTGTAGCCCGAACCGCATTGAAGTAGGTCGACCGTGAACCGTCACCAGGTGTGCCGTCACTGACCACCCTTCCGGATCCCAGTTCAATATCCTGCCGTCCGATACGCAGATTAACCCGGTCTTTGATATTTTTGAGATCGAAGTAGATGTTGTCGAGATAAACCTCATCCGGAAAGGCGTTCTTTTTTTTGTTTTTGGTGGAGTTGTGATAATCTCGGAACTCATTAGCCAGCCGTAAGAAAAACAAATAGTTATCTCCGTAAGAAACCGCGCCGTAAAGACGGGTTCTGAGGCGCAGATAATCTTCGTATTTTGAACTGACCGAACTCTTGCCGGAATTCATCCAATTATCTTTATACTCGTAGCGGATGCGCATATCCAATCCGCCTTCAAGTTTGAGATCAGAGTGCTCTGTCACACTCTGTCCCATTGCAAACAACGGAGCTGCCGTCAGCAGGCCCGTAATTAACAAAAGGTCGCTATCCTTCATTAATCACCTTTTTTTGGTTGTAAATGCGGCAGAGTATGCCGCTCAGGTGATTACATTAACGCATTTATGTGTTACATCGAAATTAGCGCTGTGTTAGATTCATGTTAGCCAGACGAGGCAAAATTACGTGATACTCCACCCCTTACGTATATTGGGAAGCAACAGTTCATTAGCGGGATCACTGTTCTCAAAGCGCATATTACGCGCGTTCCAGATCAGCTCCCCCGGCACCTGCTGAGCAATACAACCGAGCAAAACGGCCTCTGTCAGGGGCACCGAATGATTGTGGTGTGAAAGTGGTTCAGCTCCGCCGCGGATGGCCTCGGCAAACTCCCAGTGATGGCCCTGAACCCGTGGCAACGACTGCGCGATTTTGTTGCACTCCTCATCTTTGGCAAATCCTTTGAACTTCTCTTCATCGTTCCATGAAATCGCGTCACCCCGCACAACCGCCCGCTCCGTGATGATCGTCTGTCCACCCATTCCGCCGAATATCGCAGCAACTTTAGGACACACCGACCGATCCGGTTTTGTATCACCATCATACCAATAAACCGTAATCGGTTCAGTCTGCATATCACTGCGGATAACCAGCTTGACCGTTGTAGCCAGCGGATAGCTCTCTTGAAAGCGTGGAGTTGACTTCACACACTCCGCAGTCAGCACCTCTTGCAACTGGAAACCCCGGAAAAAATCACTCATCGCATGACAGGCGATGTCACCCATCGCGCCGGTACCGAAATCAAACCAACCCCTCCATTTGAAAGGATGATAAACATTATTTTTAAAGGGCCGTTCAGGTGCGACACCCAGCCAGAGATCCCAATCCAGTTTATCCGGCACCGGATCACTGCCTCGCGGCCGGTCAACGCCCTGCGGCCAGATCGGACGATTGGTTGAAACGTGCACCTCTTTCACCCGCCCGAGAACCCCTGATCTGAAAATCTCGATGCGGCGCCGCTGATTCGGTAAACCGTTGCCACCGTTACCCATCTGGGTTATCACTCCGCAGCCGTTGGCATATCGCTTAAACTCGCGTGCCTCCCAGATTGTGCGTACCAACGGTTTTTCGACATAGGCATGGCAGCCACGCCGCATGGCGGCGATCGCCGCGGCAGCATGCATATGATCCGGTGTTGAAACCACCACCGCATCCAGATCACCCTCTTTTGCAAGCATCTCGCGGTAGTCGGTGTAACGGCGTGCATCCGGGCAACGTTCGGCAATCTTCTTATACGACTGGTCAAGTCGCTGCTGGTCGACATCACACAGGGCAGCAATTTCCTCGCCCAGCTTGTAGAACTCCATCAAATTTGCACCGCCGCGTCCGCCTGACCCGATGAAACCCATACGCAAATGCTCGCCCGACTGCCGTTTGGCGGGTGCTCTGTCAGGTGCGATAACCTCAGCATTAACACAACTTTGCGCCGTAACCAAAGATGCCGCAACTGTCAGACTGCCATCTCTGACAAAATTTCTGCGTGAACAACTGTAACTCCTCATTCAACTATCCTCTCTTTCACCAACTACCAAAAGCGATGCCATTTTAGGTTACAATTCACAATTCAGCAAGCCGAAAACAATTGATTCGCAGCGGTCAAAACAGTCTGCGCCGGTGGCAAGTCAAGGTGCTTTGAATAACGCTTGTAAAGTCGGAAGCCAACGCTTATTATGACTGGCCATGAAAAGCTGGAAAGTACTGCATTTAAAACCCAATACCGAAAAAAAAATCATCAAGTATTGCAAGCTCTTCAATATCTTCTGTTACATCCCCATGCGCGAGATAACAAAGACTTATCAGCGGCGCAAGGTGATTGTAACACTACCGGTCTTCACCGGTTACGCTTTTGTGAAAATTTCCAGCAAAGAGCGTATAACTCTGTTGCAGTCAAATTGCATCTGCAGAATCATCGAACCTTTCGCGCCACGCGCGTTTGTCAGAGAACTGGCGATGGTGCGCCGCGCCCTGCGCGCCGATCCGACACTGCAGCCAGCCGAGCCCTTTAAAGAAGGACAGCTTGTACGGATTACCAGCGGTCCCTTCATGGGTACTGAAGGTTATGTTAAATCGCTCTCCGACAGCAAACGGGTAACTCTGAATGTCTCCGCCATCGGGCAGGCCTTAAGCATCAATGTCACCACCGATACTATTGAAGCAATCTAAACCAACCTGAAAAGTTATTGCCGTGCCGCTGCCCGGAGTGCTGTCCACCTTCATTTCACCGTCTATCTCTGCCATTCGGCGCCGCATGTTGACAAGTCCGTTGTGACCTACCCCGGCACTGGCGGAGGGATCAAACCCCCGTCCGTCATCAGCCACAACAATCCGCAACTGATCGTTTTCAATGGACATTTTGATATTCACCTGTTTAGCCTGGGCATGTTTGAGAATATTACCGATCGCTTCGCGCACCGCGAGCAACAAATGGTGGCGCGTCTTGGAGGCTACCTTGACATTACTCAGTTCCGGCGGGCGTGAAAAATGAAACCGCATGGTTGAATTACCCAGAAAATATTCGGTGTACTGCTCGAAGTAGCTGATGAAAGGCTCCCAACTATCGTTAACCGGATTAACCGCCCAGACGATTTCATCAACATTACGGGCCAATTCATTTGCAACATCATAAATTTGATCTAGTCTCCTGTGCGCACTCTCCCTTTCGACATCGCTGTGGGCCAGTTCACTGAGCGTAGCAACCACCGATAATCCGTTACCGAGATCGTCGTGGATATCACGCGAGATGCGTGCCCGTTCACGGTGCAAAGACTCTTCACGCCGCAACATCTCCATCTGAAGTTTAAAACGGTGATTTACAACAGCACGAGCGACCGCAAAAACAACTCCGGCCAGAATTGCGATAATCAGAATGTAAAACCAGATTGACTGCCAGTAATGCGCCTGCACCTCGAAACTCAGGCGTACAGCATCTTCACTCCACACGCCACCGCTGCCAGCCACCACCTCGAATGTATGTCTGCCCGGAGGTAGCCACTCAAACGAAGCTGAACGCTCACGCTGTACCGGTGACCAGCCGGCGTGCAGCCCTTTGACACGATGTTGATAAAAGACCGAACCCTGGACTGCCGGAGCAAGTGCCGTGTAAAAAAATGTCACATTACGTGCCCCGGGTTGCAAACTCAGATTATGTCGGCCAGTATACAGATTGTCATAAACCACTCTATCGTTGGCTGATATCTTCTCAACCACAATCTCTGGTGCCAGCCCGTCAAGCTTGAATTTTTCGGGTTTCACCACACAGATTCCACCATCGAAGGGCATCAGAAGTCGGGCAGGCAAATCACCCCTTTCGATTTTTGAACTGAAGGTGATTCCTCCCAGGGCACGGTTGCCTGGCAAACCATCGGCGACATCCAGTTTCAACATACAGATGCCGCGGGTATAATCATTCGCGGAGTCATCTTTGCCCAAAAACTCCAGCGACCCCGGCGACAGTGCGAGCAAGCCGTTACGCGTCCCAAGCCAAATGCGTCCGTAACGATCCTCGGCTATCTGCACAACACTCTGATCGAGACCATCAGTTTTTTGGCCGAATGCGTGCATTTTTTTATCGTGCAGATAAAACAGACCAGCTGTCGTGCCAATCCACAAACGATCCCGGAGATCGCGATACACGCAGCGGGCATATCCCTTCAATCCATCAGTTTCATTGAAAATACGCCTGCTTTTATCATTGAAGTACCCGGTTATTTCGGTGTTGTCACTGCAAATCCATAAGGTGTCATCGCGATCACGGAACAATGCTTTCACACTGCTGGGAAAACAATCACCTTGCACTACCGCAATCTCGAGTTCCCCCGTTGCAGAAACCGCCATCAGGCCCTGCGGTGTACCGACCAGAACTCCCAGACCGGGATATTCCAGCAAAGTATAGATTGTATGTATGACCGGCAATGAATAATCCCGCTGCGGAACTATCTCCGGATAATCGGTTCCGCTTGATTTAAACAGGCCGCCTCCTAATGTGCCCATCCAAATCATTCCCCGGCTGTCTTCCAGAACTGCGCTGACCGGCAGATCCACATCCAGATAGATTGTCTGCAGAATACGGCCTGTTTCCGCTTCAAGCCGAACCGCATGGCCCCGAAATCCGGCCCATATGTTTCCATCCGGCAACATGCAGATCGAATAAGCCGTACCCTCTGTTACCATACCGTCCGAGCGCATTCTGCCTACCAGTTTTTTTCTGACGCTCAGCAGACCTCCGTCGCTGATCGCCCACACATGGCCTTCATGATCCTCAATCACCTCGTGCACAGACATCAATGCCGGTATCTGGTCTTCTCCTATGTGCGTCCACCGCCCCGCCTGCCAACGATAGATACCGGTTGGATTGCCGATCCAGAGCGAACCGTCGCCCGCCTCCAGCATACTCGTCACTAATCCGGCATTCTCAGGAAATCCGATGGGGGTCCAGATATTCTTTTCGAGATAGGCGATTCCGTTGGGGCCATTGATCCATAATCGTCCCGAGCCTCCGGCATGTACTCCCGAAACGGCCTCAACCAGAAAATCCGGCAAACGGGTACTGCGGTCATCAAAACCGCCATTCACATACTCAACAAGTCCATTCCAAGCTGTCATCCAGACCCGCCCCTGCGCATCCACATCGGCCGCTGTCACCGCGCCGAGGGTCGCACGGTCATCCGAAGGCACCGGACAGGAACGCGCCCGGAATCCGGTCGTAGCGTCGTCCGCAGCGGTCACCGCCTCAAGCAACCCACGTTCCGCATAGGCACGCACGATGCCGTCATCGGAAATAACCAGTCCCAGTAACCGACCGACAAAAGAGGAAGAATCGGCAGCCGACCAGCAGCTCCAATCGCCAGGCTTGAAACGCCCGATCCCGTTATTGCCGAAAAACCAGACGCCATCCGGCACACCACAGGCAACACCTTCAACCGGACCAGTTACACTCAGAACCTTATCAGGAATTGGCAGAGATCTGAAATCAACTCCATTGAAACGGATCAGCTTATCATAGGTGCTAAGCCACAGATAGCCATTGTCTGCCTGAGTAATGCCGGTCAGAGGTAATCCAGGCAAACGATCCTCCACCGTCCAGACACGCAGTGCAAAGTCCACACCTTGATCAGCAAACGCAACTGTCAGCCAACTAGACAGGCAGCAGAAGATCAGCGACAACTCTTTAAAGCATCTTGTCATTTGTCAGAGCCAAATTCTAAGGCGACTTCAGCTGTATGTAAAGCCTGCCTTGTCAAAGGAAAAACGCTGAACTCCTCCCGCGCAAGATACACAATACACTTTTTTCAGCTGGCATTCAGAATCTCAGCCACATCCCCAATTGAATCCAGCACGCAATTGCCGGTAAGTGCGAGTCTGGCGTGCGCCTGATGTCCACAGGCCACCAGCAAACAGCGAACTCCCAGTTTCCGCGCCACCTCATAATCATGTAGCGAATCGCCTACCAACAGAATCTCACGCCCGCTAATACCCATGTCGTGCACCAACTGCCCTCCGGCATTGATTTTTGAATCGCCATATAAATTGTCGATGCCTCGTACCCATTGGAAAAAATCCCGAAGTTTATATTCACAGATCATGCTGTCGAGGATGGACTGATGGGAGGCTGAGAGAACCGACTGGCGATATCCGCGTTCACGCATATTCTCAAGAGTGCTCATCGTATCGGCATGCAGTGCCAAAGATTCATCCGCGCGGAACAGCTCATGAAAGGTCACTGAAAGCTCATCCCAATCCTCATTATCAAGTTCAAAGCCAACGGTACGGTAAAAATCATAGACCGGAAAGTCAAAGAGTTCACGATAACGGTCAACCGAAAGCGTCGGCAGATTACGTACCTGCAACAGAGTGTTCAGAGTGTTGACACAGGCCTGTGTGTCATTCAGCAACGTACCGTTCCAATCCCAGATTATGTGAGAAATTTCCTGCATATTAAAACATTTCAATTATCAGAATTCTATGATGTGGTTCCGCGGCGATTGTAGCATTTACCACCCTTCATTTCCAAAGGGGAATTTTCAATTCGCTGTATAAAAGTTAAAATTGAACTTGTGCAAGCCGCGATATGGCATTATCATTGATTTTCGATTGGGTTGGTGTAGAGTTGTAGAGTGTTAAGACGCGATTCTCTCGACCCATGCCGTGGCAATACGGGTTGTATCTGAGTACAGTTGAAATTGGAAGGAGATATATTATGCCAAGAGGAGACGGTACAGGTCCTGCCGGACAAGGAGCAGGCAGTGGAAACGGAAGAGCGCAGGCTACGGGTCGCGGAAGAATGGGCGGGCAGTTTGCGGCTGGATCGGGCGGAAGTTGCGTCTGCCCTAAGTGCGGAACAACAGTGCCACATGCCCGAGGAGTGCCATGCAATGCTGTGGAATGCCCCAAGTGTGGAGCAAAAATGACAAGAAACTGACTTTGTAAAACAGCTGGACGATGCTTGAACTTATTTCTCCTTAAAGCGAGCACTCTGATGTGTAGCTGGTTCAGGTAAAAAAACCCTGCGTTTTAAAATGGAGCAGCAGAAAAATGTTTGGCCAGATTCTCAAGGAATTACGAATACATGCGCCTTTCACTGCTTTTGGAGCATTGACAGGAATCGCTATCATTTTTTTGTTTCAAAGGGTGCCACATGAACTTTCGCATAGCATTTTCTACGTGTTGCATCCTGTGCATGTTGTACTGAGTGCATTGGCCACCGCATCTATGTATCAGCTTCATACATGCGAACATTTAAGCGGAAGATGTCTGAAAGGGAGATGTAATCTCTGGATATTGCTGCTGATCGGATATTTCGGTTCAATCGGTATTGCGACGCTAAGCGATTCACTCATACCCTTTGTGGGAGAAATCATACTGGGTATGCCCGACAGAGGTCTTCATCTGGGTTTCATTGAGAAGTGGTGGCTTGTGAATCCTCTGGCTATCGCCGGTGTGTTGATCGCCTGTTTTAGACCCTCCACAAAATTTTCGCATGCCGGACATGTGCTGCTGAGTACTTGGGCGTCACTCTTTCATGTTATGATGGCCACTGGTAATAAGGAAATGCACTGGTATATATATGCGATTATTCTTTTTTTTCTTTTCATCGCGGTTCTGATACCCTGT
Organism: uncultured Lentisphaeraceae bacterium; assembly: GCA_964406095.1. Classification (GTDB taxonomy): domain Bacteria; phylum Verrucomicrobiota; class Kiritimatiellia; order RFP12; family UBA1067; genus M55B167. The sequence continues at coordinate 46,306 of CAYOQJ010000084.1, forward strand.
TGCCTGAGTGACATTGTCTTCCCTCTTTTGTTCGTCAAAAAAACAGCCAGCATGAAGAGGTGATGAACTTAAGAAACCGAACCCTCGACCAAATGATCCAGGCCGCACGGTCCGGAAAGCAGAATATTATTGAAGGCAGCATGACCTCGGGTACATCCAAGGAAATGGAGATCAAGCTGACCAGGGTCGCTAGGGCAACTCTTGCTTTTATCTGCTTTTTTTTGCTATTTTAAACCCTGTTTTACCACATGAAGCGGATGTACAAAAAGGGTTCACCTAGGAAAAATGAAGCGTGGGTGTCGCTCGACGAGATTGCCAAGCATCTGAGTGTCAGCCGTGATAGCGTCTATCGCGCCATTGATAATCGGGGTCTCCCCGCGCACAAGGCAGGCAGGTTGTGGAAATTCAAGATTTCCGAGGTGGATGCGTGGGTACGCGGTGGCAAGGCGGCGGCAGACGGGCCAAAATCATGATTGCATCGCACTTCAATACGGGATCGCAAAAGGGCATCCACAACGGGCGTACGAGAGGGGCGGATTGATATGCCGAATGTCGACAGACAACAAACGGTTCTCAGCATTCTGCAGGGGCTGAACGATCTGGACGGCCTGAGCGGTTGTGCATGGTGGACCTGGTGGACGGGGTGGACAAGATGGACGCGGGGAAAGTGGACACGGTGGACGCGCGTTTGCGAGGGCTGCTGGCTTATGACGCAGAGATGCCGGTGTTCTCTGAGGCGGAAATCGAAACGCTGATTGAAGATTCACAAGGCATTCGTGGCGGCACTTGATGCCGGGTTTGTTCCCGCTGGCGAGGATGCCCAGCATGTGCTTTACGAGAGCGATCTTCTTGAAGAATGCGACCTTGTCGATGCGTTACGGGAAGTGTCCAAGCGTTACGATGCAGCGGATTTCGATCTCCAGATGCTCCGTACTCACATTGTCCACGACATTGACCTGCTTGAGAAGATTCTGAAGCTTGTCTCCCCCATTACCCCCGATAAACCTAAAAACGGGAATGATCTAACCACGAAATACACGAAAACACTGTTCGAACTATTGATTTGTAACCTAACCCATGAGGTGAATGTGGTTTTTTCATCTTTATCTAATAAGTGGTTATATATAAGACACTTAAATTCGTGCCTTTCGTGATTTTAGTGGTTTAATTGATTTTTCTAGGATTATTGCGACCGACGTTCTGGCTGAAGGTCTGAACCTTCAGGATTGTGATAATATCATCAATTACGATCTGCACTGGAAGCCAGTGCGCTTGATCCAGCTCCCTGCCGCGGATCCTCCTTCAGCTTCTCAACCGCAAGCGCGTAAAGACCGTTGAAGCTCTTGCGCATGTCCGCCGGTTCAACCGCCAGAAAAACCTTCAGCCCGCCGGTTATGTTCAGCATGATATCACCTTCCGTATGAAGGCGGCACTTTCGTCCGTGATCTGAAGATCCCGCAAGCGTAACATTTTTCCGTCAGGATAAACAATTTCCGCAGAAGCACCTTTGGGCGCGGATATTTCAATCTCCGCAAATTTTTCAGCCGCTTCCTGTTTATTTGCATACCGCCTAACCCAATTCGTGAAAGTTGTCGCGACTATATTGTTTTCACGGCAGAAAGCAGCCTGACTTAAACCGCTCTTCTGATAGCGCCGGACTAGCGACCGGCGCTCAGCCGGTGTATATCGTTTGCAAATTCTCTTGCCTGTTGTTTCTAATTTTGTTTTCATGGCACCGTTATATCACGGTTGCCGAAGTCAGACCAGTAGGTCAAAGTTAAGACGCTTACTGTTCTCTTCATACCATGGAGCAATTAGACTAATTTCATCTGCGCGCAACTTTGATAAGGGAAAGTCTGAAAACACTCTGCCATCGGAACGAATCATCTCTATCGTTTTGTTATCACAGTTAACACTTTGAATACTACCAACTATTGAGCGTCCATCGGCTGAATACCATTTTCTATTTTTTGTCGGCACTTTCAGTTGTTTTATTAGTTTCAGCACTAAGAGTTTTCGATCTCCAACCTGTTGTGTTCCTACAAATTCTATCTCATCAGCCAAAACTACTTTCATATTATCCACAAGTTTTTCAGTTGGATACTCAGACAATATAAATGTCCTGCGGTCTGATATAGGTCCAATATTTAGAACACAGTTTGTCGAATTCAAAACTGTTTCAACAGTAAATATCCAGTACGACATCTTTCCTGAATCACCAATCTTTAAATTACTGTCACTGATATCAATACAGTCAAATTGAGATTGCTCGGAATGGGAAATTTCCTTTTCTTTGAATAAGGATAACTTGACTGCATTATTCCATTTTTCATTAGAAGCCCAACCCCTCCTTTGAATGTCAATCATCGCATTATAGCCGCTTTGGGTACCGTATGCTTGAGCGAAACCATTTAAAATCCCGAGAATGCTACTTGCAATTAAATAAAATTTTTTCATTTTTCTAAACCTCTTTTGGTTATCGCAAATTCTTTAATGTTTAATCATTAAACAATCCTAAATCTCGAACAATCTTTTCATCTTCTTCTGTAGCAACACCAACAAGTAATTTTAAACCCTCAATGCTTTGCTTGGCTTTTCCCCAAGCTTCACTTGTTTTATTCATATGGAATGAATAATTTCCTGTAGGAGATTCTGTCGATTCAAGCAAAATGGATAATTGCTCACGAAGTGTTAAAATATGGTTGGAAAGAGTTGACCCGTCGTTCAATTTTTCCTGCAAATTATTTTTTAACAAAGAGTCTGTTGATTCAACTGACTTTCTGACAAGGCTAACGGGCTCAGAAAATTCCTTAATAGTACGTTGAAAAGGACTTGAAGGAGAGTTTATCGAATAGCGACTGTTAAATATGGTCTCATGCCACATGTGAGTAATTTGAGAGCACATAGCACGGGCCTGAACGGCATAATTGATATATTCAGTAGCTACAATACGAATAACTCGCTCTTCAGCTTTTTTAATAGCTTCCTTCCGTTTTCGTTCATTAATAATTCTTTCCTCTTCAGCAATTCGTATTGCTTCTAGTTTTCGTTCCTTTTCTTTTTGTTCTTCAACTCGAATTCTCCTTTGGTGAACCTGTTCCTGCACCATCCTTGATATTCCAAAAGTGCCATATGAAACTATAGCCAATACTATCAAAGAGAAAATACAAACCAATGCCCAAAACATATTACGGTGAAACTTAGATTTTTTTGTTAATTTTACCACAAAATCATTAGAACAAATCTGGCAATTGCATGTAGTATCAATTTCGTTTGAAGCAATTTCGTACGTTGTCCCACAGCGAGGACATCTAGTTTCTAGTGGGATTCTTGTTTTCATAATAATATTAACGCCTACGTGTCAAATCCATCATCTGTTTTCTTTTATCACTAAACGCTTAGGTGCTAAACGCAACCTGAATTTTAAACCGATTATCTCTGTGATTTTGTGTCTTGCTTTGTGTCAAATCTTGCTTTGCAGACGGGACACATCTTTACATTCTTGTCTTCAATCTTGTTCCCGCATTCAGAACAAACAAATTTATTCGCCATAGATATACCTGCAATTAAAAGTCCAACTCCAATCATTGATAGTATAGGATTAACGTTCCAAAAAGACAACATGGCAAATCCAATTAATTCGAGTAAAAGACCAGCTGCCGATGTCTGACGCTTTTTGATTACTTTAGGCATTATTATTTTTCCTTTCAACAACCCGGTCAGGAGCCGCCAAGGCTTCCACTGAACTGCTAAATTTATAAAAACTACCAGTTTGATTCAATTTTTCAAACCCGCCCGGCCCTGGCGG
>CAYOQJ010000085.1:0-5233 GCA_964406095.1 uncultured Lentisphaeraceae bacterium
CCATTCTGTCAGGCACCGGGTTTACTCGTCTCTGCTATTTTCAGCTACATGTAACTACATTTGCTGCACATGGCGGCAAATTGTAACATGCAAATATACTTTTTCACTAAAACTTCTAATAACGCAATTTTGCTAACGCCTTTATAGCGAGTTTCATCCACGAAGCTCTCAACGACGAGAACAGGGTGGTTCCATTTTTCTTGCCAGTCCCGCGAAAGCCTTCGCAAACACAGCCCCAGCGCGCGCGACGCGAGATTCGGAAACGAAGCCCGGATGCTGCCTGCGCTATGGTCAGCCGCACAGCAACTGACCTCCTGTCTTTGCTTCGTTTTAGCGAACCGCATGCGGGACAAAGCTCGGGTCAGTGCTCAAAGTAAGCACTTAACGAAATTTATCTTCAACACTGTTCTCCCGGATATACTCGTAATACTATTCACTCGTCAACAATCTCCGTATTACTATCCGTCATTTTCGTGTTTTTTGTGCACGTTTTTGTAAATTGTGTTCAGTGTTCAGTGATTCTACCTGAAACCAGAAACCAGAACACTGAAACCTTTGGTTGCAGTTTTGCAATTTCAGCGGCTTTGAAGAAACGGAGAAACACATCGTCCCTGAACCCCTCAGGAACATTCTCCGGCTGGGTGAGGTTTTTCAATGCGTAAAGCCATTTGTCCTGGTGCGTTTCAAGGTTCGAAATTGTAACATATTCAAAATGCTGGCTACAAGAGCAGCAAATTTTTGAGAGAATTATGCATCAAAGTGGTACACTTTTTGTATGCCGTATGCACTTGCGGACAACCCACGACCTCCACCATTGGCTTACTGATAGTATCTTTTTTTAGAAATAGATGATTTCGTCTGGTAATTAATGGAAATGAAACACATAGGTACGATACATACGCCCTTCACCGATCTGGCAGGTATGCCGATCCAACCCTCGGGTGCCTGTGGTGTGAAAGGCACCGTCGAAGTTTTAGCGGAATATAGAGACAGCTTGAAGGATATCGATGGGTTCTCCTATATTATCCTGCTGTATCACTTTCATCGGAGTCAGGGTTTCAACCTGTACGTTGTTCCTTTCATGGATTCAGAACCGCGTGGCGTTTTCGCGACTCGTGCGCCCAAACACCCGAACTCCATCGGGCTTTCTATTGTTCAATTGAACAGAATCGAGAAGGGCATCTCGGTCAAGGTTTGCGGAACCTGCATGGCGCGTTGTGGAATTTACAGAAAAATCGTTGCGCTGCCATTCACAGATAAGTTCTTTTTTCACAACTGCCGGAGTAAGGGTTGTCTGTGGCAACTGTTTTCGGCTATACTGTAGCTTACTGAGGATAGCTCTGATTGATCTATGGAAAGACTCGCATATCTTATTCGACGTTTGTTATTGGTGATACCCACCTTTCTGGGTATTACCATCGTATGTTTCTCGCTGACCCGTCTGCTACCCGGCGGACCGGTTGAGATGCGCATGATGCAGATGCGCGGTGTCGGTGGCACAGGGGCCGGGATGACCTCGCAGAACGCATCACAGGTTACCGAGGAATACCGCGAAGAGCTCAACCGGCAATTCGGTTTCAACAAGCCGCTGGCGGTTCAATACTGGAACTGGATGGTTGTCAATCGCATGGGGTTGAAGCTGCACTCCTACGACTATCCGACCCGTACCGCCTGGGAGCTGATACGCTCACGCATACCGGTATCGCTCTGGTTTGGAATAACCAGTTTTCTGCTCAGTTATTTGATCTGCATTCCACTGGGATTGATCAAGGCGTTGAAACACGGGAGGACTTTCGATGCCGTTTCAAGCATTGTTGTAATCATCGGCTACTCATTTCCCCCCTTTGCGCTGGCCATGGTGCTCAAGATGCTTTTCTGCGGCACAGTCGAAGGCTTATGGGACATCTTTCCTCTGGGCGGTTTCGAGTCCGATACGCTGACAGGTGCCGCCTTCGGCACCCGTATGCTTGATCGTGCGTGGCACATGGTAATTCCTGTAAGCTGTTATGTGGCTGGTAATTTCGCTTTTCTGACGTTAATCATGAAAAACTCGTTGCTTGATCAGGTAGCCAGCGACTACATCCGGACTGTTTTGGCCAAGGGGGCTTCACGGCGGCACGCCGTATGGGGGCACGCGTTGCGCAACTCACTAATTCCGATTGCCACCGGCTTCGGTTCGATTATGAGCGTATTATTCGCCGGATCAATTATCATCGAAAACATCTTTGAAATTCCCGGTATGGGTCGTTTAAGCTGGGAGGCTCTCACTGGACGTGACTATGTAGTTTTCATGGCTCTGCTGGCGCTCACCTCTGTGTTGCGTCTGGCAGGCAACCTGATCTCTGATTTTTGTTATATGCTGATTGACCCCAGAATCACCTTTGACAAGTAAATGTTGAAACTACCACACATAAAAATATCACCGCTGACCGCAAAACGGCTACGGAATTTCATGCGTATCCGGCGCGCCAAATGGGCACTGCGAGCACTGATAGCTTTGTATACTATCAGTTTGGGTTCTGAGCTCATCTGCAACAGTCGTCCGTTGCTAATGCGTTACGAGGGAAACTGGTTCGCGCCTTTTATCAAAAACCCTGATCTGCGCAGTGTGACCGAAGGTACCAACACTACCGCCCTGATCAACTACCGCTCCTTTACCCGTACCGCAAATTTTACAAACAATACAGCGAACTTCGTGCTCTGGGCACCGGTGCGCTACACTCCCAACGACACCATCGATTCGGCAACACTTGCCGAATTCATAACTGTGACCGCGCATATTGTGCCGGAGGTCTTTGTCTGCCGCTTCGATCTGCTGCCTGATCAGCGTATAGTACGTTGCGAAAACTGCGCGCGTTTTTTCCCCGGTGGTTATGATTTCGATCATGACCGTCTGAGCGACCATTGGCGTATTCCTGACGAAGTTTTGAAGGCCGCGCAGCAACGCTATGGTGAAAGAGCCGCGCCGCGCGTGGAAGTTAATGTGCAGCATCTCAGGGATAAAAATCTGCGTGCCACTCTTACAATGCCCGCATTCGAGCCGAATCCATACGGCGCAACACCGACTGCACGTATATCTCTGCGGATGGAGGGCAGAAGCGAGTCGCCTCTGGCGATGCGTTTCCGCAAAAGCGGTGACGGCGTTTTCAAAGCATTGGAACATCGCCGCTGGCAGGAGGTGCCTACCGCATTGCAAACGGAAATTCTGGCGTTGGTTGCCAAATCCTTTGCTGGCGAAAAAGCTCAGAGCGCAATCCAGTGGAAAAACCGTGCCGCGCAGGTCAAATGTGTGCTCAACGAGATTTCCTGGCCGCATCCACCGGTTGCGGGACACTGCATGGGCATCGATTCAGCTGGATGCGACGTCTTTGCGCATGTGCTTTACGCCCTTAGAATTTCGATGACATTCGGCATCATACTTTCCCTTTGGGCCATGCTGCTCGGAATAGTTTTCGGGGCCATCCAGGGCTACTTCGGCGGCAAAGTGGACATTTGCGGACAGCGTCTGACCGAAATCTGGAGCGCCATGCCCTTTTTATACATCATGATTCTGATCGGCGCGGTACTGGGGCGTAGTTTTATGTTGTTACTGATTGTCTACGGCCTGTTTAACTGGCTCGGAATGTCTTATTACATGCGCGCCGAATTTCTGCGTCTCAGGAGCTATCAATTTGTGGAAGCGGCCCGTTGCCAGGGTCTCTCATCGTTGCGAATTATCATGAGCCATATTCTGCCGAACGCGGTTACGCCGATTATTACTCTGCTGCCTTTCACTCTAGCCGGGGCGATCGGCGCACTGGCGGCCCTGGATTTTTTGGGATTCGGTCTACCGCCGCTGACGCCGAGCTGGGGACAGCTGCTCCAGCAGGCGCAGCATTTCCGCTCGGCCTGGTGGCTGATTTTCTTTCCATCGTTAGCACTGGTAACCGTAATTCTGCTCACTGTGATCATCGGGGAGGGACTGCGCGACGCCTTTGACCCCAAACAACAGTCCCGCATGGAGTAAAGATGCTGCTTAAGATTGAAAATCTGTCGGTGGAATTTGAAATTGAGGATGAACGTATTCGCGCCGTCGAAGATTTATCGCTGCACCTGGAACGCGGCGAAATTCTCGGGCTGGTGGGCGAATCTGGCTGCGGCAAAAGTGCCACTTGCATGTGCATACCGCGTCTGTTGCCCTCACCACCGGCCAGAATAACTGCCGGAAGAGTTCTCTTTAACGGCGACGACCTCTTGCAAATGCCGCTCGAACAGCTTCGCAAAATACGGGGCGAGCGCATCGGAGTTATATTTCAGGATCCGATGACGGCACTCTCACCGCTGCATCGTATCCAACGACAGTTGCAGGAGGTCATTCATCTGCATCGACGAGTTTCCCGAACTCAGTCGCGTGAACTGGCCCTGAGCTGGCTGGACAAGGTCGGTATTCCTGCTCCCACGGAGAAGGCCGAAGCCCTGCCGCATCAGCTTTCGGGTGGAATGCAACAACGTGTTATGATCGCCATGGCTCTGATACTGGAGCCGGATTTGATCATCGCCGATGAACCAACCACCGCGCTTGATGTAACCATTCAGGCGCAGGTGTTGCGCCTGATGCGTGATCTGCACCGTAAAGAGAGTGCCTTGCTGCTTATCACTCACGACATGGGGGTTATTTCACAGATGGCTACGCGTGTCGCGGTGATGTACGCCGGACAGATTGTCGAGAGTAGCGTAGCGGAACAGTTCTTTGCCGCACCTGAGCACCCCTATTCCAAAGCGCTGCTTCAAGCTCTGCCCTCTGCCGTAACCCGCGGTAAAAAGCTGGATGCCATTCCGGGTTATGTGCCCTCTCCCGCCAATTTCCCGAGGGGATGCCGCTTTCATCCGCGCTGCACTTCAGTTATGCCGCAGTGTAGCACCACCCGCCCGCCGCTGATCGAAACCGCGTTGGGCCGCAAGGTTCGCTGTTTGCTTTATCCTAGAAAAATCAATTAAACCACGAAAGGCACGAATTTAAGTATCTTATATATAACCACTTATTAGAAAAAAATGAAAAACCATATTCACCTCATGGGTTAGGTTACAAATCAATAGTTCGAACAGTGTTTTCGTGTGTTTCCTGTATTTTGTGGTTAGATCATTCCCGTTTTTAGGTTAAATGATTGTTCATAAGGAATTTGTTAATTTTATAAGCTTCACCCAATGGGTGAAGAAGTTTCTGAATTTCAAACCGCAAGGGGTTGCCAGTTTT
>CAYOQJ010000086.1:0-24641 GCA_964406095.1 uncultured Lentisphaeraceae bacterium
TTCTAAAGCTGCGGCGCAGAAAATACAACCAGATATTTCATGACCAGGGCTAGGCTCATTCGATGACATAAGTTTGGTTGCGGCTGAAAGCAGCTTTAGTTTACTTGAAATCTTCACCTTCAGAGTGTACATTGTCCCTATCCGATGAAAATAGCTCTATCCACAAATTGGAACAGTAAAAGGCATACAGACGGCTCAGCCATTGTTGACGAAGCACTCGATCTGGGATTCGATGCGTTGGAGCTCGGTTATAACCTGACCGAAAACCAAGCCCGGGATATCAAGCGGCGAGTGGTGGACGGCGCCATTCAGGTGGATAGTGTTCACTGCTATTGTCCGGTGCCGATCGGTGCACCGCATGGATACCCGGAGCTCTATCTGCTGGCTTCCTTAGATGAGGATGAGCGGGTCATGGCACGTATCAACATTGAGCGCTGTCTCGATTTTGCCGCTGAAGCGGGAGCCCGGGTTATGGTTCTGCATGCCGGCAGGATTTTTCTCAAAAGAGTGTTTTGGAGAATCGACACCGGAACGCTGGCTGAGGCATTAGGTGCCGAGGGTGGCAACGACGGAGACCGTTATCTCTCGCTGCTTGAACGTGCGCTCAAGTTGCGTCAAGCGCGGGTGCGCAAATATTTTGATTCGTTCTGTCTGTCGCTTGAAACAATGTTGCCGCGATTTGAAGAGTTGGGCGTTACGCTCGCTCTTGAGAACCTGCCCTCAATTGAAGCTTTTCCCAATACAGCTGAGATGTTGTTGCTCAAAGAACGATTTGATACGCCAGCCTTGGCCTATTGGCACGATATCGGCCATGCGCAAGTGCGTGAATTTTTCGGATGGGAGAAACAACAGGATGTCGCCGCAATACTACTGCCATATACAGCCGGTGTTCACATTCATGACGCTCAACCGCTTTTAGACGACCATCTGCCACCGGGAAGCGGTCTGGTTGATTTCCGTCCGCTCAGAGTTTACGCGGATGACAGGATAGTCAAGGTGTTTGAACCGCGCAGTGATCTGCAACCCGACGAAATCCGGCAAGCACTGGTTTTTATTCGCTCTGTCTGGGCTTGAACAGTTGCGGCCGAAAGCAGTTTCAGTTCTGTTGAGGGAAAAGTATTTTCAGAAATTGCCAGCGAATCATGCTGTTAAATGATGTGTAATCATAAAAGAGATGATTCAATCCCCGCTCGGCACCCTCTTCGGCTTTTTTCTCTTCGCCGCTCAGTATGCAGTAACGTGTAAAAAGAAGTTGGTTGGCTTTGGGTGCCCGATGATCATGCTCCTGAAGGATCGATAGTTGTTCGAGTTTGCGGGCGGCATAATGCCAAGCACGGTGTGCGGCCAGAAATTCAGCCTGCAAACTTAAGATCGAGGGGAGCGCAGGAGGTTCAAGTTTGCGCGGGTCAATGTAGTCGATGTAATAATCAAGCATCGCATAGTTGAAGTTATCCTCACTCAACGGATCCCTTAAATTTTCCGGTAGCTCCCGCATATCTTTGTTCACCAGATTGGTACGCTTGAGTTCGGCATAGCTGCTTTCAGCCAGGATTTGGTCGCAATGTCTGATCTTGGCTGTCAGGTCGCCGTAATGGCGCACGGCGTGCAGATCAAGTAGCTGGCATGTGTTGTCGGTGTGCTCAATCAACAGGTGGCGCCGATTAGCGAGCAGTTCTATGTGCTTTATATCTGAGCTCTCTCCTGTGGACTCGGCCAGATCAACGATCACCGATTGATCCTCAATCTTGTTGGTGTAGGCCAGTTTGAGAGTGGTGCCTTCAGCTTCTATCACCAAACCGTAATCAGCTATCTCCGTTTGCAGTATGGGGCGGCGCGGATTCCATATAGACAGCTTGCCGGTTTCTATTTCCAGCTGCTCCTGATCGGGTTTGTATCTGACCTGCCAGTCGCGCTCGACAAGACCCTGCAGATTGAAGGTGGAACGCAAATGCACAACAATTTCAGAAGCGTTAAAATTGGCAGTTAGACCGCGGACAACAGTGTAATCCGTCGCTCTCCAGGCCTCCACCTCTTCAAGCACTCTGCCGGTAAAACTGTCGGCGATTGTGATTTTGCCGTTTTCAGCGTATACCGTCAGCAGCGCATTGCCGCTGATTGTACGATTTACCGCCGGCATCGAAATTGATCCTTCTGGGTTGAAGTGCACTCCTTTGACAGGCTGCAGCCCCGGTAGATTACCCCCGCTACTATAGGCCATAAGTTCATCCGCGGCGTTGCGAATGAAGATAACCTTATGATGCTGCGCCACAAACTCTCCGGGGATGCTGGCAGTATGCTTTGTGTCTGCCGGAGGTGTGAATCCATCACTATCTGCCAATCGGTCAAGTGCGACTATGCAACCATACTCATCCAGCTCCATCGCAAAGTGGTATCCGTTTTTCGAGCTTCTGATAACCAGATTTCCACCGAATATCCAGGGTGCTTCAAACTCGTCCGGCCACGGTAGACGCTTTTTCCATATCCATGCGCCGCTGGTTATGGAGTAGAGAGCTACATTTTTGAATAGTGGATCCTCTTCGTCCGCTTTAATTGCCAGCGCATGACTTCCGTTCTGCGTGACGCACCACTTCTGGAGGTTGTCAAAAGGCGAGGGTATGGTGAAAAGTATGACCGGCTGTTCCACCGCTCTGCGCCAGATCAGCATGTTGACAAACTCGGTCGGGTCACCTCGCTGACGAAGCTTCGCACGATAGCTTAGCAATGTTTTGATCGTCGCTTGTTCAGGCGGCAAAGCTGGAGCGTTGGTCGTGCGTGTGCGCTCCGCCTCTACTCCGCGACGAATATTGCTGTGCACCGGTGAAATACCCTTGATCACCACGGCCATCAAAAGCGCCGTACAGAGAGGTACGATAAACAGCAGTATTGCCGTTATGACACTCTTTTTAAGATTGACACTCGGTGCGTTTTTTTGGCTTGTTGCTGAATCTCTTGTTTTCGGAGTGTTCATGTTAAAGCGTCTCGAAACTCCCCTTATCATAAAAATCCATTAAGATTTCCATTTCATCCGCGTTTTGTGCACTCTCTGTGTCAAGTTGAATTTCTGCGTTGTTCAGATTGTTGGTGGTCACCGATTCCTGCCGCAGTGCGCTCAAAGCAGGTATGGCATCGGTTTGACCGGTACTCTCGCTGGCGGCAGCCTGACCTTTTCGCTTAGAGTCGATCGCTGCCGCCCGTTCCGGAGACTGCACTCTGTTGTTTGCGTGGTCAGCCAGATGCTCGCACCAGCGCTGATTTGCCTGGCTTCGCTTGCGACGCATCTCCGCAACAGCCTTGTCAAGACTTTCGACCCGGCGGCAATAATCTGAAATGCCGTCAGCCAGCAACTGCGCACAGTTCTGCCGCCACTCTGGACAGCGTAGCTTTTTAAGGTCATCCGCATTGGAGAGAAATCCAAGTTCCACCAGTGATGCTGGACAATATGTTTCCCGCAATACAAAGAAGGACTGCCGTTTGAGACCGCGCTCCGGTTGTTCACCGTTGCCACTGAGACTGCATTGAAGGCAGTAACCCAGCAGGTTGCTGTTGTAATCATTTTTGTTGCCGATTTGCCAGCCGCGGGGAGGGCTGTTGGCTGCTGTGCCAGGATAACCGCTGGGCGTCAGCACAAAGGTCTCAACGCCGCAGGCATTGGTGTTGGCAGCTTTGTTAACATGCACACTCACAAAAAGGTCAGCTTTCTGCCTGGTAGCCGCTCGTGACCGTCCGCTCAGCGAAATATCCCGATCACACTTGCGGGTATAACAGACCTCGAATCCGGCTTTTTTAAGCAACTTGCCGGTTTTTAAGACCAGATCAAGATTGATCTCCTTCTCTTTAACCGTTCCGCAGCAACTGACCGCGCCAGGGTCGCTACCGCCATGACCTGCATCCAGCATCACTTTGATAGTTTTACTCTCCTCACAAGGAGTTGCGCGTAATGCCAGTGAAATTAGATCAAGGTCAATGGTCGCAATTCGCCATTTCGTTTCGTCCGATACAACCTCAGGCGCGACATTGAGCCAGATGCTAACTCCGTCGATCTCAGCCAGACGACGGTTGTTGTAGAATACCAGTACGTTAGTTTCATTTGAAAATACGCATTTATCGCAGGAAAGTTCATAAAAATCAACTCCGAGTTCATCTTCAGCCTGCCGCAGCGTCCGCCAGGAAAACCATGGGTTGCTGTGCGCCGGGCTCGAATATGTTCTGCACGATTGCAAAACGAGACAGATTATTATAAATACACTGATTCTGATCATAACCACAAATTGTAACAGATTTAGAGCCTGTTTTAAATTGCGAATTGCCAGCTTCAACTGCGATTTAGCGTTCGGATCAAAGCTCAAGTAGGGAAAATTAAATGATTTCACATTGTCCGCCAGCACATGCGATGGTCTGAGTGACCACCGTGTTGTCTTGCATCTCTTTTAGCTTGGTGTAATCCACCGGAGCGTAAGTGCGCGTTAAATCCTCCCAGAGTTTACAGGTGCTGACTCGTTTGAGACAGCGTGTCATTTTCAGCACATCGCCGTCGAAATAGTTGTTGGCAAATTTAACCGCACGTCTTACCCAGTCGAGTTTGGCTCGGCGTACTTCCTCGATTGCCTCATAAACTCTTTTGGGGTGTGTTTTGGATGTCTCACTGTTGAGATTCTCGCCTCTGCCCAGAACGCAGTCACAAGCAGCCCATAGGTTGTCATCAAAGGCGTGCTGACCGTCTACAATCAGTCCTGATGCTAGCAAAGCACCTACACCGTATGTTTCCACGATTTCTTGCGCCGAGAGCACTGCACAGAAAGGTGCCTGCGGATAGTCCAGATCGCCACCATCGGCCAGCAGCGATATACCGGCAAAGGCCTGACGGTTGCTGTAGATATACTCCTCCACAGCCTGCCACTCGTCATCCTTGACTGATATTGTGTTGGAGACATTATGACTCAACCAGGGCTGAGCACAACGCTCCGCTCTTTTTCCGTTGTCAATCCAATTCTCTTTGGTCAGTTTAACCTTGTCGAGCAATTCAACAGCGGTCAGATCACTCTTCGTCAACGCGTCGGGGTTGGCTTCAATGCAGAATGTCAGAACCACATCGGTGCCGTTGGGATTCCATACCGATTTTTCGACCGCAAGTGGATTTTCGCCCTTGAAAAAGTCAACCAGCAATTCATCTTCATTGGCCTGTGCCCGTCGCAGATAACGCCTAGCGTGATGAGGATGAATTCCCGATGATGTGCCAAGAATCGAACTGGTGGTGCCAGCCGGTTTGACACAGGTCGTCCGTGCAGCTGGCTTGATGCCGATATACTCGGCTACCTCTTTGTTGACATCAAGAATGTGACGAGCCATTTCACGCTGTAGGTCAGGATCAAAAGCTATCCGGGGGTGTTCCATCATGCCGGTCATCGATATGCCTAGCAGTGCGCCGCGTTTGGCGATTTTAGTGCTGATATCTCCCAGATAAGGAAATTCGGTGTAGTCGGCCTGCAGGGTGCCTAGAATCGCGGCGACTTCACAGGCCTCCTGAAATTTTTCGGGGGTGTCGACAATGCCCATGTTGATCTCGCACAGATTACAGAATGCGAACCCCGACTCACCGTCGATCTGCGGATATAACCCGATCTCAGCGCAGGGATTGAATGTCATCTCTAGATTATCGGTCCAGACAAATCCCGGCTCGCCGAATTCCCGCACCGATTTCATCAGCCTAGAAAATTGTTCTCGTGTGGTGCCCTCCCGCAGCAGAATCGCCGAGTTGTTGGAACGGGCTCGCTGCGGGTTTTCCATAAACCAGTTGCCGGTCTTGGCATTTACCATCAGATCATCGTCCGGCGAGAAAAGACAGATCGTGGCACTGCGCCTCACACCGCCTGAGAGTACTGCGTCAGAAGCGTGCATCAAAATGTCGTAAGCATCAATCGAACGCAAACTGTCCTGTCCTTCGGCAACACAGCGTTCCAGCAGATCGCGGATCAGATTCAGGCTTCTTTTCAGCGGTTCAGGGCCGGGCGCACGACCCATCCCAGATGAGATCGGACGCCCCTTGGGACGTATCTGCGAGTAATCGAAAATCACGCGCTGTCCGGCAAATCCGCGGAAAGGCTGGCGTTCGGTGAAATAACTGGAGAGCAGCGCACCTAAAGCATCCGCCCACCCCTCAATGGTGTCGGGTATCTCAAAAATCTTCTCGGTGCCGGTGGGTGCCGTGATACCGGGAAGTTTACTGGTGTGGTGAGCCTGCACCGAAAAACCCACACCGCAGCCGCAAAGCAGAAGCCAGAGTGCCTCCTGAAAGAACCTGGGACGGTCGCAGTATGAGGTTGTACAGTTGTAAATTCGTGCGTTTTTACGCAAGATTGGCTCGCCGCCGAACTGCATGGCCCGCTGACTGCCCAGCACCATTCTCTGCTTCATGGCGCCTTCACATCTGTTCAGCAGACCATCAACATCGATACCCCGGGCTTTATAGTGTTCCCGATGCATACCGATCACCCGTTCAACAGCTTCTTCAAAGGTCTCTCGCCGCATTTTATCCGGCAGATATCGACTGTATTTCGAGGTAAAGACATAATTTTTCAGTGATTCTATACTCATTTTGTAAATCCGCTATAAATTATAATTTTTCTTAAAAACTCTATATATAGTAGTTCAAATGCCATTTGTCCACAACATTTTGTATTATTTTGTAACTTGTTGATTATCAAGAAGGAATATAACAGGTTTTAAGAAAATTAGGGACAGGCACTAAAATGCACTAAAAATTAGGGACAGGCACTAAAATTTTAAAATTAGGAAACAGGAATTGTGGGGATTTGCGTTACGGTTCTTTGAAGAGAAGTTGCTCGGTTGGGTTCATTGCTTCGAATTCGTCTCTGCGGATATAGACGAGTTCATTATCGCCGATACTGCGTATTGTTGTGCGTTTGAGCAGCAGAAATGAGATCAGAGAGCCGGGTTGGGCTGGTGCTGCACTGAGATCAAAGCCTCTGCGAGAGATAGCGAAAGAGAGAGATGCCAGTTTTTGCAGACGTGCGGCCAGGTTGATACATGATCCCACGTAGTCTGCGTCGCCTCCAATGGAGATTACCTGACCTAATGCGATGCCGCAGCGCAGTCGGCATGGTGGTTTGCTGACTGCTCTACGAATTTCCGGCAGGAAAGATGTACGGTAGAGATCGGTGATTGAGAGCAGGCTCTGAGCGATATTGACGGTGCCGGAAAACCCTTGGCATAAATCGGTATTCCACATAAATAGGATGCCGTCGCCAAGAAATTTCGCATAGAAAGGCAGGCTACCCCACAGTCGGACAGTTGTGTCGTCGGAACCCTCCTTGAATTCGTTAGCCAGTTGCAGAAAAATCCATTTTAGATAACGCGAAAGAAATTCGGGTATAACGAGGTGGGAGTCGAGTTGACTGCAGAAGTCGGTGAAGCCCTCAAGATCAAAGAAGGCGGTCATTGTCTGTATGTAGCGTCCGGTGCCGGCGACATTGCCGAGGCCGAGGACAGATGGGTTAAAGGTTGCGAAGTCGGATTTTTCCAATGCGTTGAAAAAGACGTTGGGACCGTAGATTGTCGCATCGCCGGGAACTTGGATGTATGGAAAATGAAGTTGGGGCACGGTTGTTCCTTTATTATTTTGTCTGTAACTCGTTCTGATGTCGCCAGTCGATACGCATGCCCTGATATCCCAGTTTTGCGGAGGGCAGGCGTGTTTTCAAATCTTGTTCGCGCTGTGTCAGTATATTGTCGGTATCAGCTAGGCCGTGATGAGTTATTATAAGTTGATGCGCATCGGTTGCTTCTGCAATCTCCACAGCTTCCAGCCAAGTGGAGTGTCCATGTCCGGTTTGGTGAGTTGAGGGGTCGTTACCCTCTGCAATCAGGATATCTACGGGGCTTGGTTGGCGGCAGAGTTGCAACAAGCCGGAGCGTTCCGAAGCATTTGAGGCTGCCCATTCAAAGTCGGTGGCAAAGACCATGGATGCACCGGTTGCACGGTGATCAAGTCGATAGGCGTGACAGCCGCTGTGGTGATGGACAGCACACCAGCGCAGGGTAAAACTACCATGTTCATAGGGAGATGATTCGCAGTGCTCGGGCAAGGTTATAAACAGGTGATGCTGCGGGATGTGGGAGGGCCAGTAGGGGGTGGTGATAAGCTGTCGCAGGGCATTTTCGGGGGTGTTACCCGCACGGATCGGTGCAGCGAAAATCACATGCCACGCGGGGTTATACAGCGGGGCGAAAGCGGGCAGACCGATCAGATGATCCAGGTGATAGTGGGTGAAGAGCATTAGCAGAGTGTGTTCTTCATCGGTATCGGAGATTTGTGGTGCTAGGATTTGCAGTCCGCTGCCGGCATCGAAGACCACGCGGGTGCCCCGGCCATCGTCGACCAGCACCGATGTTGTGGCGCCTCCGTAGTGCTGGAAAGCGGTATGCGGCATACAGGCTGAGCCTCTGACGCCTCCCAGTACAATCTGCATAGCATCTTTTTCTGTTGTTGTTCTATCAGCTGATTGATTCATCCGGCCAGCTCCTTGCTGGGTTTATTTTAGCAATTGTTGCGTAAAAAAAACAAGTTTGCATAACAATGAAAAAGCGGAGCCTTGCGGGCTCCGCTTGTTTAACAGAGATGTGTTTTCCGGATAATTTTTAAAGAGGTAGTCCCTCAATAACGGTGTTGATTACAGCATTGGATTTCAGGCCACTGATATAATTTTGAATTTGATTACCTGACTGTTCCTGTTTCAGACTTTCGCGCAAATCGTCGGGTTCCGGTATTGGTTGTGCTTCTTCAGACTGCTCGGTTTTGATCAGGATATGTGATGCGGTGACCGTTTCAGGTTGCTCAGGCTTATCGCCCTCTGCGTCGATCGCCGGAGTTTTATCGGTAACCTTTATCAGGTGGTATCCGAACTGGGTTTCGATCACATCGCTCACTTCGCCGATCTTTTGTGAGAAAGCCACCTCCTCGAATTCAGGAACCATTTTGCCGCGAGTGAAGGAACCGAGATCACCACCATTTTGGCCGCTGGGGCAATCGGAGTTGTCTTTGGCGAGTTCGGCGAAATCCGCTCCGTCGTTCAGTTGTTTTTTCAGGTCTTCGATCTTAGCTTTCTTATTGGCGTTGATTTCATCCAGATTGGCATTTTTCTCTTCTATTTCTTTATTAGATTCCTTGATTTCCGCGATTTTCTTTTCGACATCAGCGTCATCAATGGTTATTTTATCCACCACTTTGGCTGTTAAAAGTTTATCAATGATCAGACCTTCTTCGAAATCGCTACGGGCGCGTTCTTCCCCCATTGGTGACTCAGCGAAGTATTGATCGAGTGTTTTGTTCTGGGCTTTAAGTTGCTGCGCAATTTTATCCATTTGCTCTTTACGGTCAGCCTCGCTTATTGTGACTCCGTTCTTTTTTGCCTCATCTAACAGGAGTGTTTTCATGATAAAGCTATAGGCGGCCTGTTTTTCAAACTGATTTTTAGCCGTGGCTTTATGCTCCTGCGGAACGTTACGTGCTTTAAGGATAGCGTCAACCATGGTATTCATATCCTTACGCAGATATTCTTTGCCATTGACAGACGCGATTACCTGGTTTGGATCTTCAGGTTCAGCTGGCTGTGTTGTTGCAGCTGCAGTGGTAGCCACTTCATCCGCTACAGATTTTTTTTCGGCGGATTTGTTTGTCTCTTTGTCACTGCACCCAGCGGTGAGTGCCATGACTCCCATCAGAGAAAGGGAAAATGTTTTGATGCACTTCATAATAATATTTGTCTCCAGTGACGCTATGATAACGCCGATTGTGAGTTAAGTATCTCGAAAGTTGTACGTCGCACAAAGATTGGTACATCGAGATGAAACACAATAAAGATACCAAGAAATCGGGATAATCCAAGGATAAGATTGTTATTTTTCTCTTTTTTATTTCTTATGTGCAGCATGGGCCTGTATTGACAGGCTTTGAAGTTTCCGCATTTACCGAATCGTCTCAGAACCCGAACAACGTCCTTATGCAAGGTTATGCAGGGTTCGTGATTGTTTCTGGGGTCGTGATGGCGGCAGATGATTTTACCGGCGGGAACACTGAAGCGCAGCCAATCTGTTTGAAAGGGTGCGCATTGAGGGCACTCGGTGAAATCGGGGGCTATGCCGTGGTGGCGCAGCAGACACATCTCATACCAGAAGATTAGCGCTGGGATGGAAGAGTTATCGCAAGTGCAGAGGGTGTCGAGCGCATGAGTTAGATCGTTGAAAATTTCCCGGGCCGACTCGCTTATTGTCAAACGGGCTGTCAGATCGACAAGATAAGTGGCGGCGGCGGCAGCGCGCCAGTTATTGTGCAGGGGCTCTCTGAATTTCAGCGGGGAGCACTCACGGATGGCATGCACTCCGTTATGTGAGCGTTCGTAAAAGAGCAATTGACATGTGTAGCAGAGATCATATTGTCCTAGAAATGCGCTTTTAACACGGCATGCGCCTTTGACGGCGGTTGTAACACGTCCGAAATCACGTGTCATCCAGGTTACCACGTGTGAGGTTCTGGAGTAGGGGCGTATGCAGAGCGTAATTGCTTCAGTCTTGGCGATCATGGCTTAGTCTGAGGCTATTCGAAGAGGTTTTCGAATAGCACGCGGTTAGGTGTTCAGGCGGTTAGGAATTCGGGATGAGATTAAGCAGTTATGTTTGGCAAAACAAGTAGTAACATGCTACATATAAGCCACTTAATAAAACCATGGAGGTAATAGTGACGATATATGAGACCGCAGATAAGATAGAATAAAACCTCAGCGTCTGCAACCTGATTATTCTGGCTCCCGATAAAGACTTGCGCGATTTTATTACAGAAGTTGATAAACTTGCCGAACTGTTCCAAGGAAGAAGCGGAGGCGGGATTTGTCTCAGTTATCGGTCTCATCCTCATCGCGTTGAAACTTACTGATTAGTTCCATTAGAGGATTGCGTTTGGCTTCATTCTCCTGTTCGGGAAGTATGGCTCCGGCTGAGACGATCTGATTTGCTGCGGTATTAACATCCATATCGAGTTGAACAATATCTTTTTTAGGAACGATAATATATACCCCTGAGGTCGGGTTGGGTGTGGTGGCTATGAAAACATTGACACATTCAATTGGCGCACCGTTTTCATCACAGATTTTAGATGAGATAATACGTTGTGTCTCGGATGTCACCAGACCGATTACGTAAACACCTTTGCGGGGATATTCCACCAGCACAACCTTGTTGAAGATGGTTGAATGGCTTTTGGCCACCCATTCGCAGAGTTGTCTCACGAAGATATATATGTTACGGATGATCGGGATTCGGCTTAAAGCACTGTCGGTCAGCTGGTATATTTTTTTACCGAAGAAGTTTTGCACCAGAAAGCCGAGGATGTAAAAAACTATGAAGATGCAGAAGAGCACAATCAGGGGCAGCAGATAATCCTTGAAAGGGATATCGATTTTTTCAATCAATCTTTCGGGGAACCACGCTGTGGTTACGTTGAGCAGAAATTTGAATATCCAGACAGTTGCCACGATTGGTGTAGCCAACAGTATTCCGACCAGTATCCGATTTCGGATTCTCAGGAATCCGGATTTTTTTTTGTGTGCGGCTTGACCTTGCATGTGTATAATTATCGCATTGATAAACCTTGCAAAGCAAGTTTGAATAAGGTCGGCTGAGTGATTATCTATTGGCCTTCATATTGGTGCCGTTCACCCTGGGGCTAAGTGCTTTTTTATGGAAACGCCTTTATGGAAGCTGTTGTTTTGCCGGAGTGAGAATTGCAAGTGAAAGTGGACATTTTACTTTTGCATTTAAAATTATGTTCTTTGCGCTTGCATTTGTATTGTTGTATTCGCTACAGTTATGTCCTTTTCCGCTCGGGTGGTGGAATGGCAGACACGCATGCTTGAGGGGCATGTGGGGAGACCCGTGGGGGTTCGAGTCCCCCCCCGAGCACCATACTGTTAAAAACCGTGAGAAATTGCATCTCGCGGTTTTTGTTTTATTGTCAGCCACAGTTATTTACTCTTGCCAAATTACATTAATTTAATGTATAAAGAGTGACTTTGACATTTTTCGGATATTTGTTATTTTGGCCGGATTTGAGCGGTTGTGTTCTTTCGGTGGCGATTGTGGAAATTTCAACAAGGAAAAGAAGTTATGAGCAGTGTAGAGAAACGCAAGACGATGAGCATGTTGCCTGGTGATGAGGTGCGACAGATAATGTGGCGATATGCTGAGCGTTATGACATTCAGATGGCGGTGATGGGGGCCCGGTCGGTTGCTCGCACTCTGATTGCCCGTCTTGTGGCTGATGGAGAACGTAATACTCATGAGTGGACTGGGGCCAAGAATGAGATGTATCGTGCTTTTGACGAATCTGGTATTACAGCTGCCGGACTTGATCCGTCTTGTGGGGGGATCATTGATGGACCGCGTAATCTTGCCTTGGCGGCGATTGCCTATGAACTTTCCTGGGTTGACGGAGGTGCTTCGACCACCTCGTTAGTCAATAATCTTGCATTGGGCCCGATTGTTGAGAAGGGCACTGCAGAGCAGAAGCAGCGTTACATGAGTTTGTGTGCGCCCGCGCGTTCTGGTGAGGATCGTAAGACCTGGCGTGGTGCATTTGCCCTGACAGAGCCTCTGCCGTATGTTGGTGTTGACACGGGGGTGCTTTGTGGCAAGGTCAGTGTTGCTGAATGGGAAGAGGGTGCTGAGCCGATGCTGCGGGTTGAGAAGCGTGGGCGGTTTATTACCAACATGGAGGTCGCCAATTTCATAACCGCGGCGGTTGACACAGGTGATGAACGGATTGCCAGTTCATGCATGATAATTTTGGAAGAGGGTGATGAAGGCACATTCGACCGCGGCAGTCCGACGTTAAAAATGGTACATCAGCTTTCCAACACGTGTGATCCGATATTCAATCTCAAGGTTCCGGCCAGCCGCATTATTGGTGGTTACACCATCAAAGGTGGCCGGATAGTTCCCAATTTGAATCACAGTGAGATTATCGAGGCGGTTTTTTCGCGGACGAGGGTGACGGTTGGAGTTATGACGGCGGCCAAGCTGGTTTCGGCGGTTGAGCCGGTGATTCGTTATCACCGCACGCGTTTCCGTGGTGCTGCTGGCATTGAGGAGGGTTCTCCCCGGTATGATCTTGGTTTGCAGATGAAGGAAGATGCGTTGCATCGTCTGGCAGACGTTTGGGCTGCCGGGGAGGCCGGTTCTTCGCTGGGTTTTGAGACCACCCGTCTGTATGATGAGCTGGTACCGGTTGAGGAGCGGGTTTACGCCAGATTGGCCGAGGAAGGCATCACCGGTGGTCGCAGGATGATGAAGGCTTTGCGTGATCCGCAGGCAAAGGCGATTGAGTGTATCGATCTGATGATGCAGGAATCAGGTGATCAGGCGGCAATTGATGCGTTGTACAATGATGATATGGTTCATTTCGTTTGGTTGGATGCCATCACCAACATATTGTGCCCTGCTTGCAAGCTCTGGAGTACCGGGCATGGAGTGAATATGATGCGCGAGGCGGTTAGTATGATGGGTGGTTATGGAATCACCGAAGATTGTCCCGGTTTTCTGTTTCAGAAATGGACAGATGGTCAGCTTGAAGCCACATACGAGGGGCCTGAGGTTGTTCAGCGTCGTCATCTCAGTGTGACTATGAACAATCCGGTCTTCATCAAGCAGATAGATTTATGGGTTCAGAGTTTGAAGCGTATGGAAGCTGAAGGTACTGATATGGGTGCTGGTGCGTTGGCAGCGGGTTTTGAGATGTGGAAGTGGACCCGCGAGTGGCTGATCGGTGCCAGAGACAGCGATGGCGGCAAACTATACAGAAATCAGAGGCAGGGTGTGCTTTTCCCGCTGGCGGATGCGGTATCCTGGCTGGTGGCTGCGCGCTCACTGATCAGTGATGTGCGTGAATTGGCTGCCAAGGGCCCTGAGCATCCGGTACTCAGTTCTGAGATCGAGGGTTATGTGAACACCTTTTCCGATCTCTGCTACATTCAGTCGACGCGTGCCGCCGGTGAGGTGGGCAGAATATGCTGTGAAATTTTCTACGGTTATTACAATAAAGCAGAGGAGAGTGGCGAGGTGCAGCAAGAGTTTAAAGCTATGCGATCGACGCTGGATGCTTCTCTGGTTGGTTGTAAACTGGCGCATGATCGTGCGGCGGCCGCATTGGCTACCGTGATGATTCCGGAAGCCTTGGATTATCCGTTGTGATTGCTATGCGCGTCAACCGACTTGCAATTGCAAGCTAAAGCGAGTGTCGGCGTGCGATATCCGGCATGATGCATGATAATCGCTATCGCTTGGCGGGAGGTTATTTGATTTTGCCCGAGATTAACTCAACAACTCAGGGAAGATTCAATTATGAGTGAGATTGAAAGACAGCAGATGGATGCTGACATTGTCTGTGTCGGTTTTGGGCCGGCGACTGCCGGTTTTCTGACAACTTTGACCAGGGAGCTGGTCAATGAAGACGGGACCCCTGTTTTTGAAAGTGCCATCATGCCGGGCATGCCGTTGCAGATTATGTGTTATGAGCGGGCGGATGACATTGGTTTCGGTGTTTCAGGCATTGTCACCCGCGCGAAATCCATCAAGGCTTCGTTTCCTGATCTGGATTTAACCAAAGAGATTCCCAATGTGGTTGCAACCGGGAGGGAGAAAGTAGCGTATCTCTTTGATCATACAGGGGCAAGTCAGCGTTCAATCGGTACAAAGTTCGTTGATTCTGTTTTCAAATGCGGACGGTTTGCTATGGGTAAGGGGCCGCAGGCGGTTGAACTACCTTGGATACCACCGTTTTTGCGTAAAGAGGATGGCCTGGTTATGTCGATGGGGCAGTTTATGTCATGGGCGGGTTCTCGACTGATGGGCAGCGGTCTGGTTCAGATTTGGCCTGGCACACCGGTAAGTGAAGCATTGATAGAGGATGACAAAGTCAAGGGAGTAAGGTTGGTTGACCAAGGGGTTGATTTGAGGGGGTGCCCTGATTCAGCGACCTATATGCCGGGAATGGATGTGTTGGCACCTCTGGTTGTAGTGGGAGACGGACCTGTTGGTGCGGTTGGCCGCGGGCTTGACCGGCATTTCGGGTTGCCGGCTGGTAATTATCAGCATGATTGGGCGGTAGGCATGAAGGTGGTGGTTGATCTGCCGGAGAGTTGCTTGCTTGAGCCGGGCAGTGTGATTCACACGCTTGGTTTTCCTGAACCCGAGATATTCGGTTTCATGTATGTTTATCCTGAACGCACGGCTTCACTGGGTATTTTTGTGCCCTCCTGGTTTGACTCGCCGGTGCGTACAACCTACACCTACCTGCAACACTGGATGCGCCATCCTTACCTTTGGCATCATCTGGAAGGCGCCCGTTTGCGTTCATGGGGTGCAAAATCGCTGCAGGAGTCCGGCGTGCGTGGTGAACCGTTGCTTTGCGGTGACGGATTCGTCCGTATCGGAGAGGGTTCCGGAACCACCAATGTTCTGACTAACTCTGGTGTTGATGAGGCTTGGCGCAGCGGTGTGCTGCTGGCCGAAGGTGTTATTGAATTGCTGCGAGCGAAAAAACCATTTACAAAAGATAATTTAGATGAAGCTTATCTGCGTCGGCGTCGTGCTGATCCGCTTAATAAGGAACTTGAGCGGGCGAAGAGGGCGCGTGATGGGTTTCAGGATAGCTTTCTGCAAGGTTTGATAGGCACAGCGCTTACCGGCATAACCGGGGGAGCACTCAATCTCTCGGCTCGTTCCAAACCTCCGTCACAACGCATTAAAACCTTACGTCAGAGCTTTGCCGGAAGAATTCCGGAAGAGCGGTTGAAGCAGGCTGTTGCGAAATGCGCCAAGGACAAACAGCCGCTTCACGACACGGTGATGTCATTGGTGGGATGGCCGGAAATTCCGCTGGACGGAGAATTGCTGATGTCTCATCAGGATGTTCTGTTCAAAGGCGGCAAGGTGCAGGCGGCGGGTGGCTTTGCTGATCATGTTAATTTTGCGCAGCCCGAACTCTGTCAGAGCTGCACGGAACGCACCTGTATCGAGATATGTTCAGCTCAGGCAATCATGCCGGGTGATGAGAACTCACCGCCTGAGTTTGATCGTGAAAAGTGTATTCACTGCGGAGCATGCATTTGGAGTTGTTCCAAAGCGTTGCCGGATGATTCCGAACGTGCCAATATTGTTTTTTCAGCCGGATCCGGCGGATTGCACTCGAACGAGAATTAAAGAAGTTATCGAACCGCGCAGGCGGCAAAATTTGTTGTAGCTACCGGGATTGTGTGAGGGGGAGAGAAAAAATTTTGTCAAAACCCGCAACAAGGGTATTTTTCGGCGGGCTGGCAAGAACCGATGATATCCGGGTAACGTGAATTTTTGAGAAGACAAAGTTAGGAGAGAGAATGATGGAAGGTTTGCAAATTGTTGTGTGTGGATCGCTTGTGCCTGATCCTCTACAGACATTGGAGCCGGTGCAGAACTCGGAGGGCCCCGGTCTGAAGAGCGAGACTATGTTACCCTCTGTGCTGGATCCCTGGGCAGGGCATGCCCTGTTTGAGGCGGCCAACATAGCAAAGCAGGTCAGCGGAAGCAAGGTGTATCTTGTGAGTCTGGGGCCGAAAGCCAAGCTGCAGCAGCTTATGATGACCGTGGCCCAGAAGGTGCCCTTTGAATTGATTGCGATTGATGGCAGTGCTGGCGGTTTTACCGACGCATTTGATGTTGCGCGTATTCTGGCTGATGCGATCAAGGCTATTCCCGCGCTTGACAAAGGCAAGCTGTTGCTCTTTGGCGGTTGCTCTTCGGCATCGCGTGATGCCGGGGTGACGATGCAACTAGTTGGAGAGCATCTCGGTATCAGCGAGCAGTTCATGGCGGTTGATTCCATCAAATTGCAGGATGACGGGTCGTTTGAACTGTTTGAACGCATAGAGGGGGGACAGTATCTGGCTTCTGTTTGTGTGTCAATGCCGGCGGTGGTGGCTTGGGCAACCGGTTCGCTACCGGAGCCGCCTAACAATCCGCAGGTGGGAATGATGAATATGCGCGGTGTGATGCCGGCCCTACAGCGTGCACAGCCGGTTCAGGTCGGTATCGGCGGAATAAAATTTGAAAAAGCCGAAATTCCGGGACAGAAAAGGGATACCCGCATTGTCAAGGATGTCAGTGCTGATGAGATAGCAGCTGAGCTTATTGATTGGATCAAGAGCTGAAGGGAACTGTAGCTGTTGTTCCTCCTGTTTCAAAGCAGAAAAGCTATGAACGGGTGGTAGGTAGATGGCGGGTTATAGAGATTGCAGACAAAAGAGTGCGTTTTTGAGATTTTAGGGAAAGAGAGTAGGAAAAAATCATGGCTGATTTACTTTTGGTTTTACACACGGAAACAGATGGTGGGCTTTCAAAAGCCGCACGGGAAGCGATCAGCGTCGTCGGCAAAACGGCGTCTGAGATGGAAAAGAATTTTGATCTAGCTATCATAGGCACTGCCGCCGGGGCTGCTGCCGACAGTGTTGCCGGATGTTGCGCTGCAAAGTTTTTTGTGATTGAGGATGAAGCTGTATCACAGCCGCGCTATGCGACCGATGTCACAGCGGTGGAGGCGGTGGTCAAGGCTTCGGGTGCACAGATTATATTAGCTCCCGGAACATCCCGTTTTGTCCGCTCTATGCCGGGAGTTGCTTTCAGGGCAGGCGCACAGCTGGATACCCATATTACCGCGCTTAATGTAGATGCAGGTGAGATCAAGGTACAACGTTGGTACTACCGGCAGCGTATTCTGACCACACTGACTCGTGAGAGCCGGCCGTGGATGTTGTTGCTTGAGGGTGGTATATGCGCACCTTGGCAGGGCGATGCGGGTAGTGCCGCCAAGGAGAGCGTGGCAGTTGACTTTGGTGATGCCGCTGCTCGCACCAGGATCAAAGGTGTCGAGTCACCGGCGGTTGATGCCCAGACCATCCGTCCGGATGCGGCGTTGCTTTTTGTAGCGGGTGCGGGATGGACCAAAAAGCAGTCGGACGGTAACTATCACGTCGATGATGCCGGAGTTCTCATTCAAGAATTTCTCGGCAAATCGGGGGCATCGCTGGGCAGCAGTAAATCGCTGGTTGATCTGCAGAGCGAGGGGCAGGAGACGCTCAGTTTTATGTCTCACATGAACCAGGTAGGCCAGACTGGCTCCACGCCGCGTCATGTCAAAGGGCTTTCAACCTGCTGTCACGGAGAGGAGCCGCATGCGGTTGGTTGGCGCTTTATCAGCGAAAGACGGGCCATCAATCTGGATGCCAATTGCGGCTGGGCGCAGGGCAAAGCCGATGTGGTTTATGTGGGTGATGCATTTGAGATTATCAGGAAGGTCAATGAACAGTTCTGATGCTGTACGAAAAATAAGGAGAAGTTGAAGATGTACGCCCGCAGCGCGATTTGCTGCAATCTGATGAATCAGGCGTATTATAATCACAGCAGGATTTTATGGAACCCTGAGAAACTGGAGTTGCGGCCTGACGGCGGCAATCCCAAGTGGCTGACTCGCGAATATCGTGCCCCCTGGAATGCCTGAGCATTCAGGTAATCATTTTTGGCTCAGTTGTAGTTTATCGTTTCTTCTATATGTGCTGAGAACCAGCTCGTGAAAATGCGATAAAAAATGCCATACAATGTTGCAATGTTGAAAGGGAAGTGTGGCACGTTCACTGCATGCCAACGCGCTAAATATAGTAGATTGCCGGATGTGCCGATGCATGTTTCAAAGTCGTGAATTGATTTCGGCAAGAATCCGACATTTATGGAAGGACACTGTGCGAAGCTGGTGAAGGCTATTGAGGATGTGACAGATGACTAATTTTTTACGTTCGCTGACACTTTTGCTGTTATTGTTGAATCCTTTTTTGCTGATCAATCATTTTGAAAAATGGCATTGGGCAGCATACAGGCGGCAAAGACATGTTCTGAAAAGATTGCTGTGTGAATAATTGTTTTGCGCCCTTTCATGAATTTGAACTCATCGATCCACTGTCCTGTTGCTTCAAGTTGAACTGTTCCGCCGATCTGATCAATGCCGATAATCTGCAAATCTTTCGGTGAGTAGCGGATGCCCACTCCCAGTGCTTTGGAGATCGACTCTTTGGCGCACCAGAGTTTCAGAATTGCAATGGGGCCTTCACCGGTAAGTGCGGCCAGTTCCAGTTCTGAGTCGTTGAACACACCTTTGGTGAACTCGTCACTCAAAGAGCGGTTGGTCATTTCGATGTCTATTCCAATGCGGGCGTTGGCGGCCACAGCCGCAACGATGAGTTTTGATGTGTGGGCGATTGTAAGGTCAAGATGGGTTGCGGTGTATTGCCGCCAGGTACCGAGTGGATGCGGTTTGCCCGAATCATCCGGCCAGATTTCAATATCAGCGGCCGTCCAGCGTGCCTGCTGAAAGTTTGAGAGATAGCGTCGGAGTGATTCTTTGGCTGCTATACGTCCGAAGAGCCATTCAACTTTACGGTTTGTTGTGCCCGACATTTCCAGCCACTCCTCCCTTTCTTTCTGAGAGAGTGTCGCAAAGGCCAGTGTTTTCAACCAGAGTTCCTGGTTCAATTCAAACACTTTGAACGGGATATTCCGGGAGACGGCGGTGGTGACCGGTGTAGTGGGGCTGCCCAGCAGTTCCAGCGGCAGGGTTTCGGTAATAAATTTTTCCGAGGGATTAAGGATGAATTGGTGATAATGCTGCGGCACTGTCTCATTCAGCTCCTCCCACCCTTTGATATGGATCATCAGATTGCCGTTGCCGTCGGATATTTTCATGTCGGCGACCTGAGAGCGGGGGGTGGTGGATGATATCCTGAGATAACCGTTTAGTCGGCTGCTGTCGCTGAAGGTGGCGGTATAGAGGTGTATGCTGCGGCACCGGAACGGTATTGATATCGAGTTTGCAAAAGATTCGTGTGAACGCCAGAGCGGGATGCTTGAGATTATGCCGTCCATCAGCATCGGCCAGATGGAGAACAGCGGTATACGTGTGTGGCTGACGGAGTTTGACCGGCTGGGCACCTGAATCTCAAAGTTTATGCCGTTTTCACTCCATAAATCAACGTGCCGTATGACACGCAGACCCGAACCATGAAAGAGACGGTGCGGATATATCTCGTGCCCGAACCAGTTGACAGAGTGCGGGTTTTTAAGTGGATCAGCCTGAGCACTCTTTGAAATATTTCCGGAGGCACTCAATAGGAAAACGGCCTCGATGATTGGTGAAGTGAATTCGCTACAGGTTGCGTTGTCCCGCAATTCGACTTTGACTGCTGCAAGCGCGGGGTCACGCCAATTGATGTGTTCCGCGTGGATGCTGATGCTGATGGCACCGTGTTCAAAGCCAAGCCAGCGCTGAGAACGAATATCTACAATTTCTTCCACCCGTCGGCGCGGTATGAGTTTCCGCGCGGCCTCAGCCATCATCTCCAGACCGGACGAAAGAGAAAGAATTGTCAGCCCTTTAAGGTGAGGTTTGGCAAATGAGATGTGAGTTGTACCCAGTGAGTAATCCAGCAGGAAGGGGTAATCGCGAACGGTGACCACCTTGCTAATATCAACCGATTCGCCGGGGGTCTCCGATTTTATGTCGGCATTGGCGAGCATGGGGAAATCAGCTCCGAAATCAAGTCGACGGTGACTGTTGAGACGTGGCAGGGTGCGTTTGAGCTGTTCGTTCAGATGCTTTTCCTGGAGAGGAGGGAATGATTCAGCGACAGAGAAGGCTTCCATCTCCGGCAGTTTAGCACTGAGGCGAAGAGAGTTGGGACAAGCGAGGATTACAGAGTGTGGCCTGCGGAAATTTACGGTGTTGCAGCGTCGATTGGTGTGTAGCATGGCAAGGTCGACCGGTGCACCATGAGCGGCCAGCATTCCAAGGGCGTGGTGAATTTGCAACAGGCCTGAGCGGTGAATACGATTGGCTGGCACCGCGACATGCGGCTTGCCTTTCAGAATTTCATTGATGGCATTGGTCATATTACCGCGCGCCCCCAACTCAACGAACACGTTAAACCCATCAGAGTACATCTGCCGGATGGTGCTGTCAAAATGGATTGGTTTCGTCCATTGGTCAGTTATCAGATCAATGGCCTCCTTGTTGTTGTTTGGCAGCTGTCGGGCGTCGGCGCAGGAGTAGACTGGAATAACGGGTTTCTGTTTGATCCAGTTGGAGAGGAACTGACGAATTGGCGGCAGGGCTTTGGAGCACCAAGGTGTGTTAAAAGGTTTGTTCAACGGCACAGCCATACTTTTAACAGATGCATTTTTCAGCAGGTTGAGAATCTCTTTTTCGGATTCATTTGTGGTTGTGAATGTATGGTGCCGTTCACTGTGATAAAACGAGATGGCGAATCTTCCCGGAAACATCTCTTCAAGTTTGAGGATCAGTTCGGGAGACATTTCGGTGGTTGAGTAAATGCTGCAATCGGGCAGGTCCTCTCGCAGACAGAGCCGGGACAGCATCTTGTGGCACTCTCTGAGGAACCTGATGCGTTTCAGTTGATTCAGTTCACCGTAAACTTGCGCGACACCTAAAGCGGAGAAATCACCACCGCTGTAGCCGAGTACTCCATCCGGGGTAATGCCGGCGGCACTGAAGATTCTGAGCAGGGCGGTGTTAGCGGCATGCACTGAAATCAGCTCTTCCGCGAAACCGGGTGTGTTTTCACTTCTGCAGCTGCGGCGAAGACCGGCGGAAGTCGGGAAAATAAAGTCGGTCATGGAAAGTTTTATTGAACTCTGTAAAAACAGAGCTTCCTCTAGCTCATCGAAGCTTTCCCGGACAAAATCAAAGACCATACTCAAATCTTTGAGCATATCGGGATAGAAAGAGAGTGCACCGGGGAAGAGAAATGCGGTACGTCCCTGGGGATAAAGTTGTTCCTTGAAATAATATGTGCCGGAGCGATCACGGATTTTTCGGGCGTTGTTTCTTATCTTAGTGAGTGCTAAAACCAGGCGGTCACGCAGCTCCACGGGAGTAGTGGCCACTACGGCAAGAATCGCGGGCTTGCCGTAGGCGGAGCAGGCACAAGTGTAGGCGATGTCTTCCAGCAGAACTTCCGGTGCCTGATCAATGAAATTAACCAGCGTCTGCATCTGCTCGGTCAGTTCCTGAGTGTTGCCAGCACCGATGAGGCAGAGTTCACTGTCAAAGGCGTCATAAAGATGTTTGTTACTCATCATGCTCCTCCAGAACGGCTGCGGCGCATGTGCCTGTGAAATCGATTGCAGTAACGCAGGCGCGGCGTGGATAACGGTAAGATTCCCGGATCCAGGGGCGTGCTTCTTTGAGCAGGTAGATTGACGAGTGGGTGGAGTTGAATGCGAGGTAGGGTTTGTCAATCTGCACGTTAGGGGGCAGGACTTTGTGATAGATGGCCAGTGCTGCTTTGACGATACTTGCGGAGTTGGATGCCCAGAGAGTATGACCGATATTGCCTTTCACCGATCCAATGCCCACCCTTTGCCGTGCATTTGAACGTTCACTGAAAATATCCTGCAGAACATTCAGTTCGGTCTGGTCGGAGTGTGGTATACCTGAGCCGTGAGCTTCGATGAGTTGTATTGTGTCGGGTGTGAGCTCACCGGTGTGCAGTGCACGTGTGACGGCGCGGGTCAGGCGTTCCGGAGTCGGAATGCGCTGATGTTGATCAATCGAGGCGGCGGCTATTCCGGTACTGCGGATTATCGCGTAGATACGATCGTTTTGGCGAATGGCATCCTTACGTCGTTTGAGCACCAGAATCGCGCCGCCCTCCCCGGGAAGCGTTCCGTCGGATTCGCGGCTGAAAGATTGCAGAGTGGGGTTTCTTGAGAAGGTGATTGCACCGGCGATGCCCTGTAGAATGGATTTATTGAGTGGTGGCTGCAATGCTCCCGCCAGGGCAATATCCGAACGGTGCAGTAGCAGATCGTCGATTGCTCCCTGGATTGTTTGTGAACCCGAGATGGTTCCGGCGTCAATAACGAATGCGGGCCCGGCGAAACCGAGCAGATGGGCGGTCCATGCGGTCAGTGCGCAGCCGAGGGCCGAAACGAAAGAGTAGGGCGATGCTTCGGGCAGTGACGCCGCCAGTTGACGCCGAATATCTTCAATCTGAACATTGTCAGTTGCAGGAAAGAAGTTGCGGATTAAATTAAGGGTTTGATCCAGAAAAAGTGTATGTTGCAACCATGTGACGGATGCGGTGTTGAAGGGGGGTGCGTAACCCAGACGCAGAGAGACGCGATCTGTGGGCAGACTGCTGATCGATGTGTTGCTATCACGCAGGGCGTCGATTGCCAGCTGAACCGCGAAGAACACATCCTGGTTCTCAGCGGGACTGATTTTTCGGGGGAAGTACTGGTCAGAGGGGTTGCAGGCGTACAGCTCTTTGAGTTGAGCGCAATGTGTTGGATAAGGGCGGTCGAAGAGGTTCGTTTTCCGGAAGTTTCGCAGTTTTTCATCCGGATCAAGTTCGGAAAAAAGGGCGTTGCGTTCAAGAATGTTGCGCCACAGAGTCGTCGGATTCTGGCTCTCCGCGAAACGGCAGGCAATACCGGTGATAACGATGTCATCCTGTGGTGGTTTGGTCAGCGGCATCAAAAGGCACCTTTCACTTCGGTGGCATTTTTGCGGTCACGGCATAACTGTGATCAGCAGTGGGATATGAACCGGATTTGACCTCGTCGATATACTTACCAAAGGCTTCCATGATCAGGGAGCGCAGGTTAAGGTACTGCCGGACAAATTTGGCTGGCGGTTTATCGCCCAGACCAAGAATGTCGTTCATAACCAGAATCTGACCATCGCAGGCCGCACCCGACCCGATCCCGATAACCGGCACTTCGGTTGCCGCAGTGATCAGCCCGGCAATGTCCGGAGGTACGCATTCGAGAACGATTGCGAAGACTCCGGCTTCAGTGAGTGCGGTGGTGTCTTCCAACAGCCGGTCAACTGCCTTCCTGCTTCGGCCCTGCACCTTGAATCCACCCAACTGGTTGACAGACTGCGGCAGCAATCCGATATGACCTAGTACCGGAATGCCGTTGTCGGTCAGGGCTTTGACACATTCCCGCCGAATAACGCCGCCCTCGATTTTCACAGCGTCTGCTCCGGCTTCCTGCAGAAAACGTCCCGCGTTGCGGATGGCCTCTCCGGTCGAAATCTGGTACGAGAGAAAAGGCATATCCGCCACTACCAGTGCGTCAACGGCTCCTCTGGCAACGGCGGCAGTGTGATGCAGCATGTCATCCATGGTAACCGGCAGAGTTGTTGAATAGCCAAGGGTCGTCATGCCGAGAGAGTCCCCCACCAGGATCAGGGGGGCACCGGCGGCGTCGGCTATACCGGCCAGGGTGAAATCGTACGCTGTCAGGCAAGCCAGCTTCTGATTCCCTTTGGTCGCTCTGATTTTAGCTGTAGTCCACTTTTTCATCCTCTCATCATAGCAGAATCGGGCAATGGTGATAAAGTATGAAGTTAGGCTGAGCAGTTTAACCTAAAAACTGGCAACCCCTTGCGGTTTGAAATTCAGAAACTTCTTCACCCATTGGGTGAAGCTTATAAAATTAACAAATTCCTTATGAACAATCATTTAACC
>CAYOQJ010000087.1:0-24275 GCA_964406095.1 uncultured Lentisphaeraceae bacterium
CCGCTTCAAAAGCGTGTTGGTGGAGGAGAGCGAGAGCGCACAGGTGACAGTGGCGGCGTATATCGACCTTAATCCGGTGCGGGCGGGGGTGGTGGAGGATCCAAAGGATTACCGCTGGTCGGGCTACGGTGAAGCGGTCGGACGAGGCGGGCGATCACTGGACGGAATATACAAGTTGTTTTGCGGCATGGATTTGAATAAGAATAAGGTGCTGACACAATATCGCAAAACGTTGTACTACGAGGGGGTGAGGAAGCTCAATGAGTTCACGGGAGCGGTGTCGAAGCCGGGCTTTGCGCGAGCAGTGACGGATAAAGTGCTGGATGAGGGTGGAGAGCTCTCCGTTCCGCAGCTTCTGCGTTGCCGCGCACGCTATCTGACCGACGGTGTGATCATCGGCGGAAAAGATTATGTCGATAGAATGCTTGACGAGCACGGTCAGTTCAGCGTGCTGCGGAAAAAGCGCGGAGCGCGGCCGATGAAAAACGATGCGTGCGGGTGGAACGGGCTCTGCGCGGCGGGGGAGCTGCGCTCAAGCCGTTTGTGAGAAATTTCTTCTGAGAAACAACTTTGTAGTTGGATCGCTGGTGTGTTCCATTGGGGCACGAGGGCGAAAAAGGCAAGTGTGTTTGGTGGTAGATAGTGTGTGGTTGTAAGTTGAAAGCCTCACAAACTCACACATGTAATCTCTCCCAGCCGTTGTGCGATGATGGATTTGACTTTGATACGCATTTTAGGATTTTTCTCGGTGAGGCTAAAAATCAGGGATGATATCTCAGCGCGTAATTGATTGAAATGCGCAGGTTTGTCATCTTCTAGGCGTAAGCTGAAAAGTCCTATTTTTACAGGGCCTCCGCTTTTACTTAAAAAATCGACCCGGACTGTTTTCATGAGCGGTTCTCCGCCGATCAGAACGCCCTCAGCCGCGATTGCCCCTGAACCCTCGCTTGAAAAGAGGATGTCTCCCAACAGATTTTCCAGTAATTTCCCTTGGCGAATTTTTTCCGTATGTCTTTTAATAATGCGTGACTGGTCGAGAGAATAGTGACAGAAGTCGGCTCCTCTGATTTCAAAAGTGCAGTGCAACGAAATTTTATCCTGATGTTGTTTTCTTTTCACACTCAGTATGTGAACCCGTTGCATGCTATTGGTACTGCTCCGGGCAGCTATTGGCACAGGGGATATCAACGGGATAAAGTACATAAAGTGTTCAAGTGCGATACCCGCCTGTTGCTGATCAGGGCGCAGATTAACGGTTGGCCCGGATTGTATCGGGGTGCAAAGCGTAGAGGGCGTAGTCGCAGTTCCAAGGAGTGCCGCCGGTGAGGTGCTGGGGAGCGATATGCAGCCTGCGCACATAATAAAAAAAGCAGTGGTTAGATTATGTTTTATTTGCGCAACAAACGTTCTCAGTTTGATTTGTACTACTATTCCTCATATTCAACAATTATGACAGTTTCCAGTTCGAAAGACAATTTACAATGTTTTCCTTTTTTGGACAATTTTGATTTCAGCGATGCAGGTCTCGCCAGGTGCCCGGAGTTTGACCCATACGCAGTTTGAATTGGCGCGTGAAGTAATTGCTGTCGCTGAAGCCGACTTCCAGCGCAATTTCGGTGATGGTTTTATCGGTGGTGCTCAGTTCGGTCATGGCCTGCGCCAGACGACGGTTCAGTAAGTAGCGTATGGGTGTCTGCCCGGTGGCTCGCTGAAATACGCGAATAAACTGACTGCATGACATGTGGGCTTTGGATGCCAGGGTCTCTACGTTCCAGGGTTCTTGGTAATGTTCCTCAAGAGTGCTGATAATCGTGCCCAGCCGTAGCAGCGCATGGTGCTCGGTGCCGGGGCCGTTTGTGTAGAGACGAGCCAGCAGCACAATCATCTCCAGCAGTTTGGAGATCAGCAGGGCACCGGAACCGGCGGTCGGGGTATGTGTTTCTTCCAGCATACGCCCGGCGATACTGAGCACGCGTTTGAGATCGACAGGTCCCAAATGGAGACGTCCGGCAAATTGATGCTGATGACGATATTGCGGTTCCAGCATAAAAAATGCGCTGTAGCCAGGCATTCGGCGCAACTCATCCAGAGGCAGTTGCACCTTGTCAGGGTCGTACATGATGTTGATTAGATTCAGCTCGGTGTAGCTGTGGAAGTAATGCCTGTGGCGAGGTTTCAGGATATATATGTCGCCCCGGTGCACCGTATACTCTTCGTCCTCCAGCCATTGAACAGCCTTTCCATCGGCCACAATGACCAGCTCTATGAAGTCGTGAAAGTGTTCCTCCTGGGTGAGATCGTAGGGGTGCGTAGAGCCTTCTCCCTTTCCGGTTCGTACGCATAATGCGGTGACTGGAGGAGCCGAGGGACGAAAATAGTAATCGCCATATGCTCTGACAGACATGCGTATATTGTGCTAAAAATTGATCAGATAGTCGAGGACAAAAAATCTACATCATGCTAAATTGTCTACATTGATGAATTAATACTCATATAAGAAAAGAGGTTTTTTGATGAATACATATTTTCCTGGGGTTCCTGAGCGTATTCCTTATGAGGGGGCCGGTTCCGATAATCCGCTTTCTTTTAAATATTATGACGCTCAAGCTAGAGTTGGCTCAAGAACCATGGAGCAGCATTTGAAATTTGCCGTGGCCTACTGGCATACTTTCAAGGGTACGGGAGCTGATCCTTTTGGTGGCGGTTCTCTGACGCGTGCTTGGGCTAAGGCTACCAATCCGATAGATGCTGCCATTCAGACCCTGGATGCCAATTTTGAATTTATCTCCAAACTGGGTGTCCGCTATTGGTGCTTTCACGATAGAGATATTGCGCCAGAGGGTGCGACCGTGGCAGAGAGTCGCGACAACCTGAGTGTTGTTGTTGAAAAAGCACTGAGCTATCAGAAAGCCACTGGAGTCAAGTTGCTTTGGGGTACGGCCAATTGTTTCAGCCACGCTCGTTACACACACGGAGCTGCTACTAATCCTGATCCGCTGGTGTTCGCGCACGCTGCCGCTCAGGTGCGTGCGGCTCTCGAGGCGACAGTGGTGCTCGGTGGTAACGGCTATGTTTTCTGGGGAGGACGAGAGGGCTACAGCACATTGTTGAACACCAACATGAAACATGAGCGTGAACAGATGGCGGCTTTGCTGCACATGGCTGTGGCGTACGGACGCTCCATTGGATTCAAGGGGACGTTTTTCATTGAACCTAAACCGCGTGAGCCCACGACACATCAGTATGATTACGATGCCGCCACAGTACTGGGCTTCCTGCGTGAATTCGATTTACTGGATGATTTTGCACTGAACATAGAGGCCAACCATGCCACTCTGGCCGGTCATACCTTCCATCACGAATTGCAGGTGGCATCCGATGCAGGCAAACTTGGCAGTATAGATGTCAACCGCGGCGATCCGACCTGCGGCTGGGATACCGACCAGTTTCCCGCTGATCTGGCTGAGGCCGCACTCGCCATGATGGTGGTTCTGCGACAGAGGGGCCTTGTGCATGGAGGGTTGAATTTTGATGCCAAGGTGCGGCGCGGGTCTTTTGATTCCACCGATTTGTTTTTGGCTCATATCGGTGGTATGGATACCTTTGCACGCGGTCTCGTGGTGGCGCACCGGCTGCTTGAGGATAAGGTTTTCTCCAAACCTATGACCGTTCGTTACAGCGGATACAGGCGCGGTATGGGCAAACGTATTTTGAGCGGAGCCGCCACTCTGACTGAGTTGGAAGCCTATGCTGACAAAGAGGGTGAACCCAAACGCATCAGCGGTCGGCAAGAGGGCTTGGAAAATATTCTGAATCGTCACATTTTGGAAAGCTGATTGATACAGGAGCTGACATGGGGTCATATTATTTAGGTCTTGATTGCAGCACGCAGAGTTTGAGTGCCATAGTACTTGATTTCGAACGCGGTAAAATATGTTGCGAGGTGTCGGTTAATTTTGAAAAAGAGCTGCCGCACTACGGTACACGCAGCGGCGTGTTGCCTCAATCAGACCCGCGTGTGAAACATGCGCCACCTCTCATGTGGGTGGAGGCTCTGGTGATGATACTGGATCATCTGCGTGACGCTGATGTTTCGTTGGCTGAAATCAAGGCGTTATCCGGTTCGGGACAGCAACACGGTTCGGTCTATTTGAACAAGAGCTTTGAAAGCGTTTTGAGCGGATTGGCAGACGAAACGGTTATCGATCAGTTGTCTGGCACTCTTTCACGGAAAACCAGTCCTATTTGGATGGACTCTTCAACGAGTGCAGAGTGTGCGGAGATTGAGGCGGCTCTGGGTGGTAAAAGGGAAACAGCCGCTTTGACAGGGTCGGCGGCTTTCGAACGCTTCACAGGACCGCAGATTCGTGCGTTCTGCAAGCGGCATCCTGCCGCGTATGAGAATACCGCGCATATCGCTTTGGTCAGTTCGTTTCTCGCTTCGATCCTCGCGGGCAAGGTCGCGCCCATTGACTTTGGGGATGGTTCGGGTATGAATCTGATGGATATTACATCTGGAGTCTGGAGTGATGCGGCATTAGATGCTACGGCACCTAAGCTGCTTTTCAGACTGCCACCGGTTGTTCCTTCCAGTACGGTCGTAGGTCTGCCGGCACCTGTTTGGGTGGAGCGATGGGGTTTTTCGGCGGAGATGCGTATTGTGGCATGGTCAGGTGACAACCCCAGCAGTTTGATCGGCACAGGGCTGATTAAACCCGGAGATGCGGCGATCAGTCTGGGCACCAGCGACACCTACTTCGGTGTGATGAGCGAACTTAAGACAGATCCAGAGGGGGAAGGGCACGTTTTTGGTTCGCCAACGGGGGGGGTTATGAGTCTGATCTGTTTTAAAAACGGATCGCTGGCCCGCGAAGCTGTGCGTGATCAATACGGTCTGGACTGGGCCGGTTTTGCGAAAGCCGTGCATCAGAGCGAGCCCGGAAATAACGGGGCCTTTATGTTGCCATGGGTAGAACCTGAGATTGTACCTAAGGTACTGACGCCGGGTCTACATCGCATCAATCTCGATGAACAGGATGTGGCAGCCAACTGCCGGGCTGTTGTAGAGTCGCAGGCCATATCAATGCGCAGGCACAGTGCCTGGATGGGTATCCGTCCTGAACGTTTGTATGTGACGGGGGGCGCGGCGGTAGATGATGAAATCGTTCAGATCATAGCGGATGTTAATCAATGTCCGGTGTATCGGCATGATGTCCTCAACAGTGCTGCGCTGGGAGCTGCGATCAGGGCCATGCAAGCTGTGACAGGGATCGAATGGGAGCTGCTTATCGCAGCCTTTGCTCCGCCTCCTCTGCAACCGGCAGCCATGCCGCGTGCTGAGCTGGCCGTCCGCTATGCCGAGCTGGAAAGAGCTTATGCGCGGGCCGAATCAGAATATCTGTAAATAGGAAAGACATTTTTTTAAGCATCACCAATATTGCCTACTAACAGCTATTCTGGTCCAGTGTTTTTCTAGGAGGCGACGGAATAAGTCCGTCGTCTGTACGACTTACAGAATTGGGACTGGCTCTAAAATATACTCAGCAGCCAGGCCAACGTGGCACCGGTGATCCCGATAATTGATTCCATAACAGTCCACGATTTCAATGTTTCTTTGGTTGACAGACCGAAATAACGATTGACCAGCCAGAACCCGCTATCATTGACATGTGAGATTGCAGTTGCGCCCGATGCTATCGCTATCACCACAAGTGCTGGTTCGATCTGCACATTATCCAGCAGCGGCGCAATGATGCCACCGGCAGTTAACATAGCGACTGTGGCGGAACCCGCCATGGCTCTAACGGCCAAAGCTGTCAGAAATGCCGCCCAGATGGGATGCAGGCCGATTATGGTCAGCCCGTTGGCCAGCGTCTCACCTGTCCCACTGTCGATTAAAACCTGCTTAAAAACACCGCCCGCACCGGTTACCAGAATGATTATACCGGCGGGAGCCAATGCAGATGTAGCAACCTCATTGATCTGATCGCGGCTGATCCCGCGGCAGGTGCCCAACAGAGTGAATGCCAGCAGAGTGGCGGCACTCAGAGCGAAGAAAGGATGACCGATAAATGCGAGCAACGCATGCAATGTGCCGTCCGTGTCAATGAAAGCTGATGAAAAGGTGTTGAGAACGATCAGCAGAAGTGGCAGCAGTATAATGCAGAATACCAGACCGAATCCGGGCAGCTCCTCGTCACCCAGCCGCTCCACATCGTTTGATTTTTCCATGTAGTCTGGTACTGTAACATGAATACGTCGTGCAATCCAACCGCCGAAAAGCGGGCCTGATAATATAGCGCAGGGTATTCCGACTATCGTTCCGTACAAGATCACGCTACCAAGATCAGCACCAACCA
The DNA here is from genome assembly GCA_964406095.1 of uncultured Lentisphaeraceae bacterium. Lineage (GTDB taxonomy): Bacteria > Verrucomicrobiota > Kiritimatiellia > RFP12 > UBA1067 > M55B167. The sequence continues at coordinate 6,360 of CAYOQJ010000087.1, forward strand.
GATTAGCGACCGCAATCGGCCCGGGTGTCGGTGGAACAAAGGCGTGTGTTACGGCCAGACCGGCTAAAAGAGGTATGCCGTAATAGAGCAGTGAGCGTTTGGTCTCATTTGCAAGCGAATAAACCAGTGGTATAAGAATAATGAATCCAACATCAAAAAATACAGGTATCGCCACAAAAAAACCCGCCACAGTCATTGCCCACGCCGCTCGTTCTCTGCCGAAAATGCGCAACAATGTCAGGGTCAGACGCTCCGCACCACCGGAAATTTCCAACATTCGCCCGAACATCGCACCGAGTCCAACCACAACAGCGATGAATCCCAGTGTTCCACCCATACCCTTTTGAATACTTTCCATCACAGTTTGAGGAGGCATTCCAGTAGCCAGAGCGGTCAGCATACTGATTATCAGCAGAGCAATGAAAGGTTGCATGCGGTAACGGATGATACACAACAGAAGTGCCGCTACTGCGGCGACTGCAACACCTATCTGATAGAGCTGCGATTCAATCATGGCTTGGTTTCAAACGGTTATTAGCCTCTGCGCAAATATTGCGTTTTTAACGACCTCCGCACAAGCCCCGCATCAATCAGAAAGAAAAAGAGGCTTCTGCGCATGGATTGATATCTTAAGGCTCTGCGATTATATTGACAGCTTATGAATGGCTCCGGCGACTGGATTCGAACCAGTGACCAAGTGGTTAACAGCCACCTACTCTACCGCTGAGCTACGCCGGAATAAGAATAATTTACCGTTATTCAAAAAAGTGCGGCTCATCTTACTATATGGTATCCGGAGTGTCAACGCTGTTTCCATAAAAAATCTGAATCGCAAAATTAAATGCGACAAACCATTGCTGGAGCTGGTGGTATACGACGGTCTTGCCGCTCTTCAGTGTCCTGCGTTTCTCTGTTATCTTGCTGGCTAAGGCACGGCTGACAGAGTTCATGTCGGCGATTACTTTTGCACGACTTCTTGAATCTGAGTGTTCCTTTACTTTTGAAATGCCTAGTTCATTCGGGATTTAAGGGCATGACATCGGTGTTGTAAAAATGATACTATTCGAACTATTTCAAAAGGGGAGGTTTTAAGATGCGGCTTGCATATTTACCGATTGCGGGTATGATTTTTTTACAGGTATTGAGGGGGATCGCACAGGATGCGCGGAGCGCGGTGAATGGTGCTGAAGTCGGCACGCAAAATATTCTGAGTTTTGGGGCGGATCGCAGCGGCATGACCGATTCATCCGCATCCTTTGAAAAATTGATGCGTAAGGTCGGGAATGATCGTCACATAAAGATTATTCTGCCCCCTGGTAGTTATCGTCTGAACAGCCGGGTCGTGCTGCGGGCGGCGGGAAACAACAGCTACTATGGGTTGCACCTGCAGGGGGCCGGTGAAAATGTAACTGAATTGATTGTTGACAACGAGGAGGGGGGTGTGGCTTTTGAAGGCCGCGGTATTTCGCGTTTGAGCGTGATCATCTCAGACTTGGCGATTGTGGCCGCACGTTCAGATGCGGGTACGGCACTCTCCTTTGATATTCCCAATCCCGGTGTGGAAAATATGCGTCAGTTCAATGTGCGAAATGTTTCCATTCGCGGCACTCGTTTTGATCAGGGCTTTTTCAACAGAGGGGTGTATGTGCGAAATGCCTGGTATGCCTTGCTACAGAATGTCAATATCACCCAGCAATATGAGAGCGGACTTGGGGTGGATAAATATGCGATGGAATACGGTTTCCTGCTGGAAGATTGCTACAGTCCAAGTATCATCGACTGTCGTGTTGCCAATGGACGCTACGGTTTGGTGCAACGGGCGCAAAAAACCTTTCCCGAGGATGGCATTATACGAGGTTCATACTTTGTCGGGAATGTTGAGTGCATCGTACTTGATTTCAATAAGAGCGAAGGCGACTGGGCTGAACCGGGATTTCATATCGACAACTGTCATATAAACTACCGCGACCGCGGTATTGTTGTGCGTGGTCTGCGCCAGGCCAATATAAGTCAGAGTCTTTTTTACTGTCACGATCGCAGCGGCACACGTTGGTTCCGGAATGAGTTTGCCGAGGTACCGGACGGAGATGAAAAAAAACGCCGCGAGTATGAGCCGCGTGATATCGATCTTGACCTCTCATCCGATATTATCATCAACAGCAACATCTTTACCGAACCGGCCAATAGCGGACGGGTGGGGGTGCGAATCGGTCCACAGGCCGGGCATATTCTAATTTCAGCCAATCAGTTCAATATGAGTGGAGTGGCGATTAAAAATGAATCGCGGGAGCCCAGCTACGCCATCGGGAATATTTTTACCGGAAGACCAGGATGGCACAAAGGTCTGGAGCACTATCTGGATGTTGCCGAATCACTGCAGCATTATGATTTTGATCAAAAAGAAAAAATGAGGAATTCCGATGACGATAAATAGCAGATTGCTTACAACGACACTTAGCACCATGTTGCTGTGGATGTTGCTGGTCGCAGATGTTTGTGCGGCAAAGGAAGAAGAAGGAACCTTGCGTGCCGGCGCGGCTGTTGCCGACATTACCCCTGAAAAGGGTGTCAGCATGAAGGGCTCTGTGGGCGGCAACGGCATTGTTAAAGAGGTGCACGATCCGCTGCACGCACGCTGTGTGGCTATGAGCAACGGTGAGACAACGCTGGCGATCTGTGTGGTGGACGCCACCAGTTTCTGGGCCGAGGGGATGGAGAAAGCCAAGGCAATGGTGCATAAACGAATCGGGTTGCCAGTTGAGCGTATCTTGATATCCGCCACTCACTCGCACGCGGCGATAAGGGTGCGCGGTATCAGTACCGAGCCGATCGATCTTAAATACTATGCTTTGGTCGAGGAAGGGGTGGCCGACGCCATTTGTCAGGCGGTGCGCAATCTGGCACCGGCAGAGGTGGCGTATGGTGTCGTGTCGAAGCCAGAGTATGTCAAGGGGCGCCGCTGGCGCATTGAAGCGGGTTCCTGCGGGCCGAATCCATTCGGTGAGCGCACCGATCGCGCCTGGATGTATCCCAGAGTTAAAAACCGCCTTGACCCCGAGCCTTTGGGGCGCAGTGATCCATCGCTTTCGATTCTCAGTTTGCGACATGTGGACGGCACACCGTTGGCAGTGCTGGGCAACTATTCCATCCACTATGTCGGCGGCTTCAAGCGCAATTGCGTGAGTGCCGATTATTTCGCCAGCTTTGCCGAGGAGCTGGGCAAGGTGCTGGATGCGGAGAATTCAACCGGCGATCACCCTTCCTTTGTCGGTATTATGTCCAACGGCAACAGCGGCAATATCGCGCCGGGGCAGGGGGTGCGCGGCTATGACGGCATGCGTAGGATCGGACGTGATCTGGCGGAAGCGGCCGCGGATATATGTCATAAAGGCCCATATTTGCGCGATGTTCCACTTGCGATGGTGGAGGAACGGTTGGAACTGCAAGTTCGTAAGCCCGATGCACAGCGCATTAAATGGGCCCGAGATGTGTTGGCCGGCAAGTGGAAGATCAAACCGATGCACGGCTGGACCCGTACCTATGCGCAGGGCACTCTGCAACTGGCCGAATACCCGGATACAGTCTCACCCAGATTCCAGGTGATCCGCATCGGAGATTTGGCTATAGCCAGCAACCCCTGCGAGATGTATGCTGAAACCGGGCTGGCGATCAAAGAGGCCAGTCCCTTCAAACTCACATTCAATATCGAACTGGCCAATGGACAGAATGGCTATTTGCCGCCGCCGGAGCAGCATGAGCTTGGAGGCTATACTACATGGCCGACCATTTCCAGCTATCTCGAGGTTAACGCTTCTGAAAAAATCAAGGCCCATTTGCTTAAACTTCTGGCCAGGGTTGCGCACTGACGCACCCCAGTTGCAGTGAGTGCAGATCGGTGTGATTCAATTTAGCTCAAGCGATACGACTTCGTCCCAAACAGCACACTAAAGCAGAATGCGAACATACAAGTGTGAACTACAAGCAGGGAAATGTTTGTAGTACCGGCTTTAGCCTGCCGAATGATATCATTCACTCTTTTTTGAACTAAATTGAACCGCATTCATGCAACGTTTCCGTAATAGATTTTTTAATTGCCGAAAACAGCACACCTCTTTATACTGCCACCGAATACAGTAAAGGTCTCAGATGAAAAAGACAATCGGATTCACCAGTATTTTCTGCATCTCCTCTGGCGCAATGATCAGCTCGGGGCTCTTTGTTCTGCCCGGCTTGGCTTTCAGCAAGGCCGGTCCGGCGGTCTGCCTGGCCTATCTGGTTGCCGGCATGGTGGCACTGACAACGGTACTCAGTCTTTCAGAGCTGATCACCGCAATGCCCAAATCCGGCGGTGACTACTTTTACGTCTCGCGCACCTTCGGCCAGCTTTTTGGAACTGTCTCCGGTCTGCTGAGCTGGCTGGCTCTATCCCTGAAAAGCGCCTTCGCCATTATCGGCTTGGCGGAATTGGCGCATATCGCCATCGGCATCAATCTTTCACTTGCAGCTCTGCTTTTCACCGCACTTTTCACTGGCATCAACCTGAGAGGCGTGAAGGAGGCGGTCCGTTTCCAGATCATTCTGGTTTTTGCGCTGATTGGCGTGCTACTCACCTTTTTTGTCCTAGGGATGCCGCACATGGAGGTTCAGCATTTTCAGCCCTTTATCAGCAACGGGGTCGCATCACTCTTCGCAACCGCAGGCTTTGTGTTTGTCTCATTCGGCGGTGTGCTGACAACCGCAAGCGTAGCGGGAGAGGTGGAAAATCCCGCACGCAATATCCCGCTGGGACTGATCACCTCAACGATCGCTGTCACACTGCTCTACACCCTGATAACATTTACGGTAGTAGGATTACTGCCGCCTGCGGTACTGCGTGGAAGTCTGACTCCAATTGCCTCGGCAGCCAGAAGCAATCTGGGCGCTTTCATGTACGTCGCGGTGCTGATTGGCTCTTTGTTGGCATTTGTCTCTACCGCCAATGGAGGGATTCTCACCGCATCACATTATCCTGTGGCATTGACTAAAGATGATATGCTGCCCAAATTTTTCGCCAAAACCAGCAAAGTTAAATCAACACCCTTTGTGGCCATTCTGGCTACCGGCACACTGATCGCTCTCGCAGTTATACTCAAGCTGGATTTGCTGGTCAAAGCGGCCTCGGCGGTTATTCTGGTATCCAACATCTTTGCACATCTCTCGGTGATTGTGATGCGTGAAAGCAGAATTGTAAGCTATCGGCCAACTTTCAAGGCTCCTCTTTATCCATGGCTTCAGATCGGCGGCATTACCGCATTCCTGTTTCTGCTGTTCGAAACAGGCTTGCAGCCTATGATTATCACACTCGCTTTTATCGCTTCCGGCGTTCTGTTATATCTGCTGCGTCAGAAAAAAACAGATTCTGTGCCGCCTGCACTGCTGCATCTCGTGCAACGCATCACTAACAAGGAGCTGGTTACCGGTGATCTCTCCGTTGAACTGCGCGATATTGTTGAAAACCGGGACAACATAGTGCGCGATGAATTCGACCTGATAGTTGAGCAATCACATTTTCTGGAAATTGTTAAACCGCTTAACCTCTCGCAGCTGTGGGAGATCATAGCTGCTGCGCTGCATGAATCCCTGCCGGGACTCTCAGCCAATGAAATCTCGGAGTTGCTACATGAACGTGAACAGGACGGTACCACCGCCATCAGCCAGTTTGTGGCGGTGCCGCATATTATCTCAAAAGGTGCCGGCGACTTTAAACTTCTGCTTATCCGCGCGCCAGAAGGCATCTTTTTCTCAGATGAAAATCCGCAGGTTAAAGCCATTTTTGTGCTAATCGGAACCAAGGATATGCGTCGGCTTCACTTGCGCGCACTGGCGGCAATCGCACAGGTTGTGCAGACCGAGGATTTTGAAGAACGTTGGAGCATGGCTCGCAATCATCGCGAAATCCGCGACCTTTTTCTGATAAGCAAACGTCCCCGCAACAACCCCTGACCGACACCACACCCTTGTCAAGTGCGTTTCACCTGATAAAAACATTTGAATTGTAGCGACTGAAGCGGGCTTTGCGCGCAAACCAGCGGTTAGCTTGTGTGGTGTGTTCAACTGTACGCACTCAGCAAAAACATTAAATGCCGGACACAAAGTAGTGCCGTACCTTAACTCCTTTTCATTAAACTTCTTATCTGTTTGAAATCCCATAGCCGGATTGTGGCACTATTACTGCTTGTAATTTCATTACAATTTTGCAATAATACGACGATGCGTTATGAGTAAGCAGCTTAGATATATTATTTTTTCGCTGGTAGTTTATGTTGCCGCAGGATTTACGGCTCATTTAACTGCTGCGGAATCTTCAAAAGGTGCCCCTTCTGCTGCAAAGCAGAAAGGTATAAGGCGCACCAGTGCTGCTGTAACGGTTGAAGGCCATGCGACTCAGGAACGCAAGATGGAGATATTTGAACATGCGGCCGCCAACCGCGAACTTGCGGCATTGACCCAGGTGTCACATGCGCAGGAAATGGAGGCGAAGGCCGCCGATCTGGAACAAGGCCAGAGCGACGAAGCGATGTCTGACTACACACGACGCATGGCACGTGCCGGTGGCATGCGCAAGGCGGCGGCCAACCTGTACGGTCAAGCGGCGGCCAATTTTGACAAGGCTTCAGCTAACCGCTCGATGGTCGCCAAACTGAGCAAAAGAATGGACAAAGTGGCGCAACAGAAAAAAGCAGAGAGCTACTCAACCAACATGAAATTGCGTGGCGACGAGGCCATCCAGATGGCGGCAGATGCCTGTGAGGCGGCAGCGGTTGCGTTTGATAAAGCCGAGTGTCCCTCCGAAGTTGCTGTAAACAGTCAAAACGCGGCAGTGTGGCTGGAAAAGCTGGCAACGCGCTGAAAGCACTGATACCCCGAGCGTACGGAATAACCGACACTCCGATGGGTAAGTGTCGCTTGTTCTTCCCGCTCTGAATCTCCCCCGTAAATCCGGTTTCCAACCGGATGAATCTGCGAAAGCATGTCGCCAAAGCTCCCGTTCTGACCGCTGACTCTCAAGACATAGTTGGTCGGCATAATGTTATCCGTACCCCAGTAGAATTCCGCGCTGGAGCCTCCTTCATTGCGCAGAATTGTGTTTCCTTCATAGGTGAACGGCACATTAAAGTTAAAAATTTTCAGATGGTCGTTAGCCGCGCCGTCACCTTCGATAATCAGATTGCCGGTACCGATGATCGGCGCATTGAAATTAACCGTCTCTTGGGAAGCATAGGCCTGAATCTTGGTATCATCCGCCAGGGTTATCGGCGCGTTGATATCAACTGTGGAATCACCCCACTGCATAAAAAGTGAGCCTTTACTGTCGGTCTCATCGTAGTTGCCCGAAAGCGTCAGCGGGTGGTCGATCGTCATTAGCGCACTATAATTGAAGCTTAGAATGGCACCGTTCCGCACCGTAATCGGTGAGCCGCCAGGGATGGCCGATGCGTTTTTATAGAGAAAATTACCACCAGCGATAACCACACCGTTGGTTGCTTCTGAAAGAGCGGTCGCATTGTTTATTTCCAGCGTTCCGGCACCCAGTTTAAGAAACTTGACACTGCCAAAGTCAGCAGCCGAGAGATCAGGACTTACAAGCGCAGCGGCATTATACAGACCAGCCATACTACCGTCGGCAAAATTATTACCACTGTCATTCAGAGCGGCTACCAGTGCCGCAGGCGTTTCGAAGGCCACACCGGCATCCGCCGCAACACTCACACTGCCGGCAAGGGCGTTTTTCAACACAAGAAAACCGCTCTCCACCGTTGCCGCCCCGGTGAAGGAGTTATCAACTCTCAGCTCATCCGCGCCGATCTTGGTCAGACCGCCGCTGCCGCTCACCGATCCGCTGAAATAGGGTTTGCCGCTCACGGCGATATTTGCAGCGAGAACCAGCGAACCGGTGCCGCTGACCAGCTCCAGCGTGCGACCGGGGTCGGTCAACGAGCTCACTTCGAGAGTGCCATCTAGGATCAGCTGTGTGTCGCCAACCTTCAGATAGCGTTCTCCGGCACCGCTGAGAGTTGCGCCTGAGGCGATAAACATGTCCGCGAACGAAACTGTGGCTACGCCGTCAAAAGTTACATCTCCGGCATCCACATAAAGGGTTTCCGCACTCTGAGAGGTGTCGATGCTGACGGTGTAAGCAGAGGGTTGATTAAAAACAGCAATGCTTCCCGGCACCCAACTCAAGGTGCCCGGATCACCGTTGATCATTGACCAGACAGTGGCGTTCCAATTGCTCGACAGCGGAGCCGGATTCCAATAGCAGGCTTCAACCTCTATCTCTATCCGCACATCGTCAAAAGCGGTGGCGGAGTCTGCACCGGGTTTGATGCCCTCAAAGGTAAGGGTGTGGGTACCCTGTGGCAGAAAACCAAGATATACAGAGTAGGTGGCGAACTGTTCATTGTCCATGATCTCACTCGATGCCCAGTAAGCGACTTCCAAATCGTCGATCAGCACCCGCAGATGTGTCGCTGGATGGTTGGGACGATGCGCCGCCAAAAAATCCAGACGGTATGATCCGAGACTGGTGATCTCAAAATCCTGTTCAATACTGCTGTTATCTTTGACATAACCCACCTGAACACCCTCCGGCGCCGTGTCAACCCAGGGAGAACCGTTGTTGCCAATGCCGGAGTTATTAAAAAAAGTCCAGCCGCCGACCAATCCGTCGGTAGGATCGGGCTCTGCGGATATTTTTAGCCAGCCAGTCGGCGGGAAAGCGGGGGTTTCAAAGCCCGAATTGACGATTTCAACCGCGCTCATCCGCACTGCGCACAGAGAGACGAATGCGCTCATAATGACTATGGTTCTGAATTCAAATCCTGATCTGTTCATCTTCAACCCCTCACCCGATGTAAATGTGTAATCGGTATAATAACATTATCAGCAAGATCAACAACCGCAGCTGCTGTTTTTAATTAAACGTTTGCGTTCCGTTTACCAACTCCAAAAGCTCACCATCAGAATGTTAAAAATGTTAATCTTATCCCGATGCTGTTTTGCATTCTGATGGACAGAATCGAAAAAGTCAAAACTTAAATACACCCGCAAATCTGCGTTGTGCGGTTCAATTTAGTTCAAAAGAGGCTGAATGGTCTCATTTGGCAGGCTAAAGCTCAGATGTCTGTACTACAAACCTTTCCCTGCTTGTAGTTCACACTTGTATGTTCGCATTCTGCTTTAGTGTGCTGTTTGGGGCGAAGTTGTGTCGCTTGAACTAAATTGAATCACACCCACGTTGCATGCGTTTTCTGATTGTATCTTCATATCCGCGTTCCACAGGACAGTAATAGGTTTTGTCGACCGGTATATAGTTTTGGGTCACTTGTGTGTCTTTATAGTCATGCGGATATTTGTAATTCTCAGCCGCTGCATTTTTGCCTTCCGCTTTGATGTGCATATTTTTGAGGTGTTCTGGCACTGCCATCACGCGCCCGGTGCGGACATCAGCGAGTGCCGCGTCGATAGCTTTGTATGATGCGTTGCTTTTAGGGGCGGTAGCCAGATAGGTTGTTGTCTGTGCGAGGGTGATACGTGCTTCCGGCATACCGATAAAAGCGACGGCCTGCATGGTCGCCACCGCCAGGGTCAAGCCGTGCGGATCGGCGTTACCGATATCCTCCGATGCCAGAATAATCAGTCGCCGCGCGATAAAACGGGGGTCTTCTCCTGCTTCCAGCATTTTCGCCAGCCAGTAGATTGCGGCATCCGGATCGGAACCGCGCACCGACTTTATGAAGGCTGAGATTGTATCGTAGTGGCCATCTTCATCGCGGTCGTAAAGCACCATTTTACGTTGCACGCAATCCTGCATGACTTCAATGTTGATCTGGATGGTTCCGTCACTTTCGGTCGGCGTTGAGCGAACTGCTACCTCAAGTGCGGTCAGGGCACGCCGGGCGTCACCCTCACAGATTGTAGCCAGAAAACCGGCAGCATCCACACTGATCAGAGCATTCATATTGCCGAGACCGTTGATTTTGTCATTCAGGGCGCGATTTATTAGTATGACAATCTCCTGCTCATCCAGTGGCAACAGCTCGAAGATCAAAGAACGTGAGGTCAGCGGCGAGTTAACAAAGACATTGGGGTTATGGGTGGTTGCTCCGATCAGTGTTACCGTGCCATCTTCGACATAGGGCAGCAGGGTGTCCTGTTGCGCTTTGTTGAAACGGTGAATTTCATCTATGAATAGCACTGTCGGCTGGCGACCCCTGAACAATTTGGCGTTTTCACATATTTTGCGCAATGTGGCGACATTCGAAAGAACCCCGCTGGAGCGTTCAAAACGACACTTTGTAATTTTGGCGATAACCTCAGCCAGTGTCGTTTTACCGCAACCGGGGGGGCCGTAGAAAATCATGTTGCTCAGCCGGTCGGCCTCAATCACCCGCCGCAGCAGTTTGCCGGGGCCCAGAATATGCTGTTGGCCTACAATCTCGTTGAGGGTTGTCGGGCGCATGGTAGCCGCCAGCGGTGCATCGCTGGAGCCAGCTTCAAAAAACAGGTCATTCCGGCTCATATTATCGGCTATTCTCTCTTTTTACACGGGTTGAACCAGGCAAGCAGGAAAATTGCGGCAGCGGCGATTAGAGTGCCGCTCAGATTGGCTACCATGTCCCATATTTCCATTGAGCGGGTGTCGGTGAAACAGAGCTGCATTATCTCCATCAATAGTCCGTATAGAGCGACCACAGCCGCCAGCATAAGCAGGTGGCGGGGTCTTGTTCTGAGCTTAGGTGGCAGAGCCAGACTCCAGCTTAAGGTGAGCAACGCATATATGCAAAGGTGCGCTGCTTTGTCGGCACCTGCAAAGGTGAGAGAGCCGCTGTCAGGAAGATATTCGGGATCGACCAGCGAGAGCAATGGAATCAGCAGAGTGAAGATTAGTGCGGGGATATATTGTTTCACGGAATTCATGTAAGTACAGCCTGTAGGGAAGCACCGACCGTAATCATTTCGCCAGGTTGCACCGTAACCGCATGTTGTGGAATCATCACCGGCGCTACGGTCAGCATGCCGGTGTATTCATCATTGCCGAAATCGGGTATGGCGGCAGCCTGTTTCCTTCCGGGATTCCATACGACCAGATGTTGCATGTCATGGTATTTCAACAGGATGTCACGCCGCAGAGCGCTATCGCGAATGGCGACAGCATGATCAGGTGCATCAAAGAGCGCATATTTGAATTCGTCGATTGTCAGATTGCCCCGCAGAACTTTATCTTCTTTGTCGGCTCCCTCGGTGTAAGTATGGCCATCCAGTCCGTGAATGGCGATACCTGCGATATCACGTACTTTGAAGTAGGGGTGAATCGACTGTGAAATGCGGAAGGGATGCTTATCACGGTTGTATGAGGAAACCGTGATTGTCAGATTGTCACTAAGGGTGATACGCTGAACCAACTCAAAGCGATGCGGCCAGAGAGTGAGGGTTTGATCGTTATAGATCAGCCCCAGCGTAATTTCCGAAGTGGAACTGTCATAGGTTGTGGAAAGCACCTCCCATTGTGAGAGTCGTGCGAAACCGTGCCGTGGCAGCTCCGGTTCGCCGGCCTCGCCGAACCATGGCCAGCAGAGTGGAATGCCTCCGAATATTCGTTTGCCTCGCTCGTGAGCACTTGCCCGGCTGTTGAAAAGCGTTGGTGCGTGCCCCATCGGACGATAGTTGAGTACTTGTCCGCCATACAGAGATATTTCGCAGTGACCGTGGGTATTGACCAGTATCGCCTCTGGCAGACCACAAGGGGATTCGCGGAAAGCGATTCTGTCGGCTGCTCCGAATTTTGCATTCAGTTTATTTAAATCTGATTTCATAGTAAGTTGTTCTTTTCTTTGCGGTGTTCCAAGGCAGTTCAAAAGGCGCATTCTGCTCCTCTTCACAGCCGTTTACGCGACCGTTTTCAAATTCAATACGCACTAGGATTTAGCAAGCATTGCCTGAATGGAATTACGGGCTTGTGACGCAATTGGCTCCGGTACCTGAACTACACTGCGCATCTCCTGAAGCGACCACAAAAGTTTTTCCAGTGAGATTTTTTTCATGTTGGGACAGATTGCCCGGTCGTGAAGCGGCACAAACTGCTTATCAGGATTTTCCAGTTTCAGACGGTAGAGGATACCGATTTCGGTTCCGACCACAAACATTTTTCTGTCGCTTTCCCTCGCAAAACGGCACATGCCTCCGGTTGAGAGCACCTGGTCGGCGGCATCACGTACTGGTTTGGGACTCTCCGGGTGCACCATGACAACCGCATACGGGTAACGGTGCCGGGCACCTTGAATCTGTTCTTCCATCAACCGGGCATGTGTGGGGCAGAATCCCGGCCACAGAATGAATTTTCTTTTGAGCTGTTCGGCGGTATAGGCGCCGAGATGTCGATCCGGCACAAAAATAATTTCCTGATCCGCCGGATATGAGGCTGCAATCTCAATTGCGTTGGAAGAGGTGACACAGCAGTCGCTTTCCGCTTTGATCTCAGCGGTGCTGTTGACATAACAGAGCACCTTGGCTCCGGGGTGTTGCTTCTTGAGTTCGCGCAGCTGATAGGCATTAATCATATCCGCCATCGGACAGCCGGCTTCGGCATCAGGGATAAGAACCGTTTTGTAAGGATTGAGGATCGCAGCGGTTTCGGCCATGAAATGCACCCCGCAGAAAACAATCACCTCTGCGGTGACCTCAGTCGCTTTACGTGCCAGTTCAAGTGAGTCGCCAGTGAAGTCGGCGATGTCCTGAATTTCATCGATCTGATAGTTATGAGCCAGTATGGTAGCGTGCTTCTGGTGCTTGAGTTTTAAGATTTCTTCCGCTATCTGCATAATTCTCCGTGCTGATTGCAATTAAATTTTTTTAAACCAGCGTGATTATAACGTTTTTTTTCGCAGCAATCCATTCCGAATATCATGTCGCTGTTTTTAGGGAGGGCAATCCTCTGTTGTCACCTGTGCACAATGTGTTTGCGGGCAGTGCCTTCCTGACGTGATTTGCTCTTATCTGGGGTACGGATGAAGCGGTTGACAAAACAGCGAAACTTGACAGTAGCCCGGTGGATGTCTGAAACCTGAACGTAACTTCCTGTCATTTGGGTTGTTTTTGATGCGATTGTCAGGGTTCCCACTGAATCTATACCACCTGGCGCAATCAGCCCGTTGACAGTCAAGGTTCCATTTGTGACGAGTCCGCCACCACTGAGTGAAGTCAGGCTTTGGGCATGCCCGTTTAAGTCCAGAATTGCTCCCGTGGCCACAGTTACCTCCGAATTGGCTGGCATAATGTCGGTTAAACCGCCGTGCCCGGAATATATAAGTTCGATTCGCTCAATCCAGGTTGCAGAGTTTTTACCGATTTAATCTCCCTGCGCTCAGTCAGCGTGGAACATCTCGGGCATCGGCACGCACACCGGTGAACGGTCGGGGTTGGTCTCCATGATGTCCGCCATATGCTCCCACCATTGGCGCACCACTGGATTTTGTGGCAGCCGGTCGGCCGTATTGTTGTCGGACAGTTTCTGCACGGCGAACAGGACGAGCGATTCCTGATCGAGAAAGATTGAGTAATCGCAGACCCCTGCATCACTAAGGATACGCGACAACTCCGGCCAAATCTCGTCGTGCCTTTTTTTGTATTCGGCCTCGCATCCGGCTTTCAACTTCATTTTGAACGCTACTCGTTTCATGGTGCCTCGCTTCGATTGAATTTCACACATTGTTTCACACATTCACACATTGTTCTTATTATTAACCCGACTGTAAAGAAGATTCACACAAATTGAAAATGCCCAATTCTTTTAAGTTATCCGGCCATTTCAGGAACGGACGGCTTTTGAATTTATTTTTTATTCACTATTTGATGTCTGTTAATAACTCCCGTTGTTAAAAGGATTTCTTTGTGTTAAACTGTTCCATAAATAAAACAGCCCCGCCAAGCGGCATCGCCTGCCTGTTAGGCAGACAGGTGCGTACACGCGCAGGCAGGCAACCAAACTGAGACTGTGTTAAGAGCGTAATCCAGTTCACAAAAAAACAGTAGAGTTTTAAGCATCGCTGTTTTTATTGGAGAATTTGAGTTTGTAGCGACTAATTTATGAGATTTGAAAGACCTAAACGAAAAACATTTCCGATAAACGCCATGTTGGAAGAGCGCAAGGTGGTGGTTGTTGGAGGGGGACGCGTCGGGCAGCGCAAGGTGGAGTTGTTGCTTGATGCCGGAGCCGATGTGACTTTAGTTTGTCCTGACTGCGTGGCTGAATTGGGTGAGCTGGCCATATCGGGAGCGGTTAAATGGTTATCGAAGCGATTTGAGGCTGTTGATCTTCAGTCGGCGGTGATGGTTTTCGCGTGTACCGATGACAAAAATGTTAACCGCCATATCTTGGAGGTTGCCAAATTGGCGCATGTGCCGTGCTGTTGCGCCGACGGTAACTGGCCGGACGGTGATTTTGTCACACCGGCTATTTTGCGTGATGGACAGGTGCTGATATCGGTTTCAACCAGTGGTAAATCCTGTCGGCAGTCACGCCTGATCAAAGACAACCTCAGCAAGCATCTCAGTTCAATTGCCAGCTCTGATTTGCTGGTTCTGGGAATCAGTCACGAACAGGTTGCCATGGAGGCGCGTGTTGCGTATCACCAGCTGTGGCGAGAACGCGAGACGCTAGGAGCTATGATCTCGCAGGTCTGGGGTGTGCATGAGTTTTTTCTTCTGAACACATGTAACCGCGTGGAACTGGTGGTGGCGATCGCTAAAGAGTCGGCCACAAGCGGTATTCTGCGGCGGATTATGCGTTTTGATGAGCTTTGGCCGGATCAGTACTACATGAAATTCGGCTATGACGCCTATGAGCATGTCTGTAGTGTTATCGCTGGCATCCGCTCGCAGACACCCGGTGAGTTCCATATTGTTTCGCAGGTCAAGGAGGCGGTGGATGAAGCCTGTGCCAGAGGTTGGGGCGGTTCAATCATCCGTGAGCTGTGCGACACCATGCTGAAGGTTTCACGGGAAATCCGGCGCATTGTCGAACCGCTGTTGGATGTGACCGAGATTGAAGAGGTCTGTATGCGCTATATGCTCAGAGATATCAAGGCGCTGTCGCAAAAAACTGTTCTTGTGGCCGGAACCGGAGTAGTAGGACGGGGATTGATTGATGGATTACATCGTCGCGGTGTACGCTGCATCTGGGGCTATCACGCCAATGTTCCTGCAAATCCTCCTAATGATCTGCAGAATTTGATTCAATTTGATGAACTTGATCAGGTGTTGCCCGATGTGGATGTGGTCGTCAGCGCGGTGGATGTCGAATCACCGCTGATCAGCCACGACAACCATCAAAAGTTACTCAAAAGAGACTCTCCGGTGACATTGATTGATCTGGGTATACCGCGTAATATTGATCCGGCTCTCGGATGTGAAATGAAAAATGTGGAGGTAGTTGATCTGGATATGCTCAAAAATTGGCATCGTGAATCAGCCGGGACTCTTGAAAAAGTGATGAATCTGTGCGCCGAAGTTGTTGAGCGTAATCGCGGCGCTTACGAGCGGATTCGCGACAGCATGCAGGGGGAACTCTAACAGACAGAGCAGCGGCTGAAAACAACTTCAGGGTGAGAAAGATGCCTCAGGAAAAAGATTTATGAATTTAAGAGTTGGTACCAGATCAAGTGCGTTGGCACTCATTCAGACCCGGGACGCTTTGCGGAGGTTGCGCGAGCTTTTCCCGCAACTGAATTTTGAGGAAGTCCCTCTCGAAACCCCCGGTGATCGTGATCTTGAGAGCGATCTGCGTCAGGTGCCACCAGATTTTTTTACCCGCGATCTGGATGATGCCATCAGAAACGAGGTTGTCGACCTGGCAATTCACAGTGCCAAGGATCTGCCGACCGAAATGGCGGATGATCTGGACTGGTTTTGGCTACCCTGGTGTGAGGATCAGCGGGATGCTTGGGTGCTTGCCGCCGGTCGCTCGCTCTTTGAACTCCCCGACGATCCGGTTATAGGTGTCAGCAGCGATCGACGTGCCGAGTATGCCGCCCGATGTTTTCCCGCCGCCCGTCTGCATTCAGTTCGCGGTTCAATTGTACAGCGCATCGAACAGCTGGACCACGGTGATTTTGACGCAGTCATTATGGCAGGCGCGGCGATCATCCGTCTCGGCCTGTGTGATCGTGTGACGGAGTGGATACCGTGCGGCGAGCTTAATGTTCCGCCCGGTCAGGGTTATCTGGCTGTGACGTTTGCGAAGAGTGATGAGCGAATGTGCGCGTTGCGTCGCTATTTTGTTAAAGCGGTGCGGTTTGTCAGCGCGGGAGTCGGAAGTGCCGATTACTGCACCTGCGGCGGAATCAGTGATTTGCAAGTGGCGGATATCTGTTTTTATGACGTACTGATGGATGCTGCGTTGTTGAAACATCTGCCTGCAAAAGCGGAACGCATTTTTGTCGGTAAACGCTGCGGAGCGCATAGCTTGCAGCAAAGCAGCATCACAAAGATGATTGCAGATTATGCACGTCAGGGCCGCAGAGTTGTGCGTCTGAAGGGTGGCGATGCCGGTTTGTTCGGCAGACTGGCCGAGGAAACCGCACTGTTGGATCAACTGGATATTCCTTATCATATCAGAGCGGGGGTTAGTGCGTTGGCCGTGGCAACGACCGCAACCGGGATGCTGTTGACGCGTCGCGGAGTCTCCCGGGGGTTCTGCGCGCTTACTCCGCGGGCTGCTAAGGGAGAGGTGGCCGGAATTGCGTGTGAAACCCGTGCGGCTTTGCCGCTGGTTCTTTTTATGTCGATTAAGGTGGCTCCCGCCATGGCTCAACAACTGCTTGCCGAGGGCTGGGCGGAATCAACTCCTGTTGCGGTTGTTTTCAATGCTGGCGGCGATGACCAGCATATTGTGTCGCTGAGTCTGGCTGAATTGAGGGATGAACCTCCGGAATTAAGGGACTCCGCACCCGGTCTGCTGGTTATCGGCAGTGCTGCAAAGTCGCTCTTTAAACAGAAGCGTGGAGTTTTGCAGAGCAGGCGGGTGTTGCTGACATGCAGCGAGGGCATCATTGAGAAAGCGATACGGGCCGTAATTGACTGTGGGGGTATACCGATCGCCAGGCCTATGATCCAGCTGTCTCCTTGTGAGCAGACAGCTGCCAGACTGGCCGCTCTGCGAGAATATGAGTGGATTGCACTTACCTCCCCCGCATCCGCCAGGATATTTATGCATGCCGTGCTTGACGCGGGTGTTGATCTGCGACAGTTGCCGCGCATTATGAGCTGCGGCGCTGGCACCTGCGCTGCACTTGCGCCTTTCGGCATCCGTCCGGATATCACTCCGCCCATGATCTACAGTGCCGCCGGATTGGTCGATGCACTGCAGGGTAACAATTTTGCAGGTGTCCGCGTGCTGCGTCTACGCTCTGAAATTGCCGGAACCTTGCTCGCCGATGTTCTGCGCGAACTGGGAGCCAAGGTTGATGACGTGATTCTCTACCGCAATCATCATGTTGAGTATCAGAAAATACCGGATTTCGATATTGTCTTCTTCGCCAGTGCTTCCGCGGTCGAGTCTTTCACCGCTCAGCACAATCCTGGGATATTGGCGGATAAATATGTTCTTGCAATCGGAAAGCCGACGGCCGATTATCTTGAAGAGCGTGGTATCCGGTGTGATTGCGTTGCCGAACGGGCAACCGTCGAGGGGGCGATTGACACATTGGCGCGCCGTTTCACTCTTCCATCCGGGTGATCAGCGCAGCCCTATGCGCTTGCTGTGGATGTGTTGGCGAATTTAACCTATTTACGGCATTTGAAATTCAGAAACTGAGTTAAGTGATTGTTAATAAGGAATTTGTTAATTTTATAAGCTTCACCCAATGGGTGAAGAAGTTT
>CAYOQJ010000088.1:0-37916 GCA_964406095.1 uncultured Lentisphaeraceae bacterium
CCCTTAAACAAACCTATTTACGGCAAGGGATTGCCAGTTTTACCGCATCTACGGTGTTGCACGGCTTCCAGCATAGTCACTATAGCTGAAAACCGTGCGACTTGCATCTACGACAAAATTGCAACTGCCGTTTTTAGGTTAATGGTTGCTAGCGGCGGTCGGATTGGGATATAATTCTGATATCCGACTACAAGCCGGACAGGAAGAGATCTGATATGGCATTTTTAGGTGTGAATATTGATCATGTCGCGACACTAAGACAGGTACGTCTGGCAACGTATCCCTCCATTATCGAGGCGGCAGCGCTGTGTGAACGGGCTGGAGCTTGTGGCATAACCGTGCATTTGCGGGAAGATCGGCGTCATATTCAGGATGCTGATGTGTATGCTCTCAGAAAAAGCATCGTCGGCAAACTTAATCTTGAAATGGCGGCCAACAGCGATGTGATCGCTGTAGCACTTGATGTTAGACCCGATGAAATATGCATGGTTCCTGAGCGACGCGAAGAGTTGACTACGGAGGGCGGACTGGATGTAGCCGCTCAGTTACAGGAGTTAAAGCCGGTGGTTGCGGAACTCGCAGGGGTAGGTGCGATGGTCAGTATGTTCATCGATCCCGAAGCGGAGCAGGTTGATGCTGCGGTCGCGGTGGGGGCAACCTGTGTAGAACTGCACACCGGTGCTTATGCGTTGCATGAGGGGGATGCACGGCAACGTGAGCTGAAGCGTCTCAGAGATGCGGCGGAACGTGCGCATGCCGCCGGGCTTCGGGTGAATGCCGGGCATGGTTTGACGCTGGAAAACGTGGCGGCAGTTCTGTCTGTTCCGCATCTTCACACACTCAATATCGGTCACAGTATTGTTTGTCACGCGCTTTATGTGGGACTTGAACAGGCGGTTCATGCGATGTTGGTCAAGTGTTGTAATGAGCATGCAGTCGAAATCTGATTGTGTTTGAAAGCGGGTCAGTTTTGTTAAATCGTGGAAGATATGGAATTGAGTACGACGGTTCTCAGCAGGGTTCGGGTGGCCGGCTCTGGTGGCTGGCTGTGCTGATTCCTGTCGTATTGATTATTTTTTTGTTGCGCGGTTGCGGTTCTTCGGGGCGAAAGGGTATATACGATGGTGATGATTTCCGTTCGTCGGAAGACGGTGCTATGCCGACGGTTCAGGTTGAGCGTCAGCGGCCCTCATTCGCCAGCCATTTCATAGCATCTTGGAAAAGGACATTTCAGGGTCAAAAGGCAGAACGTCCGGCTGGGCAACCGGATTCAGAATCTGCTGAAAATCAGCTTGTTGATGCCGAAGAACTCTCTGAAGTGACCGAGTTGAAAACTCAACAGCATGTGACGTCCGACCTGCCAAAGGAGGTTGGACGGTTGATCAGAAGATCAGATGAGTTGCGCGACTCCGGCAAACTGATGAGTGCCAGAATGATGCTAGAGAAGTTGAGGCTGCGTTCGGCTGCTGCGGATTTCCGCACGCTGATTGAAAAGCGGATTGGAAGGATTAACGTAAAACTGATTTTTTCCGGAGAGCCTATGCCCGGTAAAGTGAAACACACGATCAGCTCCGGTGATGTGATCAGTCGGTTGAGCCGGAAATATGGCAATACTCAGGAGTATATTCTGCGCGTCAATGCCATAGAGCACCCTGAAAAAATTCGTATCGGACAGAAGTTGTGGGTGTTGGACAATCCGATCTTTGAATTGATGATTGATAAAAGTGATTATCGTGCGGTGCTGTTTTTCAACCACCGCTTTTTCAAGACCTACATGGTGGGACTTGGTTCCGACAACGTCGTACAAGCTGGCAGCTATGCGGTTGCTTTCCGCCGGACGGCGGGCAACAGCCGGCAGGAGGCGCATCGTGAGATCGTGCTACATGGCACTTCGGACTCTATTGATGAAATGGGCTTTAGCCTGCACGCAGCGAAAAATCTGTCGGCGGTGGGGCGTTCAACCAAAGCGGAGGGCATTTTGTTCATGCCGGAGGATATCGATGAGATTTATGCGCTGCTGCCGTCGGGTGCTGTGGTTACAATTGTCGAATAATCGTCTTGCTGTGCACCGACACGCGGCAGTGGATTTGTGTTATGAAGATTAAATTTGCCAGATCAGTCAGACAGATTATTGCCATCGCGACAACCACAGCCCGCGAATCGATGCAGGAGCCGGTGGCTTTTCTTGTCTATCTGAGCGCGGTTCTGATCACGGTGCTGGTACCGGTATTTCAATTCAACCGTTTCAGTGAGGAGGGACGTCTGGCCCGTGACAGCGGTCTGTCGACCATGCTGGTTTTCGGACTTGTGCTTGCCGCGGGTGTCAGTGGGCGGGCAGTGGCCGGCGAGATCGACTCCGGAACCGCAGCCGCGATTATTGGCAAGCCGGTTTCACGTGTCACTTTTCTGTTAGCCAAGGCACTCGGGGTTTTTAAGGTGGTCTGCGTTTTCTGGTTGGGGATAGTGAGTGCCACACTGATCTCGGAAAGAATTTCAGCGCGTTTTGTCACTACAGTCAACTATTCGGGTTACGTGACCGATCACATAACTCTGATTTTATCGTTGTTGGCGCTTGTTATAGTTTTGCTGTTTGGTGCTGTGGTGCATTATGCGCGAAGACGTTCATTCGGCATCTTTGTTTTCAACGGCATAGCTGTTTCGCAGCTTTCGGTGGTGCTGGTGTCAGGATTCTACAGTCGGATGGGCAAGCCATTTTTTGTGTTTGGACAGGCAGGTTGCGCATGTGGTAATCCTCATCATCATGAGCATATGCAGAGAGTCTTGTATGATCCTGAGCTGAATCTGCGTATTATTCCGGCCGCTCTGCTGGTGCTTTTCGCGCTGGCTGTTTTTGTAACTTTGGCTGCTGCACTTGCAACCCGGTTGCAGAGTGGCGCCACTCTGGTTATCTGTGCTGCTGTGTTGTTTGCCGGGCTGGCGGGCGACACCTTTGCGTTCAATGAGACACTGCTCTCCTGGAAGGCTTTGGCAGCCGGGGTGCTACCTGATATTCAGCATTTCTGGATGTGTGACGCATTGGCGGATGGAGGCCGTATTTCGGGAGGTTATGTTACGGGGGCCGGTTTGTACGCATTGACCTGCTGCACTCTTTTTCTGACTGCCGGTTGTCTGGCCTTTAAAAACCGGGATATGGGGTAAATGGTGTAGGTGTTCAATTAGAAGTGCAGCTTTGCTTTTGCTTCATGGGCTACGGGTTCTCTCAGTTGTTACGAAGGATTGGAATGATGGATGAATTTGTGATTGAAACGAAAAATCTTAAAAAAACGTTTAAGGATTTTTGGCATCGTCCGGTGGTGGAAGCGGTCAAGAATCTCAATCTGGCGATCAGGCGCGGTGAGATTTTCGGTTTGCTGGGGCCCAACGGATCGGGCAAGAGCACCACAATCAAAATGTTGCTGGGATTGCTACATCCTTCGGCGGGGGAGATCAGAATGCTGGGAGCGCGGTTTTCATCGGTAGATGTGCGCGAAAGGGTCGGTTATCTGCCTGAAAATTCATATCTGCACCCCTTTCTGACACCGCGTGAAACACTGATGTACTACGCCGCACTTTTCGGTATGTCGCGTCGTCAGGCCATTCGACGCACTGCAGAGCTGATTGAAATGGTCGGGCTGGAGCACGCCTCAGACCGTACGGTGGGTGGATTTTCAAAGGGCATGGCCCGCAGAGTGGGGTTGGCTCAGGCCCTGATCAATGCGCCGGAACTGTTGATATTGGATGAGCCGACATCCGGACTGGATCCGGTGGGGTGTCGGGAGGTCAAGGATATGGTGCGACTGCTGGCAGCTGACGGAGTCAGTGTTTTGATGAGCTCACATCTGCTGGCGGATGTCGAGGATATCTGTGACCGGGTGGCCATTCTGTCATGTGGAGAGCTGCGGGCACAGGGGCAGATCAGTGATTTGCTACGTCAGCCGAAGGCGGTGCGTTATCTGGTGGAGGGTTTGCCCGATCGCGCGAGCTCCGAGTTGCGTGAGTTGATTGAGCGGCACGTCGGATGTTCGGTTAAGCAGGAGTTTCCTGCTATGAGTCTGGAAACTTTTTTTCTGCAGGTCATCTCCGGAAGCAAACAGAAGCCCGGGTTTAAAATTGCCCGTTTTTTAAAAGAACACGGGATTTCTGACGGCAGTGCGGGGGAGAGCGAATCGGAGCAAAACTAAATCATGTGGCCCACTGGAAATAAGATGCTGTTAAATCAGATATACGGGGTGATGCTACTTTCACTGCGTGCTGCCCTCAGGGCGCGTGTAGTGCTGTGCTTGGTGTTTGTTCAGCTGTTTATGGCTCTCACTTTGCCGCATGTGATCAAGGGGGATGGCACACCGAGTGGCGAACTGGAAATTTTGCTTACTTATACGCTGGGTTTTTGTTTTGCGATCCAGACCTTAGCTACATTGTGGGCCTCCTGTGCGCTGTTCGCGGGTGAAATTGTTTCGCAGCGCATTCAAATGAGTGTTGTTAAACCGGTGAGTTTCTTCTCGTTGTGGGTGGGTCGCTGGTTAGCACTGCTGGTACTGAATATGCTTTTACTGACTTTGGTTTACGCGCTTGTTTACATTCAGATTCGCCTGACCCAACGTAACAGAGGTTGGCCGTCTGAAATTCTGCCGGGCGCGATGCATGTCGCTCATCCTCAATTGCCGACGCCGCAGGAAGAGGCAGTTCAAATTTATCAGAAAATGAAAAGTGCTGATGAGCTGCCTCCGGATATGTCAGCTGCAGAGATATTGCGAACATTGGAGGAGCAGGCGATCGAACGCTATGATGTAATCAATCCCGGTGATGAGTTTCAATTGGATTTTGAACTTGTGCGGACGGTAAGGCCGGACGAGAACATTGTTTTGCGGATGAATTTTGACACCGCATATGGAACACGTGGATACGTACGGGGTATTTGTCGTCTTCATCCGGTGGGTGAACCCGATAATTTTGTGGAACACACACTGGACAGTGTGACGCAAAGTGATTTAAGAGTGCCCTTTGAAACCGCATCTCTTCTGCAGCGCACTGCGTTTGATAAGCCTTTACGCTCTTTCCGCATCTCGTTTCAATTCGAGGGTGATGTTGATGAGGCTTCAGCACTGCTTCTACGGATGAGGCAGGACATCGCGATGATGATTGATGGCGGCAGCTTTGAGATGAATCTGTTGCGTTCGGCTTTTGTACAGGCCGGAGTTCTGGCGGTGATGAGTGCTTTCGGCCTGACTTTGAGCGCCTTTTTTTCATTTCCGGTGGCCGCCTTTGCAGCCAGCGTTTCGCTGGCACTGATTCTGATGAGCGGCGGTGTTCTGCCCATGGTTACAAAAGAGGATGAAAAGAAGATAATCAACCGTGTTGGCATACAGATTCTGCGGGCTGCGAGTTATGTCACACGCAATGTTACCGACCACGCGCCGCTGGCGTCGTTGGCCGCTGGCGAGAGAATCAGCAGGCGAGCGCTGCTTGTCAGTGCCTGTTGGAATATGGGGCTGGTTCCTCTGTTGCTAGCGTTGTCGGCCTGTATTGTATTGCGCCGTCGTGAGCTGGCAGATATTCATTAAATCTGCGGTTATCAGCGGTACATGGAAAAGATCGGAGAGTTAAGAAGGGGAGTAAAGAGATGAGGAAACATATTTTCGGCCCGGTGCCTTCAAGACGGTTGGGAATTTCGCTGGGTATCGATGTAGTGCCCAAAAAAGTTTGTACACTCAATTGTGTATACTGTGAAGTGGGGGCCACCGACAACCTGACCGTTAAGCGCAGGGAGTACGTGCCGTATGATGAAATTGTGGCTGAGTTGGATGAGTATTTCAGCGGCGGAAATTCCGATCCTGACACCTTCACCTTCTCGGGTTCGGGGGAGCCAACCCTGAACAGCAGAATCGGGGAGATCATCCTCTACGTCAAGCAACGTCGTCCCGATGTACCTGTGGCTGTGCTGACAAATGGCACTCTGCTGTCGGACCCAAGCGTCAGAGAGGAACTTCTGCCAGCTGACATTATCATTCCTTCGCTCGATGCGGTCAGAGAAAAATCATTCAGGCGCATAAACTGTCCCCATCCGGATTTAGTGATAGAAAGCTATATTCAGGGGCTGATAGATTTGCGCAACGAGTATAAAGGCAGGATTTATCTTGAGGTCTTCGTGTTACCAGGTTTCAATATGGCGAATGAAGACCTTGAAGCATTACGTGCGGCGATCGTTGATATAAGGCCGGACAAAATTCAGATCAACACGCTTGATCGTCCGGGTGTTATCAGCGGATTGCGTGCGGCGACCGCCCAGGAATTGCAGGATGTCAGAGCTGCACTTAATCTTCCGGCAGTCGAAATCATAGCGGCGGCTCAGGTCAGAAAAAATTATTCGGCCTATCGCACGGATATCTCCGAAGCGATTCTTGAGACGATCCGCAGAAGACCCTGCACACTTGAAGACCTTACAACCATACTTGACCTGCATACAAATGAGGTGAACAAATATCTCGATGTACTGGAATCAGAGGATGTGATAGAGACGGTCAGTCAGGATCGTGGCAGTTTCTATCAGATTAGAGATCAGAGGTCAGAGGCGGGATCGTAAGTTTCCTGACATCTTCAGTAAAGGTGTCCATGGCCGTCATGACATACTGAACGCCGGTGCTGTTCTGCAGTTGCAGCAGATAGGCCACGCGTGTAAATTTGCCGACCTCTGCGCTTTTGTCCAGCTTGTAAGCCGGTGCGCCGCCGCTAAGTTTAGGTGATGCCGGCAGATCGATCTCATAAATCGGATGAAAGCCGCTGAGTTCTTTCAGTTGCTTCGCACCATCAATCTTTATCTTTTTGCCGTCGCGGAAAGCACCAGTCGGTAATCCGAGGTGATTGACAAGATTGGGTTCGGCCAGTTGATGCCAGGCGAAACGGAAGGCGATCGGATTTTTGATCTCGGGTGAAGAGATCAGCACGGACTCCCCGGTTATCTTGGCGTGTGCTTTGACAAAACGCCCATCCGCTCCGCAGATTTCAAACCAGTCCGGAGATTTGCCATCACGCGTTTTAAGCCCTTTTGCAAAATCAAAATTGATACGAATGCGATCTTTCTCGATGGCATAGTTGCGATAAATCGGTCCGGACCATTCGATCTCTTTGATGCCGTAGGTGCGGTTGAGTGCCTGGTTTGCCAGACGTGCTCCGACATCCTGTTTGTTGGGCGGATGGATGTTGTCCAGCGTGGCGATGTCGTTGATGACCGTGTAGCCGGTGTGCGGAATTTTTTTCGGCATGGCGGCCTGCGCCTCCCACATCTCCGGCAGTAGATTTTCGTCGCCCCCGTATTTGTAGGGTGCCAATTGGACGAGATAATAGGGCATATCCGGAAGGTTCCACTTTTTTCGCCAGCCTTCGACCAGGGCTTTGGTTTTTGCAAGATAAAGCATTCCATCACCACGGTTGGATTCGCCCTGATACCAGATAGCACCCTTAATCGCATAGGGCACTATGCCGGCCATCATGCCGTTGTAAAGCACGGTGGGCTGCTGATGAGCACTTTTTGTGCCGCTTTCGAAAACGAGCTCACGGGGGAAGGTGGGGGCTGGGGTGATCGGTTTGCCCTGGATGGTCAGTTTTTTTGATACATCTATCCAGTTGTTCAGATCGGCAATGTATTTATTCAGCAGCTTGCGGTGAATCTCCGATTCAGGGGTGGCACTTTCGACTCGCCGGAGAATGTCGGAGAGTTCGGGAATGCCTCGAAAACCGCAGGTCGGGGTCCACGGCTCGATACGTGTACCGCCCCAGGAGCTGTTGATCAATCCGATCGGCACATTGTCGAGTGCCTGATGCAGACGACGTCCGAACATGTAGGCGACTGCCGAGTTGCCTGCTATAGTTGTGGGTGCTGTTTTAGTCCATAACGCATCAATATCCTTTTCCGGCGTTGGTGTGTATCTTTTTGGGGCTTTGAAGTGGCGGATCAGCGGGTTATCAGCTTTTTTGATCTCTTCTTCGGCGTTGGCAATCCGGGCCATCGGCCACTCCATATTGGATTGGCCTGAGCAAAACCAGACCTCGCCAACCAGAACATCCCGCACTTTGATTGTGTTGGAACCTTTTACGGTCATCTCCGCGGGTTGTGCTGAAGCTTTGAGAGGTGTCAGTTCAATTTGCCAGCTGCCATCCGGTGTAGCGTTGACCTCTTTGTGCTGGCCATCAAAGTCTACCGTGATCTTCTCGCCGGGATCCGACCAGCCCCAGATAGGCACACTTTGTCCCTGCTGCAAAACCATGCCCTCGCTGATTACCGCTGGCAATTTAACTTCCGCCACAGCGACAGACGCCGCTCCAATCAGCAACGTGATCAAAACCCTCTTTGTTCTCATCGAATTATCCTTTTTTAGATTAAAAACAGCGTAATTCTATTACGTTCTTAATGTTAAAACAAGGATATCGTTGTTATTTCAGTTTTTTGCGGAGGAGGCGGGTTGCTTGTTTTCTATTGTCCAGGTTACACTTTTTCGGTATAAACTAAGGGGTGGAAAGTTAAGAGGCTGTGTGAATGAGAAAAATCGATCTGACCGGCGACTGGGAAATTTATAAAGAGGGGTTGAAGCGTAATTACGCCGCCTATGTGCCGGGCTGTATTCATGGGTCACTGCTGGATGCAGGAGTCATTGCAGACCCTTTTAGTGGTGACAATCTGCTTGTTGCGCATGAATTGCTGCGTAGTGGCTGGCGCTATGAAAAGGTGTTTGTAGCTGAGGATTTGAGCGAATACAACCGCGTTGTACTGCACTTCGAAGGTATAATATCAGCGGCGGATATCAGAGTGAACGGTAAAAGGGCTGGGTGTGTGGACAGCTGCTTCATGCCGGTCGATCTTGATGTGGGGAGTCTTGTTAAAGCGGGGAAAAACAGGTTAAGCGTTAAGTTCAAGGCTCTGCCCGAGAGTCATTCCGCTACAGATGACCAGTCGCAGTCATACAAGCAGTTCTGTGAGCAGAGCTTCGGCTTGTGGGGTGATGTTTCACTTCAGGCACATTCAACCGTGCGTATCACTGATCTGCAGATCGATACCCTTCTTAAAACTTCCAATGCCGCTGAGGTCGCTCTTGCGATTGAAAGTGAGGCCTATGCCGATATCAGTGGAGTGGAACTTTTGGCGCGTATTTGTTACAAGGGCAACATTCTCAGTGAAGAGCGATTGCCCTACAAAAACGTTCGCCAGAAATTGCGACTGGAAGTTAAAAACCCACAGTTGTGGTGGCCGGCCTCCATGGGTGATCAGCCACTTTACGAAGTCACTATCGATATTCTGAAAAATCGAACCTGTCTTGAACATGTTTCCCGTCGGATAGGTCTGCGTACCTTTGAATTACGAGAGGAGAAATCAGGTAAGCTTAAAATAAAACGGTTTTATGTGAATGGCAAGCTTATGATTATAAAAGGCGCTGAGTGGATTCCGCCGGATATATTTATTGCTCGCCCGACCCGTGTTGAATATGCGCATCTGGTGAAATCAACAGTTATTGCCAATATCAATCTGCTGCGTGTGAGCGGAGCGGGGATCTATGAGAATGATTTCTTTTACAATCTTTGTGATGAATATGGTATTTGTGTGTGGCAGGATGTGCTGCCTGACGCTGAAGACAGATGCGCAGCATCAGCCATGCGCTGCGCATTGCAACGTTTACGACATCACCCTTCGCTAGTTGTCTGGTATGGCGGCGATTTGCCGCAATGGCTGTGCTCCGAACTGTCACACGATCCAGGTTTGACGGGAACTCACCTGATCTGGGTGAACCAAAAACCGGAATCGGTTATTCTGATCAATTACGGGGATGATTGTCCCGCGATTGTTGGCGCACCGGCACCGCGGGAGACCCATCGCTTTCTGGAGCTACCACATCGTAATCTCGGAGATCCGGTCTGTCGTCTGCATCACTCTTCATCGGATGACATCAAAAATGTTTTCTGTGCTTTTGTTGACAATTTCCGTATGCCGACCACTTTCGATTCGATGCTGTGGCTGAGTCAGATTCAGCAGGGCGTCAATCTTCAGCGGCAGGTGGAAGAGAGTCGTATGAACGATGAAAATTATTCGGGATTCATCTTCCGCCGCCTGAATGACGGCTGGCCCTGCTTCAGTTCGTCGTCTCTCGACTATTACGGTGTCTGGAAGGCACTGCACTACATGGTCAGGCGTTTTTATACGCCCTTGTTTGTCTGCGGCCGGTATGATCAGCAAAGCTGCAAGGTTTCATTTAGGGCCTTCAACGATTATCGTACAACCTTTAAAGGAGAGATATGCTGGAGTGTTTCTCTGATGGACGGGTTGATCGTGCAGGAAGGTTCACGCAGGATATCGGTTAATGCCGAATCCAATGCCCGCCCTTTTAAAGTTGGTGTTGGTGATCTGATCCGGCGGCATGGGGCCAATCGGATGATCATGTGGATTTATCTGCTCGATGAACAAGGCAACAAGGTTTCATGGAATGTTGTGTTGTTCTGCAGAATCTATCAACTGGAGCTGCAACCGGCGCGGATGCGTGCTGAAATTCGCAAGCACGATGAAAACAGCTATGTTATTACTCTCACCAGCCAGACACCGGCGATGTGGGCGTGGGTTTCGCTGGAAGGAATTGACGCGGTTTACAGTGACAACTTCTTCTGTATGGAGCCGGTTAAACCGTTCAGTGTTAAAATCATTCCTAAGCATCGCATTAAACTGGATGAGTTCCGTCAACGTTTCAGAATCGGTTCATTGCGCGACACCTGGCTGGATAAAGCTAATTTGATGCAGTTGCGCGCCAGTCCCAAAAAAAAGTAGAATAGGTGCGATGTTTAACTTCGATCTGCACATACACTCCTGTCTTTCGCCCTGCGGCGATCTTGACAGTTCACCGCGCGAAATCGGACGACACGCCCGGCTTTCAGGGTTGCACGGCCTGATGCTATCTGATCACAACTCTTCGCGTAACGCCCCGGCCATGGCGGAGATATGCCGCCGTGAGGGGCTGCAGATGTTATACGGCATGGAACTTGCCACAGCAGAGGAGGTTCACTGTCTGGCCATTTTCGATACCGCCACACAGGCGCGGAGATTCGAGGATTACGTCGAAGATCATCTGCCTGAAATGCTCAATGATCCGGATATTTTCGGTTCGCAAATTGTGGTGGATGCGGATGAAGGGATCATCGAGATGGAGTCGCTGATGCTTGCGGCACCAACCGACATTACTATTCCCGAGGCCGGAGACCGGATTCATGACATCGGGGGTCTCTTTGTGGCCTGTCACATCGACCGGGCCTATTTCAGTGTAATTTCACAACTCGGCGCGATTAATGGTGACGAGGGGTTTGATGCAGTGGAGGTCAGCCGTCATTCGGATTTGCGAAGCTGGCGGCATAAATGCTGTGGGCTGCCGGTTTTGAGAAATTCCGATGCGCACTACTGCGAGGATATCGGTGCCATCTATAATCAGGCGCCCTTGACAGAGTTTTCGGTTAATGCTCTGCGCGATGCACTGCGGCGCGGTCAGATTAAACACAAAAAGCGTCGGCGTGCCTGTAATTAAAAACGCCTGCCAGCTCAAACTATTCACCGTAAACGGCTGTTTTCTCTGTTTCGCCAGACAAAGCGATAGTTAAAGCGGCGGTTGGGAGCGCTGTCGCCATGTGTGCAGAGAGAGATCGGTGTTTTTAAATCGCGTGGATTGTCGCACCAATGAAAATCGAATATGAGGGAGTCGCCGTTCAGAGCTAGCAGGCTGCGTGGCAGAGCGATTTCCAATTCACTCTCTTTGTAACGATAGCTCACCCGGGCGATAGATTTCCAGGAGCCCTCTTCGCTGGAACCGGTGAATCGATGAACACTGGTGGTTGAAGCGTCAAAGGGGGTTTGATTGATCAGAAAGTCGTAGCCGTGCCAGCCGGTTGAGTGGTTGTTGTCGGCATCAATCAGCAGCAGCATCCAATTGGAGCCGGTATGGGCGGTCAGTGTTTCACGCGTCGCGGCAAAGAAGAAGATGTGATCGGCATCGACTGCAGCCTTGCAGGAAATGATGTCATTACGTCCGGAATCATTACGGTAGTGCTCACCACCGTAACCGGGATAATCGCGGTGGAAGGTGTCGTGCGATGTATCACGGAATTCGATTGCGACAGCGTCCCACTCCTCAAACTCACCGTCGATTCTGATTGAATGAAAGCCGCTATGTTCCGGAATCGGGCGTGCCCCTTTGTAGCGGCGTATGTTTTGAGCCATCTGCATGTAGTAGTTGTCGGTGTAGCCGCCCTTCATGGGCTGGATGCCGCGGTTGAACTCTGAGTTGTACTGGTCGACAAAACGGTAGGTGCTGTCCGTCCGGCGCATAAAGTTATAGTGGCGGCCTGGTTCCGGGTGGTATTTGCCGGCAATCCACTCGTTCCAGTCGTTGATATACAAAAATTGTGGGTCACATGCGATGGCTTCATCGAAGCGTTCCTGAAAGTAGATGCCGTAGCCTTCCGGATGTTCTACGGTTTTGCCCAGCCAGGGCACATAGGTTGGTACTGGCAGATCGAACTCGTTCAGTTGTGGTTCGCCTGTGGCACGGCTCCAACTCTTGCCGATCATAGTTGTGGAGTGTTGCGCTGGTGTGACAGCGGCTTGTTCCGCTACTCCGTCACAGGTGGAAACCAATTGTTCCGGTTTGAGGATTTTAACCGGTTCGTGGCCAAGATCCAGACCAAAGCTCCAGTTGTTTTCGGTGCCCACAAAACGTTTGCCGGCCCACTGCCAGTAGCCCCACCACATGGTGCGCAGAGTGAAAAACGATTTCACCTCACTTGTGTAGTCCTGATAAAACTTATCGGTGTAGTCGGGGTTGCCATGGTTGGGATGGTTTTTGTCCGTGACTGCTTCAGCCTGGTAATGGGGGTTGGGATTCTGATGTTTTTTGCCGGTTGCATTGACAAAAGGATTGCTGTTGTAAAGCAGCAGCGGTTTGCCATCCCAATGAAACCAGAGCTCCCGGTATCTGTTCTGCTTGTAGATTCTGTCGTACAGCTCCTGCACGACGGTGATCACCGGCCCGTTGAAGGCCCAGAAACAGAAATTCGGCGTTTTGTTGCCTTCCCGCCGGATTTTGAGCATGGTCGAAAAGATGGTTTCCCACTCTTCCCAGTAACGCACGGCGTTGGTTACATCCATCACCAGCACATCTACGCCGGCATCGGAGAGCATCGACATATCCTGGCGGATGACAAACTCGTCCCGACTGAGAAAATAGCCATTCTCAGGTTCGCCCCAGTGGTAAGAACCATATTGCCAGAGCGGGTGTTTTGCGTCCAGGCGGGCTGCGGGGTCTTGTACCAATATCTTGTTGACATCACCACGATAGGGAGCTTTAAGTTTGGCTTTGTCGTCACGATGCCAAGTTACATAAAAGATACCCACCACCCGACGACCGGGTTTGGGCGGACCGACCTCGGAGATATCCGGCATGGGTCGTCCGAGCGCGTCGGTGCCGACCCAGGTGTCGGCGTAGAGATCGCGTTGTCGCGGGGCTGTGCCGGATTGAGCGTGTAAACCGGCAACGCACAGGATAATCAGAACTATCGCGGTTATTAGCTTTTGCATATATATCACTCTTTATGGACATCGATTTTAGATTTGCCACTGCGTTCATAGGGTGGCGGACTAACTACTACCGTGCCTTCTTCGTCCGGTGGTTCCGCTGAGCTTGGGTGATCGCCGAATCCGAAATTGCGCATAATGTCGGCAAAGGGGTTGCCGGTTGTGCCGCGTTCTTCATAGAGCACCATCTGATACTCCTGTTCTGCTGCCCGGTAGATGTAGAATGTGATCAGCAATAGAATGAACATGAAAGGGCCACCTTTCAACCAGATGTAGATGGTCAGCAATCCTAGAGCCACGGCAATAAAGCGTCCGATTCGGCTGGCAACCCAGGTTGCCTTCAGCCGGCTCATGAAAAACTGCTGCAAAAAAGAGCGCAGAATCCGTCCGCCATCCATCGGGAACGCCGGCAGTAGATTGAAAATACCAAGCGAGATATTCAGCAGCATGAAATCACGGAGCAGCTCTTGCGCCAGATCGGTTGAGGTCAGAACCGGAAAGAGTCTTGTGGCGTAGAGAAAACCGAAACCGAGTGAGAGACTGACTGCCGGACCGGCAATCGCAACCAGAAACTCCTGCCAGGCTTTACGAGGCATCGAAAGCAAGGTTGCGCGGCCGCCAAGCATCATCAGGGTGATGTCACGCACGCGACATCCGAAGCCCATCGCCACCAGGCTGTGCCCCAGTTCATGCGCCGCAATTGAGAACAGCAGACCTATGCAGCCGATCAATCCGAAAAGAAGATTGCGGTAGTAAAACAAACCGAAATAGAGCAGCAGGAAGATCACCGAAGAGTCGAGATAGATCGGTATGCCGAATATCCGGCCGAGTGTGTATGATTTTCTGAACATTTTTAAAAATAGTTTTTGTCTGAGATTACAGGGTTGTAACCAGAAGTGTCGCGTTTGTATGCGGTTCAATGAAAAAAGCGTCGGCGGATGCGGGGATCAGAGCACTGGAACCACATTTCAAGTCAATCCAGCTTTTCCCGCAACGCAGACGCACGGAGCCGGTGGTGACGAAGAGTGCCATGAATGTGCTGCCGTCCATCTGTATTTTCAGCGGTTCGGTAAGCGTCAGCCGGTGCATGGTACAGAGTTCGCAGCTGAGCACACTGGCTGTTGTTGCGGACTCAGGTTGAGGGGTAAGCATGCTGGGGGTCGGCAGAGTCCAGTCAATAGTTTTGAGACTCTGTTCGATATGCAGCTCGCGTGCATGGCCCTGTGCATCTCTGCGGTTCCAGTCAAACAGACGGTAGGTGGTGTTGGAGCTTTGCTGAACTTCGTAAATCAGAGCACCCGCTCCGATCGCGTGTACCAAGCCGCCGGGTATGAAAAGTGCCTGCCCCGGTGCGATTCTCAGTTGATTCAGCAAGTCGGCTAGCTTGCCGGACTCCAGTGCTGCCAGTAAATCGCCGGCGCCGGTTTTTTCTTTCAGCCCGGCGTAAAGAGTTGAGCCCGGCTCACATCCCAGCACATACCACATTTCGCTCTTGGGGTCACCCGCTGTCAGAGCGGCATTGGCATTGTTGGGGTGAACCTGTACACTGAGCTGACGGCGGGCATCAATGATTTTGAAGAGCAGCGGAAATCGGGTTGGATCAGGGGCCCTGCTACCTACGAGATCGACGCCGAATTCGGCGACCAGGTCACAGAGATTGCGTCCGATGTGAGTGCCGCTGGCGACGACACTCGCGCCATCGGGATGCGCGGAAATCTCCCAGGACTCGGCGCAGGGATGCGGCGCCTGTGTGCGTGCGTAGCGATCGGTGATTTTGTCGCCTCCCCAGAGATAATTTTTGTAAACCGGTCTGAAAACCAGCGGTTCATTGATCAATTGCATGTTCGTATTCTAGCATAATAGAGAGGGCTTTATCAGGGTTAAATGAGAATTTTTTGCAGTGCGCAGCGGTTTTGTATTTGGGATCAGCCACGCGTAAAAGCAACATGCCGATGACGGTGATACCCAATTAACAATCATTTAACTCAGTTTCTGAATTTCAAATGCCGTAAATAGGCTAACTTACGCTCTTAACGTAGTTTCAGTTTGGTTACCTGCCTGTCTGCCTGACAGGCAGACGCAGACAGGCGGCTCCGCTGTTTTAGTGGGACAAAGGGAAAATTCTGTGTCGCACTGTGTCGCACTTTGTCTCACATTCGTCTCAGTTCTTATGCGACAAAAATAATTAATTAACTTCTTGTTATACAGATGGTTGTTCTTTGTTTTATTGCTGCTTGCATAAATTTTGTTGTTTGTTGGTATGCTTACTGCTCAAAGCTGAGACACGGCGTAATTTTAGAAAAGTGCCAGAATGGAGCAGAAAAATGTCAAAGGTTTTAGGAATTGATTTAGGAACAACGAACTCTTGTATGTCGGTTATGGAGGGTGGTGAGCCCGTTGTGATACCGAATGCCGAGGGTCAACGCACAACGCCTTCGATTGTGGCTTTTACAAAAGACGGAGAGCGACTGGTGGGACAGGCGGCAAAGCGCCAGGCCGTGACCAATCCGAAAAACACGATTTATTCGGTCAAGCGTTTCATGGGACGCAAGTTCGATGAGATGTCTCAGGAAGTTTCTATGGTGCCTTATGAGGTAATGCGTTCGGCGAACGGCGACGCTCATGTTAAAATCGGCGAGAAGGTTTACTCACCGCCTGAGGTTTCGGCTATGATTCTTCAGAAGCTGAAGACGGATGCGGAGTCGTATTTCGGGGAGAAGATCACCCAGGCGGTGGTCACGGTGCCAGCCTACTTCAATGATTCCCAGCGTCAAGCGACCAAAGATGCCGGGCGTATAGCTGGCTTGGAGGTGCTGCGTATTATCAATGAACCCACAGCTGCTTCGCTGGCCTATGGTCTGGATAAAAAGAAAGACGAGAAAATAGCGGTCTACGATTTTGGCGGCGGTACATTTGATATATCGATTCTCGATATCGGTGATGGTGTATTTGAGGTCAAAGCCACTAATGGGGATACTCATCTGGGAGGTGACGATCTTGATCAGGCCATCATGAACTGGCTTTGCGATGAATTTAAAAAGGAGAGCGGCATTGATCTGAGCAGGGATACGATGGCCTTGCAACGGTTGAAAGAGGCGGCGGAGAAGGCTAAATGCGAACTCTCTTCCTCATCAAGTTCCGAGATCAACCTGCCTTTCATTACCGCCGACAGCAACGGTCCGAAACATCTGAGCATATCGTTGAGTCGAGCCAAGCTTGAGGCGCTTACCGACCAGTTGCTGGAGCGTACTACCCAGCCTTGCCGCGACTGCCTGCGCGATGCCGGGCTAAAGAGTGTTGATGAGGTTGTGCTTGTGGGCGGTCAGACCCGTATGCCCAGATTGCAGCAGAAGGCCGGTGAACTTTTCGGCAAAGAGCCGCATAAGGGCGTCAATCCTGATGAAGTGGTGGCAATTGGAGCGGCGATTCAGGGCGGCATTCTCAAGGGGGATGTCAAAGATGTCCTTTTGCTGGATGTAACTCCTCTGACTTTGGGTATTGAGACCCTGGGCGGCGTAATGACACCACTGATTGAACGTAACACGACAATACCGACCAAGAAAAGCGAGATATTTTCAACAGCGGCGGACAATCAACCCTCAGTGGAAATACATGTTTTGCAGGGTGAGCGTAAGATGGCAGGCGATAACAAGACAATTGGTCGCTTTCATCTCGACGGCATACCGCCCTCTCCACGCGGACGTCCTCAGATAGAGGTTTCATTTGATCTGGATGCCAACGGTATTTTGAATGTGCACGCTAAGGATTTGGGTACCGGTAAAGAGCAGAAGATAACAATTACCGCTTCGAGCGGTCTCTCTAAAGAGGAGATTGAGAGGATGTGCAAAGATGCCGAAGAACATGCTTCGGATGATGCGCGCCGACGGGAGGAGGTTGAAACCCGCAACCAGGCCGAGAATCTCTGTTACCAGGTTGAGAAGCTGCTCAAGGAGAACGGTGAGAAGCTGTCGGCTGACAAAAAGGCTCCGGTCGAAAAAGCGGTTGAAGATTTGAAGAGTGTGCTCAAGAGCGGTTCAATCGATGAGATTAAAGCCAAGCAGGATGAGCTGAACAAGGCGATGGAGACCATCACCCAGGAGATGTATGCACAGCAGCCTGAGGGCGGCGGCACTGACACGGGCGGCACTTCAGATGAACCCGGGGCCGAGTCTGGCGGCGGCAACACCGGAGATTCCGCCGGTTCGAATGACGATGTAATCGACGCTGATTACACAATGATGGATGATGACAAGAAGTAATCAGGCCACTTTTCAAGGTTTACAATTTCGAAACTTAACAGAAGTTCTAACAAACAAAGGAGAATACACAATGGCAAAAATTCGTCCATTAGGCGACCGTGTGCTGGTTGAGCCTGTCGATGAGAAAGAGGTCACCAAGGGTGGCATTATTATTCCTGATTCCGCTAAAGAAAAACCGATGGAGGGCAAGGTTATCGCTCTCGGTAAAAAGGTGGATGATGATGGTAAAGAGGTCGCTTTTGATGTCAAAGTCGGCGACAAGGTTCTGTTGCCTAAATATGGTGGAACAGAGATCAAGATTGACGATGTGAGCTATCAGCTCGTCCGTGAAGATGATCTTCTCGGATTGTTGGTGTAAGGGTAACCGTAATGCGGTTTAACAATTTAAGAACAACTATTTATTGGAGAATATGATATGGCTGCAAAGCAAATGAAGTATGATTCGGAGGCCCGCCAGAAGATTATGAGCGGCATCGAAAAACTGAGCCGTGCGGTGGCTACGACACTGGGACCATGCGGACATAATGTAATCCTGGACAAAAAATTCGGATCACCTGCTATCACCAAGGATGGTGTGACGGTGGCGAAAGAGATTGAGCTGCCCGACCCCTTTGAAAACATGGGTGCGCAGATGGTACGTGAGGTTGCCAGCAAAACCAGTGATGTGGCCGGCGACGGAACCACGACAGCAACTCTGCTGGCTGAATCAATCTATCGCGAAGGTTTGAAGAATGTGACCGCCGGTGCCAATCCGATGGCTCTCAAACGCGGTATCGATAAGGCAACCAAAGCGGTCGTCGCGGCGATAGCCAAGCAGTCCAAGAGAGTTAAAGATCCAGCTGAAATTGCTCAGGTGGCCACAATTTCGGCCAACGGTGAGAGCGAGATCGGTGAGATCATCGCCGATGCGATGGACAAGGTCGGCAAAGACGGAACTATTACGGTTGAAGAGGCCAAGACCCTTGAGACAACTCTGGAGGTTGTTGAGGGTATGCAGTTTGACAAAGGTTACCTCTCGCCTTACTTCGTGACCTCTCCCGAGAGTATGGAGTGCGTGCTTGAGAATCCTTACATATTGATCTTTGAGAAGAAGATTTCTAATCTGAACGATATGCTGCCACTGTTGCAGAATGTTTCAAAATCAGGCAAGCCTTTGCTGATCATTGCGGAGGATGTTGAGGGTGAGGCACTGGCGACTCTGGTGGTCAACAAGCTACGTGGAACCCTGCAGATTGCTGCAGTTAAGGCCCCCGGATTCGGCGATCGCCGCAAGGCAATGCTTGAAGATATCGCAGAGCTTACCGGCGGTAAAATGCTTAGCGAGGATCTTGGAATCAAACTTGAGAACGTAGAACTTAGCGATCTTGGTTCGGCCAAGAAGGTTACTATTACCAAGGATGACACCACGATTGTCGAGGGTGCCGGTAAAACCAAGGCTATCCAGGCTCGTATTGCTCTAATCAAAAAACAGATTGAGGATACCAGCTCCGACTACGATCGTGAGAAACTGCAGGAGCGTTTGGCGAAACTGGCCGGCGGTGTGGCGGTTATCAAGGTCGGTGCGCCGACGGAAGCGGCGATGAAAGAGAAAAAGGATCGTGTTGACGATGCGCTGCATGCCACACGTGCCGCTGTTGAAGAGGGTATTGTCGCTGGCGGCGGTGTCGCATTGCTGCGCTGTCAGAAGGCGACCAAGTCGGTTGATGTCGAGGGTGACGAGGTAATTGGCGTGAGTATCATTGCTAAGTCGCTGGAAGCTCCCCTGCGTCAGCTGGTTGAGAACTCCGGTCAGGAGGCCGCTCTGATTGTCGAGAAGGTCAAGAACGGCAGTGGCGCATTCGGCTACAATGTTGCCAGCGGTGATTATGGTGATCTGATCAAGTCCGGTGTGCTTGATCCGGCCAAGGTAACCCGCAGTGCGTTACAGAACGCGGCTTCGATAGCCGGTCTGTTACTGACTACCGAGTGTATGGTCACTGAGATACCTGAGAAAGAGACACCTCCACCAGCCGCTCCCGGCATGGATGGAATGATGTAATCTTTCATACATCGGAAGAAAAAAAAGGCGGTCGCTACGGCGACCGTCTTTTTTTTTGAAGTCCTGTATGCGAAGATGTTTAGTTGCTGTCAAAAGAAGAGGATAAACTAACATTGAGAATCGGGATCAATCCTCCTCATTTTTGCGGTCTTTGGCGGCTTCCGCAATCACCTTCTGCGCAACATTTGAAGGGACAATGTCATATCGTTCAAACTCCATCTCGAAAGATGCTTGTCCGCCGGTCATCGAGCGCAGTTCCGCCGCGTATTTAAAGAGTTCCGCCAGAGGTGCCTCGGCAGTGATGACTTGAATCTCACCGTTGGAATCCATGCCCAGAACCCGGCCGCGCTTATGGGGCATATCTCCGGAGATTGCACCCATGTAGGTTTCCGGAATGGTAATTGTCAGTTTCATGATCGGTTCCAACAGCACCGGTTTAGCATTGGACATTGCCTCGCGCAGTGCGCGTGAACCGGCAATTTTAAAGGCAACCTCGGATGAATCGACATCGTGATAAGACCCGTCGTACAAGTGTACCTTGACTTTTTGTACCGGATAACCGGCAACCGCACCGGCCAGCATGCCTTCATCGACGCCTTTCTGCACGGCGGGAATAAAATTACCTGGAATGGCACCGCCCACAATCTCGTTGCAGAATGCTTCTTGATCTCCTTCAAGCAGCGGTTCGACCCTAAGATAGACCTCACCGTACTGGCCACGCCCGCCGGATTGTTTCTTGTGCTTGTAATGGCCTTCACCTTTTGCGGTGATAGTTTCACGATATGGCACTTTCGGGGTAAAGGTGTCAACACTGACGTTGGACTGCTGCTTCATCAAAGCCACCGAGACATCGATGTGAACGTCGCCCAGTCCTTTGAGTAGAATCTCATGGGTTTCAGCCTGTTTTTCATACTTGATGGTCGGGTCGGCATCTAAAAGTCGATGAATAGCGGTGCTCATCTTGTCCTCATCAGCCTGCGCCCTAGCTTTGATTGCCACATAGGTGACTGGAGTGGGGAATTTGATGGGGGCCACCACGGTTTTGCCGTCTTCAGCTAGCGTGTGATTTGTCTTGACCGTCTTGAACTTGGGCACAGCCACAATATCTCCCGGCCCTGCCTCATCAATGGATATCTGTTTTTTGCCGACCATCAGCATCATCGAGGAAACGGTCTCCTTAGAACCAGTATCGGTGTTGACAACACTCATTCCGGGTTTGAGTTTGCCCGAGATAACACGCACGAAATTGAGCTGGCCGAGGAAGGTGTCAATCGTTGTACGCCAGACCTGTCCCACAAAGGCACCTTCCGCATCTGTTTTGATCAGATTCCCGTCCTGGTCAGAGTAGAGACGGTGACCGGGTGCAGGTATGATGCGGCAGATGCTGTTCAAAAGGTTGTCGATACCAACACCGCTCAGGGGAAAAACCGAGTATATAGGGTGGACATCACCGGCTTCTATACCGTCATGCAACCCCTTTCTTATTTCGGCTGCAGCAAGTGTGCCCTGATCAAAGAACTTGTTCATCAGTTCTTCCGAGGTTTCAGCGGCAGATTCCGCCAGTGACTCGCGGATTCCGGCAAGGTTCTCCGGTAATTCGTCCTGATCAAGAATATTGATAACTTTATCATTGCTTTCGGGTGCGGTTATCGGAACGCAGTTCACACCGAAAGCATCACGGATAGCCGCTACGGTTTTTTCGAAATCGGCATTTTCTTTGTCAAGTCCCGTCAGCACAAAAGCGATCGATGATATCCGATTGTCTTTGCATATCTTCCAGGCGGCACGCGTGCCGACCTGCACTCCGGATGTAGCATCAACGGTGATGAGTGCCGAGTCGGATGCCTGTACCGCACTGATTATCTGGCCGTAAAAATCCTGAAATCCCGGAGTGTCGGTGTAAACCAGTTTGTATTCTTTACCATCCATTGTATGATTGGCTGCGAAGGTAGAGGCGAAGATTGTGATACCGCGGGATTTCTCCTCCTCGGTGGTGTCCGAAACACTGGAGCCGTTTGTAACCAAACCCATGCGGTCATTCAATCCCAGTTTGAAGGCAATTGCGTCTGTCAATGTCGTTTTACCGCTTCCACTGTGTCCTAAAATGACAAAATTACGAACATTATCTACTGCTAAACTCATAAATGGGTTCCCCGTTTTTAAAGGTTAAACTGGTTGCAATACAATGACCGCGATCTGTTTAAAAATCCCAGCCCCTCATTCAACTAAAGAGTATGAATCTTCGCATTAAACAGCACCCTAAAGCAAGAGGATTTTTGCGGGAAATTGAAATCCTGCAAAATAGCGATCGATCAAACAGGCAAAATTGATGAAGCTGCTGTTTATTTTAATCGTGGACGAAAACTGAACATTCCTGCTCCGCCAGCAAGGAGAATCACGGCAAAAATGATCAGCATTCTGGCAGGCAGACCACTCTCAACAAAGGGTAGCACGCCCAGCAGCATAGCTCCGATTAGGCAGGTGCATACACCGACAATCTTGAAAACGGAAAAGGGCTCTTTCACCTCGGCGTTGAAAGTTTCGCTGTCACCAGGATAATCGCCGATTGGTGTTTTCAAGCGCTCCATGAATTTCTGAGTGTCCTGCGCCTCCTGCGCCGCAGTTGAATGCAACATGCTTACCGCCACAGAGACAAGCGCTGTCACCAGTGTCGTCGCCACCAGCAGAATATTCTCCATTTTCCAGGTCAGTCCCAGAATTTTCGTTTCGTCAATTCCGCTTACACGGCCCCAGATGAAGATTGTCAACCCAGCGGAAATACCTGCCCCAAACCCGGCAAGTGCGCCACGGTTGGTGATTTTAGCGGACAGTAATCCCAGAATCATCGGAATCGCCACCGGTGCAGTTGCAATCCCAAAGAGCTTAAACATGTTACGCACCAAACCTTCGCCGGTCATATCCTTGAGCATGACCGAGAGTGAGATTACAATTGTTCCGACCAGCAGTGTCATTAAACGTCCGACCAGAACATATTCACGTGGTGAACGTCCGGGACGTATCATGCGGCGGTAGATGTCGTTGGTCAACACGCTGGAACACACATTGTAGTCGCCGCTGAGCGTTGAAAGTGTGGATGAAAACATTGCCGCCACAACCAGACCAGCCAGACCGGCCGGCAGCAGATGCAGACACAGTTGCGGGTACACCTGCGCTGATTGGGCTATGTCGGGTAGAAATTGACGGGCTGCCATTGCGGGCAACAGTATCAACGGGGGGCCGATCAGCTGCAGAAAGATTACCAGCAAACCGGTTTTAACGGTGTCACGCTCGGTAGGGACGCAGTAGTATCGTTGAATCAGGGCCCAGTTGACACTGCTGTACGCCAGCATGTAAAGCAGAATCGAGACCAGGATGTAAACGATGTTAAAATCAGGTGAGGTCAGCTTGAAGAAACCCTCAGGGCTGTTTTTGACAAACTCGATAAAACCACCGGTTTCATTCAGTGCCAGAGGTACAAGAGCAATAACGGCCAGAGCCATGATGATGAACTGGATAAAGTCGGTTATCGCTACTGCCCACAAACCACCCATCAGTGTGTAGGCCAGCATAACTCCACCCGAACAGATCATTGCCGGTACAATCGGCACGTTAAAGGCTTTGGATACGAACACACCGATTGCAATCAGCTTGAAAGCGTCGTCAATGATGCGAACCGGCAGACCTTGCCAGGCGAAGATTTGACGAACTGCCGGACTGTAACGTGTTTCCAGATATTCCACCGGGCTGTCAATGCGTGCCCGCCGCCATCGGCGACTGAAGAAAAGCACGCTGGTAATTGTGCCGGCTGCACATATCCAAAAGATAGTGACCGCAACGCAGCCATACAGATAGGC
Source organism: uncultured Lentisphaeraceae bacterium (assembly GCA_964406095.1). GTDB lineage: Bacteria > Verrucomicrobiota > Kiritimatiellia > RFP12 > UBA1067 > M55B167. The sequence goes on from CAYOQJ010000088.1 coordinate 23,743, forward strand.
GAGTGCGGAGTATGAGATGAAGCCGAAGGCGCTGAAACTGGCCATATAAAAGGAAACACCGCTCAGCCACCATGGTATCCGGTTGCCGCCGCTGAAGTAGTCTTTCATGTTACGCATGTAGCGACTGAAAAAGATTCCGACACCGAGCATCAAAGTGAAATGCCCTGCAAGAATGATATAGTCAGGTTTGGTTAGCTGGCCGGCGGCAGTTGATGTCATCGGTTGTTTCCCGTCTGTTTGTAAACTGACTGAATTGATTAGATAGTAAAGCGCTTGTTTGAGCTGTCAAATGGCGGGGGCTGAATGGCGTGAGCGGAAGTTGTTGCCCCAATCAATGCCAGTGGGTTGCTGAAGCCGACTTTGATCAGCTCAGCTTCACCGAGCAGGTCAAGCGAAGCCAGATAATTCATGCACTCCAGAATGGATGAACCGCTGCCGGCCAGGTATCCGCTTGCGGGGTTGTAAACCTTGCCGGATTGATCCCTTTTTACCTGCGAACCGAACATTTTGTATACTCCGGGCGGCATATCGGAGAGTGCTGTGGCGTCGCTGGTTACTACAACCCGATCAGCACCCTTGACCCTCAGGATAATTTTAATCAGAGCGTCGGGCAGATGATGCCCGTCGGTGATGATCATGGCGTTCAGATCGTCACAGGCTAGCGATTCCAGCATGGGGTTTTCGTGGCGATTGACCATGGCTGGCAGACCGTTGCCAAGGTGGGTGACTGCACGTGCTCCGGCTGCGGCTGCGGCTTTTATGGCGGGACTTTCTGCCAGTTGATGCCCCAGCGAAACGGTAATTCCGTGTTCTTGGGCTACGGCAATCAGCTCGGCGGTACCGGGAAGTTCCGGTGCAAGAGTCAGCATTCTGACATTTCCCCGGCTGAGCTTGATCAGTTGGCGCAGCAGATCGGTATCGGGTTGGCGTACATGCTCAAGCGGGTGCGCACCCCGTGCTCCTTCCTGAGCAGAGATAAATGGACCTTCCAGATGAATGCCTAAAATTTGTTCCCTGAACTCGGGCATGTCAATAACCTGCGCTATGATCGGCAGATTGTTTTCATAAACATCCATGCCAGAGGTGATAACAGTTGGCATAAATGCCGCGGCACCCGCATCGAGAATCATGCGTGCCGCTTCTGCACAATCTTCTGGCGTCAGGCCGGGGGCTGAAAAATCGGTTCCGCGCCATCCGTTAACTTGCAAATCCACAAAACCTCTGGCCATCTTTGTTTAACCTGTTCTTTATATGAGAGCCGCTGCATCTTTATCAAGAAACAAACGGCAATTGCTGTGATTTCTAAGAATGGAGGCAGGAATTTCAGGTGAGATCGGATCGTTGAGGGTGCGTCTAACCGCATCAGCCTTGCGCCTGTCAGGAACCGTTACAACAATCCTGGCACTCTGCATAATATGGTGCACACTCATGCTGATAGCCCTTGTCGGCACACTTTCGATAGTTTCGAACCAACCCTCACCCATCTGTTGTTCGCGACATTTCTGATCCAGAGTAACAACCAGATAAGGAGAGGTTGTCTCGAAATCAGCCGGCGGATCATTGAAGGCCAGATGACCGTTCTCGCCGATGCCAACACAGGCTACGTCGATCAGATGGGCTTTGATCAGTTTGCCCATCTCAGCACATACCCTTTCAGGTTCGGCAGCACTGCCGTCAATCAGATGGGCGGCGCTTAGTGTGGGAACCTGATTTATAAAACGCTCTCGAAGATATTTTCTGAAGCTCGCCGGGTGGTTTTCATCCAGACCGATATACTCGTCCAGATGAAACATAGTGACTTTGCTCCAGTCAATGCTTTCAGTCTGTGTCAAAGAGTGCAGCATTTCAAACTGGCTGGCACCGGTGGCGAGAATAATATTTGCATGCCCGCGCTCTGCGATCGCTTCTCTGATGGCGGCAGCGGCCCATTGAGCCGCCGCCACTCCCATCTCTTCTTTTGATTTGAGTATTTCGGTTTTCAGATTTTCATCTCCCATCCCGGCTCATAACTGCGTGACCAGAGTTTCTGCGCTTCGGGGTCGTTGATGATGTGACCGGTTGCGGGATCGATATTCAAGGTGTGCCCGACACGTTGCGCTATGTTGCCCAGCTGTACCAACAGGGTGCTCTTGTGTCCTGACTCCACGTCGGCGTTGAGGCTCTTGCCTTCCCGGATGCCTTCAAAGAGATTTCTGATATGCAGTACATCCAGTTTGCCCGAGGGATTTTGCGAGTCGGTGGCGTCCACTCGGCTCGCGGTTTTTACCGTGCGCACCACTTTGCCACCGAGATCAAAGATAGTGTAGCCGTTGGCACCGGTGTGTAGCGAGCCTTTATCGCCGTTAAGAATGACACCGACGCTTTGTCCCTCCTGTCCACGACCATAACAGCTGAAGCCCTCCCAGGTCATAATGCTGCGGTTTTCAAACTCCCAGTTTATTGTCTGGGTATCCGGGGTTTCCCAATCATCGTTGTAGACCAGACGTCCGCCATGCGAGCTGACCTTGACCGGATAGTCAACGCCGAGGCCCCAGCGTACTAAGTCAACCATATGCGTACCGTTGTTCAGAGCCTCTCCGGTACCCCAGTGCCAGAACCAGTGCCAGTTATAGTGGATCAAGTTGTCTTTGAACTCTTTGCGCGGTGCAGGTCCCTGCCACAAATCCCAGTTAAGCCAATCCGGCGGAGTCGTCACCTTGCCCACACCGATCGGCGCACGGTTGCGCGCATACCATCCCTTGCCGAAGTAGACGCGTCCGATGGCACCGCTACGCACCTCCTCCATCGCCTGTACAATATTCGGGAATGAACGGCGCTGATTGCCCATTTGTACACATTTTTTGTACTTTTTCGCTGCCGCTACCAGCAATTCGCCTTCAGCCGGGCTGTGACTGCACGGTTTTTCAAGATAAACGTGCTTGTCGGCCTGTAAGGCCATCAGGGTCGCCGGGGCGTGCCAGTGGTCAGGCATAGCCACAACCAGCACGTCATAATCCTTGCTTTCGAGTGATTTGCGGATATCACCGAACACACGGGGTTTGAAGGACTGCGACTTTTCAATGTTTTTCACGCACTTGGTCGAGGCGCGGCTGTCCACATCAATAACGTGGACAACATCACAGTCCGGCAGGGCCGCGAAGTTTACAGCCAGTGCGTTGCCGCGCGCGTTCACTCCGGCAACCGCCACGCGAATCCGGTTGTTGGCCCCTTTGACTCTGTTATAACTCTCTGCGGACATGCCTGTCAGAGTTTTGCCTGCCGCTGCAACAGCGGAGGCACCGACGGTTTTTCTCATAAAATTTCGACGTGTCTCATTCATAATTATCTCTCCATTCACCACCACACTAGCAAATAGGAAAACGAAACGCAAGCGATAGAATAAAAAAATCAGACTACAAGTTGTAATGTCGGTTGGGGCACCGGAAAAAGAGCTGAGTTAAATTGTTGTCTCTCAAGTCAAATTCATCTGTTACTTGCTGTTGCCTGAATGCCTGAGAGTACGGCGAGCTGGCTAAAGAACTTCATCAATCATAGCCGGATCAAACTGTGCGAGATCAGCAAGAATAATATCCGCATGATCGACATCCTGCCGATGAGCGCTCGAACGTGAGAGGGCCACACATTTCATGTTGGCCGCTTTGGCGGCACTGACACCTGCCCAGGAATCCTCAAAAACCAGACACTCATCCGGTTGCACACCCAGCATCTCCGCGCCTTTTAGAAAACCGGATGGGTCGGGTTTGCCGTGCGGATAATCTTCGGCGCCGAGTGCAAAACGTACACTTTCCAGCACGTCAGCCACGCCGAGATTATGAATGACATCAGCTCTGGGTGAGCCGGAAACCACGATCACCGGGTATGTCGCGGCGAGAGTGCGTAGAAGATCAGCGGAGTTTTCAATCACCAGATTGGCCTCATTCCGGCACAAACGCTTGTGGTGTTCACTTAGAACCAGGGTCATTTTTTCAAGAGAGATACCGGTGGTCTCAGAAAATTGCCGGGTTATATCGCGATAGATGTCCAGCCATGAACGGCCATAGACAATCTCCATCAGCATATCGCTGTCACAGCGGCAGCCCAGTTCACGCAGATAGTTCACCATGGCCTCGACCCATAAACGTTCGGTGTCAACCAGTGTGCCGTCCAGATCAAAAATTATCGCTTTTATCGCCATCGCGTCTCTGTTTCTCAGAGTGGTTGTTTTTGTTGTGGAAATTGATAGCCACCCGCCAGGCCAGTTCATTCCTCTTCACGGGTAATGAATCCAGCTACTGCAATGGGGGAGTCGGAATTGAAGGCTGCTCAGCCCTTGATGCAGCATTTTTTGAATTTTCTGCCGCTGCCGCAGGGGCATGGATCGTTGCGTCCGATCTTGGGTTCTTCTCTGCGTTCCGGATCGGGACCGAAAATCTTACCGTCCATAAAAAACCACTCGCCGTTGATCTTTCTGAACTGAGCCAATTCATGATGATCGAAGGAGGTTCCATTTACGGTGTAATGCGCGATGAATTCAACCCTGCCCCTTTCGTCACCGGCGGCACCGTCAACCTCTTCCAGTATCTCAATGCCGGTCCATTGTGCGGATTCTGCCCATTTGCGACTGCTGTCGGCATCGAATTCTTTCTTTACCTTGGGACCCGATGTCTCATAGAGAAATTCAACTGTGCCCAAGGCATACGCAGTGTAGCGTGCCCGCATCAGCTGCACGGCGGTCTCCGGTCTTCTCTTGTGAATCAGAAATGGTTCGCAGCACTCTTCAAAGATAAGTTTGCTGCCGCAGGGACAATCGTCGCTCATACCTTATTCTCCGCTTTGTCTGAAATTCTTCGTTCCGGAAAGAAAAGTGGTCGTACTTTACATGAATGAATCCTGTTCTGGCAACCAAAAAACCGGGAGTGAAGTGGTAAATCAACCCTCTCTCATTCGTTTTGAGGTACGCACCGCACAAAATTCCTTGCCGCACATGGAGCAGTGATCATCTGAGTGGCTGTCGGTTCTTTCAGCTCGGGTTCGCAACCAGCGCGTGCGAGCCCGCTCAGGGTCCATTGCGCATTTGAACTGCGCCTCCCAGTCGAAGCGGGCACGTGCCTCTGACATACGGTCATCAATATCCCGTGCTCCGGGCAGACCGCGGGCGATATCAGCTGCATGTGCGGCGATCCGATAGGCGATGACCCCCTGGTGCACCTCTTCGTCATCCGGTAGACCCAGGTGTTCGGCTGGCGTCACGTAACAGAGCAGTGCCGCGCCATAGGTGGCGGCGGCGGTTGCGCCGATACAGGATGTGATATGATCGTAGCCGGGAGCTATATCGGTTACTACCGGCCCAAGTACGTAGAAGGGGGCACCGTTACAGAGTTCCCGCTGGCGCTCCATGTTCATGCGGATTTGATCGAAGGGGATGTGTCCGGGACCCTCTACCATAACCTGAACTCCGCGTGTTCGCGAGCGTTGCACCAGCTCTCCCAGAACCTCGAGTTCGCCGAACTGCGCCTCATCACTCGCGTCGGCCAGACAGCCCGGACGCAACCCGTCTCCCAGCGAGACGGTCACATCATGCCTGACCAGAATATCCAGCACTCTGTCCCAATTGGTGTAGAGCGGATTCTCCTGGTTGTTTTTTTGCATCCATTCGGCCATGATGGCTCCGCCCCGGCTGACTATTCCCATTTTTCTTTGCATCGAAGCGCCGATTTGAGAGCGTAGAAGACCGGCATGCAGAGTCATGAAATCCACGCCCTGCACAGCCTGCTGCTCGATCACCTCCAGCAGCAATCCGGGGTCAAGCTCCGGTATGTCGCCCTCCGTCCGGGAGATTGTTTCATAAACCGGTACCGTTCCCAGCGGTGCCGGTGACGCATCCAGCATGCCCTGGCGGATATCATGAATCTTTTCGCCGACACTAAGGTCCATGACAAAATCGGCCCCGGCTTTGAGTGCCACCGCGAGCTTACCCAGTTCATCGCCTTTGCCGGAACGTGTTGTTGACCGACCCAGATTGGCGTTGACCTTTGTTTTAAAGAGACGTCCCACGCCGACCGGGTGCACATTACGATGTGCCGGATTGAGGGGAATCACCAGCTGTCCGTCTGCGACCCCCTCTCTTACCTTTTCGGGTGTTACACCTTCATTCGCGGCGACCAGTTTCATCGCCTCTGTGATCATACCTTTTTTTGCAGCTTGTAGTTGTGTCATTGTTACGACCGGGGGTTTGGAGTTTAGTTTTACGCGGGTGTTATGGTGATCTGATCCAGCGGCAGGTTCAGCGGTGTGCCTATTACAGATGCGCATTCGCCCACATTGACGGCGGTGCGAATGGCTTCATACACATATGCCTTGCCTTCGGCCACCGCATCCCTTAAATCATGACCGCAGGCCAGCGCTGCGGCGATGGCGGAACTCAGCGAACAGCCGGTCCCATGTGTGGAAACCGGATCTGCAATCCGAGGCACTGAGAATCGCAGGCAGCTTTCGCCATCAAAAAGAAGATCGCTCGCACGCGCATCACCAGCATGTCCGCCTTTGATCAGAACCGCGCATCCGTAGCGGTCAAACAAGGTGCGTGCACCTTCGGCTACCGCCTCATCCGTAGTCAGAGAGCTTGCAAGCAGAGCCTCAGCCTCGGGTAGATTGGGAGTGATGAGGTCAGCCCGTGGCAGTAGACAGCGCGACAGCATCTCAACTGCGTCGGCTTCCAGCAGAGCGGCACCGCTGGTGGCCACCATTACAGGATCAACCACTTTGGGTATTCTGGTGCGCAGCGTAAGATTGTCGGCAACTGCTTCGATAATTTCCGCTGTACAAAGCATTCCGGTTTTGACTGCTCTGATATCATAAACTTCAATAACCGCCTCGATCTGCTCGGTGATGAAATCCGCATCGGAGCTGAGCACCGCATTAACGCCGAAGGGGTTCTGCGCTGTCAATGCGGTTATCGCTGTGCAGCCATGCACGCCAAAGAAGTGAAAAGCGCGCAGATCGGCCTGAATGCCAGCGTTGCCGCCGCTGTCGCTTCCGGCAATCGTCAAGGCCGCGACCTTGCGTAATGTTTCCTGCATTTCCATAAGTTTCCTGAAATCTGACAAAAAAATAACAGACGCTCCATGATTTCCGGAACCGCCTGTCAGGATTATCTCCATTTCCCTGCGCTGGTACGAGCCGGATCAGGTTCAACGGGTTTTATCTCAGTCGGTCAAAGCCCGACACCCCGATGGATTTCTTGATTGTATACCACTTCGCTTTAAATTAGCAAGGGTTATCAGCGAGATAAGATTTTTCACTGTACCCCTTTCCAAAGGAAGTTAAACGCGATTTTTTTACAGGATTACATGATTAACATAATCATTTAAAAAGAGTCTTTTTCATGAAAAAATTGACAACTGATCATTCTTATAACATTACCCTGCCGCAAAAGGAATGCACTGAATGCGTTATTGCGGAAAGAGCAAATTATTCTGTATAATAACAAATTATTCTTTGTAAATCCTGTGATATAAGTGAGTTGGCGAAAATGTTTCAAAGTGTTTCAAATAAAACCGATTTTCCGGCAATGGAGAAGACTATCCTCGATTTCTGGGAGCAGAAGAACATCTTTCAGAAAAGTCTTGAGCGTAATTCCGAGGAGCATCCCTATGTTTTTTATGACGGTCCGCCCTTTGCAACCGGGTTGCCGCATTACGGACACCTGCTGGCCGGAACCATTAAGGATATCGTGCCACGTTATGAGACGATGCGTGGCCATCGTGTGGCGCGCCGCTTCGGCTGGGATTGTCACGGACTGCCGATCGAAGCTCTGGCTCAAGAAGCCCTTGGAGTCAGAGGCGCTTACGAAATCCGTGAGCTGGGTGTCGACAAGTTCAATGAGCAGTGCCGTTCCATGGTGCTGAAATATGTCTCCGAATGGCGTGCCACCGTCACGCGCATGGGGCGCTGGGTCGATTTTGATGACGATTACAAAACCATGGATGTTGATTTTATGGAGAGTATCTGGTGGGTTTTCAAACAGCTCTGGAAACAGAAACGTGTTTATAAATCATATCGCATTATGCCTTACAGCTGGATGCTGAGCACTCCGCTCAGTAATTTTGAAGCGGGCAACAACTACAAGGATGTTCAGGACCCCGCCATCACAGTCAAGGCGCGTGTGATCGACGGAGCCGATCCAGATTGGGGCGAGACATCGTTCCTGATCTGGACTACCACTCCCTGGACACTGCCTGAGAATCTTGCCATCTGCGCCGGTCCGGAGATTGAATATGTGGTGGTGCGAGATTTACAGGAAAACTGCTGTTTTGTGATGGCTGCCGAACGGCTGGAGGTTTATTACAAAGGCGGCGAGGGGTGTCGGATTGAGGCGCGCCTGAAAGGCAACGCGTTGAGAGACTGGCGCTATGAACCGATTTTTCCTTATTTTGCACAGCATGCTGACGACGGCGCCTTCCGCGTGCTCAACGATGAATTTGTCAGTACCGCCGACGGTACTGGATTGGTGCATCTGGCCCCGGCTTACGGAGAGGATGATTTCCGGGTCTGCCGCGAGTGCGGTATCGCTTTGATTCTCGATCCGCTGGATGCAGCCTGTAAGTTTACCGAACAGCTGCCGGAGTATGCAGGGCGTTTCTGCAAGGATTGCGACAGAGATTTGATCCGCTGGCTCAAGCAACAGGGCAAACTGGTGCATCAGTCAACCATTGTGCACAGTTATCCTTTCTGTGACCGCACCGATACGCCTTTGATCTACCGCGCCATCGAAGCCTGGTATGTGCGCGTGGAGGACCTGCATGAGCGTCTTGGCGCCAACAATGAAACCGTACACTGGATGCCGGAGTATGTTGGCGACAAACGCTTCGGCAACTGGCTGAAAGATGCGCGCGACTGGAACATCAGCCGCAACCGTTTCTGGGGCTCCTGCATTCCGGTTTGGATCAATGAGAGTGATCCGGAGGATATGATCTGTGTTGGCTCAATTGATGAGCTGGAGGAGTATTCAGGTGTGCGGGTTGATGATCTGCACAAACATTTTGTCGATAAAATTGTGATTGAAAGAAACGGCAAACGTTATCACCGCACACCCGAGGTTCTGGACTGCTGGTTCGAGTCTGGCTCAATGCCCTACGCTCAGCAGCATTATCCCTTTGAACGCGAGGGAGATGAAGCGGGTTTCTTCCCTGCCGACTTTATCGCTGAAGGCCTCGATCAGACCCGAGGCTGGTTCTACACACTGATGGTACTGGGCACCTGCCTTTTCGATCGTGCACCCTTCAGAAATGTGGTTGTCAACGGTATGGTGCTGGCGGAAGACGGCAAGAAAATGTCCAAGCGTCTTAAAAACTATCCTGATCCGGTGCACATTCTGGATGAATACGGTGCCGATGCGCTACGGTTGTATATGATCTGTTCGCCGGTTGTACGCGCGGAGAATCTGCGCTTTTCGGAAAAGGGGATAAAGCAGATTCTGCGTGACCTTCTGATTCCCTGGTGGAACGCCTACAGCTTCTTTGTGACATACGCCAACGTCGATGGCTTTACAGAGAGCGAGTTGCGGCCACCGGTTGCCGAAAACGTGCTTGACCGCTGGATTGTGAGTTCGCTGGAAACACTGATTGCTGATGTGACTGAAGCTATGGATGTTTATGATCTGCAGCGCTCGGTGCGTCCCTTCGTTAAATTTGTGGAGGACTTGACCAACTGGTACATCCGGCGCAGTCGGCGACGTTTCTGGAAATCACAGAATGATGATGATAAAATGTGCGCTTATCGCACTCTGCGTTACGTACTGGTGCAGCTCAGTAAGATTGCAGCACCCTTCACTCCGTTTATCAGCGAGAGCATCTATCGCAATCTGAAAGGGGTAAGCATGCCAGAGTCGGTGCATCTGTGTGATTTTCCGCAGGCCAACAGCGACGCACGTGATCGTCGGTTGGAACGCAGTATGACGCTGGTGCAGGATGTCGTGCGCCTGGGACGACAGCTGCGGCTGGAGAATGATCTGAAGGTCCGTCAGCCGCTGGCCGTGATTCATGTCGTCTCGGCCAATCCGGATATTCGTGATCTGCTCAGCGGTTACGAAGAGCTTTTTACCGATGAACTGAATATCAAAAAATGTGAATATGGCAGTGACGAAACCGCTATGGCTGAAATTGCGGTTAAAGCTGATTTCCGCCGTTTAGGTCCGCGTTTCGGCAAGCGGATGAAGCAGGTTGCTGCAACCATCGAAGCTCTGGCAACAGCTCAGGCTGCGGAGTTGGCAGCCGCCCGCAATGTGCAGCTTGATCTCGATGGAGAGGTTTTTGAGCTTACACCAGAGGATGTGGTGGTGCAACGCACCCCGAAAGCAGGTATGGTGGTGGCTTCGGAGGGTGATGTGCTGGTTGGCATCGAGACAACTCTGACACCGGAGCTTGTCGCTGATGGTCTGGCGCGTGAATGCGTCAGCCGGATACAGGCGAAACGTAAAGAGAACAATTATGATGTCACACAACGGATTACAACCGTATTTGATGTGCTTGGCGACTCCGAGTTGCAAATCGCACTCGAACGACATGCCGATTATATCTGCAGTGAGACCCTTTCAGCGACACCGGTGTTCACCACTCTGCCTGAAAGTGCTGAGATGTATGAGCTCAACGGCTGCAAACTCCGAATGAAGGTAAAAAAACGTGGAGAAAAAAATGATCAAGTGGAACCCTGAACTGTATGGCCGCTCTCTTCTGTGTCTGGAAGATTTGACAGACAGTGAGATGCTCGAACTGATTGATCTGGCAATTGAATTGAAAGCACGCCGTCGCGCTGGGGTGCGCGGCGATCTGTTGCAACGTCGTCATATCGCCCTGATTTTTGAAAAAAGTTCAACGCGTACACGTACTTCCGCTTCTATCGCGGTACGGGATGAGGGCGGTACCGCCGAATACCTTTCACAGAATGACATTCACCTCGGGGCTAAAGAGTCGGTAAAAGATACCGCACGCGTGCTGGGGCGCACCTTCGACGGCATTCTGTTTCGCGGATTCTCTCAAAAACGGGTCGCAACTCTGGCGCAATATGCGGGTGTGCCTGTCTGGAACGGCTTGACCGATATCTTTCACCCGACCCAGATACTGGCTGACCTGATGACTGTAAAAGAAAGTTTCGGCCGGTTGCGTGGTCTGCATGTGGCTTATGTGGGCGACGGACGCAACAATGTGGCCAATTCACTGATGATCGGTTGCGCCAAAGCCGGAGTCAACTTTGTCAATTGCACTCCGGAGCAGCTTGCCCCCGAGAGCGCCCTGGTCAAACAGGCAGAAGAGATTGCGCGGCGTAACGATGCTCAGGTGCAGGTCTGCTCCGATCCTTTTGAAGGTGTGCGTGGGGCCAATATAATTTATACCGATGTCTGGGTTTCCATGGGAGAGGAGAGCGAGAAAGAGAAAAGACTCGAATTGCTGCGACCTTTTCAGGTGAATGAAGCTTTGGTCAGGGCCACCGGTGTGGATCAGGATCAGTTTATCTTTCTGCATTGTCTGCCAGCGTTTCATGATCATGAGACCGCTATGACCAGACAGAGTGGTGCTCTTGAGGTGACCGACGATGTTTTTGAAGCTCCCTTCTCCAGAGTTTTTGACGAGGCGGAAAACCGTATGCACACTATCAAGGCACTCTATGTCTCCGCTTTAGTTGATGGAGCGGTGCTGTAGAACTGCATCTTCGCAGTAAACTGAGCGATGCCGACAGCGAGGCGGCAGAGGCGCAATCGTGGTTGGAGTTTGCGCTGCGATTACATCACACAAGCGGTTTTTTATGAATTGGATGCGGTCTATGAAACGTTGATTAGGCCCGCAACAGGGGAGTATTCTTGACAGAGTGCGGAAATACACAGGAGGTAAAGTTATGAAAAAGAAGATGTCTGAAATATCCTGGGATGATTTTCAGCGACTTTCGTTTGTGGCAAAGGTGCCCTATCTGTTACAGGATGACGGTGCGCCCTATCATACACTTTTTGCCCAACAGTTTGATTATGCCTTGCTGGAGCGTCTGACCTTGCTGACCAATTGCATCCGCAAAATTTCAAAACGTCGCGCCGGAGCCGATTTCTTGCGCTCACTGATTGCCGATAAACGCGCGATGATCTACTTCTCTCAACCCAGTTCACGCACCTTTCTTTCGTTTCTTTCGGCCTGTCAGATACTTGGCATTCAAACCGGTGAAGTTCGCGATATCTCAACTTCGTCCGAATTCAAGGGAGAGTCTCACGAAGATTCCGTGCGAACATTCAGCTCCTACTTCGATCTGATCATAATGCGTTCACCCGAGAAAAGCCTGGCAGAGAAAATGTCGCACGCACTTTCGGTGTCAAACCGACCGATACCCATCATCAATGCCGGTTCGGGCAAAGATCAGCATCCGACTCAGGCCTTGCTCGACATCTATACCCTGTTGCGGAGTTTCGAGAAGAAAGGCGGATTGAAGAACCGCACCATTGTCTTCTGCGGCGATCTGCTGCGCGGACGTACAGTGCGTTCACTCTCGTATTTGCTCACCAATTACACAAATATAACCCAGATTTTTGTGGCTCCGCCGCAGTTGCAGGTGGGCCAGGATGTATTGGATATCCTCTCCAACCATGATGTAACTTATGAACTGACCGACGATCTGAAGTCGGTTTTGGCTCAGGTTGACGCGGTCTATATGACCCGTATTCAGGATGAGTGGGATGCTTCAGAGGGCGAAAGCGCCGGAATCGATACCAGCAACTTCAAATTCGGAGCGGCTGAGCTGGCCCTCCTGCCCGCGGATGGAATAATTATGCATCCGCTGCCGCGACGCGATGAAATTTCCACTGAGGTCGATAATGATCCGCGTGCGATGTTTTGGCGTCAGATGCGCAACGGGATGTGGATTCGCTCGGCACTGATTGCCATGACTTTCGGCTTTGAGCAGGAGATACTGAGTTATCACGGATAACGCAGTCAGAAAGATTGGTATTTTAGGAGAATTAAATTACAGTTGCTGACGGCATAGGATCGGAATTTGAATCACGGGATTTTAAGGTGAAGTTTGATTCCGGAAAACAGGCGGAGCTTTGTGATACATTTTACCTCGCGCCTTTGCGGGGTGTGACTGTGCGGGTTTTTCGCCAGGCCCTGGCCGAGTGTTTCGCAGTGCCTGATCTGGCGGTTGCGCCCTTTATCCCGATCGTGGCGGGTAGCAGAGTCAAGCCGGGGCTGCTGAGAGATATTGACAAGTCAGCCGTTCAGTCTGTTCCTTTGATACCGCAGCTGATTGGCAAGGATGCCGACCAGTTGCGCGTGATGTTGCGCGAGTTTAAAAGTTCAGGCTATCTGCGTGCCGACCTGAATGTTGGCTGTCCCTGGCCGTTTGTCATTAAAAAGGGACGCGGTTGCGGGTTGCTGCGCGATGTCGATAATCTCGCGCGTCTGCTGGAGGTTGGGTGCACCGAAATGGAGAACGGCTTTTCGATCAAAGTGCGTCTGGGCATCAGTGAGCCGAATCTGCTGCTGCGCAACATGGAACTAATCAACAGTTTCCCGTTATGTGAGGTTACAGTACATGCGCGTACCGCCCGTCAGATGTATAATGGCGAGGTCAGGCTGGATGTGTTCGAAGAGGTCGCGAGGCTCTGCCGACACCCTGTTGTTTATAATGGCGACATGCGCTCGGTTGATGATTTCCTGCTTCTGAAACAGCGTTTTCCACAGATTAAGCGATGGATGATCGGGCGCGGAATTTCGATCGACCCCTTTTTGATGGAGTCGATCAAGGCGGGAGTGCAGGTTGGGAGGGATTCGGAACGGCTGTGTGACTTTCTGGAACGGACTCTGCGCTATTCGATTAACGAGATGGGTGGTGAGCGTCAGGTGCTGGGACGCCTTAAAGAGCTGTGGAGCTATCTGCACACCGGTATGGCTGACGGAGTTCGTTTGTGGAATTCGATCAAAATATGCCGCACGGTTACGGAATATCGAGGTGTGGTGAATGCAGCATTTGAGCGTGGAATCGTTTTTAAAACCAGGATCGCCTCCTGCCTGCCGAGTTGCTCCTTTGAAACAAAGCTACAGAGCGAATAATCCTAGAAAAATCAATTAAACCACGAAAATCACGAAAGGCACGAATTTAAGTGTCTTATATATAACCACGTATGAGAAAAAGATGAAAAACCCATATTCACCTCATGG
>CAYOQJ010000089.1:0-38942 GCA_964406095.1 uncultured Lentisphaeraceae bacterium
GTCGAGGCGGGTTCGAAGCTTACGGTCACGGGCGGACCGTTGGAGATCGCGGTTATGTGCAGGTACGACGCGCTGTTGGTCGGGTCGGTATCGGCGACAAACTCTTGCCAGTTGAATGCGTTGTCGCCGTCGGCATCGGAAGTGTCGAGCGTGTCCCATTGTTCCGGTGTCCACGGCCCGCCTCCTTCCGGGTTCAGATTGTAACCGGCGTACCAGGTGAGCGGTGTGCCTCGGGCGGTCATTTCGGCCGGTGCTTGCGCTGTAAAGGTTAACCCTTGCGCACCCTCTTCACGCTCCCACCACCATCCGTCCGGCAGCACGGGCAGCGACTCGTGGACAAACGTGCCATCTGCCGAGGCATAGAGCAGGGGGGTGAACGCGTCGCCGCTTTCCGGCGCGTAGCTATTGCTCCAGACCACCGCGTTTGTGCCGCCGAGTGCCGCGGTGCCACTCACAACGAGCCGGTCATGCTGCGTACCGGGTGTCGTGCCACCTATTTCGATGGAGAGGGTGCCGGAAGTGGCCTGGCTGTAGTTGCCGGTGACCGTCAGCATTCCGGCGGAGTCTCCGGGCGCGACGACTCCGGCGTTTGCCAGCGTATTGCCTTCGCCCACATCGAGCACGCCGCTTCCGCTGATTATGCCGCTACTGGTGAAATCCTGACCGAGCAGCGTCGATCCGGTGCCGGTGCGGTTGCGGAAGGTCGCGCCTGCGGCAATCCGCATGGTTCCCGATTGGGCAATTTCCTCACTCCCGAATCGCTGCAGTGTGCCGCTACGGACATCGATCAGGCCGGTATTGCCGAGATTGACATAGCCTTTGTAGTACTTGTAGGAGTAATAATAACGACCGCCGAGCTGGAAAACGCCGGAGCCTGCGCTTTTGCGCAGCTCGCCGCTGTTGAGGAACGCGCAGGCGTCGCTGCTTATCGCTTCGTTCTTGCCGAGTGTCAGATCGCCCTGCACGTCGAAGAGTCCGCGGTTATCGATCGTCGAGTCGCCGTTGATGTTGATCACTCCGTTTGTCCAAACAACCGTCCCCTCATTCAGCAACGTGGCGTCGCCGAAGTTCCGAGGACCGCCGGTGAGGGCAAGATCGCCTTCGGGTGCCACGGCCAGCACGATGTCGCCAGCCAGCGCGCTGCCGCTCCAGTGGTTGTCGGTGCCGCTCAGCAACAGAGTACCCCCGCCGGTGAGTGCGCCGTCGATCAGTTCAGCGCGTGCGACGGTACAGGTCGATCCCGCGCCGATCCGCAGAGTATCGGCTCTCAGAGCCAGCGAACCGTCGAAAGTTTCAGAAACGTTCACATTGAGCGACACCGTAACGGAAACGGTTTCATTCGAAACCAGAAGCGAACCGCTCCCCGTTATGTCGCAGCCGTTGGTCAGGGTATGCTCCCCGCCGTAGAACCAGAGCGTCGTGCCCGTTGGCACGCGGCACTCGCCCTCATATAGCGAATCTTCACCGAACAGGAGTAGCGTTCCGGAGCGGATATCCATCAGACCGGTGTTCTGTATATTGACGTAGCCATAATATCTCAGGTGTCCCCAGATATACCGTGATCCAATTTCAAGAACGCCGGAACCCGCGCTTTTGCGTAGCTCGCCGCTGTTCAAAAAGGTGCAGTGGTGATCTCCGTCCTGATAATTCTTGCCCATCACGAGATCGCCCTGCACGTCGAAGAGTCCGCGATTGTCGATTGTGGCGGCGGCGTTGATGTTGATTAACCCGTTTGTCCAGACGACCGTCCCCTCGTTCAACAGTGTGGCGTTGCCGAAGTTTCGCGGCCCACCGGTGAGCGCAAGTCTGACACCTGTCGGTACATCGACGGTCACTCCGCCCGTCAGGCTGCTGCCGTTCCAGAGGTTGTCCGTCCCAGCCAAACGCAGCGTGCCGTCGCCAGTGAGTGTGCCGTCGAGCAGTACGGTGCGATCCGAAATCAGGATGGTATCGGGTGCCAGCGACATGGTTTCGGCATAGAGAACCAATGTACCGGCAAAGGTGTCGGAGCTATAGACAAGGATATCCGAGGTTGCCCAGGAGGTATCGTTGCTCACAAGAACCGTTCCCGATCCGGAAAAATCAAATTCGTTGGTAAGGATGTGCGTGCCTCTGTAAAAACATAGTGACGTCAAAGCCGCCGTGCGGAACTCGCCGTCGCTTATCGCCTCGCCGTCGCCCAGCAGGCGCAGTGTACCGCTCCGGATGTCGACCAGCCCCGTGTTCAGCAGATTCACGTATGCGTAATAGGGTGTGTAGCCCCAGTTGTATCGCACGCCAAGGCTCAACTCGCCGTACCCCGCGCTTTTGCGCAGCTCGCCGCTGTTTAAAAAGGTGCAGAGGTGATCGCCGTCATAGTAATTTTTACCAATCATGAGATCGCCCTGCACATCGAAGAGGCCGCGGTTGTCAAGGGTGCAGTCGCCGCGCAGCCAGATTGCGTCGCTTTGCCAGACGATCTCGCCTTTGTTGAGCAACGTGCAGGCACCCAGCCTTTTATCGCCCGCCGTCAGCGTCAGACGTGCTCCGGTTTCGATGGTCACATCCAGCGCAAGCATGCCTGTCGCCCACTGATTACCGCCGCCGGTGAGCGTCAGCCTGCCGGCACCGTTCAAAGTTCCGCCGTCTTCGAACTCGGGTGAATCGGTGAGCATGACGTTTCCTGAGAAGATGCTGTTCGAGGCCACGGTCAGGGTGCCGCCGCTCAAGATAAAATCGCCACTGCCGGAAATCGAGCCGACGGTGATCTCGCCCGAGTCGAAAAGGCACGGCGCGGTGCTAATTGGAATGACCGCGTGTTCTGCCGGTGTATCCGGCACGTTGCCGCCGCTCCAGTTTGCGGGGGACGACCAGGCGTTATCGAAGGTGTCCGTGCATATCCATGTGTTGGTGGCGGCTTGGGTGGCCAGCAACGGCAGCAGTGCCATCAAAAATTTCGCATTGTTTTTCATGGTTGTTCTTCTTTTCTTTCGAGTGACTCGAGTGAATCAATTCCGTCGACATCTTTCTTTTTCATCACGGCACCTCCACCTTCAAGCGGTAGAAGCGCACGGAACCGCCTGCATCGGCACTCATCGCGTCGTCGCCGCCCGCAGCGGGCGGATGCAGAGTGCCGGACTGAGTCATCCCCATTGAGCAGAGCGCACAGCGGCTTAAAAAAAACACAAACACGGAATACAGCGTTGCAAAACAACTTTCTTTCACCCACCCCATCCTGTCGCGTCTTTTCATAATCCCGCAGACTTTCGGTTGTTTTCTGACAGAGCTCTCAGCAGCAGATTCAGAGAATCCTCAGCCTGGGCGGACCAATCAGTCGTTTCAGGCTGCATCATCCAGCGCATAAACACCCGTACTGCCGCATCCACAATCTGCTGCATGCGAACGTGCGGCACCCGCATCGCTCTATTACGTTTTTTCACTCAGTCAGTTGTCAAGAACATGCTTTTTACGATTCAACACTATTAAAATCGAATCAAGTGAAGCAACGTCTCAATAACTAGCAAATAAACCTCAAGTTATCTTTATAGTAATAAAACCCACATAAAAGTACAGTAAAAAGTCACTAAAAATGCTTTTTAATTTGGTGTTCTGTTGCATTAAATACCACAATGTGGTACTCTTGAGGATGTATAACGGGGTTGGGGAGCTTTGTCTGACATGTTGTGTTACTGTAAATTTTGTAAATTCGTGACCCGGATAAGCACAGAGCGATGTACTTAAGCACAGCAAAATTTCTTCCTCATGCCCTCTGCCCCATGCAAAAAACGAACAGGCACGCAACGACAACATGTCGCTAACGACCAACATATTTGTTTTGCCCTTTGGTGAATGAACTAACAGGAGTTGAGCATGGATTTAAGCGGTGAACAAATCGAACGATATTCGCGACATATTTTGCTTTCTGAGGTCGGTGGAGCCGGACAAAAACGACTGTTATGCAGCCGGGTTCTGCTGGTCGGTGCGGGTGGTTTGGGAAGTCCGGCTGGACTTTATCTGGCAGCCGCTGGTGTCGGCACAATCGGGGTGGTAGATGGGGATGTTGTTGATTTGAGCAATCTTCAACGTCAGATTGCGCATAACACCGCGTCTCTCGGTCAACCAAAGGTTGAGTCGGCGGCGGCGACATTCAAGGCTTTGAATCCCGATGTGCAGGTGCGCACTTATTTTACGCGTTTAACCGCGGCGAATGCGGCGGATATTTTAGCTGATTATGATATTGTAATCGACGGCACCGACTCTTTCGCCTCGAAATTTCTGGTTGCGGATGCCTGTTATTTTGCCCGCAAACCCTATGTGCATGCCGGAGTGTTGCGCTTTGATGGACAGCTTATGACTGTTATACCGGGAGAGAGCGCCTGTTACCGCTGTGTTTTCAGAACTCCGCCGTCGAGCGGCTCTGTACCATCCTCTTCTCAGGCAGGGGTGCTGGGTGCGGTAGCAGGGGTGATCGGTACACTACAGGCGGTCGAAGCACTCAAATTTCTGCTCGGCAAAGGCACACTGCTGACCGATCGACTGATGATATACAACGGATTGCAGGCATCTTTCCGCACAGTCAAGCTGCAGCGTAGTAAGGTTTGTCCACTCTGCGGCGACAACCCCGTGATTACAGTGCTCAGGGATGAATTTTGTAAAGACGAAATTGCGCCTACGAACACTTGACTTAGGGGAGGAGTTTACTGTTGTACTTGATGAGGGATAGTCGCCGGTTCGCAATATACCTGCCGTTTTTAGGCTTAGGTGATGGACATCGCTATTTCAGCGTATGGAAAGCCTGATATAAGAATAGGAGATATGGTATGAAACGCATCTATGATGATAACGCTCTTTCAATAGGCAACACACCGCTCGTCCGTATTCGGCGCATTGCCGGTGATGGCGCGGTGGTGCTGGGAAAGATAGAGGGACGCAATCCTGCATACTCTGTTAAATGTCGCATCGGCGCAGCAATGATCAGCGATGCGGAAAAACGCGGGGTACTTAAAAAGGGCATCGAGATTATCGAGCCGACCAGCGGCAACACCGGTATTGCCTTGGCATTTGCTGGTGCCGCACGCGGTTATAAAGTGACATTAACCATGCCCGAAAGTATGAGTATTGAGCGTCGTCGTGTACTGGCGGCCTTCGGGGTAAATCTGATTCTTACGGAAGCCTCCAAAGGAATGTCCGGCGCGATCAGACAGGCTGAAATGATGGCACAGAATGATCCTGAGCGCTTTTTTATGCCGCAGCAGTTTAAGAACCCGGCTAATCCCGCGATTCACGAACAAACCACCGGGCCTGAGATTTGGCGTGATACTGAGGGGGAAATCGATATTCTGGTGGCAGGCATTGGCACGGGGGGCACGATCAGCGGGGTGTCACGCTATATCAAGCAGAGTTGCGGTAAAAGGATTTTAACGGTGGGCATTGAGCCGACCGACAGCCCGGTGATTTCGCAGCATCTGGCAGGGGAACCACTCTCGCCCGGTCCACATATGATACAAGGGATAGGAGCCGGGTTCATTCCGGATAATCTTGATCTTTCTCTGATTGACCGCATTGAGCAGGTCGACAACGAGGAGGCCTTTGAATATGCGCGGCGACTGGCGAGGGAGGAAGGAATGCTCTCAGGTATTTCCTGCGGTGCCGCAGTGGCGGTGGCTGCGCGTCTGGCTGATCAGCCCGAATTTGCCGGTAAAACAATTGTCGCGATTCTGCCTGATTCCGGTGAGCGTTATCTCTCCACCACACTTTTTGCGTAAAATCAAGATTTGTGGCTATAAATTTTCAGCCCCGATACAGGACTGCGCCCGGATCGAACTTTTCGTTACGCGGCACGGCAGAAGAAACGAAGGAGGCTCCTCCGGATCGTCTGCCTAGGCGGCGCGGGAGCGCCGCCCTACGTAATAACACCAGCGATCCCGCTTAGCGGGCCTAAAGCGTGGTTGGGGTTATGCGGTATTTGCCGCCTTTTGAGTTGAAGGAGATGGTATTGTCACCTTTGACGCACTCGATGGAATCAGCTTTCTGAGCAGATTCGATCAGCCACCGACCCTCATGGAGTGCTGTAAGCGTCACCTTGTAATCAACGTTTTTGGTTGGCACAGTGATTTTCAGGGGCTGGTGGAGCAGTTCTCCGTTACGAGTCATGCAGACAACCCGATCCGCGATAATCAGCGTGTAATATTGATCCGATTCGACAAGTTCGTACGGCAGCGGGTGTGAGCCGTCAGCATAGGTTTGGATCAAGGTCAGAAAGGTGTCATGTTTTTGTTCCTTTACCGGGGAAAAAAGTACGCGGTGCCCTTTAGCCTCCACGCGGTTAGATCTGGGAGGCGACACCTGAAATCCGAAAACATTAAAGGTTTCTTTGCCGCTTTTGATATCGATCTTGCGCTGGGTGGAGGTCGGACGCAGCATGCAGAGGTCAACGCGTCCGGTCAGACCGTTTTCGGAGTTATGTAGCTGCACTCCCTCAGCGGTAGGTACTGGCGGCTCCAGGGTGTTAACCTGCCAGAATTTTTTAAATGAGGCATCCGCGCTGTGCACCTCATCCAATACAATCATACAAGCCGGGTGGGTGGCCAGTTTCAGATTGAGAAAACAGCATGACCGGGTGAAAGCTGTGATCTTGTCGGAATAGGCCGAGCTGAGTTCGGCGGCGTAGTAGCTGTAATCCGGGCGCATCTTAGATGGGCCGAAACCGCAGGAAATCTTTTGACCATAATGAAAGAGTGGATTTTTTTTGAGTTGTGTGGTTGTTCGGGGATGTCTTTGAAGAAAACGCGAGCCGCCGTCATTGCCCGGAGTTTTCAGAAACTTCTCCTTAGGATCGACCACCAGCATCATGCTATGCGCGATTGATCGCTTGTTGAAATTCATGTCATAGGGGGTGCCGTAGAATTTGTATTGTCCGAGGTCAACAATCTGTAAACCGCGGTAATATAGCTGCAGCGCACCGGCATCGGCATGCTGATGATTTCCGAAGTGATAACCACCGCCTTTAATTTCAGCTACCACTGTATTGCTGGCGCTGGTGCCCATGTTCCAGTCGGTGCGGGTAATCATGCCGCTCAAAACCGATCCGAAGTCGATAGTCAGCGGAAGTTTGTTGAGATCGGGTTCGGCACGCAGCGAGGGGTCGTTGAGCAGCAGAAAGAGTATCGGGTCGACGCGCCGGATACTCTGCCTCTGAAATTCGCCCTTTAGAACGGGATTCTTGTTATAGGCGTAGCAGAGCAGGGCGGTCTGGGTGTAGGGATAGTATGTTCCACCAGGTGTGCCATCGCCGTCACGCAACATTTCGCCGTCGGGCAGACGCATGTTAAGCCAGTAGAGAGGAACCTTTTTGAGATTGGGATCAAAAATTTCGCGATCCGCGAGTTTGCGTAAAAGCCAGGCGGCATGCATCTCCCAGCCGAAACGGTATGAGGCGTAACCGACACCCTGATTATGACGCGGCGAACGGTACTCGAATTGACGCATCGGCACAAGCTCTTCAAGAATACGATAGGAGCAGTATTGATAAGGCAGGGGGTCTTCGTTGTAAACAGCGATTGCCATTGATAAAAGATCGCGGTTGATCATAGCCTCATTTCCGTGGCCATTGACTATCGAGTTGCGAAAGGGAGGCCACTGGCACTCCATTTCGCGTGCCAGCCTCATCATGTTCACGCGCATAAGCTCAAGATCAGCCGCAGAACAGAGCTCATGGCACCAGTCGTAAACCAGTGAAGTTACATATATGGCGGCTCCGATTTCACGTGTTATATCCAGCAGATTGCCGAATGAGACCCGTGCAATATACTCACGCGTCAAACGGACGGCCTCGCTACCCGCCTTTTTGTCCTGAGTCATCAGATAAACGAAAGCCCGGGCCTTGACGATATCCTCCAGTTTGCGGTTATGTTTCATCTCAGCATTGTCGGGGAAGGTTACATCGGGCTTCTCCGAGGCCTGCTTCTTAACTTTGCTCCAAAGTCCGGCATGTTCAGAGTGTTTGAGATTGGCGCGTACCCGCGATAGCTCTTTTTCGGTAATCCACAGACGTGGATGTTCCCGCCCCGGTACAACCGAAGGTTTATAGCTGATGGCTTCATCAGGTATTTTGGGTGCTGTGAATTTGCGCACCTCTATCCGATCGAGACGCACATTGGGCGGGAGCCAGAGTTTGATTTGCGGCGCAGAATTGGTGATATCAAAAATACCGAGGCGCTGCCAGCACATCTCTGGTTCTTTCCATGGTACAAATATGACCCGACTGGTGGGAAGCGCATCATCTATCTGGAGAGAGGTATAGAGCGAATCAAATTTACTGGTAGCTTCACGCATGATTTCAGCTCCTTCGCTGTCTACAGCGGCGAAGGTTGTTATGGTATACGCTCCGGGGTCAAGTTCAGCTATTGAAAAAATCAGATCAGCTGCGGTATCGTCCTGTGCGGTGTTTGCCTTCAGTCCGGTTTTAAGAGCCGCGCCGCGTCCATCTTTAAAAGAGTTTTGTGTGACCACTTCAACTCTTTGCGGATTGAGCCGGGCATCCTCCGCCTGACAGCGGAAAACGCTCGGTGCGGACAAAACTGATGTGAAAGAGAATAATAGAGCACTCAGCATTAAAAGATATCTGTTCAAGGGCATGGAAAGTTTCCTCTCAACTTTTGTTTTTGCGTATACTCTCAGGTTTAACTGCAAAAAACAAGAAAGTTAAGCGAGCGCAGGTATCTTTCGTCTGTTGCCTTCACAACAACCTGCCTGGTGGGATTATTCAAAGGTCAAAACGGCAAATCCTGGCAGACCACGCACCTCAAAAGCCTCCAGCATCTCGCGTGCCGGTGATTGGTCAGGCTTCTCCGCCTGAACCTTGACGAATACATAATCCTGCAATCGCTCAGCGACCGCTTCCTCTTTGAAGGTTTTCTTTTCCATGACGGCGCAGTTCTTACACCAGGTAGCCCAGAAATCTACCAGAATGGGCTTACCGGTGTTACGGGCCTCTTCCACTTTTTCAATCCAGGCCGAATGATCGCCAGCGAGAATAGAGTCTTCCCGCGCCACTTGAGCACCGAAGAAACCGGTGCCTGCCAAATAGAGGTAGTAGAGTGCCAATAAAACCATCAGAACACCGAAAACCTGTTTCACACGTACCATCCACATGCCCGGCGACGGTAGCACTGAAAGCCCGGCTCCGGCAAAAGGCCAAGGTAGTGCCATGCCCAGACCAAGAACGAATGGCAGGAATTGCGCGGCCTGCATCCCCCCGGCATAGAGGTTGCCAGCCAGCAGCAACACAGCAATGACTACCGGTGCCACACAGGCGCCAGCCAGCAGGGCACTGAGCGACCCGACTGCGAAGGCGGCCAACAATCCTTTGCGATGCGCCTCATCGCTGTGTGAAGAGGTCAAGCGGGTGAAATCGATTACAAAAACATCAAAGAGTGCCAGTGACAGAGCTACAAATATAGCGCCGATGACCAGATTGAACCAGGGATTGGATTGAATTGCACCAAAGAAGAGTCCGAGTTTCAGAATCAACCAACCCAGCCCCCCATAAACTACGACAATACCCAGTCCATAAGCCATGCCCCTGAAAAAGCCCCTGCTTCTGGTGCCGGTTCCGGCACCGATAATGGCTAAATTAATGGGTATCATCGGCAGCACACAGGGGGTCAGATTTAAAAGCACGCCGCCGAGTAGCACCAGAATTAGCGTTAAAAAAACACCGTTGTTTCTGAGAAAAACGACTGGATCATCAAGGAATTGATCAAATCCCGAGTGCTTGACAACATCCTTTCCGGCGGCTTTATCTAGAAAGAGCAAAAAATCATCAGCCGCCATGTAGCCGCCGGCGGTCGTCAGTCTTGCGCCTTGCAACCAGCGGTTCGCGCCTTCAGGGTCGCCGTAGGGCGCATCGTCAAATGTTTTTTCAGATGTGCCGCTGACAAATTCTCCGCTTTTATAATCGAAGCTGAAGGTGTGTTTTTCCGGCATGAAACAAACAGATTTATCGCAGCCCTGCAACGCCACAGTAACAACTGCACCATCGGGAGCGGAGGTCAAACGATAACGGGCTTCAATAGAGGTGTCATAAACTTCAACCTCGACCGATGGATCAATCAGATCAGGTTTCATGTGGGATTCAGGTTGAGTGAGAGCCTCGAGTTCAAGTTTAGCATCTGTGGTGACCGCAAAGCTCTCGGTATAGATGACGTGTTCAGGTGGAATTGCGATTTGTACTGCAAATTCGAGTGCATCGGAGGAGCGAGTGCCGATTGTGTTGATGCGAATGGTAAAAGGGGATTTGCCCATCAATTGGGCTTGCGTGTGTGTAGTGAGCGACAGAGCTAAAATAAACGCCGTTATATATTTCATGGTGAATCTCCAATTGTTTTGTTTAGTATCGACAACGTGCTGTATACGCCCGCAGGATAAAATTCGATTAAAACTGGTTCGCATTCTACATTTTTCTAAATAGTCGTTAAATAACTATTTTTAACTGTCCGGGTTATTATTATAAATTTCGCTTAGGATGCTTGCTTTTAACAATCCTTTGGGTTAGTATTGTTCAAGTCAGTGAGAAAAGAGATTGAAGGAGAATAAGGGAGAATTATGATAACAAAGGGATTGAACAGACGCGGTTTTCTCAAGAGCACCGCCGGCGCTGTCGGAGTTTCAGCATTGGGTCTGCATGCGCAGAGAAGTGATGCCGCTCTTGACAAACCGCTGCGGGTGGCAGTGTTGGGTTGTGGCATCAGAGGGTTGAGCGCGCATATCGATGCAGCCTGCGATGAGCGACTGGTGGCGATTGTCGATCCTGACAGAAACGCGATCGAGAAGGCTTTTCTCAAGATTAAAGAGGTTGCGCCCAACTATGACCTTGCCAAGGTTAAGGCTTACGGTGACTACCGCAGAATGTTTGATGAGCTGGGAAGCGAGCTTGATGCGGTCATAATTGCGACACCCAATCATCAGCATACTCTTCCGGCTCTGATGGCTATCCGACGGGGCATTCATGTTTATCTCGAAAAGCCGATGACGCTCACCATTGCGGAGTCACGTCAGCTTGTAACGGAGGCTCGCAAGCATGGCGTGGTGACGCAGATGGGGCAGCAAGGCCACTCCGGTGAGGGTTGCCGTCGCCTGTGTGAGTTTGTCTGGGCAGGCGCAATCGGTGAGGTTCATGACGTCTATTGCTGGAGCAACCGTGCCAACGGGCGGGTGGCGGGACGTCCCGCCACTGCGGCTGTGCCTGCGGGTCTCGACTGGGATCAATGGATCGGTCCCGCGCCATACCGTGACTATCACGAAGGGCTGCACCCTCACGATTGGCATGGCTGGTTCGATTTTGGCAACGGATCGCTGGGTAATATGGGATGTCATATCCTTGATCCGGCATATTGGGCACTTAAACTCGGTCACCCCGACGCG
The DNA here is from genome assembly GCA_964406095.1 of uncultured Lentisphaeraceae bacterium. Lineage (GTDB taxonomy): Bacteria > Verrucomicrobiota > Kiritimatiellia > RFP12 > UBA1067 > M55B167. The sequence goes on from CAYOQJ010000089.1 coordinate 11,404, forward strand.
ATCATGCTCGAGGAGAGTTTCGGCGGTAACGCGGAGTGTTTTCCGGTCAGCACACGCATACGCTGGGATTTTCCAGCCCGTGCGGGTATGAAACCGGTTCGTCTTCACTGGTACGACGGTCTGGCGCCGGATCAGCCGTTCAATAATAAAACAGTGAACCCTAAGAACGACTGCGTCGCAATGGCTGCTCAGAACCGTCCGGCACTGGTACGAGATTTGGAAAAGAAGTATGACCGCAACTTTGGAGGAAACGGCACGCTGTATGTTGGTGAAAAGGGAATGATGATTACCGACGCTTACGGCGATGGAGTGCGCATTGTACCGGAAGAGGCTCATCGCGCGTTCACAAAACCGCCTGAAACATTGCCGCGTGTCAAGGGTACTCATCAACGTGATTTCTTCCGTGCATGTCGCGGCGGACCGCCGCCCAGTGCCCACTTCGACTACTCCGGTCAGCTCAATGAGCTGGTACTGCTCGGTTGTCTGGCGGTACGTGCCGGCAAAGGGCGGAGGATCGAGTGGGATGGTGAAGCGTTAAGCTGCACCAATCTGCCGGAATTAAATCGTTTTCTCAAGAGAGACAATCGCAAGGGTTGGACCTTGTAATTAACACAAATCAAGGGGTTTTTAAAATGAGCAACAGTGGTAATAATTCAGGTTTGGTAAATACACGGCGCGGTTTTCTGCGGGCGACAGCTGCTAGTGCCATCGGATTCCCGATGATCGTCAATTCACGCACTCTCGGAGCTAATTCACCCTCGCAGCGCATAACAATGGGCATCATTGGCTGCGGCAACCAGGCGGAACAGGATTTGAAACGCTGGCTGCCGATGGAGGATGTTCAGGTTGTGGCGGTCTGTGATGTCAATAAAGGCAGTCATGGCTACAAGAATGACGCTCAGTTCCTCGGACGTGAACCGGTTCGCGAAATGGTAGAGAGTGCCTATGCCGAACGTTCACCCACCGGATCGTTCAAAGGGTGTTCATCTTATGTCGATTTTCGCGATTTACTGGAGCGTGATGATATCGACACAGTCGCTATTATTACGCCTGATCACTGGCATGCCATTCAAACTATTCAGGCTGCGGCTGCCGGCAAGGATATCTACTGCCAGAAACCTCAATCGCTAACAGTGCGTGATGGCCAGGAGATGATTAAAGCGGTTCGTAAATACAAACGGGTGTTGCAGACCGGCAGTCAGTGGCGCTCGACAACCTTTCTCAACGGTTTCTGCCAAGCGATCCGCGATGGGATAGTCGGTAAACCGCGGCATGTTCTGAACTATGTGGCCAAAAACAATTTTGACGGGCCAGGCCCCGGTTGGAAACCGATGCCGGTTCCCGAGGGTTTTGAATATGACATGTGGCTTGGACCCGCGCCCAAAGTGCCGTATCATAAGGATCGTTGCTTCTATCGTTTCCGTTTTGTCAGTGATTACTCTGGCGGTCAGACCACCAACTTCGGTCACCATGCGATCGGTCTGGCAATGTGGGCTCTCGAACTCGATAATATCATGCCGGTTGAGTTATGGAATATGGGTGCTGAGTGGCCGCTTAAAGGTGACTTGTTCGATACCGCCACCAAAGTGCACTTCGGCTTCCGCTATGCCAGCGGGCTGGAGATGGAATGTGTGACATCACCCAAATCATTCGGCGTTAGGATTGATGGTGACAAAGGCTGGATTGAAACTAACGGACGCAAAATCACAGGTGCCTCATCATCCGAGATTGCCAAAGCGGTTCCCGGCGCCCACACCTGGGATCAGTTTACGGCGCACTACCGCAGATTTATCGACTGCGTAAAATCGCGCGAGGACCCCAATGAACCGGTTGAGATCGGCCATCGCGTCTCAACAGTTTGCCACCTGGGCAATATCGCGATGCAGCTCGACCGTAAAATCCGCTGGGATGCTGAGAAAGAAACGATTCCCGGCGACCGGGAAGCTGCTGCAATGCTGGAACGCCCGTTGCGGGCACCCTGGTCATACGAAGTTTGATACACAGCATAGCTTCGGCGTCGATAAAAGACACCCTGCATACAGGTATTGTGTTTCATCAATATCTTTTGTATATTTCATCGTAGCGGGGGGGTAGTTGCCAGAGGATGCTGAACGTAACAAAAATTCTTTTTCTTTTTTTAACATGTTCATGCATCGGCTTTGCGCATGCGGCATCTACTCAACCTTCCTCCATCAACGATATGATAAATGTTTCGTTTTTGGAGGGCTACAATCCCGACACGCCGGAAGCACCGATTACCCGTCAGATATTGAAGCTGGCACGTCAGGAACCGCGCTTGAATCCGCAGAAATGGGGTGGATTATCGTTGCCGGGCGGCGGCGGTCGTGCACCGTTCATGCTGTCCATGGCCGGAAGATCGGCTCCTGATCTCTACTACTGTTGGTTTCATATCATCCGACATGATATCGATCAGGGGTTCATCTATCCTCTCAATGAGTGGATCGGTGATGATTTGAACGGCGATGGCATGATTGATGACAGCGAGGCCCGCTGGGAGGGGTGGAAGGATATACCTGCCCTTTGGCGTCAGGTTGCTGTTAAAGAGGGTAAGATTTACGGGGTTCCGCTTGCCGGAGTGTGGTATTACGGGATTGTTTACCGCAAGGATTTAGTGCGCCAGGCTGGGATCGATCCCGATTACATACCGCAGAGCTGGGATGAGTTTTTTCGATGGTGTCAACATCTGACATTCCCCGGTAAAAATGTCTCCGATGCCGGATTGGAGCGCGGTCAAAGGGCCTTTGGAATAGAGAATCGTCCCTGGGCCTGGCTGCCCTGGATGCAATCCGCTGGCGGGTCGCCGATTGTCAATCTGCGAAAATCGCCGAAAACCGGCAGCGTGCACCGCTTCGCAATGGAAACGACCGATTTCACGGTGGCCAAAAACGGCGAGGATTTGACGAACGTGAGTGGAGAGTGGCGAGCCAATTTCAACTCGCCGGAGGCCGTGCAGGCCGCAGCTTTTCTGCATCGGCTTGTCTGGGCTCCCTGGATTCGCAGTGGCGCAGGAGAGCCGATTGATCTAACTCCCGCCGATGTGGCGGCCGGCTTTGTGACAACTCCGGCGGGTGTAAGGATCGAGTTTACAGAGGATCAGATTGTCAAAGGGGTCGCTCGCGCTCTGCCGCGACTTAATACCGAGTTGCCGCAACTCTTTGAACGAGGCGAGGTGGTGGCGGTGTTCTCCGGTAATGAGTTGGTCGAAAAATTGACACGCGACCTCAATTTGCCGCCTGAAATGATCGGCATCATGCCGATTCCCGCCGCTACGCTGGATAATAAACCGGTTTTTCAGGCTCATCGCCATTTTTACAGCATGACCGAAGGTGTTGGACGCCGCTCAAAAGAAGAACGTGACATGGTCTGGAAATGTCTGCGTAGCATCACCGGTTCTTCGGTTCAAGATGAGGAAATCCGTCGCAAGGTGCTGGAAGGACATGCGCGCTGGTGCAATCCTGCCGATCTGCGACGGATGGGATTTGAAGAGTACCTCGATGAGGTTCCTTCTTCGATTCGACGTAACTATGAATTGATTGAATCGGGTGAAATTCTGGCCCGTACCGAACCTTATGCCGGTTTCTGGCAGGCGGTCTCCGACCTGATCAGCCGTCGGCTGCTGGGCATTCTGCTCTCTGATGCTGGTGAGAACTTTGACTATACTGCCGCACTTGATTCCATCAATGAAGATGCCAACAGCGGTCTGATGTTTGAGGTGCCGGAGGAGATTTTGCGACGTAAACGGCCTCTGGCCCGTGTCATCTTCGGCGTGATTCTCTGCGTTGTGGTTGTGGTTGGCACACTGCTAATTCGAACTGACTGTGCGCAACGCAGTGAGCAGTCGCGGGAGACAGAAGGTCGGACACGGCACAGTGCAGCACCCTGGCTGATGCTTGCACCGGCTCTACTGTCGATCGCCCTGTGGAGTTACTATCCGCTGCTGCGCGGTGCGCTCATGGCCTTTCAGTCATATCGGATTGTCGGTGAGAGCGGCTGGGCGGGACTCGATAATTTTATTGTGGTTGCAACCGACAGCGGTTTCTGGGCCGCCTGGGGACGTACTCTGGTGTATGTCGGTATAACGTTGTTGCTGGGCTTTCTGACCCCCGTTGTGCTGGCTCTGATGCTGGTCGAGATTCCGCGGGGCAAAGTTTTCTTCCGTACTCTCTACTTTCTTCCCCAGCTGACTAGCGCACTGGTGGTTACTCTGCTCTGGAAACTGATGTATGATCCAACCGAAAACGGCATGCTAAATCAGCTGCTGGCACTTTTCGGGGTGGCTCGTCAGAGCTGGCTGCAGGACCCCGCTCTTGCCATGTTTTGCTGTATTCTTCCGGGAGTATGGGCCGGTGCCGGTATGGCGAGCCTGATCTATGTAGCGGCACTGCAGTCGCTGCCGCAGGATTACTACGAAGCCGCCGCTATCGACGGTGCGGGAATTCTGCGGCGGTTGCGGCACATCACCATACCACAGATTCTGCCTTTGATGGTTATCAATTTCGTGGGAGCTTTCATTGCCGCTTTTCAGGGAATGGGAAGTATCTTTCTGCTGACCTTCGGCGGCCCCGGTGATGCCACCAATGTGCTCAGTCTGGCCATCTGGAAAGAGGCCTACAACAATCTGCGTTTCTCAACCGCCACAACCATGGCCTGGTTTCTGGGGGTCGCCCTGATCGGCTTCACCTATCTGCAGATACGTATTTTACGCCGGGTTGAATTCCGACGCGTCAGTTCGGATTGATGATGGAGTGCAGGAGCTGTCCAGCTTGCTCCCCCTGTCATTTTGTCTCATTTCCGAGTTGCATACCAGATTTAAAAGGGTTAAAATGTGGGACAATTTGGCGTATGTGAGTCTATAGGTTGGAGGGTATTAACGCTGTGGTTTCCGGTTTTTTTGATAGAGTTGCATCGCGACTGGACAAGCTCGATAAGAAGAGTCTGCACTCCTATATATCGCGCCTGGCACAGGAACGCGGCTTTCTGGAGACGATCTTTCAGAACATTCAGGAAGGCATAATGGTTGTTGACGGTGAAGGGCTGCTGATTTATGCCAACCGCTCCGCTGAAACACTGGCCGGGTTCAGCTACGAAAAGATAAGAGGGCGTTCCATTCTGCGGTATCTGCACGATTGGGAGTGGGAGCATGTGCTGGAGATGCCGGAGAGCAGCAATGATGGCTGGGCACGCATGGTGACACGCGAAATTGAAATCAGCTATCCTGAACACCGTGTTGTCGCGGTTTCCGGGCGCCCGATTGAAGTGGAGGGTGTCGGAATCAGTGGGGTACTGATTATTCTGCGGGATGTCACCAAAGAGCGCCAGGACGAAGCCAATGCGCTTGAGAGTGAGCGTTCGGATGCGGTTAAACTGCTGGCCGCCGGGGTTGCGCACGAAATCGGTAACCCTCTCAATGCGCTTAATATTCATCTGCAACTGCTTGCACGTGAGCTACGCGAAGTTGAACAGGAGCCGCTGCGCGAATCTTTGAGTGAGCTGGTTTCAATTGCCAGAAACGAAGTTGAACGACTCGACGCGACAATTACGCAGTTTCTGAGGGCGATACGTCCCACTAAACCGCTACTCGCTGTGGAACACCCCACCGAGGTGTTGCATGAAACCCTAAAACTGCTTAAGAGCGAATTTGAAAACCGCCGTATCGCAGTCAACGTGGATGTGCCGGCCAACGTGCCTACGGTTCATCTTGACCGTTCTCAGATCAAGCAGGTGTTTTTTAATCTAATTAAAAACGCGCTTGAAGCGATGCCTGACGGCGGTCGCCTGAATATTGGTTTCTCGGTCGATGACACCTATGTGAATATCGCTTTCTGTGATAGCGGTGCCGGAATTTCCGAGCTAAATATGCGTCGCATTTTCGAGCCTTATCACACCACAAAAAAAGAGGGTAGCGGATTGGGTTTGATGATAGTCAAACGGATTATTGATGATCACGGCGGCGAAATAGAAATTTCCAGCAAGCTGAATGAGGGTAGCTGCTTTAAAATCAGGCTGCCACGTTCAGAGCGCCGGGTGAGAATGTTGAAAAAGGGAGCTGTGTGAGATGGCTGAAAAACCTGTTTTGCTGATTGTGGACGATGATAAAAACACCCGCGACGGTCTGCAGCGGGCTTTACAACGCAACTATGAGGTGTATGTGGCCGAGAGTGCCGAGGCAGCGCTCACACTGCTCGGCAAGGTTCCGGAAATTGATGTGATGCTCTCCGATCTACGGATGCCCGGAACGGATGGATTGAGTTTGCTACGACGCATGCAAGCCCAGCACCCCCGTACACTCTGCATTCTGCTGACGGCCTACGGTTCGGTCGAATCCGCAGTGGAAGCTATGAAGCAAGGGGCCTACGATTTTCTGACCAAGCCGATCAACCTCGATCATCTTGATATGCTTATATCGCGCGCGGTTAAATCACGTGACCTTGAACAGCGGGTCGAATCGCTTGAGATTCAACTGAATGAGCGATACGGATTGGAACACATCACCGGTGAATCCGAGGCGATGCTCCAGCTCTTCGACGTTGTGCGCCAAGCAGCCCCGACTCAGGCTTCGGTTCTGATTCAGGGCCCCAGCGGCACCGGTAAGGAGCTGGTGGCGAAAGCGATTCATCGGCTCAGTACCCGCAGCAAGGGCCCTTTTGTGGCAGTACATTGCGCGGCACTCTCGGCTTCTTTGTTGGAAAGTGAACTTTTCGGCCATGAAAAGGGTGCCTTCACTGGAGCTGAATCTCAGCGTAAAGGACGTTTTGAAATGGCGGACGGCGGCACTCTTTTTCTGGACGAGATATCTGAAATCGACCCGTCTATTCAGGTTAAACTGCTGCGTGTGCTGGAAGAACGCACATTTGAACGCGTTGGAGGACAGCAACCGATTGATGTCGATATCCGTGTGATCGCGGCCACCAATCGTGATTTGCGTGATTATGTAGCTCAGGGCAAGTTCAGAGAGGACCTCTTTTTCCGTTTGAACGTTGTGGATATTCCTCTTCCATCACTCAGAGAGCGTGATGGGGATGTTCCGCTTTTGATCACTCGCTTTCTCAAAGAGTTTGCCGAAAAGAATGGTAAGAATGTGGATGGGATCACACCCGAGGCGGTGGCGGTGCTACAGAGGTATGAGTGGCCTGGTAATGTGCGTGAGTTGCGCAATACGATTGAAAAAATGGTTGTGCTTTGCCGCGGAGATAAATTGACGGTGCGGGATGTACCGCCGAATATTCGTGCGGCCTGTGATGCTTCGGTGCCATCCGGACGCACGGTTTCGCTGACCGGGGGTTCTTTGGCCGACACCGAAGAGCGCAAAATACGGGCTGTACTGGCAAAGAATAAGGGTAATAAAGCCAAAGCCGCCCAGGAGCTGGGTATAAGCCGCCGGACACTACACCGTAAACTCAGAGAGTATAATCTGCGCGATGTGGAAAAACAGGAAGGAGCTATCAAGCATGGGACGATTTGACAATGTTAAGATACTGTTGCTGACCGCTGTTTTTATGTTGCTCTGTCCGCTTATCTGGGCCCTGACTATCTGCGGTAAATGTGGTCACGAGATCAGGGACGGAGCTACGACATGCGCCCACTGTGGCACAGCGGTTGAAAAAAAAGAGGTGGCTCTTGCACCTGCTCCTGTCAAAGAAGAAAAAGGGGTTGATCCGGTCGGGCAGATGGCTGAGGATTTTGTGCGCAAACAGTATCAGTTGGCGCAGGAGGCGCAGGAGAGTGATCCCGGACTGGCATTCGCCTATTATCAGAACGCCTTCGCGGTGTTGCGCCTGGTAGCGGTGGATGACATATCGAAGCGTGTCGGCGAAACGATTATGCAGAATATACGGCTCTGCCGCAAAGCGATGTGCACCGGCAGGGTACCCTGCCGTTTCTGCAAGGGCACCGGTAAATACATGGTTGATGTCGGGAAGTTCACAGGTACCAGAAATATGAAGTTTGTCGATGGTGTGCAGTGCAGACACTGCAAGGGTTTGGGTTACACAGTGGCGCATCTCTCGGTTGAACGTATCAAAATGAATGTCTTGAAGGGGCGTCAGAGCTTCGAACAGCGAATGATGGTCGGCAATCATCGCAAACTGGGACGCGCCAGCGTAAGCGAGGAACTGTATGCGGCACTTTCGCTGCGACAGCGTGTTCTGGTTATGACCGGCATACCCGCGCCCTGCGAAAACTGCCAATACACCGGATTGGACACCTGTCGTGAGTGTCGCGGTTCCGGCTGGGTCAAATGTCCCGTCGCAAATTGTAAAAACGGGATTGTTGAAGATGATGTTCGCTCTTCCGGTGGAAGCTCCATCAAAAAAAAGCGGCTCAATGAAGACACGCGCAAAATCTGCGGGGTCTGTCAAGGGTTGGGCGAGATTCCCTGCCGGGTCTGTCAGGGAACCGGATGTGAAATCTGCAAAGATTGCGGCGGTACCGGTGAGGGGCCGCGTTGCAATAAATGCCAGGGAACCGGTTTGATCGATTGTCCCCGGTGCGGTGGAACTGGTCAATACAAGGGTGAACGTTGTGATAAGTGTGCGGGCGAGGGGGTGATTATCTGCTCAGGCTGCAAGGGAGAGGGAACTGTTTCACGATGAGTTCAAAACCTGTGTTGAACATGCCCAATTTTGAGATTATCGAGCTGCTGGGCCGAGGAGGAATGGCCGCAGTGTGGAAGGCTCGGCAGGTTTCACTTGACCGCTTGGTGGCAATCAAGGTACTGGCGGCCAACTTTTCGGAGGATAGCGAGGATATGCAGCGTTTCCGGATGGAGGCCCGCGCCGCGGCGCGTCTTAAACACCCCAATATTGTTCAGGTTTATGATGCCAACTTCAACGATGGTGTCTATTATTTTGTAATGGAACTGGTGGCAGGTTACACCATGGGACAGCTTCTGCGTCGCAAGGGTATGACTACCGAAGATGACGCCCTGACCATTGCTGAAGCGGTGTCGGTGGCACTTGATTATGCCTGGAGCGCGTACGGCATGGTTCATAACGACATCAAGCCGGATAATATCATGGTGGATGATGATGGTTCGCTGAAGGTTACCGATCTGGGTTTGTGCCGATCGTTGTCGCTGCATAAAACGGAAAAGAATTCAAGTGAGGAAATTCTGGGAACGCCTGCCTATATGTCGCCTGAGCAGGTTGCAGGCAGACACGATATCGACTGCCGTTCCGATATCTACGCCCTGGGAGCCACACTCTATCATCTGGTTACCGGACACATGCTCTTTGAAAAGTCCACGCCCGATGAGATAGTCGCCTGTCACGCTGATTCCTCACAGGCCCCCGATGCACGGCAGTTCGCACCCGGCCTCACCAATAATTTTGTGTTGTTGCTTGAAAAAATGTTGGCCAAAGATCGTGTTCACCGGCATAACAACTGGCAGTCTCTGATCAGGGATGTCGTCAGAATACGTGCCGGACAGCCCCCGCGGATGGCGTTTATACCCCGCCGAGGTAGTTCCATGAAGCGATGGGTCGATTGGAACAGCGGATCGCACCATAAATCCGATTAAGCTATCTGCACTGCGGAAAGGAACACGGTTGAGACTATGCTTTACGGGCAGTTGCTGCTGAATGATGAAGTGTTCGCCGAAAATGTCGAGGTCGCACGAGGTCTCTTTGAACGGCTGCGCGGTTTGCTGGGACGAGCAGAGATGCCGCGGGACTCGGCCATGCTGATCGAACACTGCGCTTCGGTTCATACCATCGGAATGCGTTTTGCACTCGATCTGATTTTTTTGGATCGGAATTGGCGGGTTGTTAAAATCAGAAGGGGGGTCAAAACCGGTCGACTCATGGTTTTCGGCGGACACCGGGCTTGTCGTGTTATTGAATGCGCTACCGCCGCTCTTGATCTGGATCGATTGAGCTGTGGAGACCGGCTGGTTTTAAAAAACGCTATGCGTTTCAGGAGATAGTTCATGCACACGAATTCGTTCTTTTAAATACTTGCTGATAAAAACTTACGGAACATCCAATTCACGTAGAACTAACAATTTTCTTGTTGCTGGTTGTTGTCGCTTATGCTAAAATTCCGCTAACAAAAGTTCAACCGGGCTTTCTGAAGGCGAAAAAAAAGAGTACGCATCCATGAAGAACCTTTTTGGAAAATACGGCGGGTACCGCAAGCTGGACTCCTTCACGATCGCCTCGATCGTGCAGCTTGCCACTTGGTGCTTGTGCACAACGTTTCTCAACCGCCGCAACGACCCGACCGGATGCCAATTCGACCAGATGACCCAGGCAATTGTGATTTGTGATTGAACTATGGATGAGCAGGAAATCAAGAGCCGGACGAAAACCTTTGCACTTCGGGTACTGAAGGTGGTCGAGGCGTTGCCGAAGACGATTTCCGGCAAGGCGGTCGCAAACCAATTGATCCGGTCGGGCACATCGGTGGCCGCCAACTACCGCGCGGCCTGCATTTGCCGGTCTAAGGCCGAGTTTTCCGCAAAATTGGGCGTTGTCTTAGAAGAGACTGACGAAAGCTGTTTTTGGCTGGAATTCATCACCGAAGGAGAACTGCTTCTCTCCGACTGCGTCAGCGATCTCCATGCCGAAGGCGAGGAACTCCGTGCCATCTTCCTCTCCTCCATCCGCACCGCCAAAGGCCTATCCAAGTCTAAAACCCCCGATCAAAACGCTCAAATCCCAAGTTCCGTTCCTTCTCAAATCCCAAATCGCAAATTAACCCCCTTCCCTCTCAATCGCAAATCCCAAATCAAAAATCCCAAATCAAAAATTAAAAACTGGCTGCCGACTCTGACACTGGCCCTGCTTGCCGGCTTGACCGCGCCTGTTGCGCAGGCGGAGGTGACGGTGAGTAATGTGACGGCGGCGCAGCGGCCAGGGACAAAGTTGGTGGATATCACGTATGACGTAACCTGCGTGGAACCGACTGTGGGTTGGATTTCGCTGGTGGTCAGCAACGGCGCGGCGGCGGTAGTCTGCCAGAGCGTCAGCGGCCATGTTGGAGTGGACGTGCCGACCGGCACTGCCCGTAGCATTGTCTGGGATGCCGGGGCGGATTGGAACGGTAATGTCGCCGCTGATATTGAGTATATCGTCAGAGGGGTGTCTCAGCCGGTACTGGTCGGCGATCCCACTGCTGTTATCTGTGAGGAGGTCGATGATCGTTGGTTTAAGAATACCTACACCGATGGTGCCATCACCATGATTGATCGCACCACTGGGATAATGTGGCTCTACAATGCCGATATGTTGGGAACAGCAAACTGGGTTGATGCCAAGAACGTTTGCATTAATCTCACCTACGCTGGCTATAGTGATTGGTTTCTGCCGGACAGGTGGCAACTTCACGCCATGTATAGCCAGAAGGCGGTCTTCAGCAATGTTCAGAATTTCAAGTACTGGTCCAGTACTCAGGGCCATGTTTGTAATGCTACGACTGGGTGGAACGGCTACGACGTAGATATGAGTAATGGATTGGTGGACGGCTACTCCAACAACTACTGTCTTTTTGGGGTATGGAGCTGTCGTCTTGGACAAACATTTGTAATAGGAGCTTCTTCCTCTGACAGTAGCACAGTCACCGACCTCGACACCCGTGACTACACCCTGACCGTAGCTTCAGAGCACGGCAACCCGACCCCATCGGTCGGCACCCACTCCGGCTACTGCTGGCATTCCACCGTGAACGCCTCGGTGGACGCCGTGGGTCACGGTTACGCTTGCACCGGCTGGATCGGCACCGGCGCCATCCCCGCCTTTGGCAGCACCAACACCACCGGCGCGGTCACTCTGAATGAGGTGGTGTCCACGATCACGTGGCAGTGGACGACGAATCAGGTAACGCAGGCTGTGTGGTATGTCTCCAAAGATGGGTTATCAACTGGACATGGTACAAGTTGGAGTACAGCTTATGATACTATCCAGTCTGCTGTCGATGCTGCGTCAGACGGTGACATGATTCTGGTTTCGAATGGAGTATATGGCGTTGCATCCAGTATTAATGTTAACAAGGCGGTTGTTCTTCGCAGTGTAGCTGGGGCTGAAAATACTATTATCGATGGTGATAATAGGATGCGTTGTTTTCTTGTTGCGGATGTCGCTTGTGTTATAGATGGGTTCACAATCCGTTGTGGATATATTACTAGTGTGCCTATAATTAACGGGCTTGGAGCGGGTGTTTATTGTTCAAGTGACATTCCTCGAGTGGAAAATTGTATCATAAGCGATAACTATGCGGGATTTTCAGGTGCTGGAATGTATCAAGGTACCGCAGTGAATTGTGTTTTCAGGAATAATCATGCCGATTATCATGGCGGGGGGATTTATAAAGGAACAGCTCGATCATGCCGTTTTGTTGATAATTATGCGAGAGGAGATCTCTATTATGAAAGAGGCGGGGGCGGGGGAATGTCTTGCGGTGCAACATATGAATGTGTCTTTGAGGAAAATCAGAGTTCTTTTGGAGGGGGGGGGATCGAAAGCGGCTCTGCAAACAACTGCAAGTTCTTATATAACCATGCAGCACGCGGTGGAGGGGCGCAAGCGAGCGCGGTAACCAACTGTCTTTTTATTGGTAATAAGGCAACATGGGGCGGCGGAATAATGTATGGAACAGCAAATAGTTGCTATTTTCAAAATAATGAAGTTGTGCAAGCCGGAGGTGGCATATACAAAGCTGTAGCATACAATTGTACGATCAAAGAAAACACTGCGTCATTTGGCGGTGGCGCTTATTCCAGTGGCTTACGAAATTGTATTGTCTGGTTCAATACGGATTGTCTTGGCAACAATTTGTATGGATGTACATCTGAATTTACATGTTGTCCTGAAGTCATCCATTAAGTAGATGGAAACATTACAAACCAACCTTTATTCATCTCTTGTTATCATATTGATTCTCTGTCACCATGTCGGGGAGCCGGTTCTTCGGCATACAGCATAGGATTGGATCTTGATGGCGATACGTGGCGCAATCCTCCGGCCATGGGTTGTGACGAGCCATCTTTAACTACTGTTACTTTCGAGGCGCAGAGCGGCACGGCACCAAGTCCGGCGGGCAAGGGCGTGACCGTTGGCGCGGTCTACGGCACGCTGGCAACGACAATGCGTGACGGTTACACGTTCGACGGTTGGTGGACGGGTGCAGACGGCACGGGAAGCAAGGTGACGGCGGAGACACAGGTGACCGTCGCGGACAACCACACGCTCTACGCCAAGTGGATGGCACTGGTGACGGTGAGTAATGTGACGGCGGCGCAACGGCCAGGGACAAAGTTGGTGGATATCTCCTATGACGTGTTGAACACCGAAACCAATTCTGTGAAGGTGTCACTGGCAGTGAGCAACGGCACATCGACAGTGAATTGTTCGAGTGTGTCGGGCGATGTCGGCGCAGGCGTGGCCACCGGCACAAGGCGCACTATCATTTGGGACGCCGGGGCGGACTGGAACGGCAACATCGCGACGATGGGGTTCACTGTGACGGTGGCTGACAGCGTGGCAGGGGTGCCGGGCATTCCGTTGGGCGGCGATTCGACAGCTACAAGTTGGGAGACGGTCAACGAACGGTGGGTGAAGAACACTTACGCCGACGGAGCTGTCACCATGAGCGACCGGAATACCGGTCTGATGTGGGTGTTCGATGCCAGTGCCAATGGTTCCGCTACTTGGCAGAATGCCATGGCTTATTGCAATAACCTCACCTACGCTGGCCACAGCGACTGGTTATTGCCGGATAGGGGGCAGCTACCGCCGATGTATGGCCAAAGAACCCAGTTCGGAAATGTGCAAGCGGATTACTACTGGACGAGTACGCAGAACGGTAACAGCGAATATGCGTATTACTCGGCTATGCAATATGGTGGCGATGCGACTTGGTACGACCATATGTACAATGCCCACTGGGTATGGCCGTGCCGTCTCGAACCGGAAGCGATCGCAGTTAGCGGCAGTGCCTCGGCCCTGACCGACACCCGCGACTACACTCTCGCGGTCGCCTCAGCGCAGGGCGGCAACCCAGTGCCGGGCATCGGCACCCACACTAACGCCTGGCGCGCCACTGTGACCCCCTCGGTCGATGCCTTGGCCGGTAACTACACCTGCACCGGCTGGACCGGAACCGGATCCATCCCTGCCACCGGCAGCACCAACACCACTGGCCCTATCACCCTCACCACGGTGGTATCCTCCATCGCCTGGCAATGGGTCGCACACGCCCACCATGTCACTCTGCACCCCGGCGACCATGGCGACTTCCCCGGCGCGAACAGCGGCGCGAGCTACATGACCAACATCGCTCACGGCGCGGTCTTCACCCCGCCCATACCGGTCGCGGACGAAGGCTGGATATTCTCCGATTGGGATCCACCTATTCCGGCGACGATCACGGACGAGATCGTAGCAACAGCACAATATGTTGAAGAGTTCACCGTTACGCTCCATCCCGGCGATCATGGCGACTTCCCCGGCGCGAACAGCGGCGCGAGCTACATGACCAATATCGCTCACGGCGCGGTCTTCAACCCGCCCAAGCCGGCTCCTGAGGAGGGTTGGATCTTCATCGGCTGGAACCCTCCTTTTTTGGCAACAATAACAGGCGATGTCATTGCGACAGCACGATATGCTGAAGAGTTGCCTGGATCGGGAACGGAAACGGATCCTTATCGCATCAGCAGTGAGGCCGATTTTGAAGCGTTTGGATCTGCACCTGTCTATTGGGGAAGAGGACTCCATACGCGGCTCGAAACCTCTTTGGATTTTGATCCTAACAAACCGGAAGGGCGTGTCTTCTCGACTGCTCTTGTCGCGCCTGACGCTATCAGTGATAATGCACAGTTTGATGGCACACCATTCGCCGGAAATTTCAATGGGAATGGATATACAATAAGCAATATCACGATCATAAGTCCAGCGGAAGGACATGACTATCTTGGCTTGTTCGGGAGCATTGATCCCAGTGGTGTTGTTCGGGATATTAGTATGGAAAACGTCGATATAAATGGTGAACAGTGGATTTTGTTGAATGATGGCTGGGGCAGTACATGGAATGTACGTGTCGGCAGTGTGAGTGGACATAATCGTGGGCTTCTAAGCAACTGTCATGCGAATGGTAAAATAATCGTGAAGATGGGAGTAAATATCGGAGGGGTTTGCGGTGAAAACGATCAAGGCATCATCAGCAACTGTACGGCGAATGTATCTGTCGCTGGTGGTGGTTACACCATTTATACCGGCGGTTCATCCTGTCTTGGAGGACTATGCGGCTTTAATAAATATGGAAGCATTAGCAGATGCTTTGCGACAGGGAATGTATCAACGGGTGCGCATGGCTGTGAGATTGGTGGCTTTTGCGGGTGGAACTATAATGGAGGAAATGGATTAATCTCGCATTGCTATGCCACAGGTGATGTTTCCGGTGGATGGGGTGATGCGGGTGGTTTTATTGGTTTTAACCGAAATAGGATTGAGAACTGTTATGCCACAGGGGATGTTTCGGCTGGCCAGAATATCGGTGGGTTCTGTGGGTATAACTGGTGGGGAACAATCGTTAACTCCTATTCGACGGGTGCGGCTTCTGGGAAAAATCAGGGAGGATTCTGTGGCATTAACCGAGAGGCAACTATCATAAACAGCTTCTGGGATACAGAAACATCGGATCTTTCGTCGAGTGCCGGTGGTGTCGGCAAAACAACAGGCGAAATGCAGGATAGTTCTACATTCTTGAATGCCGGGTGGGATTTTGTCCGAGAAACGACAAATGGTGATAAAGACGTGTGGTCAACAATCGGTGACTATCCGGTATTGGCCTGGACAACAAAAAAGCGGTTGGCTTTGTATTCGGAGTACGGACCGAATTCCCCGATTACGGAATCGCTTTCATACTACTGGGGCGATGAAGTATCCCTCCTAATGAACAGTCCAGATACACATGGAGGCGTTCGTTATGATTGTACCGGTTGGAGTGGTACGGGGAGCGTACCCACCATCGGTACCGGCACCAACTGTAACTTTACGATCACCAACGAATCTTCCATCGTCTGGAACTGGATCACCAATTATTGGCTCGAAGCCACCGCGACCGCAGGCGAGGGACAGGTGACCGGCGGGGATGCGTGGGTTCCGGGCGGAACGGAGGTGACGCTGACGGCCTCGGCCGAGGTGGGTTACCGTTTCGATCATTGGCTGCTGGATGGGCAGCCGGTGGGCGGAACAGCGAATGTGCTGGCCGTTCAGATGGATGCACCTCATCAACTGACGGCGCATTTTGTTACATTGGATTTGCCGGAAGCACTGGACAGTCGCGATTTGGTTTGGACAAACGGGGGCAGTGTAGCCTGGACACCCCAGATATCGGTGACCCACGACGGCATCGATGCCGCCCAAAGCGGAACCATCGGTGACAAACAGACGACCTGGCTGGAAACCTCGGTGATCGGCGGGGGAACTTTGTCGTTCTGGTGGAAGGTTTCGAGTGAAAAAGACTATGATATGTTGAGTCTCTATGTGGATGGGTCGTTGCTTCATGAAATCTCGGGGGAAACGGAATGGCTGTTTGTGAGTGTCCCTGTGGCTGGCGATGGTTCACATGTCGTTCGTTGGGAGTATTCAAAGGATAAAAACGAGTCGGCGGGCGATGACTGCGGCTGGCTCGATCAGGTGGTCTGGACACCCGAACGGAGCGGTTTTGCGCTGTGGGCACAAGAATGCGGGCTCACCGGCGACGCCGCCACGCTTTTCGGTCAAATCAACTCGGCATCCAGCTTGCCTTACGGTTTGGAATACGCTTTCGGCGACAACCTGGCCTCTGATGAGCCGCTACTCAAAATTCGCGTCATTAACGGTCGACCGGTGGTGGATGTCGCCACGCAGGATCCGGCGACTCTGGAGCATGTCGCTTTGCGGGTGGTCGGAACAACCGATTTGGACTCCGGCGTCTGGTCGCTGCCGATCAGACCTGTGGCTAATCCGGACGGCAAACCGGTGAACCGCGATTGGCTTGAGCTGTCTGGCGTGTCACCAAAACGGGCTTATTTCAAAATTGTGGCTGGACTGCGTTCGGCGGATGCGCCGGGCTCGTTCGCCTACTGGATGGCGGAAAGAGACCTCTCAGGTGATCCAGCCGAACTGTTCGGGCAACTGAACCCTGAAAGTGGTGTGCCTAACGGCTTCGAATACGTCTTCGGCGCGAATTTGATGCCCGACAAATCGCTGCTGACAATCCGTTTTTTCAATGGACACCCGGTGGTCGAGACCCCCATGCAGGATGCAGCCACATTGCCTTACGTAGATTTGCGTGTGCTCGGCAGCGACAACCTGATAGACTGGACACTGCCGGTGGTTCCGTCCTCCGACACCACCGGCAAGCCCTCCGACCGTGCCTGGCACGAGCCGGAAGGGGCGTTGCCGGAGCGGGCCTTCTTTAAACTGGAGGCTGAATTGAAATAGTCAAGTTCCGGCTTTTGCGCGTGATACCAACATCATCACGGCCGACAGTAAAACTGCAAGAGCAAAGGCTGTGAAAGCACTGCTCTGCAGACGCCCGAAAGAACCGACTGCGGCATAGAGAGCTGAGACAAGCAGATTGCCCAGAATTGTGGCTTTCATAACCCCTCCCGGTGGCATTCGTGCGATGCCGGCGAAAACCACCGAAGCCTCGGCCAGCACCGGTACCGGACGCATTGCCAGAAGCATCCAGAGACCATGCCGTCGATGAAATGATTTCAGCGCTGCGTTTTCACCTTCACCGAGCATTCTGACGGCCAGTGGAGTAGCGAAACGTCCGATCAGGTAACCGGCTGCCGTACTGATGCTCATGCCGACGAATGAGGTCAGCGTTCCGTATGCAAAGCCGAGAATTAGTCCGCAGGCGGTGCTGGCGATAGATGAGGGGATCGGCATGATTATGTCGGAGGCCAGCAACACAGCTAGAATCAGGCCCGTTCGCACGGGGTGGGTGTCGCCCTCTTTGATAAGATGCATGGTCCACCGGTCTATCTCGCCACCCCAGATAATGAACGGAATGATAACGCAGAGCGTCACCATCGCAAAAAGCAGTATGGTTCTGAGCGGAATCTTCATAAAATATTTCTTCCTTATCCTGTACTTGTCACTCATCTGAACACTCTGTATCATAACACATTGAGGCTGTGTTCAGCCGCACCAATTTTTCAGCCACCGAAATTTTCGTTTTCCGGGGTTTGAGATTCAGTGATTGATAGATTGATTGATAGAGAGTGAGGGTGGAAATGCAGGAAGATGAACTTTCGGTACAAGAAATTGTGGACTGTGCCAGCGCCTATTACAGCTCTGCCGTTCTTTTCACGGCACTGGAGATGGACGTTTTTTCTGTGATTGAAGATTCCGGTGACAGAGGAGCCGATCTGAAGCTGGTGGCCGGACGTTGTGCGGCCAATGTGCGCGGTATGCGACTGCTGCTCGACGCCTGTGTTGCCACAGGTCTGTTGCGCAAAGATGGACAGAGCTATCACAACACACCTGCCGGCAAGGCTGTACTTGTGCAGGGGGAGCCTGGCTATCTGGGTAAAGCCATCGGATACAACCACGACGTTTATCCGGCCTGGGGTGAGCTGGAGAAAATGGTGCGTAGCGGAGGGCCGGTTGAACGGCCCGAGATTCATCTGGGCGCTGATAAAGAGCGTACCAGACGTTTTGCGCTCTCCATGCATGGTCGTGCTTTGGGAATCGGGCGCACGGTGGTGCCGTTGCTGGAATTGAGTGATGCAAAAAAGGTGCTCGACCTTGCGGGTGGCCCGGGAACTTACGCTGTTATGATGGCCGAGAGCAATCCGGAGCTGCGGTGTGTGACGGTTGATCTGCCGGAGATATCCGGGGTGGCTGCTGCCCTGGTTGCCCGGTCTTCTGTGGCGGAGCGAGTCGAATGCCGGGCCGGCAATTATCACAGTGATCATTATGAAGAGTCCTCTTATGATGTGGTGACTATCTTCGGTGCGCTGCATCAGGAAGAGCCATCTATGATCGTCACTATTCTGAAGAGAGCGCAGGCCGCCTTGAAAGCGGGTGGGCGCATCTATATTCTGGATATGATGACCGACAGCACACACACCCGGCCCCGCTTCTCCGCGCTATTTGCGGTCAATATGGCACTGACCACCGAACATGGCTGGGTTTTTTCCGATTTCGAGCTGCATGGCTGGCTGCATGAAGCCGGTTTCAGTGACTGTACCACAACACAGATTCCTCCGCCCATGCCGCACTGGCTGGTCAGCGCGATCAAGTGAAATACTCTGATTGCATTCCGGGGCGGCTTCATTTATAATTTCCGGTCATGAAATTTGAAGTATTGCCATCTCTGCTGGCTGCCGATTACGGGCGGCTGGGCAGTGAAATCCTGAGAGTTGAAAGTTCAGGTGCCGATGCGCTACATCTGGATATCATGGATGCTCATTTTGTACCCAATCTGAGTTTCGGTCCCGATGTTGTGGCACTTGCGAAACGGGAGGCTCCCGAATTGTTTCGCAGTGTGCATCTGATGTTGAGCCGTCCGGATCTGTATATCGCTCGTTTTATTGAGGCCGGTGCCGATTCAGTGCAAATTCATGTGGAGGCGGATTGTGACATCTGGCAGGCGCTCGCGGCGATCAGAGCCTACGGAGTGCGCTCCGGACTGGTATTGCGCCCTCAGACAGCGGTTGCCGCGTTAAAACCCTATCTGAAACTGTGTGACGAAGTTCTTTTTATGACAGTTAATCCCGGTTATGGAGGACAATCTTTCATGTCGGAAGTGCTGCCCAAGATCAAGGAACTGCGCACTTTGGCGGATGGGTCTGGACGCAGGGATTTTGACATTATGGTCGATGGCGGCATAAATTATGAGACCGGTGCCCGGTGTGCCGCACAGGGGGCCAACCTATTTGTAGCCGGAAGCTTTCTCTTTAAACAGAGTGATATGGCCGACGCGGTTGCCGAACTGCGGGAACGCTGCGCCGCCGCAAGCGGACTGTAGCGTAATGTGCAGACGGCTCCACCGGAGTGAACCGGATGAGAGTGTGACTCCAACTTTTTTTACTGAAATGGACAGATTTTGTTAATGCAGACCAAGCTGGAAAATATACGCAATTTTTGTATCATCGCCCATATTGATCATGGAAAGACGACACTTTCGGACAGGATTCTCGAACTGACCAGGGCCATTGATCTGCGGCAGTTGCGGGAGCAGACTCTGGACGCGATGGATTTGGAACGGGAGCGGGGTATAACCATTAAATCTCACCCTGTTTCAATGATGTACACCGCGCAAGATGGTGTCAGTTACCTGTTGAATCTGATCGACACTCCCGGACATGTCGATTTCACTTATGAGGTTTCACGTAGTATGGGTGCCTGCGAAGGTGCGGTGCTGGTTGTGGATGCGGCGCAGGGGGTTGAGGCGCAGACTGTTGCCAACACCTATCTGGCGATCGACAACAATCTTGAGATACTTCCGGTGCTCAATAAGGTTGATTTGCCGGGGGCCGATACGAAGTCGGTGGCCCACCAGATTGAAGAGGTGCTCGGGATTGCAGTGGATGAGAAGCTGTATGTCAGTGCCAAAACCGGCGAGGGAGTGCCGGCAGTGCTGGAGGCAATTGTCAGGCATGTTCCGCCACCGGTAGGCGGTAGCCCCGGTGCAAGCCTGCGGGCCCTGGTTTTCGACTCGGTCTTCGATGTCTATCGCGGTGTAATCACCTACGTACGGGTTGTCGACGGTACATTGCAAGCGGGTGATACTATCAGTTTCATCAGCAGCGGACAGACAACCCTTTTGCGCGAAGTCGGTATTTTCAGTCCCGACCAGAAACCTGTCGAGGTATTGTATCCCGGCCAGGTCGGCTATCTGGTGGGCACGATCAAAGACCCGGCCGATATTAAAATCGGTGACACCGTTACCACCGCTAAAGATGGTGCCAAAGAGCTTCTGCCCGGGTTTAAAGAGGTGCATCCGATGGTTTTCAGCGGCATCTATCCGGTCAGTACCGATGAGTATGAAAAGGTGCGGACGGGCTTGGAAAAGCTGCATCTGAATGATTCAGCCTTCAGCTTCCACCCCGAAAGTTCCATCGCGCTCGGCTTCGGTTTTCGCTGCGGATTTCTGGGGTTGCTGCACATGGAGGTGGTACAGGAACGTCTGCGGCGTGAATTCGATCTCGATATTATCAGTACCCACCCGGCGGTTGTTTACAAGATTGAAAAAAATGACGGTGAGCTGATTGAAATCGACAATCCGGTTCTGCTGCCTGATATCACGCGCATCACAAAAATCGAAGAACCGGTGATCAAAGCCACCATCATCTGTCCTGGAGAGTGTATCGGTGATATGATGCGGATTGTGATGGAACGGCGCGGTGAGGTTGTCGCTACCGAGAGCCTCGATGTCACGCGTGTGATTATCACCTGTGTTATGCCGCTCAACGAAATACTCGTCGATTTCCATGATATGCTCAAAAGTGTCAGCCGCGGTTATGCCTCGATGGATTATGAACCGCACGGCTATCAGCAGAGCGATATTGTTAAAATGGATATTCTGCTTAACGGCGAGGTGGTGGATGCCTTTTCCTGTATGGTGCATCGCGACAAAGCGGTGGGACAAGGACGTAAAATCTGCAAGGCGCTCTCGGAAAGTATTCCGCCGCACATGTTCAAAATACCGGTGCAGGCCGCGATTGGACGCAATATCATCGCGCGTGAGGATATCAGACCATTCCGTAAGGATGTTACAGCAAAACTTTACGGCGGTGATGTGACCCGCAAGCAGAAACTGCTGAAAAAACAGAAAGAGGGCAAAAAACGGATGAAGGAGTTCGGACAGGTGAATGTTCCGCAGTCAGCATTTATCGCGGTTCTCAAGGGTAAATCGAGTGATGATTGAGTGTGTAAATGCTATAATGACCGGATTGTCAGTTAAAAAAAACAGAGTGCCAGTCGGAGATATATGAATTTTTTAGTCAGACGCAGAGAGCTTAAACAACTTAAAAGCGCCATCCACCACGCGGTCGTGCTTGAAGCCAGCCGCGGTGATTTGATGGACGCGGACGACTGTGCGCAATTGCGTGAAGCTGTGGCAGACGCTCGTCAGGTTTATGTACGTCGTGATGTGGAGGAGATGCGTGAAGCCTCGCGCAATCTCGAGAGTCTGGTTGTTAAACTGAATCCGCCGCGCAATATGGAGTGGTTGCACGACAATTTCGATGTGCTGGTAGTAGCGATATCCGTCGCTATGGCCTTTCGTGCCTACTTCTATCAACCCTTTAAAATACCGACCGGTTCAATGCAACCTACGCTGTACGGTATCCACTCGGTTTCATGCGATCCCTCCGAGATGACTCTGATGGATCGGCATCCCTTTAAACTTCTGAAGTGGGCTTTGACCGGTTCAAGTTTCAAGGTGATTCGTGCTCAGGCCAGTGGTACGGTTGCCTTTTCCTCGGGTGCCGGTAGCCGCAAACCGGGTTACACACCGGTTATTGTGGCTGGCAGGCCGCACTATGTACCCAACGATGCCCTTGAAACCAATGAGGATCGCATTCCGTATAAATTGAAGGGAGGTGTGGCGCATGCGCAGAGTGTCCGCAAGGGCGATGTTTTATGGTCGGGCCGCGTGATTGCCGGAGATTTTGTTTTTGTCAACCGCTGGCTGTGGAATTTCCGCCATCCGCGTCGCGGCGAGATCATGGTCTTCTCCACCCATGAAATCAGCGGTTTGCAACCGGGTACACACTATATCAAGCGTATGACCGGACTGCCCAACGAGACATTGCAGATTATTCCTCCCAATCTGGTGATCAACGGTGAGATTGTGAGAAAGCCGGAGAGCATCGCCCGCATAGCGCGTAAAGAAAAACTCGGCGACTGGGCACCAGCGTACGCCGGGTTCAATCCCAACAATGATCCGCTGCGTTTCAATCAGAAGGGAAGTGTGCCGAGCAGACTTGCCAGTGTCAGACTCGGTCCAGATGAGTATTACGCCATGGGGGATAACTCGCTGAACAGCTTTGACAGCCGTTACTGGGGGCCGGTACCGGAGAGGAATCTGCTCGGACCGGCCGCAATTGTTTATTGGCCGTTCACATCGCCCAGACTGGGCAGAATACGCTGAGCTTGAGGAGGGGATGAGCATAGTCGAAAACATGCTGGTATGTGTGTCCCCAATCGGTTACAGCTTAACCTAAAATCTGACGCATTTCGTCCATAATATGGCTTGACGGTGTAATATCTCCTAATTATCATTAGGGTTATGCTTTTGAGTAAAATAATTGTGCATCAAATGATTTAAGTCCGGCTACCGCTGAGAACAACCACGTCTGTATTAAGGAGTAAATATAAGATGAAAATTAAAACGTTACCGATCTTTATGGCTTTTCTGGTTATGGGTGTTGCTGATGCAATGGGACCGATGTCGGATGCGGTTAAAACACAATATGATCTCAGCAATGTTATGGCCACTTTGCTTTCTTTCTTTGTTTTCATAGCGTTTGCAGTTTTCAGTGTGCCTGGAGGCTTGCTAGCAGCCCGCATCGGCCTGAAAAAATTACTGTTGGCCGGCCTTGGACTGAATGCGGCGGCGATGTTGGTGCCGACGATTGTAACTCCCGGTTTCGCAACTCTCCTCCTCTGTATCTTTGTTCTTGGTATCGGAACCACTTTTTTGCAGGTGGCAGGTAACCCGATTATGCGCGATGTCAGTGCAAAGGGTGCTTACAGCCGCAACTTGAGTTTCGCTCAAGGCATTAAAGGTTTCGGCAGTACCGCTGCCACCTATCTGGTAACCGCTATAGCTTCAATTGCGCTCTTTAAAAACATGGGGTGGCGTGCACCCTTTCCGATCTTCTTTATTCTGATGGCGGCGTCTTTTGCGCTTGTGGCAATATTGCGAGTCGATGAGCATAAACCGGATGTGCCTCCGAGTATTACATCCAGCCTGAGTCTGTTGAAAGAGCCGGTCTTCGCATTGGCGGTTTTCGGTATCTTCCTGTACGTCGGAGCCGAGGTCTGTATGGCTCGTTTTCTTTTCCCCGAGCTGCAGAAAATGGGAATGAGTGAAAAAATGGCCAGCAGTTTCGGTGCCACCCTCTTTTTTCTTCTGCTGACCGTCGGACGTATCGGGGGGGGTGCGCTTCTGCTAAAATTCAAACCGCGTCCGGCCTTTCGTATTTCTGCACTGATGGGAGCACTTGGTACAGCACTGCTTATGACCGGAAAACCAGCTTTGGCAATAATCGGTGTTATTCTAAGTGGGTTGGGCTTCGCTAATATATGGCCCTTGCTTTTTTCCATTACGGTTGAGGAAAAGCCGGAACATGCCGGGGAACTCAGCGGTCTGATGTGTATGGCAATCTCCGGTGGCGCAATTGTGCCTTTGCTGATGGGTGCATTGGTCGATACGGGTTTAAATGCCCTGGCCTTTGTAGTCCCTGCACTCTGTTTCGTCTATCTTTTTGTTATCTCAATGCGTAGAGCACAGGCAGTTTAATACTTTTAGATTAAGCCACTTACCCCTTCCTCAAAGTAATAAATCGTGCACCTGTATCTTACGCGAAACGGGGATTACCCATTCCATGTACAAATTGGCGATTCGCTCCTGAACTTCATTACTGCCAAATTGTTCGCGAGCCATGTCAAGCGTGCGCTTTATAACTTCGTTTTCCACCGCCTGATTGGTAATAGCTACTTCAAGACGTTCGGCATCCTTGAATTCAATCGGTTTGCGCAACGCTTCAGGAATCTCCTCTTTTTTAAGGGCGGCCACATGAACCGAAAGATTCAAACGTTGTACCAGAGCGTTAAGACAACTTGAGTCGGTTGAAATACACTTCCGGCAGTCAGCATCCTCTCCCGGTTTGCATAGCATTGGCAACACCTTGCTTACATATACCGGACGGATAATGTGTGCCCGCCCGGCAATCGTGACTGCCGAACCGAATAAATTTGCTATCTCGGCAACACTTTGCCCCTCAGTTGTATCTTTGTATAAACCGGGGTTGAGTCGGAATCTGGCACGATTGCAAAGAGCCCTCACCAAGGTTTCGTCCAATGAGGCGATAATGCTGCGAAGTTGATTGAGCTTGTTCATAGATTTGTCACCCGGTTAGCGTGTTGTTCCATGTGGTTGAATTCTCTTGCCACCTTTAAAAACTCTTGTTCACTGCGATATATATGTGCCCATCCGGCGACCCGAATCAGCCAGTGCTGTGATCAGTCGCCAGGCAGCCAGATGTGCCGGTTTGCTCCAGTCTGTGGCAGCTTCGATAAAAAAAGCGTATTCCCACGAACGGCCCGGCAGTGGCCTGCTCTGAATGAAGGTCAGATTCACGCCGGCAGCATCAAAAGGAGCAAGGGCATGCAACAATGCCCCGGGGCGATTGTGCAATACAACATACATCAACGAACGAATCTTGTCAGGGTCGTCGCATTTGATCTTCTTGACCCGCTTTGCCGTGGAAAGAACCATAAATCGTGTCGTGTTATCACAACTGCTCTGCATATTTGTACGCAAAACCTTCAATCCGTATATTTTAGCGGCGGTCTCACTGGCCAGTGCCGCACTGCCCGGTTCCGTTGCCGCCCGGGCTGCGGCTGCGGCTGTGCTCGCTTCCGCAATACGCTCCGCTTGCGGTAGCACTTTGTCAATCTTTGCAGCACATTGACCAAGTGCCTGTGGATGGCTGTAAAGACGGAGGATATCTTTGAGCTTACCGGTTTCAGGATGAGCCAGCAGATGGTGTGTAACCGCTACCGAAAAACTTTCGGTTATCGCCAGCTCAGGATGCGCTGCCAACAGATCAAGAGTTTGTGTGACAGGACCCTCAGTGGAATTCTCAACCGGTACCAGCGCTTTCATCCCACTACGGTGTTGGCGACTTTCAACCAAACGTGTGAATATCTCATGGTGTGAGAAGCAGGGATTCAGAAGCTGATCTGCACCGAAATGCTTGATAGCAGCATCATGTGAATGTGTCCCTTCAGGACCTAAGTATAAAATCAGTGACATCGTGACTCCCATCGCTTTTGTATTTAGAATCACTTGGCAGACTTCAGCTCGTCAATTCTCTCATTTATCTTGCTTTTATTCAAGCGCGCCATTTCAAGCCATGGTTTTATATCATCAAGGAATTCGTTAAATTTCGAGGACAGCAACTGCTGCGAAGCATCACTGTAAGCATTAACAGGATCGGGATGAGCTTCAACCAACAGCCCGTCAGCACCAACGGCAAGAGCGGCGCGTGATAGGGGGGGAACCAGTGAACGTGTGCCAGCTGCATGACTGGGGTCAACCAGCACCGGCAGATGAGTCAGCTGTTTGGCTACCGCTACCGCTCCGAGATCAAGCAGGTTCCGCGTAGTTTTGTCGAATGAACGCAGCCCTCGTTCACAAAGCATCACATCCGGACAACCGTTCACCACCAGATACTCAGCGGCGGTCAACCACTCCTCTATCGTCATCGCCATGCCGCGTTTTAGAATAACCGGCTTGCCAGCTTTGGCGACATGCTCAAGCAGATCATAATTCTGCGCGTTGCGTGCACCTACCTGGAAAATATCGGTGATATCATTGAGAATCTCAATCTGCGCCGCTCCCGGAACCTCAGATACGTAGGCAATCTCAAACTCCTTCTTGATGTCACGCATAATTTTGGCTCCATCAATCTTTAATCCCTGAAAATCATATGGTGATGTCCGGGGTTTGAAAGGCATCGCACGTATGATTTTAACTCCGTTATCAATCATGTCGCCAACCGCAGCGCGGAACTGCTCATACGATTCAATCGCGCATGGCCCCGCGATTATCGCGATCTCACCACCGCCTATCTGAACACCATTAACCGTCACTGCAGTATCTTTTGGATGATATTCACGTGAAACCAATTTAAATTTGCGCTGTACCGGAAAAACAGTTTCAACCGCAGGTAGGGTCCTGAGTACTTCGAGGGAACGGTTGCTGAGTTCATCTCCTATACAGGCGATGATTGTCTGTTCGACACCGCGTATAATCCGGGGTTGATACCGGAGTGAACAAACCATGTCGCTGATGGTCTGAATATCTGTTTCCGTTGCATGTGCTCTCAATGCAATAATCATATCTTGTTTCCTTAGCCTGGATTGAAATAAAAAAACCGCGTATCCACTCGGACACGCGGCTCTTTATAAAGTCTTTCCGTATTACTTCGTCAGCTTACGGGTCGACCAGAACCGGTGTCCGGCAACCTAAAGTAAAAACTGAACTTATAAAATCGGCAGTACTTGCTCATAGACTCTCATTAAACAGCATTTTCGGTTACAATGTCAAGCGAGCATTTTAAGCCATTGTAATCCGGCAAATTGTAATATTAGCTCGGACACCTGAAAAAGGAGAGAAAACACCATACATCGAAGAAAAGAGTAGGGGTTTAACCTAAAAACGGCAGTTGCCATTTTGTCGTAGATGCAAGGCGCACGGTTTTCAGCTATAGTGACTATGCTGGAAGCCGTGCAACACCGTAGATGCGGTAAAACTGGCAATCCCTTGCCGTAAATAGGTTTGTTTAAGGG
>CAYOQJ010000090.1:0-25920 GCA_964406095.1 uncultured Lentisphaeraceae bacterium
CTTCTTCACCCATTGGGTGAAGCTTATAAAATTAACAAATTCCTTATTAACAATCATTTAACTCAGTTTCTGAATTTCAAATGCCGTAAATAGGATAAAGCCTGAAGTCAGCGGGCAGAGGGGCTTCCAGTGCCATTTCAACGCCACTGACGGGATGCCGGAACGAAAGACGATACGCATGCAGCATCTGACGCTGCGGCGGGACACTCAATTTTTTATCCAGTGCCCTTCGTCCGTAAAGAGCATCTCCTATTATCGGTGTGCCCAGCGATTTGAGATGTACTCGAATCTGATGCGTACGTCCGGTTTCAATGCGGCAGTGCATCAATGTGATCGTTTCCATTCTGCGCTGAATACGATAGCGGGTCAAGGCGTATTTACCATTGACCTTAACCACCGCCATCTTCTTGCGGTTGTGTGGATCGCGCCCGATCAAACCGCTGATCATACCATCTGCATCCGCAGGTGCGCCATGCACCAGCGCGAGATATTCCTTTTGAATCCCGCCGCTTTGAAAGAGGCGGACAAACCCCGCCATGGCAACATCATTTTTCGCCACCGCCATCACGCCTGAAGTATCCTTATCCAGACGGTGCACAATACCGGGACGCTCAACTCCTCCGACACCTTGCAGATCACGGCAGTGATATAGCAGGGCATTCACCAGCGTACCCGATGAATGACCGGGAGCCGGATGAACCACAAGCCCGGACGGTTTGTTCAGCACAATACAGTCATGGTCTTCATACAACACATCGAATGCGATCGCTTCCGGCTCGGGCACCGCTGGCACAGGATGCGGAATAGTAATCCGGTAGCAAGAACCAGGTGCCGGATTTGAATTCGCTTTAACCGACTGACCAGACTGTGTGGTAATCCAACCAGCTTTGATCAACTGTTGAATCCGTGCACGTGATATTTCTGGACATACACGCGCCAGCCACATATCCAAACGGCCGTCAGCCACCGTGTCGGGCACCCACACCTCGAAACTCCGCTCGGTAACAAACGATTTTTTACTCTCTTTTCCCGAACTATAGCTCAAAATCAACACCCCCCTGAATAACAATAATCATTATCCGGTTTAAAATTGATCAAAAAACCACCATTCGCTTTTATTTCAAAAGCGATACGCACATCCGGAGCCAATCCATTGAATGTTTCGTCCACCAGCTCCGCAGACTCATTTAACACCGGGTCCCGCCGCAGAGATGCACTCCAGCGCAGGGCACGCAAGTTAGTTGGCAGACGCCACCACAACTCTTCAAATCTAAACGTCAAAGTTAGCGCGTGGCCAGCGATGCCAGCCACCGTCCAGCTCTCACCACAACGTCTGGCAATAACCGCAAATTCTCCGGGATTGCCCCGAAGCACCACAAAATCATCAGCGTCATCAGCGTATTTGAAATGCTCCAAAATCATTGAAAAAGCCAATTTAAAGGATGAACGCACGGCACTGCCATAGTGTGGTTCAACCGATAAATCAGGCGTAAAAGGCAGTTTTGTATATAAAATGCAGGAGGCTTGCGCTGCGTCGGCAATCTCAAGCGGCACCGCACAACCGGGAACCTTGAAACGGTTCTCCGGCAGCTCCCCGAGACGGCGGAAAAGAACGAAATGCAAAGCCCGCTCACTATACCAGCAAGCCGCTGTCAATCCAGTTCCGACAAAGGCCACTACGGGGTCTTCTCCGGGCTTTGAAAAAAAGCGGCAGGGTTGCAAAAAGCTCAAAAACTTCTGCCCGATCCTCTGTTCAAAGCCTCTTCCACTGAGAGTAAAATAAACACTAATATCCGATACGCGCAGAGATAAATCGAGGGTTTCTGAATCAGATTCGCACCCGCGCCGCCGCAATCTCAAATCGCGTTGCACGGCATCACCCAGCCGCATCGAAACAAGCCGCGGTTCTGTTACGTCACAAAGTTCAAGTGAATGACAGATGGCACCGTCACTTTGCCTCAGCGCATCCGACACAGCCAACAACACACCATGTGAGAGGATTCTGAGTATGCAGATATCCGGATAAAAAGTGTTACCGTACCAGCTGTCAACTACGACAAGCTCAGCCTCAACATTTCCGGCTGGCGATGATATCAGGAGTGTGCGCATATCAAACAGGCACGCGCGGCCTCACTCAATTACCTCAAAATCGGATTCATTGACCCAGCCAGCCTTCATCTTTTCGCCACGCATGTAGCGTTCGTAGAAGTTCGTATTTTTAGTGTCGGCATTGGGATACGAGTCGAAAATATCGCCGTTACCGAGTACCCTAGGATCCTTCTGCCGGCGCAGATGTTCAAGCAGTTCTGATTTCAGAAATGCGGCAGACGCACTGTGTTTTTCAGAACCCACCAGATTATTGATGCAATCCTGATCCCGTTTCAGATCATAGAGCTCCTCGGCACCGCGTTTGCCGAAAGTGACCTGCCAATAGCACTTATCAGCCTCTGAAACTCTGCTTTTCAGCACCTCGGTCTTGGTTGGACTGCCGTCAACATCAAGATACCCGGTTTCAGGATTGCAGGAAGGGTAACGATCCGGCTTAAAATTCTGAAGGTAGAGCACGTCGTCTCTAATAATGCCGCGCACAGGATAGCCGACATCACCGGGACGTCCGTAATCATTGCGTTCACGTCCGACCAGCAGGTAATCGCGCGCCGGATTAACATGTCCGCTTACGGACGAGTACATAATATCAGTCAGACTTCTTCCCGTAATCGGCTGCATGCCGCTTTGCTCCAAAGTAATACCAGCTACATCTAAAAAGGTGGCGGCAAAATCAATGAAACTGACATAATCCTCAATTATTCTGCCGGGATTTTTGATGCCTTTCCGCCACATCATCGCCAGCGGCAGACGATTTGAGTGGTAGTAGGTCTGGCCCTTGACACGCGGAAAGGGCATGCCGTTGTCCGAGGTAACAACCACCAGAGTATTGTCAAGCACTCCACGTTTTTTCAGTTCCGCGATTGAACGTCCGATATGCCGATCGAAATGCTCGACTTCAAAGGCATAATCCAGCATATCATGCCGAACCGTCGGGTTGTCCGGCCAGTAAGAAGGGACACGGTCAATGTCATCAACACTTTTCCCCCCTTTTGATGCACCGCTCATAAACTCGTAACCGCGATGCGGTTCAGTGGCGCCCAGCCAGAAACACCATGGACGATTTGCAGGTGCCTCATCGAGAAAATCAGCAAAATTGGCCGCGTAATCATTACTGCTGATGCCCTTGGCGGGCGGAGTACATTTACGCCGGTTAAACGGACGTCCGGTCATCAGGCGGTTGCTGCCGTCGGCATTGCGGGCGATACCGGGTGCCCAACCTTTGGCAGTCATCCCGGTAAAATAGCCGTTTGAACCGAGTGCCTCAACAAATGTCTTGAATTTAACAGGAAAATAGCACCAGTGGTTGGCAGCCTCTTCCAGTTGCCAGGGATTTCGTCCGGTGACAATACAAGCTCTGGATGGAGCACATTTAGCACAAGGGGTATAGGCATTGGAAAAGAGAATTCCCTCTCGGGCAATGCTGTCGAAAGAGGGTGTTTCAACCCAATCGCAGCCATAGACACCCGCATGACCAAAAGACCAGTCATCCGCGATGATAAAAAGGATGTTCGGAGCTTCCGCGGCAAAGGTGGTAAAACCAGTGCAGATCGCTGCGGTAATCAGTGATTTAAGCATATTCTGTCTCCTTCTCTATTTTAGAATACAAGCTTGCCCCGATTTTTCTTCAACCGGCGCTGTGCCCAACACAATCATTTCCGTTGAGGATTGACATGTTTATATCAAGCTTCGGTGAAAGCTCTCAATTACGAAACATGTCAAGTAATGGTCAATCAATATACATATCCGGCGGTGGTGGCACGGGACGCTGTTGATCATTTTTAGTCGGCACGGAAGCCACACTCTCGGAACTTTTCTCAGGCATAACCTTCTCAGTCATAACCTGACGCTGCTCTTCCTCACCTCCCGGTTCCGCATGGGTCAGTCGATAAACAGATCTGATCCCACCATAGAGTAGTGCCAGCACAAGCAAACTCAGAAGAGCGTAAACGAGCATCCCGCGACGCGCAATATCAAAATCAGAAGGTAGCAACAAAGTGATCCTATGCGCAATTCTGCCGATCCTGCGAGACAAATCTTTCAGCCGGAACAGGATTAAATCACGTTTAAGTGATGGAGCCTTGCGTCTCTCCGCCTCATAAACCTTCTCCATGCGCCCGCCGATCTGAAAAACAGGCAAACGCTGATTAGGATTAAGATGCAGAGAGGCATTTTTCTTCTCTTTTATTTCCTCCTGCTCACCGTCGGCCTTCTCCTGCATCAGACGACGAGCTTGAGCAATGCGTTCCTGCAACGGAGAGGTGTTGAAGAGATTGGGTTCATCTTCACTAAACAGCTCTTCACCAGGAGCGGTGGGAGTCTCTGCCGACCCGTCCTGCGCTTTAGAATGCCTCTGTTCATCCTCCATAACAGGTAGCTTTCCGGGTTGTTGCGGTTCGGAATCAGAGGCTAGAACATTAAACAACTCCGCCGCCTCTTTGTCGCTGGCCAGGCTGGGTGCCGTGATATTATCGTCATCCGCCGGTTTGGGTTGAGTCTTTAACTTACGCACAGCCCTCTTGGGCACAACCGGTGCGTGACGCGGCGGAGACACTTCGGTACTACCGGCGACAGCAGGTTGATCTGATGCAGGCTTATCGTGCTTTTCACCAGCAGCGGGCACCCCTTTCAGCGAAGATTCAAGAGGTTGTTCTTCAGGATTTCGGGCAAGCGGAACTCGCGGTGTATCAGGAGCTTCAACCTCTTTCTGCAGAACTGTCGGAACAACCTTCCCAGTATAAATATCCATAAACTCATCGATCAACGGTTGCACATCAAGATCAAGAAGTTCAGCATAGAGTTTCAGAAAACCACGTCCGTAAATGGGTGCGGCAATGCGGTGAAAATCCTCATTTTCAAGCTCTTCAACCACCTGAACCATCATATTGGTATGTTCGGCAACATCACTGATGGATAAACCCCGCGCCTCACGCGCATCTCTTAAAATACTTCCCAGTGCCATATCAACAACCTTTCATCTCACTAAAATTTATCATCCGGATCATCGTCCCTAAAGCTGTCAGCGTCCTCGCTAATCTGATTGTCCAGCTCCGTACCGGGAGCAGGCTGTTCTAGATCGATCAGTATGTCACGGGTATTGGTGGAAGAGAGCGGTGAAACTATACCGCGCTCCTCAAGCATATCAAGTATGGTATTGGCGCGTGAATATCCAACCTTGAGTTTGCGGCGAACCAGTTCACCAGAGACCCGTTTATGCACGCGGATCATCTTAATGGCATCATTGTAAAGGTCCTCAAGCTCACTCTCCCGTTTTTCCTGCAACAAATCAGAGTTGTTCTCCGCTTTCTCTGCGACAGTCTCCTCTTTCATTATATCCTCAGGATCACACTCTTTGATTTTATCGAGACGGTTTGAAAGTTTTTCATCGTAAACCGGTGCGTGACGCTCTTTGACATAAGAGACTATGCGACCGACCTCCATCGGTGTAACCCAGGCCCCCTGAACACGCAGCAGATCGGCACCACTTTGCAGAAAGAGCATATCCCCCGAACCGATCAAATTCTCCGCTCCGGGTGAATCGAGAATAGTCCGACTGTCATTAGACTGTGAAACCTTGAACGCTATCCTTCCAGGAATGTTCGCTTTGATTGTGCCAGTGATTACATCCACCGACGGACGCTGCGTAGCCAGAATCATATGAATACCAACCGCACGTGAGAGTGCACACAACCGGTTGATAATCGGCTCCACCTCTTTGCCAGCGGAACTCATAATATCGGCCACCTCATCGATCACAATTACAATGTAGGGCAGTTTGGCAGGGTCATCGCTTTGCGCCTCGACTTCACCGTCAAAGAGATCGGTCTCGCGAACCTGCAGACGATTGTTATAGTCAACGATATTTCTGGCACTTACCTTCTGCAACAAACGATACCGTTTATCCATTTCGCTCAAAGCCCATTTCAGACCAAAGACCACCTTGTTGGGATCGTTGATCACGGGAACCAGCAGATGCGGCAGATCATTGTAGGCGACGAACTCAACCCGCTTGGGATCAATCAGGATAAGTCGGAGCTGCTCCGGTGTGCGACTCATTAGAATACCGCAAAGAAAAGCATTCAGACAGACACTCTTGCCGGAACCGGTTGAGCCTGCCACCATCATATGCGGCGCCTTGGTAAGGTCGTAAACGAAATCATCACCGGAGACCAGCTTGCCGAGCACCAACGGAATATTCATTTTATTGCGCTGCCACTCATCGCTTTCAATTATCGAGCGAAAGGTTACCAAACGCGCTTTTTTATTGGGAATTTCGACACCAACCGCTTTTTTGCCGGGGATCGGAGCCTCCACGCGCAAACTGGCCGCAGCAAGACTCATTTTGAGATTGTTGGTCAGATTTACAATGCGCTCAATCCGAATATGCGGCGCCGGTTGGATTTCATATTGTGTAACTACCGGCCCCGGTTTTATTCCAACAACCTCAGAGGGAATCTTAAAGTGGTTGAGCACTGTGACCAGTTCACCGGCAACCTCCTCAACGCTACCATGATCAGCTTTGTCAACAGGCAACGGATCCAACAGATCCACGGGGGGCAGCATATAATCGATCTCTTTGGCCGGCGCTTTACTATTGTCTGTCTGATTTCCGGAGGAGACACGACGCGAATTTTGTACGCTGGATGAAGAAGTATGCGCTACAGCATTATCAGCTCCGGCTTGCGGAGCAACGGAACACAACTGCGGCTTGACACCCGGTTCGTAGACCGGCTTCTCAGCGGTACGAAGTTTATGCTGCGCTTCAAGCGCGGCCCGACGGGCACGGTCAGCCTGTTCACGAATACGCTTAATTTCAAGCTCCTGTTGCTGTTTACGTGAAGCTTCTTTCAAACGTAACTTGGCCTGTTCTTTGGCTTTCAACTCCATTTCACGCTCTTTACGCCGGGCCTCAATCTCCGCCCGCTTCAATCTGCGCTGTTCCTCGCGTTCTTCCCGCCGTGCCACTTTGGCGGCAGCGCGAGCCGCACGGGCCGCCTCGCGTGCGGAAACTTTTTCAACTTTGGCACCAACAGCATCCTGCTCCTCGTTTCGCGGCAACAGCCTCTCGCCACTCCACATCAGCAGCAACACGAAATTTCGCACACCAATTGTCATAAATAACGCGAAACACATCAAACATAACATCAGAATTCCGCTGCCAACCGGACTGATCCAGCGAGTCAGCGCACAGGTCATAAACCAATAACCGACCATGCCACCGGCGTTAGGGTAGATATTCAGGTCTTTCAATAAATCCTTGAGAATGCCTTCACTGCCCAGTTGCAACATACAGGCCAAAGCAATTATGAAAAGCAAAACCCACAACAGCCTGCGCAAAAAATAAACGATCCGTCCCATCACCATCAGCACACCCAGAAGTATCACAAAGAACGGCACTGCCCACAACGCGATGCCAATAAATGAATAGCCGATAAAGACCGACCAGGCACCAACCGGTCCGATCCAGTTGGATACCGGCGACAACGGCGGTGAATTGAGCCAGCTGATATCCCGCCAGTCATATGTGATGATGCTCAATAGCGGAAAGACCGAGAGCGGTAGCAGAATGTAGCCACGAACCTGCATACGAATCCGCCGTTCCCAGTCATTTCTCTCGGAATCGGTTTCGTTACTCTTTCTGTTTTTGCTTCTCTTTGATTTATCTGTAGCCATGACAATATAAATTACTGCGCGGCAGACGCGGCGGATGCGTCAGCTTTTTTTTCTTCAAGAATATCCAAAGCAATAAGTTTAACTTTGGCGGGATCGGCCTTAGCCTCATCAATCGCCAACTCTTGCCGGGAGTGTACCAGCACAGTCACTTCATTGGTCAAACCGGGCAGAAACGGCATATTACCCTTGACCGATGCCAAAATATCACCGTAATCCAAACCTCCAACAACCTCCGAACGGCCAGTTACTTCAATCGTGACCGCAGATGGTTCAACACTCCAGCGGCTGTTGAACCCTGGCGGCAGAGTTATGACAACGGGAACCTGCTCGATTTTTCTGGTCAGACGCTGACTGGTGATTGAAACGTCAACCACAAGCTCTGCCGGATCGACACTTATATTTGATGAGTCGCCAGGCGGAACCAGCCGAACACGGGTCGTAAAACTTTCCATCCGTCCGCCTACGTTGATCGGCTCGGCCTGCACCTGGGCATTCTCTATATCCAAACTCTGCAGTAAACGACGCGAACCGGTTACCACCGCATTGGTGGAATCATAAGAAAGCCGAACCGTACCGCGTGCGTTACCCTCCAATGCCGGCGGTGCTATCGCCAGTGAAATGCTTTCCGGCACATCAAATTTAACATCAACAAAATTCGGCTCAATGTTGACAACCCGCACATCCCGAGCACCCTGAATATGTTTTGCGCGAATCTTGAGCCTGACCGGATCAAGAATACCGGAACTTTTGTGACGCGCCCGAATAACGCATTTCAGAGCGGACTGCGCGATCTCGCTGGTTTTGATGTACGAACCTCTGATGCGCACCTTGACCGAACGAGGCTCAACCGACCAGATGGCAACATTCTCAGCCTCATCGTCGGTGCGTACCTCAACCGGCACCGAAAGAACCCGCATGTGACTGATATCAGAGCGGATGCTGAAATAGATCAGTAACGCTATCACCAGAGCAAGCAGTTTCCAGTAACCATTGTTGACAAACAGCATATATAGAATACTCTTAGCCACCTTTATCTGCATGCACCTTCTCCTTTCGGCTTGCCTCAGAGTAAACATCAATCTGCTCAGCCAGCCAGTTTGATACCTGATCATAGAGAGAAAGACTGTCCGACTTTTTATAACGCGGCATCGCGACACGCAGCCAGCGAAGCATTATCCTGTTCACATTATCTTTCTCGGTATAACGGTGCAGTTTCCCGTTGTAGGCGATTGAAACCGTGCCGGTCTCCTCCGATACCACAAAAATAACGGCATCAGTTTCCTCACTCAAACCAACCGCTGCACGATGACGCATCCCGGATGAAATCAGATCATTTTTATTGGAAACCGGAAACAAACAGTGCGCTGCGGCAATTCGTCCATCACGAATCACAATGCCGCCGTCGTGCAGCGGCAGCGGCGGCGTAAAAATGGAGACCAGCAGTTCATGACTCAAATCGGCATTAACCGCAATACCAGACTCTTCACATCCCCGCAAAGAGATACCGCGTTCAATTGCAATCAGCACCCCGATTCTCTTGCGCGACATATTGATGATGCTTTTTGTTAGCATTTCAGTTACCGGGGCATTATTTAAGGTGTACTGACGTGAAAAGAAACGCTGCCCTCCAACCAATGCCAGCATTCGACGAATATCCTGCTGAAAAACAACAACCATGCTCAGCGCAAGATATATCAGAAGAAAATAGACTATCCGGGCTAACACTTCAAAATTGAAAAGGTAGGTGAATGTAAGAAGCGATACAACCGTTACACAAAAACCCAACAGTACCTGGGCGCTGCGTGTACCCTTGATCAAGCGGATGACAGCGTATATCACGAGATACAGAATGATTATCTGCATGATATCATTGAATGCTATCTGTATTCCTGCAAACATTGACTAATCTCCGATCTCCTGCAACGCATTAAACAGAGCTATGGCCTGAACACTTTCACGTACGTCATGCACCCGTACAATCGACGCTCCACGGCGCACCCCCTCCAGTACAGCGGCAACACTGCCTCCGAGACGGTCTTGCGCTTCTGGTGTTCCGCTGATCTCACCAATAAACCTTTTTCGCGAGGCACCCAGCAAAACGGGAGCTATTGATGTCAGACGATCCAGATGCGCTATCAATCTTAAATTATGCTCACTCTTTTTGGCAAACCCAATACCCGGATCAACCACTGCCTGGGCGAGATCAACACCATGTTCAATTACAAAATCAACACCCCGACGCAACATGTTGTAAACATCACTTTCAACATCATCGTAGTTTGTCAGCGTATTCATCGTCTGCGGTGTGCCCCGCATGTGCATAACCACCAGTCCCACGCCGCTACCAGCGGCCAATGCAGCCATGCCGACATCACCATCAACCGGCATGATATTGTTGATGATATCCGCGCCAGCATCAACTGCAGAAGCCGCCACCGCCAGATGACGCGTGTCGATGGAAACAGCAGCATCCACACTGCGGCAAACTTCCCTGATCACCGGTATCACACGCTCCAGCTCACATTCAACACTAATCTCCTCAGCACCGGGGCGAGTTGATTCACCACCAATATCGATAATAGAAGCACCTTCGTCCGCCATCTGCCGGGCTCTTTCAACTGCCACATCAAAATTGAGATATCTGCCGCCATCGTAGAAAGAATCAGGGCTGACATTCAAAATACCCATCACCAGAGGAGCCTCCAGAGATAGTTCCCGCTCTCCGCATCTCCATAATCTCGGGCTCTGTCTATCAATCCCGGGCATTAAAGCTATCACTCCCTGCAGATATTCCCAAACTTACAATTTTCATT
Organism: uncultured Lentisphaeraceae bacterium; assembly: GCA_964406095.1. Taxonomy (GTDB): domain Bacteria; phylum Verrucomicrobiota; class Kiritimatiellia; order RFP12; family UBA1067; genus M55B167. The sequence continues at coordinate 10,593 of CAYOQJ010000090.1, forward strand.
TTCCGTAACACCAGACTGCTCTTCGGAAGATGCCGAAGGCGATTCGGGCTCCGCAGCACTTTCGACCTGCTCGTTCCCTTCCTCAGGTGATGTCTGTGCATTCTTCTCCGCTCCGTCCTCATCTTCGGCACGCTCTTCCGGTGTACGGATTCGACCAAGTTTGATCAGTTCCTCTACATCACGGCCATCCATGCTTTCATGTTCGAGCAACATTTCCACCAGCATCTGGAGTTTATCTTGATTCTTTTCGATCAAATCCGTAGCTCGCCGGTAGGCATTCTGCAGTATTTTGCTTACCTCGGCATCGATGCGCCGTGCGGTCTCCTCACTGTAAGACTTATGACGGGTTAGTTCACGTCCAAGAAAGAAGGTCTCTTCATTCTCACCGAAGGCCTGAAAGCCGAACTCTTCACTCATACCGTATTCGCAAACCATCCTATGGGCCATATCGCTGGCCATACGGATGTCCATCCGCGCACCGGTAGAGATATCATCAGTAAACTTCTCTTCAGCGATTCTACCACCCATTAACACAACAAGATCATCCAGAAACTCTTTTTTCGAGCGGTTGATCACATCTCGGTCGGGCAGACTCATCGTAGCACCCAGTGCCTGCCCACGCGGAATGATCGTCACTTTATGCAATGGATAGGCATGTTCGCATAGCACCTGCAACAAGGCGTGTCCCGATTCATGCCAGGCAGTACCCTTGAGTTCCTTTTCGTCCAAGGTGCGACTGCGCCGCTCACGACCCCAAAGCACCTTGTCACGTGCCTCTTCAAGATCGTCATGCTCAACAGCCACTTTGCCAGCGCGTGCGGCAACCAGAGCCGCCTCATTGAGAAGATTAGCCAAATCCGCTCCGGAGAAGCCAGTTGTGCCGCGGGCTACACGGGCCAAATCGGCATCCTTACCAAGCGTGATTTTTTCAGAGTGCATACGAAGAATTTCCTCACGACCCTCAAGCGTCGGTAGATCAATCACAATCTGGCGGTCAAATCGACCAGGACGCAACAGTGCGGGGTCCAGTACATCGGGACGGTTTGTAGCCGCAATAATAATTACGCCCTCATTGGTTTCAAAACCATCCATCTCCACCAGCATCGCATTTAAAGTCTGCTCACGCTCATCATGACCGCCCCCCATGCCTGAAAATCGACTGCGGCCGACTGCATCAATTTCATCGATAAATATCAGACAGGGCGCGTGTTTCTTACCCTGTTCAAACATATCACGTACCCGCGAAGCACCAACACCGACAAACATTTCAATGAAATCAGAACCGCTAATGGAAAAAAACGGCACACCAGCCTCACCGGCAATCGATTTGGCCAACAATGTTTTACCGGTTCCGGGTGACCCCATCAACAGCACCCCTTTGGGTATGCGTCCACCAAGCTTCTGAAATCTTTTGGGGTCCTTTAAAAATTCAACAATCTCTTGAACCTCCTCCTTGGCCTCTTTAATGCCGGCTACATCTTTGAAAGTGAATTTCTTTTTGTCCTCAGTCATCATCTTCGCCCGGCTTTTGCCGAAATTCATCGCGCCCATACTCGATGACCTGACCTGGCGCATAATGAAAAAGTAGAGCACACCCAGGATCAGGATTACCGGCAAAATTTCAATCAGAATGCGTCCTAAAACATTGTTTTTGTAGACAATCGGACAGTTGATCTGCTTATCAAGCAGATATTGCTCCAAATTCTCCGACGGAAGCAGGTTGACCTTGAAATCCTGTGCGTCTGGACCTTTTAACTCCCCTTTCAGATATGTGATTCCGCTGGAGTCCTGCACCATCTCCACCTTCTCCACCTTGTCGGCCTCCACCAGCCGTCGGAACTCAAGCTGGTCGATCTCCTGCACCTTGTCACCCTGACGCGGCACAAGAAAGTAGAGCATCAACATCATTACAGTGAACACGATCAGCCAAGCTCCGATCACTTTGCGCGGCGGCATCGAACCGGTGACAGTTTCACCTTCCTTGGCTTTTTTGTATTCAGCCGGTAAAGCCGGCGGTTCCTCAGGCAACTGGTCTTTTAGCTTTGCTTCTTCATCCATTATTTTATCGGTCTCCAAATTTTTTACCTTCTCTTGTTCAGACGGCTAGCACGGCATCGGCAACGAAATACAGCTTATGAACGGTTATCGTGTAGCCCCAACACACTCTCCATCTGCTCAATCAAAAGCGGTATAAGTTGTTTCTTGCGTGAAAGTATATCGCGACAGAGAAAAACATTCTTTTCGCGCCGGGGAAATGCCATTTTCTTTAAAAATTCTTCAGCACCGTGAATAAGCAGCAGTGAATTCATCTCTACGATATCGGTTACCATCAGGGCCGCAAAGTAGAGTTTGTTTTTTTCACAACGCTCTTTGAGAGCACAAAGAACCTCATCTTTGCGCTCCCAGGTGTCGGCACCAACACCTATCTCAACCTGACTCACATTGAATCTTCTGCCGCAGGCTTCGTAATCTTTGGAGTCCAACTCCAGAATTTCATTCACCGGAAGATTGCGCAATCGGCTGGCACTTTCAAATATCTCCCGCCCGAAATCCTCGACCTCCAGATCAACCAGACCAGCCAAATATTCCGCCATTTCGCAATCGGTTTCAGTGGTTGTCGCCGAACGCAACACTAGGGTGTCGGTCAGAATTCCAGCCAGCAGTATGCCGGCGATTTCCGGTTTCAACACTGCACGTTTTTCCGTATACATACTGGCTACAATTGTTGATGTCGCGCCGACAACCCGGTTGATGAAGGTGATAGGATAGCGTGTCGAAAAGTTTCCCAGTCGATGATGATCCAGAATTTCCAGTATACGATAATTCTCAAGTCCCTCAACCGCCTGTCCCAATTCATTGTGATCAACCATGATGATGTCGATATTCGGTTCGCGAATCAAATCGCCCTCTGAAAAAATACCGGTCACAAGAGTGCTGTCATCCACCACCGCCAGCGAACGCGAGGGCGAGCGGGTGAGCTCCTCACGGATCATGCGTACATAGCTGTTTTCACTCACGGGAGTTGTCCGCGAATCGGCAACCGTCGCCACTGGAGTGGAATACAGAATCAGAAAGGCCGTTGAAGAGGTGTCATAGGGTGAAATCATAACTGTCACCCTGTGTTTTTCAGCCAGTTCCCGCAACCCTTTGGCGAGCGGGGTGCCATTGGTGATGATCACAGCACGAGCTCCGTTTTCAATACTGAAACGCTGAACATCCTCCCGATCGCCGGTCAAAACAAGCGCGTTGGCCGGTATGGCTGTCAGCAGGTGCTCCTTGAATGATGCCAGTGAGGAACCTGCTACCAAGATGCGTGATTTGACAACCTGCTCGCCACTGCAGACAACAACCGGCTGTGCATTGAGGGTTTCAATCAGCAACGGTATGCTGGTCGGAATGATCGCCTTGCGTTGCGGATTGATTTTCCGGATTATGTTGCTGGCAAAAGCATTGTAGTTAAGAACCGATTTGTAGCGTCCTTCGGCATCAACAACCGGAAGAATCTTGAGTTGCTCGCGATCCATAATCTCCAATGCGTTCCACAATGAGCACCTCTCACCAGCAGTTACCGGCTCCTTGTCCAGAAAATAACCTACTTTGGGAATCAAATCCGATATGTACTCCGGTGCCGGAACACCGAAGCGTTCCAGTATGTACTCGGTCTGAGGAGTCAGCTTGCCCGCACGTGCCGGATAACAATTTTTGAGTCCGAGCTGACGCTTCAATTCCGCATAAGCGACCGCCGATACAATCGAATCGGTATCTGGATTGCGATGTCCTATTACATATGTCTTTCTTTTCATAAGTTGTTCGTGCTATATAATAGGAAAATAAGAGGTTGAAAACCAGCATATACTGGGTTTCAGGAGTGGATTATTTACAAAAATCCGATGATGACGCACAATCTGATTGTTTCAAACCGGCAAATCACCGTGCTGCGGCACTCTCAATCCGAGTGTCAGACAGATCACAATGAACTCAGGAAACGCCTTAAAGATGAAAAAAGTTAAAGTATTCACAGTCACGACGGTCGGAACAGTGTTGTTATGCTCTCCAACTTCAACAGTCGTTCTGCTTGCGGCAGGCGCAAGCTCACTGATCTGCATCTGGCTACTGACATTGTTTGATCTCCGTGTTCCACATTTTTTTGCAATCAATGATCCAGAGCACCACAATCCTGAACTTCTGGCAGCGGCGGCATTCGCCTTGATAAGCAATACTCTCACACATAATCAACAAATCAATCTGACCATCTTCAATCCAGGTTTAAATCGTCTGACCATCGATTTCAACCGGATCGGTGAGCTGATCGCTGCCGACTCTTATCGCAGTACGCTCATAAAATCGGGCTATCTCTGGATCGCTGATCATGCCGTGCCGCTATATGTTGAACCACGTAACGCGATAAAGCTACACTCCACCCCGGCACAGGGCGGACGTGTACGCATCTCTCAAAGTCCGGTCACGAAACATGACAGCACTGCTTTCATACTGCTGGCAGCAGCGTCATCGCTGCTAATCACGGATCACAGCTGTGCCGCCGCCAGCCTGTTTTCCTTCGCTTTTACCGCACTACTCGCACCCCGCTTAGAATAGCCCTGCAAACAGTAATGAGTCCACCACTAAAAAAATCTGAATCGATTGTTTGCTGTCGGCCCTGACTGGTAAATGTGGTTCTCCGACTGTTTTCAGAAGCGGATCTGGTCATTTTGTCGACCTCTTCAGTAGAATCGCGAAAATTAGTGTCGGGAACTGGAATAATCAGGTTGCAGATGCTTGTATTTTGTTCTCTGGCGTGCACGCTGTCACTGCTGCATCCCTATTTTGCGCAAGTGGCTCTTTCCCCAAATACAATTACTTGATATACTGACATGCACTATACCAAGGAGAAAGTAATGATAAATCGCTTTGTCACATTTGCATCAGTCGTGCTAACCGCCCTGTCAATCACCGCGCGTGCTCCGAATATAATTTTTATTCTGGCCGATGATCTCGGTTACGGGGATATCAGCACTCTTGGACAGAAGAGATTCAAAACACCCCACATCGACGCACTGGCCGATGAAGGCATGCTCTTCACACAATGTTATTCAGGTAGTACTGTCTGTGCGCCCTCGCGCTGCTCTCTACTGACCGGCCTGCATACCGGCCACACCTTCGTACGCGGCAATGCCGAAATCGAACCCGAAGGTCAGGCTTCAATGCCCGCCAATACCATCACCGTCGCACATCTGCTTAAACAGGCCGGCTACAAAACCGCGGTTTTCGGCAAATGGGGATTAGGTGCGCCAAATTCCGACAGTGAACCCCTTAAAATGGGCTTCGACCGCTTCTACGGCTACAACTGTCAACGTCTGGCTCACCATTACTATCCCTACTTTCTCTGGGACAACAACCAGAGAGAGATTCTCTGGGGCAACGTCGGACTCGAGTGCAACGACTACGCTCCCGATCTGATCCAAAAGCAGGCACTCCGATTCATCGAAGAGAACCGGGATAAACCCTTTTTTTGCTACTATGCAATTGTCCAGCCGCATGCTGAAATGTTCGCTCCTGAAAACTATATGCGCAAATTCCGCGCTAAATTCGGAGAGGAAAAAGCCTATCGCGGCACCGATCAGGGCCCCATGTTCAGAAGGGGTCCCTACGGCTCACAAAGTGAACCACGTGCCGCCTTCGCCGCCATGGTTAGCGTACTCGACGACGATGTCGGCGAGATTACAGCCAAACTCCAAGAACTCGGCATTGATAATAATACTCTGATTATCTTCACCTCCGACAACGGAACACACAGGGAGGGCGGTCACGATCCGGAATACTTTAACTCCAATGCTTCACAGCGCGGCTTCAAACGCGATCTTTATGAGGGAGGTATCCATGTCCCAATGATCGCCCGCTGGCCCGGCAAAATTAGCCCCGCCTCAACTACCGATCACCTGACCGCTTTCTGGGATATTCTGCCAACCCTAACCGACATAGCCGGCATCACCATACCTGAGAAAATCGACGGTATATCTTTTCTGCCAACCCTTATCAACCATCCCGGCCAGCAGCAACACAACTACCTCTATTGGGAGTTCCACGAACAAGGCGGTAGGATCGCACTGCGTCAGGGCAAATGGAAAGCGGTGCGTTATAATGTGGCCACCCAACCAAATAAGCCGCTGGAACTCTATGATCTTTCAACCGATCCCGGCGAAACCAAGAATCTCGCCGCTCAACACCCCAAACTAATATCCCGCTTCAATACTCTGCTGAAAGAAGCACGTATTCCATCACATACAACGAAATTCAACTTTCCGTGCCCCGCGAAACGTCGTTAAAATTCAATTATGAAACTTTAAAATAAAAGAGAACTGATGAAACTGATCAGATTTAAAACACCAGGCATTGAGCAGGCGGTTTACGGACAATATATCGATGCGCACAAAGCCGAATTGATCGAAGGGGATATTTTCAGCGATTTCAAACTCAGCGGTCAAACTGTACCCATCAGCAAGCTGCTCGCGCCAGTGGCTCCACCCCTGATACTGGCCATTGGACTCAATTTTGCCGATCACGCGGCTGAATTCAACACCCCCGTGCCCGACTTTCCGGTGCTGTTTGTGAAAATTCACTCATCTCTGCAGCATCCCGGCGATCCCATTGAAATTCCAAGACACCTTGTCAGCCGCAAAGTCGACTATGAGGCCGAGCTGGTGGTTGTTCTGAACAAAGAGTGCCATAACGCAACACCGGATAATGCCATGGATTATGTTCTGGGTTACACCTGCGGCAACGATGTCTCCGCCCGCGATTGGCAGCAGGAATACGGCGGCGGCCAGTTCTGCCGAGGCAAATCATTCGCCACCTTCGCTCCCATGGGACCCTGCCTAGTGACACCAGACGAGATTAGCAATCCGCAAAGGCTGCAACTAAGCGCCCATGTCAACGATGAAATGCGTCAGAACTCCACCACTGCCAACCACATCTTCAGTGTGCGTAACCTGATTGTTTTTCTCAGCGGTAGCACTACCCTGCCCGCCGGCACCGCCATCTTTACCGGCACCCCGTCCGGCTCGGGCTTCGCCCGCACCCCCCCCATCTACCTTCAGCCAGGCGACCAAGTTAAAATTTCAGTTGAAGGTGTTGGCGAGTTGATCAACCCCGTCATATTGGAAAAGCAAGCGTAAGCTGACCAGTCCTGCACTATAGATAACTCATTGCTCTACAATCAGAGTTTCCTCATAAAACGTCACCACAACTATTTGCGCCTTGGTGTGGCTAGATTCATGACATTTTTTTCATGAATTATGTTACTTGATACTTGACTCATGCTTTAATTCTGCTAAATTAGGTCGATCAAAGAGGAGATTGTATGACAGAAACCAAAGATAATTCCCTGCATTGGACCTTTCTGACAAATCATGCCCATGTTTTTCTGTGCATTGCCAGGAATCCTGATCTACGGTTACGCGACATTGCCGGGATAGTCGGGATTACCGAACGAGCCACTCACCGTATCGTCTCTGATCTGATTGACGCCGGATTTGTTGATGTCCGCCGAGAAGGTCGTTGCAACGTATACCTAATCCATCCTGAAAAACAGCTTCGCCACCCAATCGAAGCCCACCGCCAGGTCTCCGATCTAATTCGCCTTATTCAGAAAAACTGACCGAGGAGGGTGCCACCATGAAAAACCGATGGATTGTTCTGGCGGCTGCCTGCGTTTTGCAGATCATCCTGGGAAGTATTTACACTTGGAGCATCTTTGTCCCCTATTTGATGCGTGATTATAAATTAAGCTCCAGTGAGTGCGGTTTTATTTTTGGATTTTCGATTTTGTCCTTCACTGTAACCATGCTGTTCTCGGGCAGAGTAATCGCGCTGCGCGGCTCTCGTTTCTGTGGCACCATTGCTGCATTGCTTTTCACAAACGGTTATCTGCTGTCATCTTTCTCAAACGGATCCTTCGCCCTGCTTTGGCTGGGAATCGGAGCAATGGCAGGCGTCGGTATCGGATTCGGCTATGTCTGCCCTTTGACAGTCGGGATGAAGTGGTTTCCTGACAACAAGGGGTTGGTCACCGGTGTGGCGGTCGCCGGTTTCGGCGGCGGCGCCGTTCTGCTGACCACCATCGCCGAAGCCGCCCTCTCGCGCAACATGAACGTACTTGTTTTTTTCCGCTGGTTCGCCCTCTGCTCAGGTTTGATTCTGCTAATTGCCGCCGCACTGCTCTCCGAGCCTGATGTAAATGACGAAAAAATCAGAGCATTCAATTTGCGGACAGCTATTCTCTCACCCGAATTCGCCTTGATTCTTCCAGGTATGTTTGCGGGAACCTTTGCCGGTCTGCTAATAATCGGTAATCTGACCCCATTAACATTGCGTGCCGGATTGAGTGAAAGTGCAGCGACAGTCGCTGTCTCTATCTTCGCGCTAGGTAATGCGCTGGGTCGGATTGTGTGGGGTTGGCTGTCTGATCAGATCGCATATCGTAGCATCTATCTCTCACTGGTACTTTTTGCGGCAGTTACTGCCCTGCTGCTGTTCACCCTGCCGATGTGGCTACATATATCAGTGGCAGGAATGCTGGGTTTCAGCTTCGGGTCTAATTTTGTTATCTATGCCTCTTATATCTCACGTTATTTCGGGGTGACCGCATTCACTCAGTTATATCCGCTGTGTTTCCAAACCTACGGAGTGGCAGGTCTGATCGCTCCCGGTACAGGAGGCTGGCTCGCTGATCGCACAAATTCTTACAGTTCCGCCCTAATACTATGCATAGCACTGTTACTGTGCGCGGCTCTGTTTATCTTCGTTAATTTTGAAAACAAAATGAAAGGAAAAATATGACTACACCTACTACAAACAGGAAACTGATGGATTGGGTTAACGAAACAGCGGCTATGTGTAAACCCGACCAGGTTTATTGGTGCAACGGCTCCAAAGAGGAGTATGACCGTCTGATGGCAGAAATGGTCAGCACCGGCGCAGCAATCAAACTCAACGAGGAAAAAAGACCTAACAGCTTCGCCTTCAACTCTGATCCGTCAGATGTCGCGCGTGTCGAGGGACGCACCTATATCGCCACTCTTAAAGAGGAGGATGCCGGTCCGACTAACAACTGGATCGATCCCTTCAAACTCAAAAAAACCATGCGAGCTCTCTATGACGGATGTATGCAGGGACGTACCATGTATGTAATCCCCTTCTCAATGGGACCGATCGGCTCAAATATCGCCAAAAACGCAGTCGAGATTACCGACAGCCCCTACGTTGTGGTCAACATGCACATCATGACGCGCGTTTCCACCGAGGTTCTGCGCCTAATCGAGAAAAACGACGACTTCATTCCATGCCTGCACTCAGTCGGCAAACCGCTTGCAGAAGGCGAACAGGACAGCCGCTGGCCCTGCGCGCCACTTGAAGATAAATATATCGCGCACTTCCCGGAAGAACGTTTGATCTGGTCGTACGGTTCGGGCTACGGAGGCAACGCCCTGCTGGGCAAAAAATGCCTGGCTCTGCGCATAGCTTCCAGCATCGCTCGTCAGGAGGGCTGGATGGCCGAACATATGCTTATTCTGCGCTTCACCACTCCCGAAGGCAAACGCTATCACATCGCCGCGGCATTTCCCTCCGCCTGCGGCAAAACAAACCTGGCCATGTTGCAGTCAACTGTGCCGGGCTGGAAGGTTGAAACTATCGGTGACGACATCGCTTGGATGAAACCCGGAGCCGACGGTCGCCTTTATGCCATCAATCCCGAATACGGATTCTTCGGAGTGGCCCCCGGTACATCCAACGCCTCCAACCCTATGGCAATGGCTTCTCTTAAAGCGAACAGCATCTACACCAATGTGGTTGTAACCGAAGACCGTGATGTCTGGTGGGAGGACATGGGTGTCGAGTGTTCGGGCGGAACCGACTGGAAAAACAATCCATGGAAGCCCGGCATGACCGATGAAAACGGCAAGCCTATCAAGGGTGCTCACCCCAATAGCCGCTTCACTGCACCTGCATCACAATGCCCGGTGATATGCGACGACTGGGAGAACCCCACCGGCGTTCCGATTGATATCTTTGTCTTCGGAGGAAAACGCACCTCTACCGTTCCACTGGTTCATGAAGCTTTCGACTTCAACCACGGCGTGTTCATGGGAGCGACCGCCGCCTCAGAACCGACTGCCGCAGCATTGGATCTGCACGATGTCAAACTGCGCTTCGATCCCTTCGCCATGACCCCTTTTATCGGGTATCACGCCGGCGACTATATGCAACACTGGTTCGAAATGGGCGAGCAACTGGGTGATAAAGCTCCACGCTGCTTTTATGTCAACTGGTTTCGCAAAACCAATGACGGCAAGTGGCTGTGGCCAGGCTTCGGCGAAAACAGCCGCGTTCTGAAATGGATGTGCGACCGAGTTGCCGGTAAAGTCGGTGCCAATGAAACCCCAATCGGCCTGATGCCCAGAAAAGAGGAGTTCTGCCTCGACGGACTCAATATCACCGATCAAACCTGGGATGAGCTGATCAAAGTCAACATCGAAGGTTACCAGGAAACCGTGGCCGATGCCGAAAAATATCTGGCTAAATTCGGCGAAAGACTGCCAGCCAGAATGCTCGAACAACTACAGGCTCTCAAAAATCGCCTGAACTCATAGCCTGCAACAAAAAAAAAGGCACTTAGGAGAATCATTCCTAAGTGCCTTCTGCTTCACTGTTACAATGCAAATCAAACTTCCATCACTCTTCAATTATAATTGCGTCCACCGGACAATTCTCCGCCGCCTCACGGCAAGAACCCTCAGCTGCGCCAGGCACAACTTCAACCTTGACCTCGGCCACATTGTTCTCATTCATCACAAAAACTTCAGAACACCCGGCCTCGCAAAGACCGTAGCCAATACATAGATCAGCATCCACTTTCGCGATCATAAAATTATTCCTTTCATTTAGAATCAGATTGACAAACCTAATATCAAAAGTCAACCCCTTTGCTGGATTGCAACGTTAAATGCGACAAAATTCATTATGCTTGACAACTCTCTATTACCTTCTCAAACGCTTCCCTGGCAGTTGAGTAATCCAGAATACGGCGTGGATAGTTGTTTATCCACTGCTCAATCTGCTTTATCTGCTTATGCGTGTACTTGCCGATGTCCGCGCCTTTCGGGATGAATTTCCTTACCATCCGGTTGAAGTTTTCGTTTGATCCCCTCTGCCAGGAGGAGAACGGATCGGCGAAATACACTGCGATCCTTTTGATGTTTATGGTCACGGATGAACGCTCAAGCGACTCCCAGTCGAGAAACTCGCTGCCGTTGTCCAGTGTCAGTGTCTTGAACAATTCCCTGAACCGCCTGGCACCTATGCGGCACTCCAGCCTGGTTAACCCGGCTTCGACAGACTTCTGGGTTTTGTCCGGAATTTTCAACATGAAAGCGTACCTGCTTTTCCGTTCGAACAGTGTCAGCAGAGCGGCGGTGGACATGCCCCTGCCGCTGACGATCAGGTCACCCTCGAGATGCCCGCCGCTCGCCATGTCTTCCACTTCGGCAGGGCGTTCACGTATGCTCTTTTTAGGCCTGTATGCCGGTTTTTCCGCTCTTTTTCTGCCTTTGCCGCGCTTGCGCCGCCAGGTTTTCTCCTTCAGCGTGCTGTTGTCAACATCCCTGATATACCTCTTGTCTATGTAGCTGTAGATGGTTTTGGCACACAGCGTCACACTGTATCCGCGCTCCTTTCTGAGCAGCGCCGAGACCGCGTCGGGGGCAAAATGCTCCTTCTTGATCTTCTGCCAGATGAAATCATGCAGCTTCATATCGTGACCTATTTTCAGCCCCGGACCTTTGCACTGCCCGTTGTCGTCATGCACGGCCTGTCCCCGCTGGGCATTGTACACCTTAGTCTCTGTCATATCCGAGTTGAGACGGCGGACTGTGCCAGCCTGGATCTCTCTGTAAACCGTGCTCCTGTAGGTATTTAACGCCGAGGCGATCCACGCCACCTTCTGGCCTTTCTTCCAGCATGTCTCCAGAAACATGCGGTCGGCGTAAGTCAGGTGTTTCCCCTTCGTCTTCTTTGTGCTAACATTACCTTGTTCTATGCGCCTTTTCCTTTCTGCAATTTTTTGAAGGATTTTTGTTGAGTGGCATTGTCGTATGGGACGTTTTTTTGTCCAATGAATTGTCGCATTTAATATTACAATTTGCGGAGTTTTCTAAAACAAATCCCTGTCTTGACGAAAACAACCTGTTATGAAAAAATATATGCCCGTTTTACTAAAAGAAATGCAGGATTAAGTAATGATGAAAAGGCAGAAGAAAAATAAAGATATCAAAACAGAACAAAACGCTATTAAGGCTGTGACAACCGAAGACAAAAAGATTGACGATACTGAGCAAAACAGTGCTGCCGAAACACCTTGCGCTCCGGAAGTACAAGCCAAGGAAGATGAGATCAGCAGACTCAAAAATCAGTATATCCGACTGATGGCCGACTTTGACAACTATCGCAAACGCCAAGTACGTGAGCGTGAAGAGTACATCAAACGATCCAACGAGCAACTGCTCGGCGACATCCTGCCGGTTGTCGATCATCTCGAAATGGCACTCCAGAAAGTTGATGATCAGGATGACCCTTTTGTGAGCGGAATCAAATTGGTTTACGATCAGTTTATCGCCGTCCTCAAGCGTTGCGGCATGGAACCGGTTGAGGCACACGGGAAGGAGTTCAATCCTGAGATGCATGAAGCTATCTCCTATATCCCCTCACTTAACGTTCCTGCCAACCGAGTGATCGATCAGTTGCGTTGCGGCTGGCTACTTTCCGGTCATCTGATGCGAGCAGCACAAGTGATAGTCTCCAGCGGTCAACCTGCCGAGAGCGATGCGGAAAATGTTTCTGACTGAAACGCCGACTCCGCACCTGCTACTGGACAATGCGGAGCCTTTTAGATAATTTGAAATAGAAGAAAGTTTAGTATGGCTGCCAAACGCGATTATTATGAGGTACTGGGCGTAAGTAAGAGTGCCACAGATGATGAGCTTAAAAAGGCTTATCGTAAGCTTGCCATGAAATATCACCCTGACCGTAATCCGAATAATCAGGAGGCCAGCGAAAAATTTAAAGAGGTCTGCGAAGCCTATGAGGTTCTAAGCGATACGCAGAAACGCCAGCGCTATGATCAATTCGGACATGACGGAGTGAAATCATCCTTCGGCCCAGGCGGTTTTGACTTCGGACGCGATTTTACCCACGCCGGTGATTTCGGCGATATCTTTGAAACGATCTTCGGCGGCGGTTTCGCCGACATGTTCGGTGGCGGCTCACGGCGCCAGCGCCGCAGTAGCGGCGGAGCACAGCGGGGCGATGATCTGCGCTTCGATCTTGAAATCGATTTTGAAGAGGCTCTGTTCGGTTCGGAAAGGCAACTCGACCTTAAAATCAACGACAGCTGTCCCACCTGCCACGGCAGCGGAGCAGCACCTGGCAGCGGGCGAGAGAGCTGCCGACAATGCGGCGGTCAGGGATTTGTGGTTGCTGGCGGAGGATTCTTTCAAGTCAGACAGCCCTGCCCAATCTGTCATGGCGAAGGTTCGATCGTCAAAAACCCCTGTCCGACCTGCCACGGCAACGGACGTGTCAAAGCCCCGCGTCACATCACTCTGCGCATACCCAAAGGAGTTGAAACCGGCTCCAAACTCCGCCTGACCGGCAAAGGCGAAAGCGGCATACGCGGCGGCCCTCCCGGTGATATCTATGTTGTGCTGCATGTGCGCGAACATGAAATTTTTGAACGACACGGTGACGAACTGGCCTGCTCCGTGCCAGTATCACCCGTTACAGCAGCACTCGGAGGCGAGATTCAGATTCCCACCCCTGACGGTTATGCCCGCATAAAACTGCCGGCAGGCACTCCTAACGGCAAGATTCTGCGGCTACGCGGCAAAGGCATGCCAAGTCTGCACGGACGAACCGGCGATCTGCACCTGCGAATCGAACTGGAAACCCCTGTAAAGCTGAACTCACGGCAGAAAAAAGCACTCAAGGATTTTGAGGAGCAATCCGGCGAATCCAATTTCGCGGAAACTGCCAGATTACATAAAACCGTTGAGAACTTTTACAAACGACGCGATGCCCTCCGGAAAAAATCGTGATAACTAGCACGACAACACAATGCACCGATGTCACGTTACTACAGAACAACTGCTGAGCGTTTCCATTTGTATGGATCGTGCTCAGTGTCGGCATATCCGCAATGTCCTGCGTCTGCAGGAAGGTACCGAACTTCAACTATTTGACGGACACGGGCTTACCCGTCAGGCCCGTATTAAGACAATCGACAAACACAATCTCACGCTGCAACCTAGCGCCGCAGTACAGAAACATCCGCCGCCAACATGCCGCCTGACACTGCTATTCTGCATCAGTAAAGGCAAACGCAGCGACTGGACAATCGAGAAAGCAACCGAACTCGGCATCTCGGAAATCATCCCCCTCATATCCACCAGAACTGTTGTGCGCCTGACTCAGGCAGAACGCCAGAGCAAGGCTAAACGCTGGCAAAGGGTGGCAGATGATGCCGCCCGGCAGTCCGGCAGAGCCTGGATTCCACAGGTGAGACCGCCACTGACTTTTGCAGAGGCTCAACCGCTCTTACAACACTTCGATGTGCTCTTTACAGCTGCATTGACCAATAACGCAATGTCATTGAAAAATGCCGTCGCAGCACTAAAGAGCCCCCCGAACAGTGCAGCCTGGCTGACCGGCCCCGAGGGCGATTTCACAACCGATGAATTAAAGAGTCTATGCGCTGCCGGCACTACACTTGTCACGCTGGGCTCCAATGTTCTGCGGGCCGAAACTGCTGCCATCTACGGATTGTGCGTACTCAACTGTGCCTGGCTGTAAATGACTGTATCTGATGCGAAACATCTTACCTTTGACCTGCCTGATATACCAAACCGTTTTCAAATTGACTTGCCGATTGTTTCTTATTCTGACTTTATGACACCATTATACCATGGCATCCGGTTGCCTGCCAGTAGGTCAAAGTTAAACGATTCCCCATCGGTGGTAGCGAATCACGATATTTTGTGTAAAGTTTATAAGAATTCTTTGCTTACGCTACTTCGCCCCGGCTTGAGCGCAACTCACCCGCCACGCAAAGTCCGTTCCACTCACATGCGCCGCTCTTCATCCGCCGCGCCCCGCGCTTTTTCCGCAGCACGCTGAACTGACCATGCTCGTCAAGCATTCTATCGACATAATCTTTTCCGCCGATGATCACACCGTCGGTCAGATAGCGTGCGCGGCAACGCAGAAGCTGCGGAACGGAGAG
>CAYOQJ010000091.1:0-7423 GCA_964406095.1 uncultured Lentisphaeraceae bacterium
CCCCTTGCGGTTTGAAATTCAGAAACTTTTTTACTCTGATTTACGAAAGGCCTGGGCCAGCAGAGCCAGCAGAATCAATGCGCAGAAATGGCTAAACCAGGATAGATCATTATGCGAGCCGTGTATTCCAACCGCTATGTCCGAATGATAGACAACACGGTTGAGCAGATAACCGCTGCAGAGCGCAACCAACGAGAGTGTCACAAGATAAACAAACGTTACCTTCCTGCCCACAATTTTCGCGATAGTAACTATCGCAGCGGCATTCGTAGCGGGGCCGACTATCAGAAAAACCAACCCCGCCCCCGGCGAAATACCTCCCGCAACCAGTGAAAGCACCAAGGGCACCGAAGCACTGGAACAGACGTATACACTCAATCCGACAACAAGCATCACCAGCATCGACATAAATTCGTTGCCGATAAACTTGTCGGCAAAGTAGTTCTGCGGCAAAAAAGCGGCCAGTAAACCTGATATAAGCAGGCCCATGCATATTGAACGCCCCATATCGGAAGGCAGCGTCACAAAACCGTAACGCACCGCTTCATTCAGTGCCGTCCGTCCGAATCTTTCACTGCTCCGTTCCGGATTGCCGCTTTCATCATCACAGGCGCAATTCGTTTCGTTCTCGACGCTTTTTTCATCATAGCCACTCTCCGCTTTTTCCGCTTCCGCAGGTAGCAGCTGCACACAGCTACCGCAGACCACACCGCTGACAAAAGCGGCCGCGCAACGAATTAGCGTGAAGAGCGGCCCCAGCATCGACCAAGTCACAAAGATGCTACTCACCCCGATCTGTGGTGTCGAGGTGAGAAAGGCGATTGTACTGCCGCGCCCGGCACCGTACTGTCGCAACGAAGCCGCCACCGGCAGCACACTGCACGAGCAGAGCGGCAGCGGTACACCCAGAATCGAAGCTTTGCATATCTGCGCAAAGTTCGACCTTCCCAGGTGCTTATACACCATCTGCGGAGTGACAAGCAAAGTTAGCACACTGGCCACCGCAAACCCGATGAGCAGTGAAGGTGCCATCAGTGCAGTCAGCACCCAGGTGCTCTTGAGTATCTCAAACATTTTGTCCACAAAACCTCCGGTAACCACTTCTCACCGCCTATCTCACATTATGTCATAACTTATAAACAGGCAAGCAATCGATTTTTTTGACCCGTCTCTGCAACAGAGTGTGCCATGACACAACAGGATTACATGTAAAGGGCATCTTTTGACAAATTTCATCTGAAACTTTTATTGGATGCACCTCCAGCGGAGCACTCACCCTCAACCGCACCATAGGATTGCAGCACATCCCTGCGGTTATATTGACGAAAAAGAATCTGACTGTTAGCGGGATAGTAAGGCAGTACATCCGAATAGGCGGGGATAACCGCCTCAACCACCGGAAAACCGATTTCAGGATCGGTAAAATCAACAATGTAGCAATCTAGACTCAACAACCTGAATATCTCTTTGGCCCGCTCGATATCCTGCAGGCAGTCATCAAAAGTTTCACCTGGATCAAACGGCACCAGCGGACCTAGCCGCAGAAAATCAGCGGTGACCTGCGGGACAAAACCGAACATAAAAGCGGACAGATAGTTGTCGCCATCATCAGGGATGCACTTCAAAGCGCGCAGATCATACTTCAATACACGTTCCTGATCGGCCTTGCTGCCGTCGATAAACTCATCGGCCATGCGTCCCTGGGCATACTCCGTGAATACACGCAACAGCGCATCCTCCAGGTTGAATCCCGCACCGACCTTGAAAAAATGGTGAAACTGATATTCGACGGGAATATTGGGATCGAAGAAATAGGCGCCGATGCAGGGCAGGACGCCACCGAAGCTCAAGTCCTTGATTGTGATCTCGATCCCTTTGCCGCGCACAAACTCGATTTGCTCGCGGATTATTGGATGGCGCACACTATCGATATCGATCGTCGGCAGCACCAGCCTCTGCTTCAAAGCCGTTATGTGTGCGCGGCGCTCGAAAACCTCGTTAAGCGCATGCACAACAGCCTCTTCAATGCGATTGCCAGCCGCCATACCGCTCGGGCCACTGATGCGGCGCACGAACTCAATGGGAATCTTGACCATTTTCCCATCCATGATTGAAACCCCGTCCACCCAGTACATGGCCACATCGCTGCGTTTGACCCGGTCAATCGTCTCACTCGGAACAGCCACATGTTTAAGCATACGCTCGATACCGACTGCGCCGGCAATGTTATCCTGATGACCCAGTGTATAGCCGGGCAACTCGCAATGCTCTCGCGATGCCACCCACTCGGCGCATTCGGCCAGAGCACCGGCCCGCGCCTGAAGTGCGGAAATCCCCTTGCCCATTGAACGAAACTCCAACTCATCGATATAAAGAGCCGACCAGTAGAGCCGCTTTGAAACCTGTGTTTCAAACAGGCGGTAGTCATAATGTGCCCCGATCTCGGTCTCCAGCCGACGCACCGTCTCAGCAATCGGCACGCAGCGTCCGAACTCCACTTTTCTGCAACTTTTGAATTTCATTCAACTCTCCGATCACCGCGGTTTGGGAAGCACGCACCAGTGACTGCCATCGGTGACAACAATGATATAGCTTCCGATATAGGCCAGACTTATCCTGTGGGTCAGATCCCCAGCTTTACGCACAGTTGCGGTTCCTGTGCTGCTTCTAAACTCAATCGCATCCTGGATATTCGGCACCATTCTGAGAGGACGCAAATTGATCCTGTCAGCATAAGGCATTTCGAGAGCCGCGTTAAGATCGGAAAACGGCCCCATTGCGGTAGACTCCAGTGTGTAACGCTGCGTATTCATCCCTTTGATTGAACTGCCCCGTTGATAATTCCAGGCATTACCCCACAGATCCTGCGCGGGAGGCTCCGCCTTTAATTTCAAAGTTTGCAGCTCCTCGAGTTTGGCGGGAAATTCGATATTCTGAAGATAGTACCTTTTAAGAGCACTTGTCACCCGTTCGCGCTCCATGCGCGTCAGCCAGGTGCGTGCCATTTTATCACCCGCCGAAGGCAGCACCGATGCCCTCCGGTCAATCAGCATGGCGGTAAAAACGTCGCGGGCGGCAGTGTTGTCGCCTTGTTTCAGATGACACCACCCCTCAATCCCGCTACTCACAACAATCAGGGGATCAGCGGGAGATTTATTTTTAAACTCGCGGCAAAGCTCCAGCATCTGCACTGCGTTGAAACCGCTGTTGGTGCCAGCGCACCACAACTCCCATAGACCGCGTTCATCGGGACGACCCGACTGTGCCCTCATGGATAAAGCACTCATCAGGCATATCACGCCAATGGCATATCTAATAATCATAACTTTTCCCCTGCTGAATTCAGTCAGTATTCGTAACCTTAACAAACGTTAGGGAGTATAGAGTTTACGGCGGAATTTGTCACTCACTACTTGAAAGAGCTGTTTTCAGCGGACGCATCTGCGCATTGGTTCAAAAAAACGGATTATCGGCTCAATGCAGTTGCCATCTTCAAAGATCACGCATCTCAATTAAGTTTCAATACAGCAAAAAAATACGCTTTTGCGCTTAAGATATCGCATCCAATCCCCTAATATACCACTCAATCAGCGCGAAACAGCCTGAATGTTATCCGAAGAGGTGGCCGAGTGGTTTAAGGCAGTGGTTTGCTAAACCGCCGTACTGCTTATCGCGGTACCGAGGGTTCGCATCCCTTCTCCTCCGCCATTTGAAGAGTGAAGTTAAGAACAACACGTTGCGCTCTTTTCACATTTCGGGAGGGCTGAGAACCCGAGCAGACTAGAAATTAAATTCTGCGGCGAGGATAAAGTTCCGACCCGGCTCGCTGATCCCGGAACCATGAACCCGATAGTTCGCATCACCGATGTTCTCGCAGGCTACCGTCAAGTTGAGTTGATCGCTCAACTGATAGCCGCCGCGCACACTGAAGACCGCGTAGCCGGGTGTGCCTCCCGGGGGAATGCGCGTGGTGTCGCGCTTATCACCAGATGAAAGTTTATCGGCCTTGTCGGCCATGACCGCGAAGGTTTCGATCCAGCAACGGTCGGTCGCATCCCAGCACAATCCCATGCTGCCCGTCAGCGGCATCAGACGAGAGAACGGCTCGCTTTTCTTTTCAGGATCGGATGTGGGATAAGATTCGAGCGATCCATACATCCAGGTCAGCCCACCCCAGAGGGTCCAGTCATCGAAGAACTCATAGGCGCCAGCAAATTCCAGACCATGAATATAACCGTCGCCGGCGTTTTTCTTGGTCACCTCCAAATTGCCGTCAACCACTCTGCCGGTTGGGGTTCGCACGATCATCCTCTGCACATCGGTATAAAAGTATGCCGCCGTAAGGGAGAGTCGCTGGGCTTCCACTTTAACACCTGTTTCGTACGAGATGTACTCTTCTGGATCAAGCCCTGTAGTCGGTGTTTCGATCTCGTCGCTACGGGCGGTATCTAGGCGGGTCATATCAGAGAAATTCGGAGCGCGGAAGCCCTGTGAAACACCGGCAAAAAGGCTTACTCCCCGCTCCGGGAGAACATGATAGACTACACGTACACTGCCGGCTACATTATGCCATTGCTCGGACATGGAGCTCTCAGCTCCGGTTTCAGGATCCTCATACTTGTCAGCATCGGCATTGATAAAGGTATAGCGTCCTCCGAGAATCAGGTCTAGCTGTTCGTGCAGTTTTATCGTATTCTGAACATAGGCACCCAGGTTGTCATAGATTGCATCATCCGCAACAGGCCCCTGAATGCCGCGACTCTTCAATCCGCCGTGCTTGTTTAACTTGTGATTGAATGAATCCACATAATCGCGGTACCATTCCACCCCGTAAATCCATTCACCGAAATCACTCTCACTGAGTAATTGCACGGAGGACCCGACTGTATTGACATCGACTCCCTGATAATCGCTGCTGTTGTCTTTTTTGATTCTGTGCTGTGTTTCGCTCTGAAGGTGGTGCGAAAGGGTGATATCGAGTGCATCGACGAAGCCGTCGATATTCTCCTGCTCAAATTTCACATAGCTCAGTGAACGACTCTGGTCAAGCACGCGGCGTTTTTCGCTGCCGGATTTAGTACCGTGAAACTCCTCGGCATAGATTGTCTTATGTACGCGCCAAGCGTCATCCTGATTAACACTCTGATGCGCCAGAATAAAGCGGGTATCTTCGTTAAAGCGATACTCCGCTTTCACATCGAAATCCAGCTCATCGTAGCCGCTATTCTCGACATGTCCGCCGCCGGTCTTCAGATCGCCGAAATTTTTGAAGGTAACTCCGGCCTGAATACCGAAATCGCCATCAATCACCGATTGACCCTCACCTCTGAAGATGTGGGAGTTCTCGGCCGTGCTGTAGCGGTAGTAAAAACGCCCGCCGTACGGATTTTCGGAGTGCTGATCGAAGGGCGAGGCTGTCAGGGCATTGACCGTACCACCGATCGCATCGCTGCCGTACAGCACCGAACCAGGCCCTTTGACCAGCTCGAACTCATCAATCGCAAAGGGATCGACCGTACCCCAATACTGATTCGGTCCATCACGAAAAATAGAGTTGTTCAGGCGAATGCCGTCCACCAGAAATAACGTTCTGAATCCGGTAAAACCCCTGATATAGGGCGAACCCTGAGCATGTCCGGTTTTCTGAATCATCACACCGGGAACTTCTCTCAAAATTTCGGGAGTGGTTCGCGACATTTTGTGCCCGGTGATATCCTCACTTGAAAAAGAAGCGGTTGAAAAAGGTAGTGCCGTCGAATCCTTTTCAGTCCTTAATGCGGTCACCAGCACATCCGGCAGCCATACTTCAGCCGTACCCTGGACATTTGTTTGAGCACCTACACCGCTTATTGTCACAACAATCCCTGCCAGCAACACTGTTTTGAAAAAATAATTCCTGTTTTGAATATACATACACCTGGTGCTTTCTGTTAAATCAGTCGATAGAGCGGTTGAAAAAAATTATCACCGCCAATGTAGGCCGCCCCTGCAAACCATCAGCTTTAATCACGTACTGTCAATGCGTTTCAACGTTACAGCTGGCCAGGGAGTTCAATACTTTTTTATTTTTTAAATTGCGTAGCATATTTACCTTGTTTTTTGAACCATCGGATATCCCGCAGCGTTAAACCGTGATAGAACCTGCCAACACACATTTGCTATGTTTCTAAAAAGGAAGGGCTTTCCCAATGAAAACCAACAAAACGATTCTGATGTTTCTCTCGATTTTCATCTGTTTCAACCTGAATGCCGCGGTTACGTGGCAGCAAAGGGCCGAAAAAGCGGTCGCCTCCGGCATCAAATGGCTCGAACAATCACAGAAGGAAAACGGCGCATGGTCGGATGAACGTTTTCCGGCAGTCTCGGCACTTGCCCTGTGGGCAATGAACGCTTCGGGGCATGCCGCTCCCCGATCTGTTGACAAAGCGATAAAATTCATAACCGACTGTGCGAAACCCGACGGGGGCATCTACCATGAAGTACCCGGACGGACAGGCAGTGGCCTGAGTAATTACAATACAGCCATCTGTATGATGGCCCTCTATGCGACTGGTCGCCGGGAACTGGACCCGATTATCCGCGATGCCCGTACCTTCATCGCAAGCACGCAACATAACGAAGATGATATCTACAAAGGCGGGTTCGGCTACGACCGCAACGCAAACCGCGCCTATGCCGATTTGATGAATACACATTTTGCCATGGAGGCCCTGCGCCGAACACAACCAATTGAAGATACCCGCCCCGCCACCGAAAAAAGAGCCGACATCAACTGGGAGCAGGCTCTGGCATTCGTCGAACAACTGCAAAGCCCCAAAGAGGCCGGGAAAGAACAGGCAGGTGGATTCTTTTATCACCCTAACGATCCAAAAGCAGGAACTGTCACTAATGCGACAGGAAAAATCTTCCTGCGCTCTTACGGCAGTATGACCTATGCGGGACTGCTATCTATGGTTTATGCGAAGCTTCCCGCACATGACCCGCGTGTCGTCTCCGCGCTAAACTGGGCTGCAAGGCACTGGACACTGGATGAAAATCCCGGCATGGGGCAGCAGGGACTTTATTTTTTCTTCAACGTTATCTCCCGCGCCCTGACTGCAGCCGGGCGCGACACCCTGCCTGGCAAAAAAGGTGAAATTCAGTGGCGCCGTGAAATGGCTGAAAGAATAATCGCATTGCAGCAGGAAGATGGTTCATGGGTCAACAGCAACGGACGCTTCTGGGAGAACGATCCGGTACTTGCGACCGCATACGCAGTTCTTGCGCTAGAATTTTCTACGGGTATAATAAAGTGAGGTTGTCTCTCGCTTACCAACTTTCCCAGCTAAAGCTGCTTTCAGCCGCAACCAAACTTATGTCATCGAATGAGCCTAGCCCTGGTCATGAAATATCTGGTTGTATTTTCTGCGCCGCAGCTTTAGAA
>CAYOQJ010000092.1:0-66168 GCA_964406095.1 uncultured Lentisphaeraceae bacterium
CCCCTTGCGGTTTGAAATTCAGAAACTTCTTCACCCATTGGGTGAAGCTTATAAAATTAACAAATTCCTTATTAACAATCACTTAACTCAGTTTCTGAATTTCAAATGCCGCAAATAGGATAACCTAAGGTTCCCGGCAGGCATCGATCCGGTACCCGCTCACTTTCCACCGGGCCAGTTTAACCGGAAAATGACCTACTTTTGAGTACACTCTCTCGCCGCTATACAGATCGTAAACATCCGAAAGCTGTTTGAGCCGGATTGTGCCGTTCATTGCGTTCACCGGCCAAATACCGATTATGTTGTGACCAATGTAGCAGGGAACGGGTTTATCGCTCTCGAGATAACGATGCACTCCGGTGATTCGCATGACGGAACGCACCCATGCGGTCGTCAAGCCGGAAGCACCGACATACATGGACTTCCACCCGTCTTTGTTCTCAATCACCATCGCCGGACGGGCTTCAGCACCGTGCATATAATGAGCGAGAACCACACCTCCTTCCGGACGGTTACGCACATACCACTCGGGGAATCCGCTGATTCTGGTAGGGGCCCACGCCAGACCGCCGCATCCTGAAACGTTCAGCCGTCGAGCAGATTTCATTCCACCAGGTGCAGGTTCCGAGCTTTGCACAATATCCAACTCCGTAAGAGAGCGCATTTTGTCAACCCCCCAACCCGTCTCATCATACAAACCGGCACCATACATCCAGATAAGCGTCCGATCCTCTTTTTTCAGATTATTACGAATCCAGCTACGTGCTCCGCTACTGATCGCATAGGTTCCGGCAAACAGATAAACCTCACAGGGAGGAACCCGACCCGCTGTCAGATCATCCAGCAGGTAAATACCAAAACTGACACCGGCGCGGTGCAGATTATCTCGGAGAAACATGTCGATCGTCAATCGCGCTCCGGCATTATCAATTGAGCGTGTGGCAACATAACGGGCACTTCGCTCATCGATTATCACGGCGACATCCGGCTGATAAACCTGCTGATATTCCGGGGCGCGCGCCAAGGCATCGCTGATCTTTTTCTGCTTACCCAGTTCCTGCATAAGCTGCGTTGAGTCATACCACCCGCTGCCATACAGATCAAGGCGCCATAAACCGCTGCCGCGTGTGAGATTAGCTAGATGGTTGCGGCGCAGATTGGCGATTGTGCCCTGAATGTCGGAAAAATTTGAGAGATTGCTGTCGGTAGTGAGATAAGTGCGACTGTCATCCTCGGTAAAGAAAAGTTTATTGTTGAGCAATATCGAATCCACTGCGCCGTGGAATGATCCGGCACCGATATCCAGATGCGGTCGCCCGAGCCAGACCGGTGTCCGGTAAACGTAGGAATAAGGGGCTGCCAGAAAATCCAGTGAGGGCGAATCCAGAACCTTGCGTAACGCATGATGGCCCTTGTAAAAGACCTGATTGCACTCTAGGAGATAGCCGTAAAAAGCTCCTGTCAGCGGATTCTTGCAGGAGCTTTCTTTGATAGTCTGAGCCAGAGTCAGCAACAACTCGGCGTTGGCATTCTGCCGGAACTCAGTGAAATCAAGTGCCCGCCCTCTGAGATGCGGGTTGCGAAAAGGACCGAGGTCGGCGAATGTCAGCTCCTGCGCTGAGGGTACGGTGATCTGATCAAATGATTCAAGCTGCAAATCATTCCAAGCCCGGCGCAGCACTCCGACATCGTTGCCGTAGCGTTGCTCAATCCATCTGCGGAATGCTGCCTCAGTTGCATCTGAAAAGCCATAATATCCAGCCGGGAGCATAAATTCTCCGCCCTCGAAAACAGCTATCTGATAACCGGCGATCGATTCCGCGTATTGCTGCTTTTCAATATGCGTAACCAGATCGCGTAGATAATCAACGGCAGCGGTGATATATTCTGGGGAATTCGGGTCAGGCATAACATGCAGAGAGCCATCCGTTTGTCTAAGTCGCGTGCGGTGCTGATAATAGGTGTGCCAGGAGTGAGGTGGATGCAGACCCCCAGCATGCAGAATGATCTGCGCTGCCGGATTGTCACCAAGTATCTGTGCCACGCCTTGATCTAGAAGTTGTTTGTCAAGTGTTAGCCTGCCGTCATCCCTGTGAATCGTTGAACAGATGCCGCGGACAATCGCCAGGTCCAATCCGTTGGTCGCCGCCATTGCGAACTCTCGCTGCGCGATGGTATTGTTGCGGATATTGGCGCAAAAGGAATCCTGGGCGATTATCTCTCCATCCTGAGAGAGTTGCGGAAAACCGCAGATAATGCGGGAAACACTCAGCAGATTGATCAGTAGAACGGTAAACATATGTTGGTCTCCCGTGTTAAGAACTTGTTGCGTTAAACAAATCTTAATTTAAATTATACATTCATTTTTAAACATGCAGAGCTTTCTTCTAGCCACGCTGTTTTAAAACAGACAGGCACTTCAAGAAGACAACAGCATCCGTCAATGGGGCTGGGTCAGGCTGCCTGCGGTTCAGGGGCGATGATGTTTAGCATGTTGTACAATAAGGGCGTGATACTCCTGGTATACCCGGATGCGGCATTCGTTTTGAAAAAGCGGCTCAAGGGCTGTGTGAAAGCGGTGCTGTATCTGCTGGTAATTATCCTGCATGGTGATAATACCGACGGAGGAAAACAGGCGGCGGGTGTAAGTGTCGACTACAAACCAGGGCTGTTGCCAGCCGTACAGTAGCATCGAATCAGCGGTCTCCGGCCCTATACCACGCAATTTCAGCAGTTCGTCGCGGGTGGGAGGCGAATCACTCTGCCCGGCAAAAAATTCAGCGAATGTCTTGAGATAAACACACTTCTGGTTGAAATAGCCAGCAGGATGAATAGCCTCTTTCAGGGTTTCGTCCGCGATCTGTTGCAATCTCAGCGCCTGAATGAGTTCTGCTGCACGCAGATTTGCCAGGGCTTTCTCTGCCGATTTCCAGGCTGTGTTCTGTGTAAGTATGGTGCCAATACATATTTCGAAGCGCTGATTTGCGCTCCGCGGCAGGTCATATCTGCCAGGATGATATTCGCCATCCAGCGGCCACCATCCCTGCTGGCCGTAGAGTTCCATCAGTCTGTGATATTCTTCTATGATCACGTGGTGTATCATTGAACTCAGAGCATCTCACGAATCTGGTTGGCCCTGTTGATCATCTCCGTCATTTTTCGCTTATCTCCTCTATCGAGTGCTGTTTTGAACTCATCGAGTGTTGCGGAGAGTTGACAGACAGCCTGTAGAATGTTTTCGCGATTCTGAATGAAAATCGGCACCCACATCTCGGGAGAGCTCATCGCCAATCGCACGGTCGATGCGAAGCCACCGCCAGCCAGACGGGGGACGGCATAACCTGCTTTTTCCTCATTCTGTACAGCCAGGGAGAGTGCGTAAGCGACCACATGTGAGACATGCGAAACATAGGCTGCGTGGCGGTCATGCTGGGCTGCATCCATAAACTCAAATTTAAGTCCAGCGAGGTGAAACAGTTCCAGTGCGGTTCTGCAAGCATCCGGGGCACTGTGTTCGAGATCACAGAGCAAAACGGTCTTGCCTCGAAAGAGATCCTTGCGCGAGGCCTGCGGGCCTGAGCATTCTGTGCCAGCCATCGGGTGCGCGGCTACATAGCGCGAACGTGCGGGGTGATTACTGACACACTCTGTTAACAGGAGCTTGGTTGATCCCATGTCAATCACGGTCTGATTGTCACGCACCATGTCGAGCACTTCCGGTAACAACTTGTAAATTGCATCAACCGGTATCGCCAATACAACGACATCCGCACTCGGCACTGCTTCGGCAAGGGATAATATCTCATCGACAATGCCCAATTCCAGAGCGATCTGGGCGTTGCGTTCACTGCTCTCAACACCGATCAGTCGCGTGATCGACGTTCCTTCACGCAGATCGCGGGCAAAAGAGCCGCCGATTAGACCTAGTCCCACTATTGCTACTGTCATTGTGTTTGTCCTGCCTATAGAAACTAGAGCTTTAAATGAAAAAAAGACACGCTCTCGCGCGCCTTTTTTATCAAAATTATCCGATTAAACCTACCAGCGTGACTCGCCGCGGTCTCTTTTGAAATCACCACCACCGCGACGTTCACCTCTGAACTTGCCACCACCGCCGCCGCGACGTTCGCCTTGGGGTTTGGGTTGTGATTCATTGACGCGCAGCTTGCGGCCCATGAATTCAGCATCATTTGTCGCTGAAATCGCGGCCATCGCTTCGGTCTTGTCCGGCATATCCACGAAACCGAACCCCTTGGAGTCACCAGTAAAGCGGTCTGTGATTACACGGGCTGAACTTACAGTTCCGTGCTGTGAGAACAATTGATTCAAGTCTTCGTCTGCAGCCTGATAAGGCAAGTTACCGACATAGATATCCATTTGTTATTCCTGCTTTGTGTCATCCTCAAATCCCGAGTGCTGCATGATGACACGAATGCGGACCGGTGTTGCCCCTGTTGGCATTTAACCCTTAATGGATTATCTTTGTATGGGGTTTATTTGTCAGGTTGCGATCGGCTAAACATGTTCAACATCCAAGCTCGGTCTGTTTTATCCAGATAAACAATTCCCAATGCTTTAAATTATAAGCAGCATTATGCCGGGTTGTCAACTCTGCTTACAAAAAAAAAGAAAATATTTTGCGAGAGCCAATTGATCATATTTTGCCAAGCTCCGCTTTACTTGGTCACCATAATTCCAAATACGCCCACTGATTCCGGCTTTGCCGGTCTGAACCTGTTAAAACTGCCGCCGATGTCCGGTACCTTGGGAGAAGGCATTTTGACCATGGCGCTGCTTTACGCATTTGCAATAAGTGGCAGATGCGCTCTCAGAAAATCTCATGCCAAGAGAGCATTGCGATTTGAACAGCTGTTATGTTATCCTGAGCGAAAGCGAAGTGAGGTTTATGCAGATGAGTGGTTCAACCAGAGAAGGGGCCGGCAGCCGCAGTATTAAGCGGTTTCCTCTTTATCTTAGAATTTTGCGGGAAATGAAAGCAGAGGGCGCTAAGTTCGCCTCCGGCGCGGTAGTGGCCAGAAGGCTGGCCTTTGATCCAATTGTAGTGCGCAAGGATTTTGCCAAAACCGGCGCGGTCGGCAGACCGCGACTTGGGTTCCCTCTGGAAAATCTGATTGCAGCGATTGAGCGTTTCGGCGGATGGCAGACCCAGACCAAAGCGGTTCTGGTTGGTGCGGGACGACTGGGTTTGGCGCTGCTGGGATACCCCGGCTTCCGTGAGCAGGGCTTTAAGATCGAAGCCGCCTTCGATATTAATGCGTATCACAATCAGCGGATTACCGGTGTCCCGGTTTATCCGGCGGAAGAGATAACCGGCAGAGTCAGAGAGCTCGGGGTCTCGCTCGGCATCCTGACTGTTCCGGATGAGTGCGCGCAGAAGATTACAGATGCTTTGATCGAGGGAGGGGTGCGTGGTGTCTGGAATTTTACTTCGGTGCGCTTGGATGTGCCCGGACATGTGGTTGTCAAACGCGAAGACCTGGCGGCCAGTCTGGCAGTGCTGTTCTATCGTCTGCATAAGGATGAGGAGTCCCTCAAATGATCTGCGGCATGGATGTTCTGCTACAGGAGCATGTGGAGGCACTTAAAAAGCACCGTGTGGCACTTCTCTCGCATCAGGCGGCTCTGGTCAGAGGTGGTGCCACTTCGGCGCAGGCGTTGCAACGGGCGGTTGGTCCGGCGCTGTGTGCGCTCTTCGGCCCTGAGCATGGATTCACAGGTCAGGCTGCCGCCGGTGAAAAAACTTTCAGCTCAACTCATCCCGAGTGGGGTATTCCGGTTTATTCACTTTATGGAGAGATGCGTTCACCGTCGGCTGAGATGCTCGCCGGCATAGACACGGTAATTTGTGATCTGCAGGATATAGGTGTGCGCTGCTACACCTATCTGGCCACTCTGCTCAACATGTGTGCTGCCTGCCGAGAGGCCGATGTCAATCTGATTGTGACCGACCGTCCGATACCGCTGCCTATGACAGTCGATGGCCCTTTGACCGAACCCGGTTTTGAGAGTTTTGTGGCACCCTGCCCTTTACCGATGGTTTACGGTATGACACCCGGTGAGACAGTACGGTGGTTCTGCGCGATAAAAGGCATTACCTTGCAACCGAGCGTTGTCCCTATGAGCGGATGGCGGCGTACGGATTCGCTCTGTTTCCCGACAGATACCGGCGGTTTCATGGCACCCTCACCGGCTCTCAGCAGCATTGAGAGCACATTTTCCTATGCGGCACTGGTCTTTTGCGAGGCACTCTCCGGCATCGATTGCGGCAGAGGAACCAATATGGCCTTTCGTCTGTTCGGCGCACCCTGGCTGGAGGGTGAGGCCTTCTCTGAGATTCTCAACCGCCGAAAGATCAGCGGCGTTCATTTCCATCCACATCGTTATCTTGCCGCTTCGGGTCGCTGGCAGGGACGCGAACTGAACGGCGTGCGTTTGGTTGTGCATAAGCCTGCCGCATTTCATCCGGTTGAGTGTTCACTGCATATCATCCGGGAGTTGGCCGGACGTTACGGTGATTTCAGAGTGTGGCAGGCTAAGGGTGTACGGCAGCGCTGGTTCGATAAACTCTACGGCGGATCAACAACTCGCCGTGATCTGAAAAACAATGTGAGCGCAGGGCGCATCGCGACACGGTGGCGGCGGGAGCGGACGGAATTCGTGCGTGCACGCGAAAAAGCAATGCTTTACCGAGATTAAAAGATGTTGATTTTACAGGATCACGGCGTCGTTCCAGTTTGCCTGTGATGCGCCTGTACCGTAGAGTATATTGAGTCGGGCAGAGCGGTCAGGTCGTATGTTTGTGATCTGCTCGGGATCGATTCTGCCGACGGAGTTGCAGGCAGCGCTAACGCTGAACCATACCGGTTTGATGCCCGCCACACGAAATTCCCTGTCGAGTCGCAGAGTCAGCGCAGTCCAATCAGTAGATGAAGGCGCGTCGATAACAACCGCATTGCTCTGTGCGCTCCTCCTCAGAATGGAATCTATATCCAAACCCTGCTCTGACGGCCTGGTGGCGCATGTCGCATTAGTCTCCCGCATGGTCAGTGCCAACGCGGCACCGTAAATCGGTGCCTGCTCTCCCAGCAGGCACTCGCGCAGTGCAACTTCGTGTTCAACCAGGGTTTTCAGGGTTGCATCCAGCGCCGGTATGAATAAATCCCGGCTGAGTGCGATATTACCCCCGATGACGAGAGCTTCGGCGTTAAAGGAGCTTAGCCAGGGTGCCAGAAAACGGGCGAGTTCAGAGCCGAAGTTGTTGAAAAGCTCCCGGGCCTGTTGATTGCCCTCAGCAGCCTGAACAGCAACCTCACGGGCGCCGCTGACCTTTGTGCCGCTGATCTTTTCCCATTCGCCAACAATTCCGCGTGTTGTGAAATAATCATCGGCTATGCCACCTTTCCATGGCAGGTTCCAGAGTTCACCGCCGTCGGTAACACCTTCACCTCCGGTCTGCGGTCGGCCCTCGTCGATGAAAGCGGCTCCGAAACCGGTGCCCAGTGTAATTACAATTGCGCGTTTGAAACCGTGCGCTCCGCCGTGGAAATATTCACCCATTGCGAAAGAGGCGGCATCGTTGTTGAAAAGTACCGGTTTGTCAGCACCCAAAACATTGCTCAGGGATGTGTGAAAATCAACGCCGAACATCTGCTCATATTTCTGTTGCGCCGGTGTGATGCGGCAGATGCCGGAGGCGTAGTCAAAGGGACCGGGTATGGCTAGTCCAACCCCTTGAGCAGAATCGGCGTCAACTGTGGCGGCGCACGCCGCGATCGCCGATTCGAAGACGCCGAGAACTTCGCAGGGTGCGGCGTTGGTGTTTAGATCACGCCGGATCACGCTTTCAGCGAGCATTTCGAAGCTGGTTGCATTAACCAATGCCAGCGTTATGTGTGATCCCCCAACATCAATACCCATGAAAAAGCTCTTGTCCATCATCACTTTCCTTTCATAAAAAAAGCGCCGTTGCTGACGGCGCTTCGTGTTGACTGAATCTACTCGTATTGATTGCGTATGCTGCTCGGCAGAGGCATTGTCCCCTCCCAGGAGGCCGGCCCGGCCCATGGCATATCGGTGTCATGCGGACTGTCCTGCATGCAACCGGCCACCACGAGCATTGTCAACAGCACTGCGGCCAGCACCAGCATTTTAAAAGAATACGACATCGCCTTTTTCCACAGTTGTCTGCTGCCAGTCGCTCAGAATATCCGCGACCACCAGATTTCTGCCACTAACTACCTGACGCAGCTTGACACGCGTTATAAATTCGCCGGCGGCACTTTGATGACCCGGACGGCGTACATTCATTTCGAGCTGAGGCAACATATTGTTGCGCTCGGGACCGAGCATCTCGGTCATAGCCGCGTCGGAAAATTCCAATACGGCGAATTTAAGATCGTCGTTGGCCTCGATAATTGTAGCTTTGTCGCCCGCGCTGAGAGCGGTGATCGCAACATCGCTGCCGCCGCCGCCACCACCACCGCTGCCGCTGGCAGGCTGTTTGCTGCGTCCGCTGATTTTCTCTTTGAGTGCTTCGATCAGCTCTTTAGCCTTGGTTAAATCCTCTTCCAGCACCAGTTTCTGGTCGGTTATGGTTTCGAGTTCGTTCTGGGTATCGGCCAGTTCGGCGTTCAGCTCGCGCTTCTCGGCGGTCAGTTTGGCGACACGGTCTTCAAGTTGCGACTTCTCATTTTCAAGTGAGGCGATCTGCTCTTTATTTTCGGTTAGTTCAACCTTTGTTTCGCGTCCGGCAGTCTTGAGCGAGTTGATCTCATCCACTGAACCGCTCAGTTTCTCGCGCATCTTTTTAAGTTCGTCGCGTGTCAGGTTCAATTTGGCCTGTTGAACCTTGGCGCGTTCAAAGACGGAATCAAGTAGCTCCTGCATTGAACCCTTGCCGGATGTCGCCGGACGCTGCGTCAGAG
Source organism: uncultured Lentisphaeraceae bacterium (assembly GCA_964406095.1). GTDB lineage: Bacteria > Verrucomicrobiota > Kiritimatiellia > RFP12 > UBA1067 > M55B167. The sequence goes on from CAYOQJ010000092.1 coordinate 8,946, forward strand.
AATCAAGAACCGGTTCTCCGGTTGCCGGATCAATGACGTAGAGACTGCGCAGTTGACGGCGTAGCTTGTCGGAGCCCAAGTCGAAGGTCGGCAGATTGGGTGTTTCAAGCTCCACAGTGTAGTTGTCCAGCATATTCTGCTTCTGAGGGCTGACAAGTTTACGGTCTTCAACGGGGTCGATGTCTTTCTCCAACGGTATCGCCGCTTTCGACTCAGCATCTTCCGCCTCAATGGTTTTGGCCACCTTAATGACAGTCTCCTCAAGAATCTGGTTGCGCTTTGTGAGAAGCTCACGCTTCGCGAAAAGCATATTTGCAAATATCAAAGAGACGACACACAGTATCAGTATAATGATGACCAGTACTCTTAACGCTTTACCCATGACAATACCTCTAAATTAATTCCTGTAAATAGATTTAACAACATGGTTAAAAATATATTAAAAAGAGTGCGACTGCAACCAGAATTTTAACCGACGGGGGCTTTTTTTTGGGTTTTGTGCAAAACGACATCTATATCTACGTAAAATTATGCAAAACATCGCAAAAAATGCGATGCTGAGAGAATAAATCACTTGCGCTTCACGCACCCGGTCACTCCATCGGAATCGGTAATACTAGCTCACGTGCTTTTTCCTGAGATGCCGGTATGCCGACCACAGTGAGCGGAGCTCCACGCATGCGCGATCACCAATCTGATCATTGTGGCCTGCCGTTATCGACAAGCAGCCCCTGCGCCGGATTATGTGCCGCCTGGGTACTGTAATGTCAGGAAGATATGCAGCTCTGAATACTGCTGTACGCACTTTTTTTCAACAAAAGCCGATTTGAAATTGACCAAATCCGCCGCTTAGAGTATAAAGTCGAACATGAACGATACCAGATTTTTAAGGTTGCCGCCTTTGTGTGTGGTGGCGGGAATTCTGCTGACACTCCTTCCTGTTGTTATGGCTCAGGAGGAAGGGATGAATCCTGAGTTGAAAACGGAGCTCACCTATATCCGGATGCTTCAGCAGATGCGGATGCCGGACATTGCCGAACAGGTGATTGATGAGGCCAAACGCCGTTTTCCTGAGGCTGCGGCGCAGTTCAAGGTTCAGGAGCTGCAGGGGTTGCTCTGGCAGGGCAAGTTTGATGATGTTCAGAAGATAATAGACGCCATGCCTGATAAGAACGGGGCGGAGTATTGGGCGTTGAAGCTGGCCAAGGCGGATGCTTTATACGCTTTTCAGAAATATGCCGAGGCAGACAAACTCTATCTTGAATTTTTCAGCAAGATAAAAAAGCCAACCCCGGCTCTTAAAAGTTTTTATCGTGATTCGGCCTACAAATATGCGCAGATGCTACTTTATCTGGGCAAGCAGCGTGAGGCTTTGGAAGCCTACCGCCGTCTGATAGATAATGTCGAACTTGAAGAGGGGCGTCAACGCAATGTTCAGGCTGAAATGGCTGAGTTGATGCTCAAACTGGCGCCCGGCATCAAAAACGGCAAGGAGAAGTCTCAGATGCTGGCGGAAGCGGAGAAACTGGTGGATGATCTGCTCTGGAAGCAGGATGTCTGGTTCGGCAAGGCCATTGTCATGAAAGCGCATCTCACCATGATACGCAATGATATTTCGGGAGCTCAGGAGCTGGTGGAAAATTATATGCCCCAGCTGAAAATCATTCATGACTCTTTGACGGATGAAGACCCTGACGGTTCACGTGGCTGGCTACGTATGAGCCCCATGCCGCAGTGCCGGTATCTTTTGGCTGAACTTTTGCTTGAGGAGGCCAAAGCCGAAATCAAGAAAGCACAGCCGGATGAAGAGCGTATCAAATCACTTTTTTTGGGAGAGCGTGACCCTAAAACCAAACAGCGGGCAGGCAACGGTGCCTTCAACCACTTTATCAATGTTTTCATCCGCTTTCCGGAGAGTCAGTGGGCGGCAGCGGCCGGTGAGCGTTCTGAAGAGATACGCGCTATAATCAAGGATCGCTATGATGTCGCCTTGCGTACGCCCGTCACCGAGGAACAGATGCGCAAAGTACGTGAGATGCAGTTTGCCGGTGCCAACCTGCTGTTCAGCCAGAACCAGTATAAAAAGGCAATCGACCGCTATCTCGTGGTGCTCAATCAGTTTCCGGAAACACGTGAATCAGTTAATGCGCTGCACAATTTGGCGGTTTGCTATATCGACGGCGCGAACAAGAGTGCTGACGATCAGATGATGGCGGATACCGTGGTGGGTCACATCTCAGAGCGGTTCTGCGAGAATGACAAAATGATGCGCCTGGCCGGAGAAAAACTCAGGCAGATTGGCGAACTTTACGGAGAGTTAAAGCGTGACGACAAGAAACGTCAGGTATATGCGATGTTCTTCCGTGATTATCCCGAACACTATGCAGCCAGCCAGCTGATTATGAGTTTCGGTGAACGTGAGTTCAAAAACGAGAATTTCGAAGGAGCTCTGCACTACTATCAGCGGATCAGGAATGAGTATCCGAAATCAACCTATTATGTTGATGCACTCAACCGCATTACCCAGGTTTACAAGGCTCAAGGTAACGATACCAATGAGATCGGGTCGATCGAATTCCTGATCAGCGAGCTGCACAAGCGAAAACAGCCCGGACACAATTTGCCGGTAGCCATGTTTCGTCTGGCCGAGGCTCAGCGTGAGCTCGGAAATAAGCTGATGAAACAGGCGTCAACCAATGAAAATGCCGAGGCTGTACTTAAAAAGAGCGCACTCTATCTGACACAGGCAGCAGTTGGTTTCGGCAATGTTGTCCAGCTGCTTTCCGGTGATGATGCCGGTAAATACTATCAGAACGCCGAGGAAAAAGAGCGCAATGAGAATATGCGCGAAATGGCGGCATTCACTAAAGGAGTTGCTTTGGTTCAGATGCAGTTCCCCAAAGATAAACTTGATACCTTCCGAAAACTGGCGATTCAAGCCTTTGAGGGCTATCTCAAAGAGTATCCCGAAAGTAAATATTCGGCCCGCGCCCAGATGCAAATTGCCACTATATATACTGTGCTGGCCGGAACGGCCGATGCTGAAAAGGATAAGACAGAGTTTACCGGTAAGTCGCAGCAGGCCTTTGAAACGCTTGCCGCACGCTATCCACACTCGGAAGAGGCTAAAAACTCGGTGCCACAACTTGCCAAGTATCTGATGGAGATGGGGCTGCGCGGTGAAGGTATCGCCAAGTATCGCGAGATGTTCTCTGTGGATGGACGCTACTCTCCGAAGGAGTATAACGCCGCGGGTCAGGCTCTGCTCGAGGCAGATGAATACCCGCTGGCGTTACAGGCCTTTAACAAAGTACTCGACAGTGTCAAAGATGATCAGGTTGCGACAAAGGCGAACGCCATGCTCGGCAAGACCAAGGCACTCATGGGGCAGAAGAAATTTGCCAATGCACGCAAGATACTTGCCGATTTTATCCAAGATCCCAAACTATCTTCAACATTGATGGTTGTTGAGGCCAATCTGCTACTGGTCGAAGCCGCTAGCGAGGAGGGTAAAACCGAAGCGGATAATGACCGACGCCGCGATCTGTTCAATCAGGCGGTGGATGCGCTCAAGTTTGTCAAGGCGTGGTACGCGCGTGAGGGAGCTGAAACCAACAAGAAGAAAATCGCGGAGATCGAACTGTCCACGGGCGATCTGATGGTGCGTAAAATGGAGGCTGAACGTAATCTCAAGCTGGACGAGCAGATGGCTGAAACGCGCGGCAAAGCTATTGTGGCGTATATGACAATCATCGACCGCTTTGATCCCGGTGATGCCGATCTTGCGCCCCTGCTGGAAAAAGCTTACTTTACCTTTATACCGCTTCTACTTGAGCACAAACAATTTGAACAGGTTGTGGAAGATGGCCAGAACTATCTGAAAATCTTCCCCGAGGGCCGTTATCGTACCAGAATTGAAACCTGGATCAACCAGGCTAAAATTGAGCTGTAATTATCAGATTCTGATGCTACAATGGCTCCCGCAAAAAATTAAGGAATGAATATGAGCAAAATTATCCGGATATTTTTGATGGTTACAGTTCTTATGAGTGCCGGTATTGTCTGCGCGCAGGTTGACGGCACGATTATACTGATCGAGGGCGGACGCAAATTAAAAGGCACGATCCAATGGAGCCTGCGTGATAAAGCCTATAAAATCAAGGTCAGGGGCGGCAATGTGGAGCTGAGTATCGGGCCAGAAAAAATCCAGTCTCTGCTAATTCCCAAACCGACTGAATTGACCAGAGCTGAAGAGCTTGTCCGAGACGGCCAGGCTGGACAGGCGATCCCGATTCTTCAGAAAATTATCAGCGGCTATTTCAAACTTAACTGGGATGAAACCGCTACCCGACTGCTGGCCGACGCCTATCTGGCTGAAGGCAGGGCCAAGGAGGCGATCGATGTCTGCGAAAAAATCATTTCCGGTTCACCTGAATCGGCCTACATCGGTGATATAGCACCAGCCTACTGGCGGGCACTGTTGATGGGTGACCGCGTGGTTAAGCTGGAGAATCTGCTGACCAAAGCGGTTAAAGAGGGTGACCGTGCCACCTCGGCCTTCGCACTAATCGCACGCGGCGATCTGATTCTTAAATCCGGTAACACCAATGAAAACAACAGCAAGGCACTGCGTGACGGCTATCTGCGGGTGGTTACACTCTACCGGGGTGTCAAAGAGGCACAGCCGGAAGCATTGTATAAAGCAGCCCAGTGCTTTGAGAAACTAGGACAATCTTCACGCGCCGATACGATGCGCTCCACCTTGAAGAGCGAACACAGTTCATCAGAGTGGGCACGCAAATAACCGGCGTAGATTTAAGAATGCCGACTCCAGGTAAGGAATCGGCAGTGTCAATTTGTTAGTGGAGCACTAACGATTAACAAGATAAGAGTAAAAAAAGAGGTTAATAATGAAAAGACTGATTCTGTCAGCAGTGGTATTCTCAGGGTTAATACTTGCAAGCGCACCGATACTTGCACAGGATGACGCGGCAGTGGCTCCGGATAGCGGAACACTTGTCGCTGATGCCGGTGCTAAAGAGGATGCACCGACTAAAACCGGTCTGATCGCGGTTATTCTCGGCTCTGGATGGCTCGGCGTGGTGCTGTGGAGCGCACTTTTTGGATGTGGTGCCGCAGCGGTCTATTTCATTGTTGACTGTTCAGTGCTGATCCGCCCGCAGAAGGTTATGCCGGAGACCCTGATTAAACGCGTAAAAGACGGAATGTCCGAGGGTGATGTGATGAAGGCTTTGCAGGCGTGCGAATCCGAACCGGGACCCTTGGCTAATATACTCACCGCCGGCTTTTCGCATGTGGAAGAGGGATTTGACATCATCCAGGAGTCGATCGGAGCGGCTGCGGAACTCGAAGCCGAGCGTCTTATGCAGCGTCTGACCTGGATTTCGGTCTGCTCCAACCTCTCCCCGATGCTCGGTCTGCTGGGAACGGTGCAGGGTATGATTCTCAGTTTTGAAACCCTGGCGACCGGTGCTCCTGACATCAGTGCTCTGGCTCTGAATATCTCCCAGGCTCTTTGGACAACCGCCACCGGATTGGCCATCGCGATTCCCTCCATCACCTTTTATTACAGTATCCGTAATACGGCCAACCGTCTTGTGCTGCGTATGCAGGCCATGACAATGGAACTGATCAAAGATTTGCGCAACGTGGAAGTAGTAAACGATTAATCGGTTGACGGCTTTGCCGTACGGCAGGGCCGCAGGTGCTGAACGGTGCAAAGGCATGCGGCCTGCCGCCGCCTTTGCCATTCGCATCCAGGCGGTCTGTGAAAGCCATTTGAAAAAATTAACCGCCTCAAGGCGGACAAAGGAACCCGGACATGCACAAGAAACACAGTTCAACCGAACAGTGCGAAATGGACATGACACCCATGATCGACGTGGTGTTCCAGCTGATAATATTTTTTGTCGTCACGCTGAAGATGACGCAGGATCGCAACGAAGACATTATTCTCGAGGACGGTAAGCATGGAGTTACCCTGACACAGGACAATATGCCGCCAACACTGCTGGAGATCGAAGTCGGTAAACGTGGACGTATTTCAATTCACAATGCAACCCTGACAAAATCAATGCTGCATTCGATTCTTAAACAACGCGTCAACCGACTGGGCCCGACTTTTCCTGTGCTGATACGTGCCGATAAGCGCGCCTCGCATGAACTGATTAAAGATGTCATGGATATCTGTACCGCATCGGGCATCTGGAAACTGTCGTTTGTGGCCATTCAAGAGCCCAAGGGTAAATAGAAATTTCAGGAGATCGTTATGGCTTATGCAGGAAAAAAGAAGAGGGGTGAATCTCCTAAGCTGGATATGACGCCGATGATCGATGTGGTCTTTCAACTGCTGATCTTCTTTGTGGTCACAATCAAGCAGGAGGATATTCTTTCGCAACTTTCAGCCGCTCGTCCGGCACCTGATAAAAATGCAAAACCGGATAAGCAACCGGATCTCCTCAATATAATCGTCGCGCCGCAGGGTTTCATCTTTAACGGACGTCCTGTGACGCTGGCGGATTTGGATCGCAGAATAGAGCGTTATTCCAAAATCAGCAAAACAGCGATGATTGTCATCAAGTGCACAGCCGATTCGCCGCATGGCCTGCTGATACAGGCGTTGGATATCTGCAGCAAGCATGGAATGGAAAATCTGTCCATTTTCAGCATGTAAATAAGAGGGCGAACAATTATGGATTTAAATGAAATTGATTCCCATCTCGATGAAATTGCCGAGATGTATAAGAATGAAAATTATCTGCACCGATTGAAAAAGCTTGTCTACGGGCTGAAACAACCGCGCAGTTCCAGGGCCTATAAAGAGTCGATGATAGAAATTCAGCGCCTCTCTGCTCCGATTTCCGCCATTCTGCTGCCGGGATTGGCAATTGCCCTGCTGGCGATCTTATCCAGCGGCGACATCACTAAAGATCGAATCATTGAAACCCAGATAATGGAAGCCGAGGAGATGCAGGATCTCGAAGAGGTCGAAGAGTTTGAAGAACCGCCGGAAGAGATGGAACAGATGGAGATCGACATTCAGGTTGACTCCCCCGATGTCAATGTCGAAACCGTGGAAGATACGCCGATGAGCCCCCAGCCTCAGGAGTTTGATGCGGTTATGACGGTTAAAAGTCCCGTGATCCTCAAGAATATTTACGGCTCCACCCGTAACACCGGCACCCGCGGCAGTATGCTCGGGCGCTTCGGTGGCGACAAACATACCGAAGAGTCGGTTATGCGCGCTCTGCGCTGGCTCAAGCATAAACAGAATAAGGACGGTAGCTGGAATAAACACAAGGTGGCAATGACCGGACTTAGTATCCTCACTTTCCTGGCGCATGGAGAGAAACCAGGCGATTCCGAAGAGTTCGGCGAAACAATTCAAAAGGCACTGGAGTATCTTATCAGAGTCCAGCAGCCCAAAAAACGTCTGCCGGGTAACTATGACCACCCCATCGCTACCTATGCCCTCTGCGAAGCCTATGGTATGACCCTTAATCCTAATGTCAAGGCGGTCGCCGAAGAGTCTCTAATTCAGATAATCAAAGGTCAGCACCCGACCGGTGGCTGGACCTATAATCTTTTCAAGGGTATCGACGAAAAAACCGGTGCCTACCGCGATGATACCTCCTATATGGGATGGTGCGCTCAGGCACTGAAAGCGGGTAAACTCGCTAACCTGAAGGTTCCTGGGCTGGATCAAGCGATCAAACTGGCCGTTAAAGGGTTCAAGAAAAACGGTCATCCCAACGGCGGTTTCGGCTACACCTCGCCTGCCAGAGGTGGCCTGACCTCAGTCGGCACCCTGTGTATGCAGCTGCTGGGAGCAGGCAATGACTCAATGGTTTCGAAATCTCAGGATTTGATGGATGGATGGGAAATCGGCGAGTTTGCCGGCGAAAACAAGGTGCCCGGCGGCAGTCCTCAATACTATTTTTACTATGCTACCCAAGCTAAGTTCCACAGTGGCGGCAAGCGCTGGGAAAACTGGAACAAAGAGATGAAACCGGTTTATCTGAAAGCTCAGAAGGTTCAGAAAGGTGCTTATACCTACAAGGGCAAAAGCTATGAAATCGGCTGGTGGGAGAATGTTGACCGCCACAGCGACCGACCTGTAATGGATACCTGTCTGGCAGCTCTGCAGCTGATGGTTTATTACCGCTATCTGCCGACAACCAGTGCCCGGGCAGTCGAAGTGGAAGAGGAGATTATCGCCACTTCTACCGATGATGAGGATATCAAAGTGGACACCGGTGACCTGTGAGTTCGTGCTTTGCACGAGCGGCATAGAGCATGGCGCAGAAATATGACTTTGAAATACACGCTTTGAGCCATGATGCCAACCGAATCGATTAGCTATAAAAAGTTGCCAAGGGTTAATTGCCGGGAGTTTTAAATAAAGATAAACGGCGGGGATTTCTCCGCCGTTCTTTGTGGGGACAGGATGCCTTTTTCACTCTTTCTTGCCTTTAAATATCTTAAACCGAAACGAACAGTCACCAGCGTGGTAACCTTGATTTCGGTCATTGGAGTTGTTCTGGGAGTTGCAATCATTATCATCGTCCGGTCTGTCATGACCGGTTTCGGTGATATGTGGCAGGAAAAGATTCTGGATTTCAAGCCGCATATCACAATTCGTGCGATCGGTGGAGCGGTTATTCAGGATGAGGAAAGTATCTGTCGCAGAGTCGAGCAGATCGAAGGTGTGCTGGCCGCTTCACCCTCCGTTGAAACCCGCGTTCTGGTGGAAAATCGCCGCCGTGTGGTAGCTCCCATGTTGATCGGAGTGGATGCCGAACATGCGCAGAAAGTTCTGAAACTGGGACGCATGGCCGCAGGTGATCTGAATCTGCGCGGCGATAATGTGGTGATTGGTGTCGATCTGGCTGCTGAATTGGGTATATCTGTCGGCGATGAGCTTTTAGTCTATTCACCAATGAATCTGGTTTCAGAGGATGAGCTCTATTTTCCCGAACGGCTTATACTCGCCGGCATTTATGATTCCGGTCAGCGCGATTTCGATTCTGGCTTTGTGCTCACTTCGCTCGCGGTCGCACGCGATCTGATGGGCATGGAGAGCGGCGTTTACTCAATTCATCTTAAAACCGTCGAACCGGCCAACCATGAACGCTTCAATCAGCTTGTGGCTAAGGTTGATTGTCTGCTGCCAGGCTATATGGTGCGTACCTGGCAGGAGATCGACCGTCAGCTTTTCAATGCGCTTGCCGTTGAGAAAAATATGATGGTGATTCTGCTGATGTTCATCACCGTTGTGGCAATCTTCTGCGTAACCAATACTTTAATTGTTCTGACAGTTCAGAAAACCGATGAAATCGGTTTGCTGAAAGCACTGGGATTCTCTTCGCGCCAGGTTATGGGTGCGTTTGTCATTCATGGCTGGATTCAATGTTTGGCCGGCACCGTTCTGGGTATCGTCACCGCTCTGCTTGTACTGCACAATCTGCAGGCATTGGTCGATCTGTTGGCTGTGATGGGGGTAGAAGTCTTTCCCAAGGATGTTTACGGATTGTCCAGAATCCCCTGGCGCATCGTTCCCGCCGAGGTTTTTGATGTCTCCTGGAGCGTGATTCTTTTCTGCACCTTTGCAAGTTTCCTGCCAGCCTGGCGCGCATCACGCAAAGACCCGGTGGCGGCACTGCGTAAAGAGTGAAGTGCCGTGTGAAATAAAAGATTTTGAAAGGGCGAGATTTACCTAAATCCGAGTGTAATTATGCTGAAAGCAACGAAGTTGTATAAAAAGTATAAACTGCCGCATAAAACGATCGAGGTTCTGCGAGGAGCCTCGCTTGAAATTAACGGTGGCGAAAGAGTGGCGATTGTCGGTCGCAGTGGAGCCGGCAAGAGTACGCTGTTGCATGTGCTCGGCGGACTCGACTTGCCGGATGCCGGTACCGTTCACATTGATGGACAGGATGTCTACCGCCTGTCACGGCGTAAACGCACGGCACTGCGAGCAGGCAAAATCGGTTTCGTCTTTCAATCGTATCATCTGCTGCCGGAAATGGATGTCGCCGAGAATGTGATGTTGCCTGCAATGACCGGTGTACTCGGAATCTCCCGTGCGACAATGCGCGAACACGCTCTGAAGCTGCTGGAGAGAGTCGGTCTGTCGGACCGCGCCTCCCATATGCCGATGGAACTGAGCGGCGGCGAACAGCAGCGCGTCGCACTGGCGCGTGCCTTGATGAATAGCCCGCGACTGATTCTGGCTGACGAACCGACCGGCAATCTTGATGATACAACCGGCGCGCAGGTTATGGAGCTTCTGTTCGAACTCTCCCGTACCACCAGCTCCGCGCTGATTATGGTGACACACTCGCTGGAGAGCGCCGCTCTGTGTGACCGGGTGCTGGAAATCAGCCACGGACAGCTGATTAACAACGCAAAGTCGTAAAATTCTGATCCGAATATACGGTAACGATCGGTCGCGCAACCACCTTCAATTGTGGATTCGGAAATATTTGAGGCCGAACGTTTAATGGACGATGACGGCGACAGTTACGAATTACAAATTGATTCCGGTTGCGTTTTTTGAAGCTCTTCGCTATAGTCTAGGCGATTTTTCACAAATGAAAAGGTTGAAGCAATGAAACAATATAAAGTTGGTCTGGTCGGAATTGGCGCGGTCGGAACCGAAATAATAAAAATTTTAAGGGAACGTAAATTTCCGGCAGAAGAGATTCGGGTGCTGGCCACCCGTGAACGCGATGAAAAGATCGCTGGCGAAACTTTTCATGTCAAGGTGGCAGAACCGACTGCCTTTGATGGTTTGGACTTTGTGCTTTTTGCAGGTACAGAGGGTGCTAAGGGCGCATCTGCGCAGCTTGGTTGGGAGGCCGTTAAACGCGGCTGCGTGGTTATTGATAACGGAGACGACTTCAGAATGGATGAGCGTGTTCCGCTGGTTATACCTGAGATCAATGGCGACGCGCTTGAACAGCATCAGGGCTTTGTGGCAAATCCAAATTGCAGCACAATTATTACCCTGATGGGAGTAGCTCCTCTGCACAAAGTTGCCCGATTACGCCATATGACAGCGGTCACTTTCCAGTCGGTCAGTGGCAGCGGACGTGCGGCCATCGATGAGCTAGAGGCTCAGGTGCGCGATTATGCAGTCGGCAGGGAACCAACGGCATCGGCGTATCCCTATCCGATCGCATTCAATGTGCTGCCGCAAATCGGCAGTGCCAAGCCGGAAATGCCGGGTTTCACCAGTGAAGAGGCGAAGATGACCTTTGAGTCACGTAAGATTCTGGGAACTCCGGAGTTGCAGATTGCCTGCACCTGTGCGCGTGTGCCCGTCTTTTATGCTCATTCAGTTGCGGTGCACGCATCATTCGATGAACCGCTCTCACCAGAGCAGGCACGCGAAATACTTGACGCTGCCGCAGGGGTGGAGGTGCGTGACGATCTATCTCAGGCTCAATATCCGATGCCGATTGACTTCGGCGGGCGCAATGAAGTTGGTGTCGGTCGTATCAGGATTGATCCCAGTGTCGAGAACGGACTGGCACTCTGGTGCTGTGGCGACAACATCCGCAAAGGCGCCGCCCAGAATGCGGTGCAGATTGCCGAAGAGATGACCAGGCGCGGGCTGGTTTGAAAAGTTCCGCTTTTTCAAAGTTCTTTGTGGTTTCGATAAAATAATCAACTGATCAACCGCACTGCCAGCTGGCAGTGCTCACGCCCATCGAATAGCCATGGCACCCCAGGTCAGACCAGCCCCGAAGGCGTCGATAACCAGCAGATCGCCGCTTTTTACACGTCCCTCCTGAACTGCTTCACACAGCGCGATAGGTATTGTGGCAGCGGAGGTATTGCCATACTTTTGAATGTTGATGTAAACCTTTTCAGCGGGTAACTTGAGCCTTTTAGCAACGGCATCAATAATCCGTATATTGGCCTGATGTGCTATCAGCAGATTCACATCTTCATTGGACAGTCTGGCCTTTTTCAGAACCGCCAGGGCAGCTTCGTTCATGCGGCGCACCGCATTCTTGAAAACCTCATTGCCGGTCATCTGAATGGCACGTAGCATCGGGGTGCCGTCAGGGTTTGTGTATTTGCGGCTCCCACTGTTTGGCATTACCAACAGTTCCTGGCAACTGCCGTCGCCGCCGAGTTCCATGGAAAGCACTCCTGTATCTGTTTCCTCAGTGGCGGTAAAGACAGCCGCGCCGGCTCCGTCACCGAATAGAATGCAGGTGTCACGGTCGTGCCAGTCAATCATGGCGGTGTTAACCTCCGAGGCGATGACGAGAATATTCTTCATCAAACCTGATTTGATCATGCTCCAGGCTATTCCGGCACCGTAAATAAAACCGGTGCAGGCCGCCGCCACATCAACCACGGCGGCGTTCACCGCGCCTAGATTGTTCTGAACAATGCAGGCTACACTGGGATAAGCGGTGTCGCCGGTGGTGGTGCCGACAATGATAAAATCAATCTCCTCGGGTGTAAGACCGGCCATCTCGATGGCATCTTTTGCCGCAGCTGTGGCGAAGGTCGAGTTGTATTCATTCTCTTCGGCTACTCTGCGTTCCTTGATCCCAACCCGTTTGGAAATCCACTCATCTGAAGTGTCAACCATCTTTTCAAGGTCAAAGTTCGTCAATCTCTTCTCAGGCACCGACATGCCTACACCGATAATCTTGGCTGATAAATTCTGCATAATTGTTCCTTGAATCCGTAGCAACGATCCATAACCCGAGCTACGATCTTTTTGTTTTAACGAGCGCCATTATAATAAATCTGCCTTGTAACAACAACACCGCATTTGACCATCTGCCGTCACGATTAAGTGATGTGAGTTTGGCAGACGGCGCAGAAGCACGGGGAACGCCGGAATCTCATTGCTTTTTTTATAGGTTATTGAGTCAGCCTAAAAACGGCAACCCCTTGCGGTTTAAAATCCAGAAACTTCTTCACCCATTGGGTGAAGCTTATAAAATTAACAAATTCCTTATTAACAATCATTTGACTCAATTTCTGAATTTCAAATGCCGTAAATAGGGTCAATGTGTTTTTGCAACGATTCGCAAATATGCCCTCGGCACCCTTGCGGTGTGAACCGTAATTTGCTATAAGTAAAACCGACGAGCGCATTTATTCGTTGTGAATGGTGCACTGAGGTAAAATTGAATACAGGAAAAAAATTTAAAACGCTGATATTTTGTCTCTGTATCGGCTTTATCTGCCCACCGGAGTTGATGGCATCGGAAGTTAAGCACAATTCTGCCGTAGATAGAAAACCGGACGCGCTGAATCTGTTGGCTGCATGTGCGCGAATGATACCACTTGAGCCGCTGGCTCTGAACGGTGAGCTGATTGTGCGTAAACAGCGTGGCATCGAGTTGGCGCGCCATCCCTTTAAACTTATGACCGATTGGGGTGCTTCGCCACCGGCCGCCGAGTGCCTGCTGTTTGAAGAGGATGAACAAACCGTTGCTGAGCGGGCCATGCTGATCCGTTCGCCAAATGCCGACGCTGATATAAAGGTGTTCAAGGGTCTCGACAAGAAGTCGCCCATATCTGTTTCCATGGCCGGGCGTGTGCGGGGCAGTGATATGACGTGGATGGATCTTACCCTTGATTTTCTGTGGTGGAAGGATGTCCGTTTCGATAATGAACCGGAGGGCGATTGTCGCATTGGGCGCGCATGCCACATTCTGTTGGCCGCACCACCGCGGAGTATTCCCGGTTGTTCCGCGCTGCGTATTTGGGTTGACAAACAGTTGAAGTGCATCATGCAGACCGAACAGCTCAACCATCAGGGTGAATCCGTGCGCCGGATGTGGGTACAACGAGTCAAAAAAATGGATGACCGCTGGATGATTCGCCACATGGAGATCGAATCGGTGGGAAGCGGTCATCGAACCAAGCTGTTGATTGATGATGTTGTTAGACCATGAGCTCGGTTCTTCCATTGATATATATTTCCGTATTTTCGGCGCTGATTGTGCTTTCAGCCTTTTTTTCAGGCAGCGAGACCGTTCTGTTTTCGCTCTCGCCTGTTCAGGTTCAGCGTATCTGTTATAATAACCCCGGAGTCAGTAACCGGCTTACCTATTTTCTTAATGCGCCGGATAAAACCCTGTCAACATTGCTGATCGGCAATACCCTGACAAACTTCACGATCGCCTCATTGGGTTATTTGATTATTGACCACTACATCGGCTACTACAGCGAATTGTTGAACATCATTGTAACAACTTTGGTTCTGCTGCTGTGCTGCGAGGTTGCCCCAAAACGTATCGGGTTGCATTACGCTGAACGGCTGACACCCTATATATGCAAATTTCTGGCTGTCTGGGTCTGGCTGTTGACCCCTTTTAGTAATATTATGTCCAGAGGAGCCTACCCCTTTAAAAAAATGCTGCGCAGAGAACGTGAGGCCCTCAATGACGAAGAGCTACTCTCGTTTGTTGAAGCCGGTGAAGAACAGGGTGCCCTGGATGAAGAGGAGGCCTTGATGGTTGACGGCATCATGCGCTTCTCTGATCTGCGCGCCGCCGACGTCATGACACCACGGGTTGATATGATCGGTATTGACCTCGATACACCGTTGACAACCCAGCTGGAGGTTGCCCGCCGTGCACGCTTTCGTAAAATGCCGGTTTATACCAGAAACCCGGATAATATCCAAGGTTTTGTCAGTGTAACCAGGTTTTTGCTGGATCCCGATCCTGATATCCATAAGCTTATGACACCTCCGTTTTTTGTGCCGGAAAGCGCGCCTCTGGATAACATCCTGGTTTCATTGCAACAGGCCAATCGCCGCATAGCCTGTGTGGTAGATGAGTACGGCGGTACCGCTGGCATTATCACCCGTAGCGATATTCTTGAGATAATCAGCAAACCGGTGCCCTCAGCCAACGAAACAGAGCACCCCGAGTTGCGCAGACTGGGTGATGAGCTCTGGTTGATAGAGGGCAGTGTCAGCTTGGACGAAATCAACTATAAACTTGAGCTTGAACTGGAAGCAGAGGGGGCCGATCGTATCTCCGGCTGGGTGCTTTTGCATGCCGGACGACTGCTTCAGGCCGGCGAAACAGTTGAAGCGCAGGGCTGTCGTGCTCTGGTACGTCGGATCCGCAACAACCGCATCGAGTTGGTACAGCTTGAAATCGTTAAACGTCCTGAGGTGGATGATCTCGAAGACTTGCTGGATGCAGCGGATGAAGAGATCGAATCAGATGAAAATGACCAGGGAGCGGGTTGATGAATGTTCAGCTCCATATAATCGGAATTC
The DNA here is from genome assembly GCA_964406095.1 of uncultured Lentisphaeraceae bacterium. Taxonomy (GTDB): domain Bacteria; phylum Verrucomicrobiota; class Kiritimatiellia; order RFP12; family UBA1067; genus M55B167. The sequence continues at coordinate 24,241 of CAYOQJ010000092.1, forward strand.
TGCTGGGTTTTATCGGATCGGCTTTTTTCTCGGGACTTGAAATTGGTGTTTTTTCGGTGCGGCGGGCCCGTTTGCTGCACTATGTGCGTGACGGTCTGCGCGCCGCTCTTCAGCTCGAACATTATCTGCGCAACTCGCAACGATTTTTAGGATCTATTTTGGTCGGCAATAACCTCTGTAATGTATTGCTTTCCACGCTCTCGGCTGCATTGGCTAAAACCTTTTTCGCCCAAAACAGTTTTTTGCAGAGTTTCTGGGCACTGTTGATGGCGACCATGGTGTTGATCTTCTGCGAGTTTCTGCCGAAAATGGTCTTTGAATCGCGTCCTTTACGCCGGACTTTGCCGCTGGTATCGATTTTCAGTTTAATCGATAAAGTGCTGAGCCCGGTGACCGATATGGTGCTTTTCTGTACCCAGTGGGTTATCCCGAAATCAAGCCGAAAAAGTGAATCGCGGTTTGTGATCACCCGTGAATTTCTGCATGATGTCGTGACCGACAGAGAACGCGGGGCCCAGATCACCGCGATCGAACGCCTGATGATTAAACGCGTGCTGGCATTGCAGTCACTCACTGCTCTCCAAATTATGACCCCGCTTTCCAAAGTGAGCAGAGTTTCGGAAAAGACCTCTCTGCAGCAGTGTTACGAAGTTGTGCGCCACTCCGGCCATGTCCGCCTTCCCGTTTTCAGCGAAGACGGCTCAAGATGTGTCGGAGTTCTGCATGCGCTGGATGTGCTCTCGTTTATGCCCGATCCGATGGCAACTCCGGCTTCAGCATATGTGCAACCACCCTGTTATGTGCCGTGCAATATGCGTGCGGATGACTTGCTTCCGCTGATGCGTCGTAACCGTCAGCCAATGGTGTTTGTGCGCAACCGACAGGGCCGCGTAGCCGGTATTGTGACCGAAGCCGATATCCTGAACCGACTGACCGTAAACCTGGTGGTCGGCTGAGGCGAACCTTATTTTTAGGTTTGTTTAGGAGCACTGATATGGTAAATTACAGAAGTCCTGTAAATCAGTATTGTCTGAACGACAGATTATTTTTAATTGTCATACTTAGGAGTAGAGATGAACAAGGGGATTCTTATTTTAACGGCAGCTGTGACCTCAATTTTCTGCGGATGCGATGAGACCGCAGGGGGTAACTCATCCTGTTCCTCCAGTTGCGAAGGAGATGCTTACGTGAAACTGGTAACAATTAATCCCGGTCACTTCCACGCTGCTTTGGTGCAAAAAAAAATGTATCCTGAAGTGGATGAAACCGTTCATGTATATGCTCCGGGCGGCAATGATATCGAAATGCATATGTCGCTGGTCAACAGCTTTAACGAACGGGCTGATTCTCCAACCTCCTGGCGTAATGTGGTTTATATTGGCAAAGATTTCCTTGAGAAAGCGGTCGCTGAGAAAAAAGGCAATGTGGTGGTGCTGGCTGGCAATAACGCAGCTAAAATTGATTATATCCTGAAATGCGTGGAAAACGGCTATAATGTACTCGCCGATAAGCCGATGGTGATAAATCCGGAGGGATACGAGAAACTCAAGAAGGCATTCAGAATTGCCGAAAAGAACGGCGTGCTACTGTATGATATTATGACCGAACGCTATGAGATTTGCACGGTTCTGCAACGCGAACTTTCGCGGATTCCGGCTGTTTACGGGGAACAGGATAAAGGCACACCGGAAAACCCTTCTGTAACTAAAGAGAGCGTGCATCACTTCTGTAAACTGGTGGCCGGTAAACCGCTGCGTCGCCCGCCATGGTTCTATAACGCCTCCGTACAGGGCGATGCAATCGTGGATGTCAACACCCATCTGGTCGATATGATTCAGTGGGAGCTCTTTCCCGAAGTCACCCTCTGCCCCTCGGATATTCAGATTGTACAGGCCAGGACGTGGGATACTCCCATGACAATAACCCAGTTCGAAGAGTCCACCGGGCTTAAGGAATTTCCGGATACACTCATTCAGTTTGTCAAAGACGGGAAATTGATGACCAAAGCCAATGGAGCCTTTACCTATCGCGTGAAAGGAGTCTATGCCAAGGCTTCCGTTCTGTGGAATGTCAAAGCTCCCGAAGGGGCCGCAGATACACACTACTCATTGATGCGCGGAACAAAAAGTTCACTGATTATCCGTCAGGGGGCCGAGCAGAATTATAAGACCGCCCTCTATGTCGAGCCGCGTGAAAACGCCGATGTCGCCGCTATCGGGCAGGCACTGACGGCCGCACTTACCGGTCTGCAACATAAATATCCCGGTATATCGCCAAAAAAAACCGAAAAAGGCTGGCAAGTTGCTATACCTCCGGCGCTGAAGGTCGGCCACGAGGCCCATTTTGGTCAAGTCACCGAGAAATATCTTGGTTTCCTGAAAGAAGGCCGGATGCCTGAATGGGAGGTTCCGAATATGCTGGTTAAATACCATACCCTGATGGAAGCCTATAAGATGAGCCGCTAGCACTCTGCCGGACTTTCAAAAAAGTTCATCAGATTGCCAGAAACAGAGGCAAGACCGCTGAAGAGTAAAAAATACAAAATTTTCTTAGCAAATCTAAACACACATATCAATCCTCCGATATGCCTGCCCTTCGAACTCCCCTCTGAAATTGCTGGCTGAAATCGCTGCAATATGATACGGTTGCCTCTGTTTTAAAGCGTTGAACAATTGGAGAGACGATGAGTGACGAAATCCCGAGGGAGCAGGTGGTGGAAAGCGGTTTGAGTTATATCAATATCGAGGATGAAATGAGCTCATCCTATATTGATTATTCGATGAGCGTGATTATCGGGCGGGCACTTCCGGATGCCCGCGACGGTCTTAAACCAGTGCATCGACGCGTGCTCTATGCTATGAACGAGTTGAGCAATGTCTGGAATAAACCCTATAAAAAATCGGCCCGTGTTGTTGGTGACGTTATCGGTAAGTATCACCCGCACGGCGATCAGGCAGTGTATGATACAATTGTTCGGCTGGCCCAGGATTTTTCAATGCGCTATCCCCTGGTTGACGGGCAGGGCAATTTCGGTTCGATTGATGGCGATCCACCCGCCGCAATGCGTTATACCGAAGTCCGCATGGATCGCCTGACAGAAGATTTGCTTGATGATCTAGATAAAAATACCGTCGATTTTCGTCCCAACTACAATGAGGAGTTTCTTGAACCGACGGTCCTGCCGGCCCGGCTGCCCAATCTGCTGTTGAATGGCTCCACCGGTATCGCTGTCGGTATGGCAACCAATATACCTCCGCACAATTTGGGAGAGCTGTGCGAGGGAATTATCCACTACATCGATAACAAAGATTGCTCGATCGATGACCTGATGCAGTTTGTCAAAGGGCCCGATTTCCCGACCGGCGCGAAGATATATGGAACGCGCGGTATCGAGGCGATGTATAAATTGGGACGTGGTTCAATTGTAATCCGTGGCTGTGCTGAAGTTGTTGAGTACAAGAAAAAAGAGGCCATCATCATAACCGAGATTCCCTATATGGTGAACAAGGCCTCGATGATTGAGAAAATGGCCGATTTGGTCAACAATAAGGTCATCGAAGGCATTACCGATATCAGGGATGAAAGTTCCAGTGCCGGCATCCGGATTGTCGTCGAACTCAAACGCGGCACCATGGGGCAGGTGGTGCTTAACAATCTGTACAAGCATACACAGCTGCAAACTACCTTCGGTGCCAATATGCTGGCGATTGATCAGGGACGCCCTAAACGTCTTACCCTAAAAGAGTTTTTCCGCTGTTACGTTGATCATCGTTTTGAGGTGATCACCCGTCGCACACGCTTTGATCTTGATAAGGCTCTTGCGCGTCGACACGTTCTGGACGGCCTGCTCATAGCACTTGATAACCTCGATGATGTCGTCAGGATCATTCGCGCATCTAAGGAACGCGAAGAGGCTAAAAACAGCTTGATGGAACGCTTCGGTTTCTCGGAGATTCAGGTCAATGCTATCCTCGAGATGCGCCTTTATCAGTTGACCGGACTCGAAAGAGAAAAGATCGAAAATGAATATAAACAACTGGTGGAACGCATCGAATATCTTGAAGGATTGCTTGCCAGTTCAGTTAAAATTTATGAGCTGATTAAAACAGATCTGTTTACGATGAAAGAACGTTTCACCGGCGGCAAAAAAGCTGATGAACGACGCTCCGATATTATTCCGGTTGAGGGGGAGGTCAATATCGAGGATTTGATCGCTGATGAACCGTGCGTGGTCACGCTCAGTCAGCGCGGCTATATCAAGCGTGTGCCGCTTTCGATCTACCGCGAACAGAGACGCGGCGGCAAGGGTATCACCGGGGCATCAATCAAAGATGAAGATTTCCTGACCACGGTTTTTGTGGCGGAAACACATGACACACTGCTCTTTTTCACGAACTATGGAAGAGTTTTCGCAGCACGTGCCTTTGAAATTCCCGAAGCTCCACGTACCTCCTTCGGCAAGCCGATCGTTAATATTCTGCAGTGCCAGGAGGGCGAAAAGGTTACCCAACTCCTGCCGACCCGCGCCTTTGAGGATAATGTGGATGTAATGTTCGCAACCGAAAGAGGAACCGTTAAAAAAACAGCCTTGGCTGCCTATAAAAATATCAACCGCAACGGAATTCGTGCCATAAACATCACCGATGATGATCGATTGGTTATGGTGCGCTTGACCCGCAATGGCGATGACATCCTTATGATCACAGCCAAAGGTAAGGCGATGCGCTTCAACGAGGCCGATGTGCGAAGAATGGGACGCACTGCCACCGGTGTACGTGGCATCAGACTGGTCGGCGATGATGTCGTCCGCAGTCTGGATGTGGTGGATAATGACGCGACCCTGGTGATCGCCACTGAAAATGGCTACGGTAAACGTACCGAATTTTCCGGATTCACCCGACACCGCCGCGGCGGCCAAGGGATGATCGCCATCAAAGATGATGGACGTAACGGCTATGTTGTGGCCGCTCACGCAGTCAAGGACGGTCAGTCACTCATGATGATTACCTCCGCCGGTTTGATCGTACGTTCGCCAGTCGATCAGATTGGCATCGTCGGACGCTCTGCTAAAGGTGTTCGCCTGATCCGTATGGATGGTGACGCGAAACTGGTTTCCGCCTCGATCGCTGAGGGCGAAGAGTCAGATGAAGTCACTCCTGCTTCCGATACCGACAATCCAGATTCACCACCGCCCGCCAATTCTGGTGCCACAGTGCCCGATAGTGAAGCCGAAAACAAAAATCAATCGTAGCGCAAACCGGCGAACTAAAAGCATCGCGGCTTAATTATTGTGATCCAATGAAGACTCATTTAGTAGTTGACAGCCTTGTTTACGGCGGTTTCGGTCCCGTCTCATTTGAGCTCCACGGCGGTGAGGCCATCGGCATCTTCGGTGAGTCAGGGTGCGGAAAAACGCGACTGCTACGCGCCATAGCTGACCTGGATCCGCATGATGGCTCTGTGTCCCTTGATAACGTGGAGGCCACTTCGACCTCTGCTCCTCAGTGGCGACGTAAAGTCGCCTACCTTCCGGCTGAAAGTCGGTGGTGGTTTGATAGTGTCAGAGCGCACTTTAAGTCTCCGCCGCAAGCGCAAGAGTTGCACTCCGTAGGCCTGCCTGCTTCTATTCTGAATGCCGAGGTCAGCCATCTCTCAAGCGGCGAGAAACAAAGATTGTCGCTGCTGCGAGCGATGGAGAATCACCCCTCCGTCCTGCTGCTCGATGAAATTACCGCTCATCTGGATGCGGAGCGTACAGAATTTATTGAAAACAAAGTGAATACTCTAATGCGTGATCACAACGTTGCCATACTCTGGGTTTCGCATAATCTGAAGCAGCTTCGCAAAAGTTGCTCTGAAATTATGTATATGAGCACCGGCGGTGTGTTTTTCAGGAAAGAGCAGGTGCCACAGTGATTATCCAACTCTCCTGGAACGATATTTTCCTGTCGGCCCTGCCTTTGCTGGTTATCATCGCAATTCTCTGTCGGATGCGACTGGGAGTCGGACGACAACTCCTGACCGGCATCCTGAGAACACTGGTGCAGCTGTCACTGGTGGGCACGGTGCTGACCGCCGTTTTCGTACATGAAAATCCACTCTGGACAATTGCCTTCGCCCTGGTCATGATCGCGACCGGAACCTATGAGGTAACCCGGCGACAGAGTCGTAAATTCGTGTGCGGGCTGTCAGTGGCCTTCTCCGTAATCGGACTTTTAAGTGCTGCTCTTTTCGCTACCGGATACGCACTGCTGGTGGTACTGGATGTTTCGCCCTGGTGGCGGGCGCAGTATGCGATACCTCTGCTCGGCATGATCCTGGGCAACACAATGAACGGAATTTCACTGGGACTTAACACCCTTACCGACGGAGTCTGGCAACAGCGTGCCGCCATCGAAAATAGATTGGCCCTGGGGGAAAGTGCTCAGGAGGCGATCCGTGAAATTAAACGTGATTGCCTGCGAAATGCCCTTACACCGATTATAAATGCCCTGGCGGTCTGTGGTGTGGTGAGCCTGCCGGGCATGATGACCGGACAGATTCTGGCAGGTAATGATCCTCAAATTGCCGCCCGCTATCAGATGATGATCATGTACCTGATTGCATCCGGCTGCGCTGCCGGTTGCCTGATTACAGTTATGCTGGCTTCAAAGCGCCTGTTCGATCATCGTGACCGATTGCGAATTGACCGTCTGAAACTGCAGTGAGGTAAAACGACTCATAAATTTTAATCATAAAATAAGGAGAGCAAAAATGTACAATACCCAGAAAAAAGTCACCCTGCGATGCCGGGTAGCGGTGTATGGAATTTATCTGCTTGCAGGACTGGCCGTCGTGATTGTGACCGGCTGCCGCCTGTGCCGATGTTGCGATGATAACAAAATAGCGGATGTGAATCTCTTTATAGGAACCGGTGGCCATGGCCATACCTTTCCCGGCGCGACGGTACCCAACGGCATGGTGCAATTGAGCCCGGATACCCGCACCAAAGGATGGGACGCCTGCGGCGGTTTCTATGACGCAGATCAGACCATTATCGGCTTTTCCCATACCCACCTCAGCGGAACCGGCTGCGGCGACCTCGGAGATATTCTGTTTATGCCTACCATCGGAGATGTGCCGCTTGAACCCGGCGATCAACAGAATACCGTAACAGGATACCGCTCAAGATTCCGCAAATCCACCCAGTCAGCACAACCAGGTTACTATAGTGTGCAGCTCGACGACTATAATGTACGCGCTGAATTGACCGTTACCAAACGTACCGGTATGCACCGCTATACCTATCCCGCCGGTCAACAGCCGCGCGTCGTGCTGGACCTGAACTACGCGCTGCATAATCAGAAAAACAAACGTCTGATGCTGCATGTGATTAGCCCGACAGAGATCGAAGGTACCAAAATAACACAGGGCTGGTCTCCACATCAGGAGGTACATTTTTATGCCCGCTTCTCCAAACCATTCTCCTGCCAAATTCAGAAGGGCGGCAGATTCCTGCTCGACGCTAAACAGGCTGAAGGTGAAAATTTAAAGGCTTTGCTGCGTTTTGAACCGACCGACTTGAATACCGTGATGGCCCAAGTGGCAATCTCATCGGTCGATCCCGCTGGCGCCCGTAGAAATTTTGACGCGGAGTTTAATGGATGGGATTTTGATGCGGTGCGCATGACCGCCGCAGAACTCTGGGCTGATGAACTCGACTGTATCAAGGTGCAAGGCGGTTCTCCGACCGAGCGACGGATATTCTACAGTGCCCTCTACCATCTCTCAATCTCTCCGACGCTACATAGCGACGTTGACGGACGTTACCGCGGTAGCGACTATAAAGTCCATAAAGCTGAGGGCTATGACGGCTATACTCTTTTCTCTCTCTGGGATACCTTTCGCACCCGCCACCCATTGGAAACAATTCTTCGACCATCGCGTAACTCGGAGTTTGTCCGTTCGATTCTCTCACGTGTCAACGAGGGAGGTCTGCTCCCGATGTGGGAACTCTCTGGTAACGACAATGGCTGCATGATCGGCTATCACGCAGTACCGGTGATTGTGGATGCCTATATGAAAGGGGATCGTAGCTTCGATGCTGAAAAGGCCTTTGCGGCCTGCGTCAAAGCCGCTGAGTACCACCCGGATGCCTTCCCGCCGGAAATGCCTCAGAAGATCAGAGAAAAAATTATGCCCAAGTCAAAACACGAAAAAAATACCAGAGGCTGGATTCCCTGTGATTCCGAGAACGCCAGTGTTTCGCGTGGACTTGAGTATGCTTATAACGACTGGTGCATCGCACAGTTTGCCAAGGCCCTCGGCAAGTCCGCGGAGTATCGACGTTTCTCCGATCTTGCCCGTAATTACCGCCACTATTATGATCGTCAAACCGGGTTCATGCGCGGACGTAAGTCCGACGGCACATGGAATTCACCCTTCGATCCCCGTTCCAATAACCACTGGAAAGACGACTATTGCGAAGGTAACGCCTGGCAATGGAGCTGGTTTGTGCCACACGACCCTGCCGGTTTGATGGAATTGATGGGAGGCAAAGTCGCCTATATCAAAAAATTGGATCAGCTTTTTGTTGAGCCGTCAGTTATCACCGGTGATAAAGTCGCCGCCGATATCAGCGGCTTGATCGGCCAGTATGCCCATGGCAATGAGCCCAGTCACCATACGGTTTATATGTATCACCCCGCCGGTCAGCCGTGGAAGGCCAATAACCGGATCGATCAGATTCTGCGCACCCTTTATTTCGATGCGCCGGACGGTCTCTCCGGCAATGAGGATTGCGGTCAGATGTCAGCCTGGTATGTTATGAATGCTATGGGCTTTTACTCCTTCTGCCCGGGTGATCCGCGCTATATGATCGGACGCCCACTCTTTGACCGAGTGACGATCAAACTTGAAAATGGCAGAACCTTTAAGGTCATTGCATATAATAATTCGGTGCATAATAAATTTGTGCGGCGCGCTCTGATCAATGGCAAAGAGCTTGCCGATCCCTGGTTCATACATGACGATATAATGCAGGGTGCCACCCTTGAGCTGTATATGACCTCAAATAGGAGTGACTGTCAGCATTGAACGGCTGCGGTTCACTCCAGCCCCTTGAATGCGCCGATCATCCGCAATAGCGATGATTGGCACATTTTTATTGCGTCAACCGGGCAGACTTCATGACAGCAGCTGCAGGTGATGCAGAGCCGCTTGTTTAAACGCGGCAGCTTGTCTGTCCGTTCTTCCAGTGTCAGTGCGTTCACCGGACATGCCCTGACACACATGCCGCAATGAATACACCGCTCACTAAAAAAGCGCGGGCGTATCCATATCAAACCCGCCGCCAGCTTTACCACCCAGGCCGGAATACGGTCGAGTAAATGTGCACCCGTGGGTATCGCAAAATGGCTGATTTTGATTGTGTCACCGCTGATCTCAGGATGATGCCGCTCAAGCCCGTTGTCAACCGCCAGATAAGGCACCTGCTGCGGTTTGATCCCTAGAACGTCGCAGATGGCGATGTCTAGCGCGAAAGGATCACGCGATACAGCCAGGAAAGCTAAATGTACCGGTGTGCCATTGGCCGGGCCTTGCCCTTCCATCCCGATCACACCGTCAGCAATGCTCCAGACCGGCGGTAAACAGTCGTGAATTGTTTTAACCAGTGTTCCGAAATCCTTTAAATCGGGGTGCTGACGATGCAAAGCAGTTTTTGTGTAACCGGGAACTACACCATATAAATTCTTTACAGCGGCAGTCAGAACCGTCAGTGAATGACTCTTGACCTTGGGCAGATTGAAAATAATATCGCATTGCAGTGCCGCTTTGGCAATCGAAATTCGGCGGCCACCGCACTCGACTATCTCAGCTCCGGATTGCTCAAAAGAGATCAGCTCCACCTCCTCATCACAGCAGACCGCCGCAACTCCCGTCTTGCGCCAGACTTCCTTCAGATTGGCGGCACTGGCCGGACTGTCACCAACGGTGATCAGCGCACCGCATTTTTTAAGCTGAGCTATAACCTGCCGTAGTAGCTCCGGGTGTGTAGTCACCGCCTGCTCCGGTATGCGATCAGTCAGCATGTTCGGTTTAATCAAAACCCGCTTGCCAGCGAAGTTTTCTCTTCGTAACCAATGCGTATCTCTAAAAATCCGTTCAACAGAGGAAGTTAGCGCATCTTTGTAATCAGCACACCTGATAAATAAAACATCACTCTCTTTCATGTCGCTATTGTAACTGAGTGGCTGCTTTAGAACACGCGTAAAAATCAGCCGCTTAGACTAGACTCCGTATCAAAGACCATAAACCTAAAAACGGCAGTTGCCCCCCGTCTCATTTGCGGACAATTTCGTATAGCATGCACGCTCCGCAAGGTTGAGCGACATTGACCATGAAGTTGAGAACGCCGTCATGTACAGCCGTGTCTATGCGCGCAACTCTTCGGCCGCTGGTTTCCAGAACGTAAACCTCATAAGTTTGCGGCGCGTTTATCGCCAACCCGATTTCGGCCCGGCCTGCCCGAATCAGCGGGGGAGTGACACCACGGGCCAGAATAATTCTGCGCTCTCCCGAAGCATAAGTGGCCCGCGTATTCTGCATGTCAGTCAGATGCGAGAGCAGCAGACGAGCACTGCTCACCACCGGCTGTGTATCCAGCGAACTTACCCAGATTGCGGCCGGTGCACCGCTGATGTTTACAGATAGGGCTCCTGCACTCAAGTGCCCTGCTTCCGCAAAACAGCCCAGCGTGCATTCCGATACAACTGTCATGGCTCCGCGTTTTCGGTCGAAATTGACTGCGTTTTTGCGGGCTTCCTTTTCATCGAAGAACGGTTGCGGGTCAACGCTATCATAAGCACGGATAGCCGGAATAACCTCCCATCCGGGAAGGTCTTTTCGTCCGACGTATGTCGCAACTTGCCTTTGCCATGCAGCAGTTTTCCAGGACGGATCAACATATTGAGAACGTTGCGGCGACGCTGAATTACTAGCAGAATCCCGATTGATCTGAATAGCTGCACGGTTCTCTAAAACATCCAGATCACTACGCAGAAATAGGCATAAAACTGCCCGCTCCGCGGCTTGCGCCAATGGATCGTCCGAGAGTTCAAAATAACCGGCAGCTCTCCTATTGTTAAACATGCTGTCGACCCCCTGAGCGTAATCAAAACGCCAAAGTCCGCTCCAATCCTGTAACGCCGCCATGCTTCCGGTTATCAACCCCGCCATACCGCGGTACATCGCGGGCCAGCAGAAATTGTACTCCGTCACTGTGAATGGTTTGTTCGCCAGACGAGTGAAAGCCGCGGAACAGATTTTAGGAGACCCGCTGCGCAGAGGATTGGAGTTGTTGCAGATTCCCGGCATGCGCCAGCGCCGATAAAGAAAATTTGGGTGGTTCATATAAAAATGGTCGTCCACATAATCATGCAATGCCTCACGAACCGGCTGCAGGGTAGTATATTGAAAACCACCGTTGTAGTTTGAGACCAGTGCTCGGCATTGCAGTTCATCCCGCAGGAATGTGCGCATCCTCATCATCATCTTTGCCTCGATATCAGCAATAAAACGAGCCACTACTGCGGCTTCCTGACCTGTACGCGCTAACGGCATTTTTTCGGGAATCGCAGCGTACAGCACGGGATTTTCCCGGCGTTGCTCCGCTAGCCAGACCGCCCACGCCGATTGCACCTGCGGCAGACGACGTGCTTCAGCGTTGACATAGCCCATGGCACCTTCGTTTACCAGTGCGATCAACGGTATACCCGGTTCGTCAGCATAGCGTCGCCCAGTGTACGGATTGATGTGATTCATAAAATTACGTGTGTATGCCGCCCAATTCTCATAAGCAGGTTCATGTACCGCGACCAGCATCTTGAAAATATGCGTGGGTATATCACCATCTCGATCGATGCCAAGCTGACGCCAGGCTATCTTGCGTGAAACATAAAGATCGGTCGTGGCGTAGATACCCCTCTTGAAACAGGCGGCCAGCAAAGCGTCCAGTCGAGCCATCTGACCGATATTGAGCGTTACGCTGTCCGGACTGTCCAACACACAGTAATTATCATGATGGTGAATACGTACGCTGTTGTAACCAAGTAGCAGTAGACGTTCCGCTAAAGTTTCCGACTGCTCCGGTGTCGGGAAACAGGCTGTACTGCATAAATTAACACCGCAGAAACGTTGCGCTACCCCCGGTAAATTTTCAAATTCAAAGTTTGAACCGACCACCCGAAGCCAACCATGTTTGCCAGCGGGAGCATCTGTAAAGCCCATATCTGAAAAATCGAGTGCCGACCCGGCCTCAATCTCCTTCTTATGATCAAGCACTATCCACTCCTTGCCCGCTTCAATAACGTAAGGTTGCGCATAGCGCAGCTTTAGCGGTTTGTCGGCATGGAGATTGAAGACCACCTGGCATCTATCGCCTTTTAAGTATTTTTTGCTGCTGTTGTTGCCGATACGCAAACCGAAGTTATCGTGCCATTGCCGATTGTCAAGTAGCGTGATCTGAGTGGGATTTTTGAATGTGAACCTCAGATTACCTTCAACATCATCAGGCATTGATAACTTCAGCTCTCTGACCTTGCCGCTGAAAATCAGCAACGCTCCACGTTCAAGAGGAAACGTACCGGTTATCTCGTCCGCCTCCCATGTGCACCTCCGCCAGGTAGACGCCGGCAGTGTGGTGCCGACAAAAAGCGCGTTCAAAATCATCTCCGAATCAGGGATGAAGGTGTACTCAGCCCTTAGCGAACTTCCCTCACATAGTTCCACTGCTGCACTGCCCTTGACCATCTGCCCCTGAGCTGGCTCAAGACTGAACTCGCAACGGCCCCGTTCGTCAGGAAAACTCATCCCCTGATCTCGCACACTCCTTGCCCACCCTTTGGTGAAAAGTGCGGCACTCAACTCAATCTCGGGATTGTTGATTTTAAGCTTAGCTCCCATGCCCAACACAGCTTCGCTTGCTCTTGCTGTGCAGATCAGCATAACGAAAAACAGCATGGCCTTTTTAATCATCTCCTGGTTCCTGGGTTTAGGCGGTTCAGCTGTGAAAGCAAAATACGGTTTTATCTTTATCATAGAGAGTCGTCTATTATTTTCTGTCCATGAGCTTATGATGCGCATCCGCAAAGAGACGATGCCCGATCGAAGTGTCATGACAGGATGCACATTTCATCTCGCTGACGATATTGCCGATTTTTCCATCCGAGCCGTGACAATTTAGACAGCTTTGAGTCGTTGAGTCGTTAATGTGTGCCAAAGAGCAGTGCTTCTCACGGAACTGATTTAATATAATGGTGAGCCGGAAGGCCACATCTGCGGTCAGACGACGACAGCGCTCTTTGCGCTGCTGACTCTCCGCCCTATTATCAGAAGCTTTGGCCCAGCTGATCATAGAGGCGTGACAAAGAGTGGATCCAGCAACCGATTTGCCGGGTGTGTGATCCAGCAGCGGTTCTTTCGGTTCGAAAACCGGTAACTTCGTTTTTTCATACCATTTGAATAAATCTGTAGTCATCAGATCACGCGTTTTTTTGTGAGCTACAAACAGGCCCAGTAAAGCTGCGGCACCATTCAGAGCACCGCATATGGTGCCGTATCCGCCTACGCCGCCATGACCGTATTCCATCATCTGAATCGGAAACGACGCGTAGGGCTCGCCAAACCGCTCAGCAAGCTGTGAGATGACACTGTATGCTACGGCATACATACAGCTGCCGGTATTGTATGCGCGGTAAGCCCGTTCTGCTGTGACAGTTGGGTTCAGCTGATGATATTTCCAGGTGAAGTCGGGGGGATTGAATTTCAGCTCAACTTGCGGCTCTACCGGTGGAAATTCTGTTTTAAAACCCTGTGTAAGAAAGAGTACGCCAGCACCTCCCCCCAGAAATCCCCCGGCTGCAACTTTCAACGCTGTACGTCTGTTCATTATCTTTTCCCTTTTGTGTTAAGTCGATACCCAACAACCTGCAGATCAACTGTCTGCCTGCTCAATTCCGTTTTAAAAAATCAGCTTCTATCTTCCCAATTATAGCAAGTCAAATCAGTTTCAATCAATCTCGTAATAATCAAAAATCAGAATTAGGGACAGGCACTAATTCGGTTAATTAGGGACAGGCACTAATTTCACTAATTTCACTCGGTTAAACCCCCTCCGGGGGTGTAACCTTACAAAGCCCTTCGGTCTTTGCAGGTACTCGGGGGAATGGTTTTATCTTTCGGAACTTCTTGAATTTACAGAAAAAATTTACACAGTCATATCATGTGGTACGTTTAGTGCTTGTAGCTGTATTGAGACGATAAGAAGATCGATGCAAAAGGAGACAATAACATGATGGATTTGAGTAAATGGACGCAAAAAGCTCAGGAGGCGTTGAAGCGCGCACAGCAGGAGGCTGTTCGTTGTGCGCATCAGCAGGTTGATGCTGAGCATCTGCTTTTCGCATTGCTTAACATGCCGGAGGGGCTTGTGCCCTCTCTTTTACAGCGTATGAATGTGGCGGTTCCAGCTTTAATTGCCAGAGTTCAACAGGAGCTGGATAAGCGTCCGGCTGTCAGCGGTGATATTGAGCAGGGCAAGATTTATGTGACCCAGGATTTTAACGCATTGCTGGTGAAAGCTGGTGATTACGCTAAACAGTTGAATGATGAGTATCTCTCGGTTGAACATCTGTTGCTGGCGATGACGGCGATGAGTGCAAAAAGTTCTGTTGGACGATTGCTGAAAGATGCCGGTGTCGATACGCGCGGTGTGCTTGAAGCTCTCCAGGTTGTACGCGGTAATCAGCGAGTTACATCTGATAATCCCGAGGGTCAGTATGAAGCACTCGATAAATATGGTGTTGATCTGGTAGAACTGGCCCGCTCAGGCAAGCTTGATCCGGTGATCGGTCGCGACACTGAAATACGCAATGTAGTGAGAATTCTTTCACGAAAGACCAAGAATAACCCGGTATTGATCGGCGAGCCCGGTGTTGGGAAAACCGCGATTGTCGAGGGTCTGGCGCAACGCATTGTACGCGGTGACGTTCCCGAAGGACTCAAGGATCGCACGATTTTCGCGCTTGATATGACCGCTTTGATGGCGGGTGCCAAATACCGCGGTGAATTCGAGGAGCGTCTCAAAGCAGTGCTGAATGAAATCAAGGCCTCTGATGGACGCATCCTGCTCTTTATAGATGAGATTCACACGATAGTCGGAGCCGGTAAAACTGAGGGTTCATCTGATGCTGGTAATATGCTGAAACCGATGCTGGCGCGAGGTGAATTGCACTGTATTGGTGCTACAACTCTGGATGAATATCGTAAGTATATGGAAAAAGACGCAGCGCTGGAGCGTCGTTTCCAGCCTGTTAAAGTGGATGCTCCCGGGGTGGAGGATACGATCTCCATTCTGCGCGGACTCAAAGAGCGTTTTGAGAGTCATCATAATGTTCGCATTCTGGATACGGCACTGGTCTCTGCGGCGATGCTCTCGGATCGGTATGTGCAGGATCGTTTTCTGCCGGACAAGGCGATTGATCTGTTGGATGAAGCGTGCGCTTCAATCCGCACCGAGATGGATTCCATGCCGGCGGAGCTTGATGAGATCACGCGCAAGGTGACACGGCTTGAAATCGAGGAGGCAGCACTGAAAAAAGAGAGGGATGCTGCATCCAAAGAGCGTTTGAAGGAGCTTAAAAAAGAGCTTGCTGAATATAAGAGTCAGTCGGATGAGATGGTTTCACGCTGGCAGTCGGAGAAGAGTATTTTGGAACAGACCAGTCGATTGCGTGAGGAGCTGAACGCAGCCAGAATTGAGTATGAGCGTGCTGAACGCAGTTACGATCATAACAAGGCCGCTGAGTTGAAGTACGGAAAAATACCGGAGCTGGAACGCAAACTTGAAGAGGCTCAGAAAAAACTGCATGCAAATGAATCGAGCGCGTTGCTGCGCGAAGAGGTGACTTCCGATGAGATCGCTGAAGCTGTGGCGCGTTGGTCAGGAATTCCCGTGACAAAATTGATGGAGGGAGAGCGCTCTAAACTGCTTCATCTCTCTGATGAGCTGCATCAGCGGGTGATCGGTCAGGATGAGGCGGTGGATGCGGTGGCCGATGCTGTGTTGCGTTCACGCGCGGGTATCAAGAACCGACAGCGTCCTGTCGGCGCTTTTATGTTTCTCGGGCCGACCGGTGTCGGTAAGACCGAGCTGGCTAAAGCATTGGCCTCCGAGCTCTTTGACTCTGAGCAAGCGATGGTGCGTATTGATATGTCGGAATATATGGAGAAGCATACTGTGTCACGCCTGGTCGGTGCGCCACCTGGATATGTCGGTTATGAAGAGGGCGGGCAGTTAACCGAAACTGTGCGGCGCAAACCTTACAGTGTTATTCTGCTGGATGAGATTGAAAAGGCGCATCATGATGTCTTTAACATCTTGTTGCAGATGCTTGATGATGGACGGCTGACCGACAACCGCGGTCGCACAGTAAACTTCAGTAATGCGGTGATCATCATGACTGGCAATATAGGCTCTGATCTACTGGCCGAAACCGGTGAAGAGAGCGCAGAGGACATCAAGGTGCCGGAGAACATCCGTAAGCAGATTATGGAGCGTTTGAAGCTGCACTTTAGACCTGAATTTCTCAACCGTCTGGACGAGGTTGTTTTCTTCAGCAAGTTGAGTCGCTTGCAGATTGTCGAAATCGTTAAGTTGCAACTTGAAGAGCTGAGAGGACGTTTGCGCGAGCAGGAGCTGGAACTCGCTGTTGAGCAGGATGCGGTGGAGCTACTGGCCGAACGCGGTTATGATCCGGTTTATGGTGCTCGTCCGGTAAAGCGTGCCATTCAGCGCGAGTTGGAGACACCCTTGGCACGCAGAATTGTGGCTGGCGACTACCCTGCCAGCTCGACGATTAAAGTGACTGTAAGAAATGGCTCAATCAAATTGGTTTAATCGAAATAAAATTTTATTTTAAAGAAAAAAATATAAAATTGATATACGACTGTTGACAAAGGGCATTGGTTTTCGATATTGTAGCGGTCGTTTCTTTAAGCGGAATGGACGTTCCGTTTACAGAGCGTTAATATCAAGGTAAATAAATCCAATGCGTTTCAGGCGTGAGGGCATTGTGCTCGTGGTCTGAATCGCCTGAGGGTAAGGGTATCTTTACCCGTGTTGGGAACAGCGTTGCCAATGTAGCTCAGTAGGTAGAGCGCATCCTTGGTAAGGATGAGGTCGGCGGTTCAAATCCGCTCGTTGGCTCCACTTTGATAATTTTTTGTCACAACTCACAGGAGAAACATAAAATGGCGAAAGAGACATTTGTAAGAGAGAAACCTCACGTTAATGTGGGTACAATTGGCCACGTTGACCATGGTAAGACAACGTTGACTGCTGCTATCACGCACGTTCAGTCATTAAAGGGTTACTGCGAGCCGATCAGTTATGATCAGGTTGCCAAGGCATCCGAATCGGCTGGTCGTCGAGATGCCACCAAAATTTTAACGATTGCGACATCGCATGTCGAATATGGAACCGAAACGCGTCATTATGCACACGTTGATTGTCCCGGGCATGCTGATTACGTAAAGAATATGATCACCGGCGCCGCTCAGATGGACGGAGCCATTCTGGTGGTAAGTGCTGCTGACGGTCCGATGCCTCAGACGCGTGAGCACATTTTGCTTGCCCGTCAGGTTGGTGTTCCTGCCATTGTCGTGTTTTTGAATAAAGTTGATCTGGTTGATGATGAAGAGTTGCTGGAACTGATTGAGATGGAGGTTCGTGAGCTGCTCGCAAAGTATGAGTATCCTGGTGATGATATTCCGATTGTGCGCGGGAGTGCTTTGCCGGCGACACAGGTTGGCAATGCGGATGAACCGGCAGCCAAGTGTATTCAGGATTTAATGGATGCGTTGGACAGTTATATCCCTGAGCCGGAACGTGTTCTTGATCTGCCCTTCCTGATGCCGATCGAAGACGTTTTCTCGATTGAAGGCCGTGGAACAGTTGTTACCGGTCGTGTTGAGCGCGGTGTGATTCACACTGGAGACGAAGTTGAAATTATCGGTCTTCGTCCTACAGCCAAGACAACGTGTACTGGTGTTGAGATGTTCCGCAAGATTCTGAGTGAGGGGCAGGCTGGCGACAATATCGGGGCTTTGTTGCGCGGCACCAAGAAAGAGGATGTTGAGCGCGGGCAGGTTTTGGCCAAGCCCGGGTCCATAACACCGCACACCGATTTCAGTGGTGAGGTTTATGTACTGAGCAAGGAAGAGGGTGGGCGACACACACCGTTCTTCAAGGGGTATCGTCCGCAGTTTTACATTCGCACCACTGACGTAACTGGTGACATCACATTACCGGAAGGTGTTGAGATGGTCATGCCCGGTGACAACATTTCCATTGATGTTAAGTTGATTTCGCCGGTTGCGCTGGAGGACAAGATGCGCTTTGCAATTCGTGAAGGTGGCCGCACAGTTGGTGCCGGAACTGTTAGTAAAGTAAACAAATAAAGTAGTTTCCTGTGAGCAATTTCCTGCCGGAGCGGACTGAGCTCCGGCAGGATTTTCGAGCTTCATAAAGGGGCGAAGTCATGAGAGATTTAGCAATACTTGCTTGCACCGAGTGTAAGCGGCGCAATTACACCACGACCCGCAATAAGCGTACTGTCGCAAACCGATTGGAAATTAAAAAGTTCTGTCCGTTTGACCGTAAGCGCACGTTGCATCGTGAAACGAAATAAATTGATTTAGGCCAGTAGCTCAACTGGCAGAGCACCGGTCTCCAAAACCGGTTGTTGGGGGTTCGATTCCCTCCTGGCCTGCCAATAACCGTACGATCAGCCTGCCGGGGTCAAGCGTAACGGCGAGGGTAATGAAACGGTTACCCTGAGGGTCTGAAGATGACAGATATAAAAAGTGCCTTGCATCGTTTAGGTGCCTACCTGGGTGAGGTCAGTGTTGAGTTCAAAAAAGTTTCTTGGCCTGATCGGCGGGAACTGATGGATTCCACGCTGGTTGTAATTACCTTTATTATTATTTTGGCTGTTGTTGTTTTTTTGTGCGACAAAGTCATACAGTACGTAATGCAGTTGATACATGCGTAAAGTGCGAGCGGGGATTTAAGCATGACAAAACAGTGGTTTGTATTGCATACGCTGACGGGGCAGGAGCTCAAAGTCAGGCGTTCGATAGAAGCGCGTATTCGTCTTGAGGAGATGGGGCATTACATTGGGGAGGTTGTGATTCCGACCGAGAAGGTATCTGAGGTGAAGAACGGGAAAAAGACCACCACCACCCGCAAGTTTTTTCCTGGGTATGTGCTGATAAATTTGGCACTTTACGATGAGAACAGACAGATACTTGAACCGACTTGGCGATTTCTGAAAGAGACACCGGGGGTGATAGGATTTATCGGAGGCGATCATCCGATGCCGCTTTCCGAGAAAGAGGTTGATGACATCATCAACCAGTCGGATGACAAAGAGGAAAAGGTTGTGCCCAAGGTTGTTTACGAACCGGGCGAAACAGTTAAAATCACCGACGGACCGTTCATGAGTTTCAATGGTGTCGTTGATGAAGTGGATCCTGACCGGGGCAAACTGAAGGTTTCAGTAGCGATATTTGGACGTTCAGCACCGGTGGAACTGGAATACTGGCAGGTTGAGCGTGCAGACAGTGAGAATGGCTGAGCGTCTTTTACGAAGTCGGTTTGCCCGTCGGGAAAGTGGCGGGCTAACAGTTTGTCAACCGTGACTCATTTGTACCGGAAGGGATACCGGGAGAGTCACAACAGATTAAGGTAAGGTATAGAAATGGCTAAAAAGGTCACAGGTACCATTAAGTTGCAGATTCCTGCGGGAGCGGCGAATCCGGCGCCTCCGGTGGGGCCCGCGCTGGGTGCGCAGGGTGTGAACATCATGATGTTCTGTAAAGAGTTCAACGCCAAAACACAGGACAGGGCTGGACTTGTTATTCCGGTTGTCATCACTGTTTATGCGGATCGCAGTTTCTCTCTCGAATTCAAGAGTCCGCCAGCGGCGGTGTTGCTTAAGAAGGCGGCTGGTCTGGCTAAAGGTTCGGGAGTTCCCAATCGAGACAAGGTCGGCAAAGTCACACGCGCACAAGTTAAAGAGATCGTTGAGATCAAAAAAGCTGATTTAAACTCAAATTCCGAAGAGGCCGCTATGCGCATGATAGAAGGTACTGCGCGTAACATGGGCATCGAGGTGGTAGATTAAGAGGGGGAACTTTAAAAATGGCAAAACACGGTAAACGTTATAACGACGCCAAGAAGAAGCTCCCTCATGGGGCAGTTTCACTTGAAGAGGCGGTGGCATTTATTAAAAAGAATGCCACTGCGAATTTTGATGAAACGGTTGAAGTCGCTTTTCATCTAGGTGTTGATCCACGCAAATCCGATCAAGCTGTGCGTGGCAATGTAACTCTTCCGCACGGAACCGGCAAGAACATCCGGGTGGTTGTTTTCGCCGCTGGTGAGCATGCTGATCAGGCACGTGAAGCGGGGGCTGAGGAGGTTGGATACGAAGATTTGATTGAAAAGATCAAGAATGGCTGGACTGATTTTGATGTGGCGATCTCCACGACTGATGCGATGAAAGAGGTGCGTAAGATTGCCCGTGTGCTTGGTCCGCGCGGCCTGATGCCGAATCCCAAAACCGGCACAGTCACTGATGAAATTGCGGCGGCGGTCAAGGCATCCAAGGGTGGTAAAGTTGACTTCCGGATGGATCGCACTGGTAACATATGTGTGTTATGCGGCAAGTGTTCTTTTGATGATAAAAAGCTGGTTGGTAACATCAGAGCGGTTGTGGATGCGGTCAGGGCGGAACGTCCCGCGAGTGCCAAAGGAGTCTTTCTATGTTCTATGACAGTCAGTTCCACCATGGGTGTCGGGGTTACTGTTCAGTTGAAAGATTAAGGAGTTTTTGAATGAGATCGGAAAAAATTTCAATTTTGAATGAGGTAATTGAGCGTGTCAGGGACTCTCAATACTGTTTTATCCTCAATTATGGCGGTCTGAAGGTTGAGAAGCTCGGTTCTTTGCGCAAGAATTTGGACAAGCTGGACACGCGCATGATGGTGGTTAAAAACAGTTATCTTGCTAAAACGGCGGCGGAGCTGGAGTGGAATGACATCAGCGAGATGCTGAATGGTCAGACAGCAGTAGTAACGGGTGACGGTGATGTGGCGGAGGTTGCCAAGCTTCTGGTTCAGTTTGTGAAAGAAAACAAAACTGCCGATGTCAAGGGTGCAAATGTTGAGTCTAAAATCCTCGGTTCCGAGGAGGTGACTGTGCTTTCCAAGCTGCCTTCCAAGGATGTCATGCGCGCAATACTGCTCAACACCATGCTGGCGCCTGCCACAGGCCTGGTGCGCGTTATGAATGCGCCTTTGCTGAACATGCTTTATGCCCTCAAGGCGTATGAAGAGAAAAAAGAATCTGCGGCATAAAGTGTCGTAAAATCCACGGGTTCGGGTCGTGATGGGTGTCGCGGTCTCTGATCAGGAATCGGGCTGTCTGAGGCGGTGAAACTTGTGGAGTCTCCTCATGTGTTGAACGCATGCGGTTGCACAACAGAAAGGAAATCAAAAAATGAGTGATATCACTAAAGATCAGGTGATCGAGTTTTTGAGCGGCATGACCGTTCTTGAAATTTCTGAGCTTGTCAAGGCTTTGGAAGACAAATGGGGTGTTACGGCTGCCGCACCGGTGGCAGCGGTTGCAGCTCCTGTGGCTGGCGGTGGCGAGGATGCCGCTGAAGAGAAGACAGAGTTTGACGTAATTCTTGCTGACTTCGGCGCCAATAAGATTGCTGTGATCAAGGAAGTCCGCGGCATCACAGGTTTGGGGTTGAAAGACGCCAAGGATCTGGTTGAAGGTTGTCCTAAACCGGTTAAAGAGGCCTGCACCAAGGATGAGGCTGACAAGTTGAAAGAGCAGCTTGAGAAGGCCGGGGCCAAAGTTGAAATCAAGTAAAGGATAATTTGTTTCGGAGCGGGCGAAGCTGATGGGTTGGAAAACCTTTCTCGAAGCCCGTCTCCCGGCATCAGGCTCGTTGAACGGGTCAGTCAGCGGGGATTGTTCGACCGATAACCCGGACAGTTCCTGCTCTCCATTTTCCGGAGGGTTGCAAGTTGCGCTGGAAAAACGCTTTCAGCGGATTGAATCTTATGGAAGGTGAAGGAAGAAGGAACAGGTTGTCACACCATCATATAGTCGCGGATAGCTGCGTAAAGCGTAGATACTGCCTCAGTTGATTTGACCGCCGAAGTGTGAATTGTATAATGACAGTGGCTGCTTACCACACTTATATTCATAACCGGTGCCGGTATTAAAGTGTCGGATAACTGTGGTTGAAAATAGCAATGTGCAAACCTTGCGCTTCGCATCCGACTGCGACGGTTTTTAAAAACATCCAGCCTGAGGTAAGCAATGGTTGAGCGCAAAATGTTTGGCAAGCTGAAGCCCGTAATTCAGCCGCCGGATCTGATTGGAATTCAGACTAAATCGTATGAAGATTTCCTGCAACTGGGCTCGCCCCCTGGAAAAAGGGAACAAAAGGGATTGCAGGCGATTTTCCAAGAGGTTTTTCCGATCGACAGCTATGACGGACGTTACACGCTGGATTTTGTGAAATATGAGATGGGTGAGTCGAAATGCACCGATCTGGAGGCAATGGCTGATGGCAACACCTACTCAGCTCCGCTGCATGCCACATTTCGGCTCAAAGACGGTGATGAGGTACGTGAAGAGGATGTTTTCATGGGAGAAATCCCGTTGATGACCCGTGATGGAGCTTTTGTAATCAACGGCGCGGAGCGGGTTATTGTATCGCAGCTACACCGTTCACCGGGCATCTGTTCTGAAAAAACTGCGCATCCCAATGGTGCTACGCTTTATTCGGTGCGTCTGATACCTGACAGAGGTTCTTGGATCGAGATTCAATTTGATACCAGTGAGATGATGTGGATTTATATGGATCGTCGTCGTCGTCGCAGAAAATTTTATGCGACGACCTTTTTGCGTGCTCTTGGTTACGGTACCGATGAAGACATACTGAGCCAGTTTTACACTTTCAAGATTTTGCCGGTTAAGGGGAAATACGATCAGGATGTGCTTGAGATGCTGGTGATGAAAGACGATCTTGTGGATGTTGACTCACAGGCGGTTTTATCGAGGCGTTACGATCCTGTCACTCCTGCTATGCTGGAGCAAATTGCGGCGGCCGGTATTGATAGGATTGAAGTTGTGGATGTCTCCGCAGACGAAGGTGTGTTGATCAAGACGTTGCGCGAGGAATACTCTGAAAACATTCACAACGAGGAAGACGCGCTGATTTCTATCTATAAAATTCTCCGTCCCGGGGATCCAGCAACGGCATCGAATGCCAAGGCGCTGCTGAAGCGTCTCTTTTTTGATCCCCGCCGTTACGATCTGGGTAAGGTCGGCAGGCACAAAATCAATCAGAAGCTGAAACTGGGGGACAGAGTTTCTTCAGAGTTAAGGGTTTTGCATGAAAGCGGAGTGGATGTGGTTGAGGCGATTCGTCTGCTACTGCGAATACATGTCGGTGACGAGAACGTAGATGATATCGATCATCTTGGTAGTCGCCGTATACGGACTGCGGGTGAGTTGCTGGAAAATCAGTGTCGTGTCGGATTGGCGCGCACGGAGCGGTTGATTCGCGAACGCATGACGTTGCATGATCCTGCCAACGGGGTGCTTGCACCGGCGCGGTTGGTTAACAGCAAATCACTTTCCGCTGTGGTGCAGGACTTCTTTGGGCGTAGCCAGCTGAGCCAGTTTATGGATCAGACCAATCCGTTGAGCGGTCTGGCACACAAACGTCGTCTTTCGGCACTAGGACCAGGTGGTCTGAGCAGAGAGCGCGCCGGTTTTGAGGTACGTGATGTTCATCCCTCTCACTATGGGCGTATTTGCCCGATTGAGACCCCTGAAGGGCCGAACATCGGTTTGATTTCATCCCTGGGTATTTACGCACGGATCAACGGGTTCGGTTTTATAGAGAGTCCCTACCGGATCGTGCGCAACGGCAAGGTCACCGATAAAGTTGAGTACATGACAGCCGATCAGGAGGAGAATTACGTTATTGCCCAAGCCAACGCTGAGTTGGCTGAAGACGGCAGTTTTGTCAACAAACTGGTGAGCTGCCGATACAAGACGGATTTTGAAGATGTTGACCGTGATACAGTTCAGTATATGGATGTTTCGCCGATGCAGGTGGTTTCAATTGCGGCCGGTCTCATACCCTTCCTTGAACATGACGATGCTAACCGTGCTTTGATGGGTGCCAACATGATGCGTCAGGCAGTGCCCTTGCTTCGCACGGAAAGTCCTTTGGTAGCGACTGGGCTTGAGGGACTCGCTGCTCGTGACGCCCGCGTGACTGTACTCGCGGTCGACGATGGAATTGTGGCATATGTTTCAGCTGAGCGCATAATTGTCACCCCTGACGGACAGATGCCTTCCGGCAAGCCGAAAAAGAACGAAACATCCAAGGGAATCTGGCGTTATGAGTTGCAGAAGTTCCGTCGTTGCAATGCTGGCACATGTTTCAATCAGAAGCCGATTGTCAAGGTCGGGCAGAAAATTACCAAAGGTGATGTTCTGGCTGACGGCCCAGCGACGGAGAATGGGGAACTGGCCTTGGGTAAAAATCTTTTGGTCGCGTTTATGCCATGGTCGGGATACAATTTCGAGGATGCGATTCTGGTCAGTGAGCGGATTGTGCGTGATGATATTTTCACCTCAATTCACATTCAGGATTTTGATGTTGGCGCACGTGACACCAAATTGGGTCCTGAAGAGATCACCCGCGATATTCCCAACATTGGTGAGGAGGCACTCAAGAATCTGGGTCCCGATGGTGTGATACGCATTGGAGCTGAAGTTCGTCCGGGCGATATTCTGGTTGGCAAGATTACGCCCAAAAGTGAGACAGAGCTGGCTCCGGAAGAACGGCTATTGCGCGCGATCTTCGGGGAGAAAGCGGCGGATGTTCGCGACACATCACTGACTGTTCCCAGTGGATTGTACGGCACTGTAATGGATGTCAAGATAACATCGCAGCAGGATGCCCGTCGTCCTTTTTTGTCGTTGGGCATTCCGCCTGAAGAGACGAAGAAAGAGGTGCGTGATGTGGAGGCCGAGCGTAAGAAGAAGCGTGCTGAACTTGAAGATGAACTGACAACTGCTTTGAGCAACATTCTGCTTGGCGAGAAGATTCCGCTGGATGTTATCAATTCGCGCAATGATGACATCATCATTCCCGCCAATCGCAAAATAACCAAGACGTTGCTGGCTAATTTGGCCCGTAACCATGATGATGTCTACATCGAGAACAGTCCTGTACAGCAGAAAATCGAAGAGATTATTCAGAGTTTTAAGCCGCGTTTTGATGACTTAGAGAATGAGGATAACGCTGATTTTCTTGGTACTGATTTCGATGGGATGATAGATGAGGGTGGTGTTATCAAGCAGGTACGGGTTTATATTGCTGAAAAGAAGAATCTCTCTGTTGGCGACAAGCTGGCCGGACGCCATGGTAACAAGGGTGTTGTCGCAAAGATAGTGCCGGATTGTGATATGCCCTTCCTGCCGGATGGAACTGCGGTTGACATTGTGCTTAATCCGCTGGGAGTGCCTTCGCGCATGAATTTGGGACAGTTATTTGAAACCTATCTTGGAGCAGCATGCAAGGTGCTCGATTTCAAGTCGGCTACTCCGGTTTTCGACGGCGCTAAAGAGGAGCAGATCGACAAGTTGCTTTCCGAGGCTCATGCTGTGCAGGAAAAGGCTACCGGAGGCAACGCTTGGTTGCATGAGGATGGCAAGAGCTACCTTTACGATGGACGCACAGGAGAACGCTTTGATCAACGTGTGGTAGTCGGACAGATTTACATGCTCAAGCTGCATCACCTGGTAACCGATAAAATCCATGCCCGTGCCACTGGCCCCTATTCACTTGTCACACAGCAGCCGTTGGGTGGCAAGGCGCAGTATGGCGGACAGCGTATGGGTGAGATGGAAGTCTGGGCGCTTGAGGCGTACGGCGTAGCCTACGCACTCCAGGAACTGCTCACGGTCAAATCCGACGATGTCGGCGGACGTACTCGCATATATGAGTCGATCGTCAAAGGACAGAACACGTTGGATGCGGGAATGCCTGAATCATTCTCGGTTTTGATGCATGAACTTCGCGGTTTGTGTCTGGATATGAAATTGCTCGGCGGTGAGACTGCTTCGCCGATTGCCGATTTAACTGTTTAAGGCGAAAAGTTTCAGGAGGTTCCAATGATGAATCCGTATGCAGCAAGAGAGATGTTTGGTGGTATGTTCGATGCAGGTGCGCATTATGATGCAGTTAGCATCACGCTCGCATCGCCGGAAAAAGTCCGTTCCTGGAGTTATGGTGAAGTACGCAACCCGGAAACGATAAATTATCGTACCTATCGTCCCGAAAGAGACGGTTTATTCTGCGAACGAATTTTCGGTCCGACCCGCGACTGGGAGTGTGCCTGTGGTAAATACAAACGCATCAAGCACAAGGGGGTTGTGTGTGACCGCTGTGGCGTAGAGGTCACTGTGTCTCGCGTTCGTCGTCAGCGCATGGGTCATATTGAGCTGGCGGTGCCGGTTTCGCACATCTGGTTTTTCAAATGCAGCCCCAGCCGTATCGGTTTGGTACTGGACAAGACCGCCAGCGAACTGGAGCGTGTTTTGTACTATGAGGACTACATGGTACTCGAGCCGGGTGATACACCGCTCAAGTATATGCAGCTTCTCTCAGAAACAGAGTATTATGAAGCCCTGGAAAAATACGGTGAAAATTTCGAGGCACTTATGGGAGCTGAAGCTGTTCGTAAGGCTCTTGGCCAGGTGAATCTGGAAGAGCTTATGAGTGATCTGGAAGAACAGATTGAAAATACACGCAGCAAACAGACCCGCAAGAAAATCACAAAACGGATGAAGATAGCTGACGGATTCCGGATCAGCGGGTCACGTCCGGAGTGGATGATACTGGACTGTCTGCCGGTTATTCCGCCGGAGTTGCGCCCTTTGGTCCCTCTGGAGGGGGGGCGTTTCGCCACTTCAGACCTGAACGATCTTTATCGTCGGGTGATCAATCGGAACAACCGATTGAAAAATCTTTTGGCACTCAAAACTCCGGATGTGATTATCCGTAATGAGAAGCGCATGTTACAGGAGGCGGTTGACGCGGTCTTTGATAACGGTCGTCATGGGCGGGCTGTTTCGGGTGCAGGCAACCGTCCTCTCAAATCGCTGAGCGACATGCTCAAAGGCAAGGGCGGACGATTCCGTCAGAATCTGCTTGGTAAACGTGTTGACTACTCTGGGCGTTCGGTGATTGTGGTAGGTCCGGAACTGAAATTACATCAATGCGGTCTACCAAAAAAGATGGCTTTGACGCTCTTTGAACCCTTTATTATTCGCCGGTTGAAGGAGAAGGGCATCTGTCATACTGTACGGACGGCCCGCAAGATGATTGAGCGTCATGATGAGCAGGTCTGGGATATCCTTGAAGAGGTAACTCTCGACAAGACGGTTATGCTTAACCGTGCACCGACCCTCCATCGTCTCTCTATTCAGAGTTTTGAGCCGGTTCTGATTGAGGGCGAGGCCATTCGCATTCATCCGATGGTCTGTACTGCATTCAACGCCGACTTTGACGGCGACCAGATGGCGGTACATGTTCCGCTTTCAATCGAAGCGCAACTGGAGAGTCGTCTTTTGATGATGGCTTCGAATTCCATTTTTTCGCCGGCTTCCGGTAAGTCCATCATGACTCCAACCCAAGATATAGCACTCGGCATTTATTACTTGACCATTCTCAGTCAAACCGACAAATTAGCCAATATTGATGTTGGTCAGGCCCAGTCGAAAAAAGAACGTCTCATGATGTTCAACAGTGCTGACGAGGTTGAACTGGCTCTTGCTGAAGAGTCTATCGGCTATCACACGCGGATTTGCTTTCGCAATCCCGACTACGCCATTCCCAACCGCCGTTTTGGTGATCCATCCAACCCGACTTTGGAAACAACTGCTGGACGAGTGATCTTCAATCAGGTCTGGCCGGATGAGCTTGGTTTTGTCAATTTTAAAGTCAACAAAGGTAAGCTGGGTGACTTGATCCTCAATTGTCATCAGGTGGCCGGTCATGAAATTACCGTTAAGGCACTTGATCAGCTGAAGGATCTGGGTTTCAAACACGCCTGCTTGGCGGGTGTCAGCATGGGTCTGAAAGACATGATACGTCCCAAGATCAAAGATACGATTATCAAAAAAGCCTATGATGAGGTTGCGGCGGTTGACATGCAGTATCAGAATGGCATAATTACTGATGGTGAGCGTCACAATAAAATTATTGATATCTGGACAGCAGCAACTGAAAAGACATCGGATGAACTGTACAATACAATTGATCTGAACAGAACCGATAAGAATCAGCATCCGGTGGAGACCAACCCCGTGTACATGATGGTCGATTCCAAAGCGCGTGGTTCCAAGTTGCAGATACGTCAGTTGGCCGGTATGCGTGGTCTGATGGCCAATCCTTCCGGGGAGATCATTGAACGTCCGATCACTGCTTCCTTCCGCGAAGGGTTAAGTGTGCTTGAGTATTTCATATCGACGCACGGCGCTCGTAAAGGACTGGCGGATACCGCTTTGAAAACCGCTGATGCCGGTTATCTGACCCGCAAACTGGTTGATGTATCACAGGATGTAATTATAACAACTGCTGATTGTAACACGGTCAACGGAATCGAAGTCGGCGCCATTGAAGAGGGTGATGAGTTGCTCGTGAGTTTGACCTCACGTATTCTAGGTCGTACCGCGTTGTTTGATATAATCAATCCGTTGACCAACGAAGTGATTGTGCCGGCCAACGCCGAGATCAATGAGGATTATTGTAAAGCTATTGAAGATTCGGATGTTGAGAGCGTCTGGATTCGTAGCGGTTTGACCTGCGACGCTTCACACGGTATGTGTGCTAAGTGTTATGGACGCGACCTCTCAACCGGAAAACAGGTGGAGATCGGCACCGCTGTGGGTATCATTGCCGCACAGTCGATCGGTGAACCGGGAACTCAACTTACAATGCGCACCTTCCACATCGGGGGCACGGCATCGACCGTCTCAAAAGTTCCCGAAATTGTATTGAAAAACAGTGGTTC
The DNA here is from genome assembly GCA_964406095.1 of uncultured Lentisphaeraceae bacterium. GTDB lineage: Bacteria > Verrucomicrobiota > Kiritimatiellia > RFP12 > UBA1067 > M55B167. Next base: position 53,467 of record CAYOQJ010000092.1, read on the forward strand.
CCTGAAGTTTGTCAATTGCCGAACTGTCCGCAACGACGATAACCGGCTTGTTGTGCTCAACAAACATGGCACGATTGAGATTATCGACGAGGCTGGCAAAGAGATTGACACCTATGTCCTGCAGGCCGGTACTATCCTGCTAGCGGAAGATGGTGACAAGGTCAAAGCCGGGCAGAAGGTTGCGATGTGGGATCCGCACTCGTTGCCGATTTTGGCTGAGACCTCCGGCGTTATCTCGTTCCAGGATTTCGAAGAGGACGTCTCGGTGCGTACCGATCAGGACAGTGAATCCGGAAAAACCACCAAGGTTGTGATGGAGACCAAAGAGAATCTTCACCCGCAGATCATCATTAGTGAAACCAAAACCGGTAATACAATTGGATTTTATCATATTCCGGCTGGTGCTATTGTGATGGTTAAAGAAAATACCAAGGTCACCCCGGGCACCTTGTTAGCCAAGACACCGCGTAAAGAGGCTAAGACGCGTGATATTACCGGTGGTCTGCCGCGTGTTGTCGAATTGTTCGAGGCGCGTCAGCCCAAAGATGCTGCTGAGATTTCACGAATTGACGGGATGGTCGACTTCGGTGAAAACCAACGCGGTAAACGCTGTCTGATAGTGCGTGATGAAATCAACGGACACGAGGAGCAGCACCTTATCCCGATTGGCAAGCAGGTGGTGGTATTTAAAGATGACCATGTCAAGAAAGGCCAGCAGTTGACCGAAGGTCCGGTTGTACCACAGGAGATTCTTGAGGTTTGCGGGCCGCAGGAATTGCAACACTATCTGGTGAATGAGGTACAGCAGGTTTATCGTTTGCAGGGTGTGGAAATCAATGACAAACACATTGAGATAATCGTTAGCCAGATGTTGCGTAAAGTGCGTATCACGAATCCCGGTGACACTGACTTCCTTTGGGGCGAGCAGGTTACCCGTCAGAAATTCCTTGAAATAAATGACCAGATTCTGGCAGAAGGCAAACGACCTGCAGAAGCACAACCGGCATTGCTGGGCATTACCAAGGCATCACTGGAAACCGATAGTTTTATCTCCGCCGCGTCATTCCAAGACACAACCCGTGTTCTGACCGACGCCGCGACTATGGGGCGTGTCGATGAACTGCGCGGCTTTAAGGAAAATGTGATTCTGGGTCATCTTATCCCAGGTGGCACAGGGTTCCCGATGCATCGTCATCTCAAACTGGTGCCGCAAAGCGATCCTATAAGCGAAGATGAATATAATGCGGTTCGTATCGATGCGCAGGCTCAGCTGGATGAGGCATTTCACCAGAGCTGAAGCAAGTCGTTTTTTAAGTAAACGTACTGTAAGCCGGAGAGCCTTCGCTCTCCGGCTTTTTGTTGCGAATCGTGTATTTCATATTTGAGGATTGCAGTTATAAATGTTGATTTAGCCGACTTGTTTTTGATACCATTCCAGAAAATTTCTGATGATTCTCCGTTTTTTAGATACCATAGAGTATCATATGCGTAAATTATTTGTTTTTAAAAAGTTACAAATTATGCTGTTTAGGAAATTTGCATAATTTGCGGGGACGGAGTCTGCACATTCCCGGTTTAAATTTGTTTATTAAAAGGGAGAAAAAATGAGTAAATTATCAACCAGGCATGTTTTCACCTCTGAGTCGGTCTCGGAAGGACATCCTGATAAAGTTTGTGATCAAATCTCGGATGCCATTCTGGATGCTTGCCTGCGTCAGGATTCCGAAGCGCATGTTGCCTGTGAAACTGCGGTCGGTTCCAATCTGGTTGTCAACCTCGGTGAGATATCATCCTCGAATTGGGATGCGGTCAATCCCAAGGTGATCGCCCGCGATGTTATTCGCGATATCGGGTACGATCGCGCGGATGAGGGCTTCAGCTACGATACGTTCAATTATGTCAACGGACTTCACGGACAGTCGGTCGATATCGCCCAAGGGGTTAATCGCGAAGGCGTTGAAAATCAGGGGGCTGGCGATCAGGGCATGATGTTCGGCTATGCCTCCAATGCCACCGCGCAGCTTATGCCAGCCCCGATTGTGTTTGCTCACGGGTTATTGCAGTTTTTCACGGCATTGCGTAAAAATGGCGAAATCCCGTATTTGCGCCCCGATTCTAAAGCGCAGGTTAGTGTGCTGCATGAAGCCGGGGTTGCCAAAGAGATTACCGCGGTTGTGATTTCACATCAGACCGGTGATGTGCCGATTGAAACCATTCGCGCCGATCTAGAAGAGAATGCCCGTATCTTTCTTAAAGACACCGGTCTGGTAACCACTAACACCGGTTTTTATATCAATCCGACCGGACGTTTTGTGATCGGCGGACCCTGCGGCGACTCCGGTGTGACCGGACGTAAAATCATTGTCGATACCTATGGCGGCGTCGGCTCGCACGGTGGCGGCGCTTTCTCCGGCAAAGACCCCTCCAAAGTTGATCGCTCGGCTGCCTATTACTGCCGTTACGTCGCGAAAAATATCGTCGCCGCCGGTCTGGCTGACAAATGTGAGATTCAGGTTGCGTACGCTATCGGCGTCGCTAAACCGATGAGTATCAATGTCAGCACCTATGGCACCGGTAAAATAGCCGAGGATAAAATCGAAAAAATCCTGATGTCCAACGAAATTTTCGACTTCCGCCCCGGTATGCTGATCAAGGATCTTGGTTTGAAAACACCTAAAGGCTGGTCATACCGCAAAAGCTCCAACTACGGACACTTCGGGCGCGACGGCTTTCCCTGGGAGGAGACAAACCGAGTTGAAGCTCTTAAATTAGCCGCCGGATTTTGATTTTTGCAACCACTCAGTGGTTGCAAACTCGAGTGTAAAAAAGTTTACGTGTTTTAACCACGTCATTGAGACCACCTCGGCACGGCGTAGCTTCAGCGAAGACGGCTTGGTGGTCAATTTTAACCACGTCATTGAGACCACTTAGTGGTCTCAATAAGGAATTTAAAATGAACTACAAAATAAAAGATATCAACCTTGCTGAATGGGGCCGTAAATCAATTGCAATCGCCGAAAAGGAGATGCCCGGACTGATGGCGACCCGCGCCAAGTACGGCCCGGAGAAGCCGCTAAAAGGGGCGCGCGTTATGGGCAGTCTGCATATGACTATTGAAACAGCGGTTTTAATCGAAACTCTGGTTGAACTTGGTGCCGATGTGCGTTGGGCCTCCTGCAACATCTTTTCAACTCAGGATCATGCCGCTGCGGCCATAGCCGCCATCGGAGTGCCGGTCTTCGCTTGGAAGGGGGAGACGCTGGAAGATTACTGGTGGTGCACAAAACAGGCATTGACCTGGCCGGACGGCGACGGCCCTGACCTCGTTGTTGATGACGGCGGCGATGCCACACTTATGCTCCACAAGGGCTATGAGGCTGAAACGAAAGATTCCTCTTTTTTTGATGAGCCCACGGATGTGGAAGAGGAAAAGGTTTTTAACGCTCTTATCAAAAAAACATTGCAGGAGGAACCCGGTTTTTTTACAAAGGCTGTGAAACGCTGGAGAGGAGTTTCGGAGGAGACCACCACCGGTGTTCATCGTCTCTACCAATTGGCTGCCGATGGTAAACTATTGGTTCCCGCTATCAACGTTAATGACTCAGTCACCAAGTCAAAGTTTGACAATATCTACGGCTGCCGCGAATCACTGGTCGACGGCATCAAACGCGCCATGGATGTCATGGTTGCCGGTAAAGTCGCTTTCGTTTGCGGTTTCGGTGATGTCGGCAAAGGTTCGGCTGAATCGCTGAAAGAGCATAAGGCGCAGGTCTGGGTTTCTGAGATCGATCCTATCTGCGCCCTGCAAGCATGTATGGCCGGTTTTAAGGTGACAACCGTCGAGGATGCTCTGCCCTATGCGAACATTTTCGTGACAACCACGGGCGACAGAGATGTCATTACTGCCGATCACATGAGTAAGATGCGAGATCAGGCGATTGTCTGCAATATCGGACACTTTGATAACGAGATTCAAGTTGCCAAACTGCGTGCCTGGCCCGGTGTCAAACATGAAGAGATGAAACCGCAGGTCGATAAATTCACCTTCGCCGACGGACATAGCATCTATCTGCTGGCCGAGGGACGCCTGGTTAATCTCGGCTGTGCAACCGGACATCCCAGTTTTGTGATGTCCAATAGTTTTACCAACCAGACTTTGGCACAGATAAAACTCTGGAAGGAAGATTTGGCGATAGACGTTTACCGTTTACCAAAAGTGCTGGATGAAGAGGTGGCTCGGCTGCACCTCGCTCACCTTGATGCCAAACTTACACGTCTGACACAGGAACAGGCCGACTATATCGGCGTTGCAGTTGACGGTCCATATAAACCAGAACACTATCGGTATTAGTCCGGTGTTTGGCAGTAAGCGGAGATTAGGGAGTTAAAAGGGTTGAAGTGTTTAAAGGGTTAGAAGGGGGGTCACTTTTCTTTTTTACACTCTTCATTGCGTCGACTGTGTCGTCGTAATAAATCGTCACCCCGCCCGCAATCCGCCGCAGTTGTAGCAGCCGCTCTGTGGGGCCGGTGACCACACCGGCCGCAACGCAGAATAACCCGACCGCAATGTAGCAGCCGTTCTGTGAGCGGCACCCTGTAGGGCCGGTGACCCACCGGCCGCAACGTGGAACACTCCGCCGCAGTTGTAGCAGCCGCTCTGTGAGCGGCATCCTGTAGGGCCGGTGACCGCACCGGCCGCAACGCAGAACAGCCCGACCGCAGTTGTAGCAGCCGCTTTACAAGCGGCATCCTGTAGGGCCGGTGACCACACCGGCCGCAATATGGCCGGTGAGGGCACCGGCCCCCCAGATGCACGCTGTGTAGGGCGGGGGACCTCACCCGCCGCTGTAGCGTTGGCTCTCAGAGCCAATTTGCGGTTTTTAGACATGATTGACTAGATTTGGTTGCATTCTGTAACTCCTGTAATCCTGTTTGAAATTTTTTCCAAGTTTTCAGACCGCTGAAACGGAGCAGAGCGTAGTAAGGCTGAAGCGCAGGTTCGGCAATGATCCCGCAACGCGGGGAAGTGGCAATCTTCGCGAATAAGAGCGGCTCGCATTGGGTTGTGGACGAAGTGGACAGGCATGGACAGGCATGGACGGACACAGACTTCCTTTCAAACTAAGTTCCGCGCTTAACTCGCTTCCCGTGCTACTCCGGCATAACTCGCTTCCCACCTCGCTCAACTTTAGCACTCTCGCATTTTAGAACTTCCCCTCCCGTCCCTATGCCCATGCTTCATGCCCAACATTCCAACATTCCACATTCCACAACATCTTATCTGTGCCCCGTCTCCCGTTCCCATGCCCCATGCGCTATACCTTCTTCAACCCTTCACCCAGTCCCGCATACGGGACGACTAAGGAGCTCCTATGAACTGGTTTGTCCGTAATGCCTTGGCACTCAATATATTTCTACTGGTCATGGCATTGAGTTGGATTCACGGTGGAACACGTCCAGATTTGCTGTTGCCGGTAATTCCCTGGCTGACCTTCATTATGTTGCAGGTGCTGATTGTTTTTCCGCAAGCCAAAAGCACCGAAAATTTAATTGAAGCCCGGCAGCGGGTTTGGCGTTCTTTACTCCACGATCCACTGACCTGGATTGCGTTGCTATTGTTAATTTATCTGGTGATTCCGCTCTTTAATGTGGCGGGGGAACCGGTTTTTGACGAGGCAGCTCAACGTTGGATAAATCCGGATGCATTTGTGACCTGGTTGCCAAGCTGTGTCAAAGCCGATGAACATGCGGTCGTGTTGCTGTGGTTTGCTCCGGCTTTGCTGGCGGCATTGGCCGCCAGACACGGTCTTCTTAAGCGCGGCAAACGCTTGTTGTTGGAGATGATCTGCTGGAACGGCACTCTGCTTGCGGCAATTGGATTTGCGCAGCTGATTTCGGGTACAGATCGTCTGTTATGGCTGCTACCTTTGGACTCTCATTTCTTTGCGACTTTTGGTTACCCTAATTTTGCCGGAGCGTTTTTTACCCTGGTTTTTGCGTTATCGTGTGGTCTATGGGGATTTGAAACAACGCTTTTCCTGCAGTCGCAGGAGGTGGCACTTGCGCAGGCACAGAAGAGTGTTTTTGTCAGACAGCGTATGCTTTTACCGATGGTGCTTAATTTTCTAGCTGCGCAGGCCACACTTTCACGCGCCACTATCCTGCTCTCATCGCTGGTTTTAGTTGTTTTTGCAATCTACATGCTGGCTTATACCTGGCAGAGGATAACTCAGAGTTCACGAGTCAAGATATTCGCTTCGATTTTCCTGGTGATTGCTTTGATGTTGATTGCACTGCTGCTTTTCAGATTTGAAGGATTTTTCAACGAACTTAGAACCATTTCACCGCAAAGTGTCATCGAGCGAGTTTCTGGCACCGGTTATTATCATACGCGTGTGGCGCGTGAAATCTACCAGAATAACGCTGTTTTTGGTGTGGGAGGATGGGGTTATCCATACTACCAGTTGCAATATATGGCACCCGAAGATATCAAACGCATGCAGATTCAGGGTGGGGTCAATGTGCATAATGATGCTTTACAGTTTCTCGCCGAACATGGTTATATAGGATTTGCTTTGATGGTTCTATGCGCTCTGATGCTGGTGTGGCCTCTCTGGTTGGCAGTTGTGTGGCTGGTGGGCAACTCCGTTAAAATTTCTCACAAGGATGTCGACTGCAACTCGCCAGCTGGCCATTGGTTTTACTGCATCCCGATACCGCTAGCAGCTGTTTTTATTGGTACTACTGCTACGGTTTGTCATGCAATGGGCGATCTTCCATTTCGCAACCCAGCTGTACTTACTGTTTGGATGCTCGCTTTCGTATGTGTGCCGGGCTGGATTCCGGTTATCAAACGTCAACACAAATCATCCATAGATTAAATTTACAGAATGTTTTTTAACAGTTCAAATCAGTTTTTATGGAGAATAGAGTTATGAAAAAAATCGGAATCGTCGGTCTTGGATATGTCGGTCTGCCGCTGGCATTGCAGTTCAGTCGCTCAGGCGCACAAGTTGTCGGCATCGACATCGACTCCACAAAAGTGGATTCCCTGTTGAATGGTCGCTCTTACATCAAACATATCCTTGATGAAGCTATCACGGAGCAGATTCGTGCCGGTAATTTGAGTGCCACCACCGATTTTTCAGTGATTGAATCTCTCGATGCGGTTATCATCTGTGTGCCGACACCACTCAATAAAAACCGCGAACCGGATATCTCTTTTATTCTGGACACTGGACATAAAATCGCGCCGTATCTCAGCCCCGGCACGGTCGTCACGCTGGAGTCGTCCACCTATCCCGGCACAACCGATGAAGACCTGCGCACCGTGCTTGAAGCTGGCTCCGGTATGAAGGCTGGCGAAGATTTTCATCTGGCTTTCTCCCCCGAGCGTGAGGATCCCGGCAATCCCCAGAGTGTGGTGGCCGACATCCCTAAAGTGATCGGTGGTTATACCCGGGCCTGTCTCGCAAAAGCAATGGAAGTCTACAGCATCGCAATTAACCACTTGGTTCCGGTTTCATCCTGTCGCGCGGCTGAGGCTACCAAGCTGAGCGAGAATATCTTTCGCAGTGTCAATATCGCCCTGGTTAACGAGCTTAAAGTTGTTTACGCGGCAATGGATATCGACATCTGGGAAGTTATCGATGCCGCAGCTACCAAGCCATTTGGATTCATGCCGTTCTATCCCGGACCGGGTCTTGGAGGACACTGCATACCGATTGACCCTTTTTACCTGACTTGGAAAGCGCGTGAATACGGACAGTGCACCCGCTTCATCGAATTGGCTGGCGAAATCAATACCCGCATGCCCGAGTATGTCGTTCATCAGGTCGCCGAAGCCTTGAACGACAGCAAAAAAGCGGTTAACGGTAGTAAAATTCTGGTGCTGGGACTGGCCTATAAAGCGAATGTAGATGACGATCGTGAGTCGCCCAGCTATGTCTTAATGGAGATGCTTAAACAACGCGGCGCGGAGGTCTCATACTACGATCCTTATGTTCCAGTCATCAAACCGACCCGCGAACATCCGCAATGGGCAGGCACTGAGTCCGTGGAGTGGCAGCGCGATATTATCGCCGCTTTCGACTGCGTTCTAATCAGCACCGCGCACAAATGTGTCAACTACACAGAACTAGCAGAGTGGGCGCAGTTGATTGTTGATACCCGTAATGTGATGTCCGGCATCCGCAATGTCGTAAAAGCCTGATTTTTGCAGCCACCATGTGGCCGCAAACTAGAGTGGAAAATGAAGGGTGCGCTATTAGCTTCCCCTTTTACCCTCGCCTGGAAAATGAAGGGTGCGCTATTAGTTTCCCCTTTTACCCTCGCCATTGCGACGACATCGTCGTCGCAATAACACCATGCAAAACAAAAACACCATAGAGCTTTTTGTTCCCGGCCGCGTCTGTCTCTTCGGCGAGCACTCCGACTGGGCTGGCGGGCATCGGCGCTCCAACTCCGCCATCGAACCAGGTGTCGTTATCATCACCGGCACCAATCAAGGCATGTATGCTCGTTGTAAGCGCTGTGATGGACACCTGGTCATCTGCTCCACACTGCCAGATGGTTCACGCACTGAGCTCTGGCGGGTGCCGATGGATTTGGAGGTGCTGCGTCGCGAGGCAGCATCTGGTGGTTTCTTCAGTTATGCCGCCGGCGTGGCTGCCTATATGCTTGATTTTTACGGTGTCGACGGCATTGAAATCGATAACTATAAAACAACCTTGCCGGTGAAAAAGGGGTTGAGCTCCTCAGCCGCCTTCTGCGTGCTGGTCGCTCGCGCTTTTAATCAACTTTATAATCTGGGACTCACCACCCGTGCGGAAATTGAAGCGGCTTATCAGGGAGAGATTGCCACTCCCTCCCGTTGCGGACGCATGGATCAAGGCTGCGCCTATGGCCAGATACCGGTAAAAATGGAGTTTGATGGCGACCGGCTTAATGTCAACCCTTTGCGCACCGGCGCCGATTTTCATCTGTTAATCGCTGATCTCAGCGGCAAAAAGGATACTGTGCGCATTCTCTCGGATCTTAATGCAGCTTATCCTTTTTCTAAGTCTGAGAATGACCGGCGAGTACACTCCGCTTTGGGTATTGAGAATCGGCGGATTCTTGAACGCGCCGCCGCTCTGATTGAACAGGGTGATGTTGATGGCCTCGGTGCGCTGATGAGTGAGGCGCAGAGGGTTTTCGACACTAACCTGATGCCGGTCTGTGACGAGTTGCAGAGTCCGCGTCTGCATCAGGTGCTCAACGACCCCCACATTCAAGAGTGGGCCAGCGGCGGCAAGGGTGTCGGTTCACAAGGCGATGGCTGTGCTCAGTTTGTCTGTCGCTCAATCACCGACCGCCAGCAGCTTACCTCCTATTTGCAAACGCGTTATAAAATGAATTGCTTCGATCTCGACATCCTGCGCAAACCTCTGATTCGCAAAGTGGTGATCCCCGTCGCCGGATTAGGCACACGCATGTTTCCATATACCAAGGGGGTGCTGAAAACATTCTTGCCGGTTGTCACACCGGATGGCGTTGTTAAGCCGGTTATCCAAATCGTTATTGAAGAGGCTATTGCGGCAGGTGTCGAAGAGATCGCGCTGATTATTCAGCCCGGTACTGAAGCGTCGTTCAAAGATTATTTCAATACTGAACAGCGCGTTGGTGTGGTTGAAAAACTGCCGTCGATATTGCGGCACGAGGCCGAAAGTCTGCGCGCCATCGGCGGACGCATCACTTATATCCCGCAGGAGGAGCCGCGCGGTTTCGGTGATGCTGTGTTGCGCGCGGAAAAATGGGTCGGCGATGAACCCTTTCTGGTTATGCTTGGCGACCATATCTTCCGATCAGAAACCGCACGCGGTGTGGCTGGTCAGATTGTCGATAGTTTTCAGGATTACGGCGCTTCGCAAAGTGTTGTCGGCATCTATGAAGAGCAACTCAGTAACGTTAAAAATTACGGCACGGTTTGCGGTGAATGGGTATCGGAAAACATATTGCAGATTAACTCAATCAAAGAGAAACCGGGCGAAGATGACGCAGCGACCTATCTGTCTGTCGCTCTTCATAATAAAAAAACCTGGTTCTGTGTGAATGGAATTTACGCGCTGCGTCCTTCAGTCTTTGAGATGCTGCGTCAGCATGCCGCTAATACCGTGAACAATGAGATCCAATTGACATCAGCTTTGGAATTTTTGATTGAAAGCGAAGGTATCAAAGGACTTGTTGTCGACGGCAGACATTATGATACCGGGATCCCAGATAAATATGCCGCCACTGTAGCCGGTTTCCGTAACCATTCAGCGGTTGCGAATTAGAGTGTCAAAAGGATGCCTTCTTTTGAACCCTAAATAATTTCAACTCCTTTAACTCTTTAATCTCTATTATTTTAAAACACGAAGTGGTTCTTCCTAAAAGCATGAAACGGTGTTAGCATGAAAGCAATTATTCCAGCAGCCGGCTTCGGCACACGGTTTTTTCCGGTCAGTAAAGTTATCCCCAAAGAGCTTTTGCCGATCGGTGGCAGACCAGCCATTCAACTGATTGTTGAAGAGGCGCTGGAAGCCGGAGCTCAGGAGGTGATAATCGTTAACTCTCCGAACAAAAACCAACTTGTCGATTATTTTAGAAACGACCCTCTCTGGCATAGCCGTTTGAGCGGCAGGCCGGATGCCTGTCGGGAATTGCAACACCTGGAGGAAATCTCGGAACGTACTGTCTTCGTTGAGCAGACAGAACAACTCGGTCTGGGTCATGCCGTTTTACAGGCCGCACCATTACTTGAAAACGAAACAGAGCCGATTTTGATTCTTTTAGGCGACGCTCTGATTGCCGGTGAGTGTTGCGCGTCAGCGGCGATGGCAGCAATCTCTAAGCAGCATGACAACGCTTCGGTCGTCGGCTTGGAAAAGGTGCCGACGGAAAAAATTTCCCGCTATGGAATTGTCGAGGTTGAAAGCGATAATGCCGACAATGTTTACCGCGTGCGAAGTCTAGTCGAAAAACCGGATGCCGAAAAAGCTCCTTCAAATCTGGCGATTGCCGGACGTTATCTGCTGGCTCCGAAAATCTTCGATTTGTTAAAAAACACCGCACCTGGTCATGGCGACGAAATTCAACTCACCGATGCCATCAATGTGTTGGCGCAGCAACACCCTGTTTTCGGTTATTGTTATGCCGGCAAGCGCTTCGATATCGGCAACCCTCAAGGTTATCTTCAAACGCTGCAGGAATTTAGTTCTAAAATGCTAAAGTTCTAAAGCTGCGGCGCAGAAAATACAACCAGATATTTCATGACCAGGGCTAGGCTTATTCGATGACATAAGTTTGGTTGCGGCTGAAAGCAGCTTTAGCTTAAAACTCTCGCATTTTAGGACTTCTTAACTATGTTAATTCAAACTCAATCATTCGCACGCGCCGGTCTCGTCGGTAATCCATCCGATGGGTACTTCGGCAAGACGCTCTCATTCACATTCCGCAATTTTTCCGCGAATGTAACTATGTATGAGACACCGGAACTGGGTTTTGAGGCAGCCGAAGTTGATGACGCGCGCTTCAATTCACTCACTGAATTACTGGAAGAGATTCAGTTGTTTGGTTACTACGGCGGCATTCGCCTGATGAAGGCCACAACAAAAGTTTTCCTGCTCTACTGTCGCGACTATGGCATTGATCTGCCGCAAAGAAACTTCACCGCTCGTTACACCTCGAACATCCCGCGGCTGGTGGGGCTGGCTGGTTCCTCGGCGATCTGCACCGCAATGTTGAAGGCGCTTGAGCGGTTTTACGAAGTTGAAATTCCGATTGAAATGGTGCCGACTCTCTGCCTCAAAGCCGAGCGTGATGAACTCGGCATTCAGTGCGGTTTGCAAGATCGCGTTATTCAAATTTACGGCGGAGTGGTTTTCATGGATTTCAATCGAAAGTTGATTGAAGAGCGGGAGTACGGTGTTTACCGCAGAATCGATAAAGCGATGCTTCCCAATCTGTATGTGGCTTATGACCCGAGACGCGCTGAGATTTCCGGCGTTTATCATCAGAAGCTTAAAGTCTTATTTGAAGAAAAAGCGCCCCAGATTGTTGAAGCGATGTCGGAGTTCGCCGATCTCGCGCAGCAGGCCAACGACGCTTTAATCGCCGGCAGGAAAGATGAGCTGTCAGCTTTGATAGATGCGAACTTTGATCTGCGCGATCGGATATTTAATGTCTCCGGGGCTAACCGTGATATGGTCATGGCCGCCCGCAGGGTCGGCTGCTCAGCTAAATTCGCAGGCTCCGGCGGTGCGATTGTCGGCACTTACAACAATGAAGAAACTTTCCAGCGATTATCACAGGAGATGAGCAAACTGGGCTGTTGCCTCATCAAACCCAACCTCGACACCACAGCGGAGTAGCAGAGGGCACGCTGGAAGAATGGTTGAAGGGTGGTTGGGGAAGGCATAGCGCATGGAGAATAGGTTTTTTTACACTCTTCATTGCGTCGACCGCGTCGTCGCAATAAATCGTCAACCCGCCACACTATGAGAGGCACCCTGTAGGGCCGGTGACCGCACCGGCCGCAACGCAGAACAGCCCGACCGCAATGTAGTAGCCGCTCTGTAGGGCCGGTGACCGCACCGGCCGCAATATGGCCGGGGAGGGCACCCGCCCCACAGATGCACGCTGTGTAGGGGGGGGGGCCTCCCCCCCCGCCGGAGCGGTGGC
>CAYOQJ010000093.1:0-12810 GCA_964406095.1 uncultured Lentisphaeraceae bacterium
AAGAATCGATCTGATCTCCTGCGGATCAATCCGGGCCAGCGCCAGGCGTTGCAGAGTCTCTCTGGCACTAAGGCCGGCATCGATGAGTAACGCGGTGCCTCCCCCGGCCACATAAATGCAGTTTCCTTTGCTGCCGCTGGCAAGAATACAAATTTTCATATCGCCTCCATAATAGCAAAACCCCTTGTTCCGGACACTTAAAACCTCAGCACAGAAAACACTTTGTTTGGTCGCTCCGCTTTGCTTTAATAAGTGCATGCCCGAAACTTTAGATAGAAAACCACCTTGGATTCGCGTCAAGATAGGCCACAACGAGTGTTTTCAAAGCACACGCGCCCTACTGAAGAGCCAGGGTCTGCATACCGTCTGCGAGGAGGCCTTCTGTCCCAACTTGGGCCACTGCTGGCAGTGCGGTCGGGCAACAATCATGATTCTCGGCGCTCACTGTTCACGCAACTGCCGCTTTTGCAATGTCGACCACCGGCAACCGCAGCCGCCGGAAGCGGACGAGCCGCGTCGGGTAGCCGAAACCATCCGTCAAATCGGATTGCGGGAGAGCGTCATCACTTCGGTCACCCGCGACGACCTGCCCGACAACGGCGCCGCTCACTGGAGTGCCACTGTCCGCTGCATTCGCGAGCTCAATCCCGAGGTGCTACTGGAAATCCTTACTCCGGATTTCCAAGGCAATCTGCCGCAGCTGGATATGGTGCTGGCGGGCGGAGCCCACATCTTCAGTCATAACCTTGAAACTGTACCGCGGCTCTATCCCACCGCCCGGCCACAGGCCGATTACAGACGTTCGCTGACGGTATTGCGACATGCCGCTGAGAGGGGCCATATCGTTAAAACCTCGCTGATGCTCGGCTTGGGTGAGACACTCAACGAAATCTACGCGACCATGCGCGATGCTCGCGATGCCGGCTGCCGTATATTCTATGCCGGTCAATACCTGCAGCCCTCCCCCGCACACCTGCCGGTCAGCGGCTACTGGACACCGCAGGAGTTCGCCGCAATTGAAGAGGCGGCCTATGCAATGGGTTTTGATTTCGCCGCCTGCGCCCCGCTGGTGCGCAGCTCCTACCATGAAGAGGGGCAAGCCGAATTTGTACGAAACTTTTTAACTGCTGAAAACACGGAAGCCGCGACATGATCGATACTCTGAAAAAACATCTCAGCCATGACGCGCATCCGCTGGTGCAGTTTATCAAATACGGTGTCGTGGGCGGCATGTCAACCGCCGTTCACATGGTGGTCTTCTTTGTCTGCGGCTGGTTTCTGTTTCCCTGCCTGGGAGAGAGTGATATCTTCGTAAAACTGCTGGGACTTTCAGCACCGGAAATCGACGAAACCGTGCGCGCCACCCGGGCGGTTTACAGTAATGCCATGGCTTTTCTGGTCTCCAACACCTTTTGCTACATCCTGAACACGCTTTTCGTCTTCAAACCCGGACGGCACCACCGGGCTGTCGAGTTTATACTCTTTTTCGGTGTTTCCGGTATCAGCATGGCCATCGGCACTGCTATCCAGACGGTTCTAATCGCACGGTTCGCCATGCAAACAACCCTGGCGTTCGTCTCCAATCTCATCAGTTCGCTACTGATTAACTACACCATGCGTAAATTTTTTATTTTCCAGAACTGAAGCGGGCTTGCACCTGCCTTTTCGTATGCGACATAAGTGTCCGGTTCACAGGTATATACGGTTTCCTCCCGGACAAGCCAAACGCGCAAGCTGATTACTGTCCGGAACTGCACCAGACAACAGTATGCTGCTACCGCCAGCTCAGCGACCAACACTGATATAACTAAAACCCTGCGCCCGCATCTCCGTCGGATCATAGACATTGCGTCCGTCAACGATGTTAGGTGAGCGCATCAACGCCAGCATTTCACCTTTGTCCAGTGCACGGAAGACATCCCACTCGGTCATCAGCACCAGGCAGTCAGCATCGCGCAGTGCTTCCAGCGGACGTTGAACGTACTCGACTTCAATCCCGGCCCGGCGACAGTTTGCCTCGGCCACCGGATCAAAAGCGCTGATCAACGCTCCACGTCGGCGCAACTCACCGATCATCAGCAGTGCCGGCGCGTCGCGGATATCATCGGTTTTGGGCTTGAACGCCAGACCCCAGACCGCAATTTTACATCCCTGTAGCTCAGCTCCCAGTAATTTTTCAATCTTTGGTATAAGTGACAGCTTCTGATCGGCATTTACCGCTTCAACCGCCTCGAGTATGCGCGCCTGACAGCCATGTTGCTTTAGGCTCTGAATCAGTGCCTGCACATCCTTGGGGAAGCAACTGCCGCCGTAGCCGACACCCGCCTGCAGAAAGCGTGATCCGATCCGCCGGTCAAGTCCCATGCCCAGTGCAACCTTCTTGATGTCCGCACCAACCGCTTCGGCCAGATGAGCCAGCTCGTTCATAAAGCTGATGCGCATGGCCAGCATCGCGTTAGCAGCGTATTTTATGAGCTCCGCGCTTTTGATATCGGTTACGATCAGCGGACGTTCAGCACGCACCAGCGGTTGGTATAGCCTACGCATAATTTCACCGGCCCGCTCCGAAGAGGTTCCCACGACCACCCGATCAGGCACCATGAAATCTTTGATGGCAGCCCCCTCTTTCAAAAATTCGGGATTGGAAACCACATCAAAATCCACCGATTCGCTTTGAGTGCAGCGGATGATTTCCGCAACCATCTCCGCTGTTCCGACCGGCACCGTGCTTTTATCAACCACCACGGTGTAGTTCCGCATGTACCGTCCGATGTCAACAGCCACCGCCCGCACATAGCGTAAATCCGCCTCATGATTCTCACCCATCGGCGTGCCGACAGCGATAAATATAACCTCGCCATGCGAGATGGCCGCGGATTTGTCGGTTGTAAATTGTAACCGTCCTTCACGTGCGTTACGCACAATCAGCTCATCCAGACCTGGCTCATAAATCGGCACCTCGCCACGCTGCAGTGCCGCGATTTTGGCGCCATCCGCATCCAGACAAACCACGTTATTGCCCAGCTCCGCGAAACAGGTGCCCGCCACCAGTCCGACATAACCCGACCCTACAACCGTTATTTTCATAATTGACCAACCATAATTTTGAAAACGGCAATGGATTGATTACGAAGTGCACTTCGTGATTCATCTCCGTTTCTATGTTAATGTGCTTGTTTTTCCTCCGGCACCGCAGATAACCATTTCGCGTGTGGCGAATTTTCAGCCGCACGGAATCACCTGCTTCATTGCACAAAGCCGCATCATCCGCAACGGGGTTACATTGTGGTCAAAAAGTAACCTCTGATTCAAGCATAATAATTTTTTTACTTTACTATAGACGTAATAATTTTTTATAGTGTTTATGTTGCAGTTTGTGTTCATTCTTGTGTTTAGGTATCCTAACTATAGGAGATTACATGGCTAGGTTATTTGTAATGTATCAGAGGACTCCATTAGCAAGAGTGCTTTTGTTGGCAACGGTGCTGATCTCTGTAACGAGTGGTTGCACCAGTTCAAGTTTCGTGGTTTAAAAAATGATAATTCCCTACTGTTTGAACATACATCCCGGTGAGACACTGGAGGACATTCGTAGTGCCATCACCCATCATGCGCTCAGGGTCAAAGAGCGCATTGACCCAAGTGGACCCTATCCGCTGGGTCTGCGGTTCAGTGCCCAAAGTGTGATTGAGCTCTCCGAGGCTGACAATCTGGCTTTTTTCAAAGAGTTTCTGATATCCAATAACTGCTATACAACCGGCATTAACGGCTTTCCTTATGGCGCTTTTCACAACACCGCCGTGAAGAAGGCTGTCTACCAGCCCGACTGGGGCAGCAAAACGCGGCTCAACTACACCATGAAACTCTGTTCCATTCTAGCGGAGCTGCTACCCCCGGGAACAGACGGCAGCGTTACCACGGTGCCGCTGGGTTACAAAACGGCTACCGATGCCGATTCAGAGTGCGTTTTTATTGAGCACATTGTAAAATGCGCCGAATTTCTGAAGATGCTCTATGAAAATACCGGCAAACGTGTGGCGTTGGCACTTGAACCGGAACCGGATTGTGTGATTGAAACCGGTTCTGAAATGATCACATGGTTCAATCGTTTCTATGATGCTGCCGAAGTCGTGCGCGACTATGTCGGCATCTGTCTTGATACGTGTCATGCCGCAGTCGAATTTGAATCGCCGCTGGAAACCATCCACCGTCTGGAGGCAGCGCAGATAAAAATAGCGCGCGTGCAGCTCAGCTCGGCTATCTCCGCAACAATCTCACTCGAAGCACTAAAAGTTATGAGTGCCTTTATCGACCCTGTTTATCTGCATCAGACCCGCATCCGCACCGCGGACGGCAGCATTCATAAATATTCCGATCTTACCGCGGAAACTCTTGCTGACGCAGCGCTTTACACAGGCGGCACCCTGCGCACCCATTTTCATGTGCCGCTCTTTTTCGAAGGCACGAAGCTACTGCGAACCACCCATGACGATCTTTCAGCGGATTTTTTCTCACATGTAAAAACCCGCGGTTATCCGCTGGAGATCGAAACCTACACCTTCGATGTTCTGCCCAAAGCAATCAAACCGGCTGATATTATTGATTCCCTGGTTATGGAACACGATTGGGTGACTTCGCGGTTGTAGAAAGTTAGATGTGGAATGTGGGGTGCAGGATATTTTGAGACTACGCATAACTGAGAATCTGCACGGTTGGATCGTTCCGCATGTCAGCCAGCAAGCAGGCCAGCATGCCATCCTGCGACAGGCAGCCAACCACAACCCGCTGCGCCATATCCAGCACAAATTGGTTGCACCATGCCGCACGTGCAGCGGAAAACCCGGTGATCTTTTCGTCAAACGGCGTGATGATCAGCAAGCGACCGGCATCGATTGCCCGACGGACATCCGGTGAAAAAAAGGGCGAATGATTATTCGCCCCTACTTCCCCAACCGGCAATCCGCGCGCCAAAACCTGAATCATCGGCGTTCCGCTTTTGAGGCACTCGCGGGATAACGCCCGTTCCATCGGCGAAAGAAACCCGGAGATCACACATCGTTCCCGGGACGTAAACAACTCGGACAACCGGTCTCGCATTTCAGCATCCAGCACACCCGCTCGCGATGCCAGAAATGCGGTTTTCGGCATGTCCAGCAATTCACGGTTGCCAATTGAAAAC
This sequence comes from uncultured Lentisphaeraceae bacterium, assembly GCA_964406095.1. Taxonomy (GTDB): domain Bacteria; phylum Verrucomicrobiota; class Kiritimatiellia; order RFP12; family UBA1067; genus M55B167. The sequence continues at coordinate 5,180 of CAYOQJ010000093.1, forward strand.
TGCGGCTCACCATAACGCATCACATCCCAGTTGACCGGGTTGTCGCGGATATACGTTCGGATATTGTTAAGCGCTTTTTCATTGCGCGCAATGATTTCATAGTAATTGCGTTGCCACGGGGAGCCACCACCCAGCATTTTCGTGACACCGATTTTAAACCCGCGCACCATTGAACCCAATGTCCGCGATGTGCCATGGGGGTGTTCCCGTAGGGGCGAATGATTATTCGCCCTTACATGCCCCGTGAGATTGGGCGTGGGTAGGGGCGAATGATTATTCGCCCTTACGATATGGATGACACCATGCACATGGTCGGGCATGATGACCCATTCATCGATGACGGCATGTGGATAATGCGCGGGGATCTGTTGCCAACAATCGGCAGCCATGCGCCCTGCGTCATTCAGCGCCATGCGGCCATTGACGATCGTGCCGAACAGAGGACGACGGTTCTGCGTACATATGGTGACAAAATAGAATCCCGGTTGCGTATAATCGTGCCCCTGCAAGCGTATTGATCGGCGGTGATGAATATCAGAATCATATCCCATATAAAAATAATATCACCGCCGATTATGTTTTTCAACTACTGCGCCCGCGGATTACGCATCAGATAAATATAGCCGTCCTCGGCACCACAGAGTAGCTCGGGGATGCCATCGGCATCAAAATCAGCCGTTGTCGGACTGGTCGTATGGCCGGCCAGTCGCTGTTGCGACAGATTCCCTTCGAGCTTAAAATAAAATTTTCCGTCTGACTCTTTGATCTGACGATAAAACTGCGCATTAATTGAATTAGCCAGAATATCCATTCTGCCGTCGCCATCCCAATCAGTCAGGCAGAACTTGCGGCGTCCGCTGCCGCCTGCGCTCTTGTAATTCAGCCGCAACTCATTTCCCTGCTCATCCAGGAAGATACGTGTCGGAGGCAGCAGAATCAGTTTTCCATCGCGCCGCTGTCGCTCGAAGAAAGCCAGATAGCCAGCATGATCCAGCATCACAATATCAACCAGACCATCATTGTTCCAATCAGTCGCATAAGGAGTTGTACGCCACTGCGTCAACAACCCCTTGCCCTCCGGACGCAGCCAGCCCCATGCCAGCGTCGGCTGTGGCTCATTCCATTCGACCTCAATCGGCCGCTCCGTTTCCAGATCAAGCTTTCCGCGTCCTGTTCCGCGATACCAGACCACCTTACCCCAGATCGAGTTGACGACAATATCCGGCAGACCATCACCATCCCAATCCGCCACTTTTACTGTGGTATAACCCCACTTGCGTTCACACGGACCCTGAATGCTGCCGTTTTCACCAGCCATAATTCGCAGTTTCTCACCATTCACCTTGAAATACCGCGGTGCCGACCACTTAGGCCGCGCGACACCCGGTTTGCTGTAATTCTCAATCAGCGCGATGTGACCGGCAGTGTTGCCGCAGATCAAATCGAGGTCGCCGTCGCCATCCCAATCAACGGCATCCGGCGTGACCAGGGCGCCGAATTTAACCTTGTCGGCCACCTGACGGAAATAACGCGGATGCTTGAAAATCGGCGTTCCAGTAGCATCAAACCTCCCTGTGTTCTCAACGAAAGCCACGCGTCCATCCTCATCACCGCAGATCAGATCAATATCGCCGTCACCATCCCAATCCAAAGCGACCGGGGTGATCATTTCAAGTTCCATGGTCACTTTTTTGCCAACAGCGTCTTTTATCCAGACGCCGGATGCGTACTCCGGCTGTGTGCGGCTGCCGATATTTTTAAAATAGGTGAAACCGTCAACAAATTCACCGCAGAGCAGATCGAGATCGCCGTCGCCATCGAAATCCGCAAAATTCGGATAAGGATTGCCATAGACCTCCAGTGTTGCGCCGCCGGCGCACAACATCTCCGGCGTTGCGTATTCAGGTTGTTCCGTTGTTCCCGTGTTGCGGGCAATATACACATAACCGTGCAGCGGCTGATTCGTCCAGACACCCCGCTCGTTGTAGGCGTCCGCCCAGCCGTAGCCTGTCCAGTCGCCGACACCAATCGCGAGATCAAGCGCACCATTGCCATCGAAGTCAACATAACGCCAGACATTGCCCCGCACGCGGTTTGGATGCACATTGCTTTTCAGCCCCTTGATCTCCACCGCATTATCAAAACCGACACTCCGATAATCCACAAACTCCTTACCATTGGTCAGAATGCGCTCAGCACCATCAACATAACTCGCCGCTATATTATGGTAGCCGCGATCCAGACGTTTTCCATAATTGAAAAGCGGCATCTTTTGAATTTTTGAACCCAGCAAGCCAAAGCTGATTTTATTTAACAACGACGGGTTAGAAAGATTTTCAAAATAATAGGTGCCGTTGTATGGTTTATCGGGGCAGGAGACCAACAGGTCTATATCACCATCACCATCATAATCCAATGGTAGTGGCCAAGCCCACAAACCAACTCCCAGATCGACCTCCAGCCCGGGGTTGTTGTAGGCCAGCCGTTCAAAGTCCGCGGCGTAACCCGACAGGGTTAAAACCACTGTAAAAATATAAATGATGTTTTTCATTCTCTCTTTCCTTTTTTTATAAGCGTTTAAATTGTAGCTGCCGATGCACTTCAACTCGCGCCAGGCTTGTAGATAAATTTTAACACGAAGGCACGGAGACACAGGGGACAGAGGGAGCCGTGAATGGCCGGTGAGGTCACCGGCCCCACAGTTCCCTCTATGAACTCCGCGACTCTGTGTCTCTGTGTCAAACCTCCAGTATAATCAATAAACCAATTCACGGAAATTCTTCACTGTATGAAAGGTGATCAGATTGCCGTCGTGCGCATTTTTAGCGCGACTGTCGCCACTGCGCGAAACCACACACAGATTCTCTCCGTCAAAGGCCATTGACGCGTAGTGACGTCCCTCACCGGCGGAACCGCCCACCGCCACCAGACCGGCGAAGCACCAGTCCACCATGTTTTTAGAGAAATGCAACTGCAAGCGGTGACGCTCGTTATTGGGCAGATTATAACGGTTATCCGGCAGGCGGTCGGCGCGGGTCATGGAGTCGGTCGCCTGAGAACTCAACAGCCAGTAGAGTTTGGTTGCCTCGTCGTACAGCACATGAAAACGCATCTGACCTCCGGGGCAGGGCAGAAAAAGAGCGTGTTTGCCGGATGGCATCTTTTCCAGCATCGTCTCCATGCTGCCGTCAGCCTTTTCAACCACCTTGGCGATTGCGGCGTAGCCGGTGCCGCCGGTATGCGCCCGCGCCCAGAGATGAAAGGTTTTACCCTCGGGATCAAACCAATAGTGATCAGGGTCATTAATCTGCACCACATTCGTCTCCAGCCAGCCGATCGGCGCGCAGGTGCGCCGCGGAGCTGCCGGATAACTGCCGGGCCAGGCTCCGGGATAAAAGGGCACACCGAAGTAGTCAAGCGGCATCTCCTGATAAAGTCCGGGAATGGTATCTTTAAACGGCAGTTCGGATGCAAAGGTCCAGCTCTCACGCTTGGTGAGATCGTCCGTAACCTTGGCGCGCATCAGCACCGGTGCCAACTCGCCGACCGGCCAGGCCTTAATTTGGCGGCTGACTCTGCGCTCCATCACCAAATAAACACAGCCGTTGGCATACCAGACATTACAGGCCGATTGATGCCAATGCTGATCGTCGGTCAACTCCACGCTCTCGCTCCAAGTGTCACCTCCGTCGTCGGAGCGGATGACACTCAAATCACCGAACCGACCCAGAACGTAGATGGCTTTGCCTGCGACAAAGGGACGCGCATGCCCGAATGGGAAAGCAGCTCTTTGTTTCCAGGTTTTGCCATGATCATCCGAGCTGAACACGCGTCCACGCGGATCCTCCTTCTTACGACCTTTGCCGCCGAACTCCATTGTAACAATCAGACGTCCGCTGTCGAGCCGCACAATGCCCGGGGTATAGCAGTAGATATCCTCCGGTGAGGGTGATTCGCAGACCACGACATAGTCATTGGCCAGCGGACGCACCGGCGAACCCGTTTCCGCCAATACAAACCCCAGCAGATTTGCAACTAAAACAAAACCTATTAGCAACTTCCTCATTTCTTTCCTTTCTTTTCTTTTTTAGACAGGATTATCAGTTCATCCTGCAATCCTGTCTAAAATATATGCTGTCCTTGTCATGTTAATCATGGAAAACGAAGTAAGGCCAACCTTATGGTGGCAGTGACCACAGGGAGCGGCAATCCTGTCTAAAAATACAAACTCTTTTATAATATCGCCGGATCAAGGACGACAAAGCGCACATTGACACGCTTCCAGGTGTAGGTGATGTACAGCAGACCGTCAGAACCCTGAATCACCGCCGGATAACTAAACTCTCCCTTTTCATCTTCGAGTGTCAGTGAATTTTTCCAGTTAATTCCGTCAGTTGAAACTCCGACATTGAGCGGCGAACGTCCCTTAGGCGTATGGTTGTAAAGTAGCACATGGCGTCCGTCCTTCATCGTCACGGCATCGGTGCCTGAGTTAGGGTTGGGCATATCCAGCAGCGTCATCGCGCCCCAGGTTGCGCCGTTGTCGGCGGAGCTGACCGAAAAAACCTTCTGCTGGCGGGTGCGTCCCACAGCCATCAGTCTGCCGTCGCCAAGCAGGAGAATCGAAGGCTGAATGGCGCCGATAGCCTTGCCGTCGTTGACCGGCCCGATGCGCTGCCACTCTTCAGCCAGCCCTGATGTTTTTTCAAAGTGCACGCGCCAACCGTCGAACTCAATCGAGGATCCGCAGAGAATGCTCCCGTCTGCCAACTGGACCGGCTTGTTTTTCACCGGGCCGACAAAGTTATCCGGCAGACGCCGCGCCTCGCTCCAGCTCCTTCCGTTGTCATCGGAAAGCTTGAGCATCCCCCACCAGGTGCGAGGATCGGGGCCGACCTTATAGAAGAGCATCAGCGGCCCCTCCCGCGGCTGAAACAAGACCGGATTCCAGCAGGGATGTCTTGCCATATCCTGTTGCAGACCACTCGCGACCGGATGAGCGGCACTCCATACTCCACCATCACGCTTACGTCGCGAGAGATAGATGCAGACATCCTTATGCTTCTCATGGGTGCCACCGAACCAGGCGCTGACCAGCCAATCGCCGCTTTCGGCGATTGTGGAGGCATGCACGCTGCGGGTCGGCATCGGATCGTTGATGAACTCACTCACTAAAACCGCCGATTCATTCGCACCGGCAATAGTTGCCAGTGTCAACCCTGCTATCATAATGTTAAGCTGATTCATACTATCCTTCATTCTGAGTTCACTTTAAAAATATTTTTCGAGCTAATCGAGCGATCCGACACCATATGGCGAATCGCCCGATCATTACGGTCAGCGCACGGTCATCATCGTTCCAGGAACCGGCGGCTCTTCGCCGATGACATCCGCGAACACCATGTAGGTCGGCGCGGCCAGGCCGGAAAGCTCAACCGCTTGTAATTCATCACCGGTGCGCCGCCGGAGAATGCCAAACACAGGGTCGGTGTAATACACCCTTCCGTTGATAACCTCCACGTCAAGGTAAGTGTGCCAGGGAGTGTTATCCAATAACTTTTTTGCAGCCGACGGCACTGTTTGCTCCGGTGCCCAGAAAATATCCTGTATGCCGAAGCCGCTTAGGATCAGACCAGCTCCCGTAATCGCGCTGTTACCCGCGGGCGGATCATACACTCCTATCGGGTCATAGTAGAAAATACTGGGATTGCCAAGCTCTTTATTGCCTTGGATCTCACCGGCGGGATTGCTGTAGTATACCCGTCCGGTGGCATCATAAAGCTGAGTCGGATCATTGTACCAGGAGCTGAAATAAACATTGCCTTCACCGTCAACAGCGACACCGCGCGGTTCAATCAATTGATTGCCGGAGGGCAGTGAAGAATCATCCACAAAGACCGCGGCGGTGCGATTGAGCAGGCTGATCTTATAGATGGCACTGCCGTAGGTGTGCGTATCCAGATAATCAACCGGCATCGCATTCGACCATTTTGTGCCGTTGTTCTGGATATAAATCGTGTGCGCATCGGTCACGTAAAGACTCCGGCCGTCGGGAGTGAGCGCCAGCGCGGCAGGAACGCAATCAGAGTAGGCACTCTGGCTGAAATCAAATGCCACCGCTTTGAAGGTTCCCCACTTGCTGAATTTGAGGATGCGTCCGCCAGCCACCCCCTCCGCCACATAAACCGTGTTGCTGTGAGTCGCCAGTCCGCGCGGTTCGCGCAGAGGAGCGCCATTATAATTCACGCCCTCGCCGCCGGCGAAATAATTTTCTTCGACATCATAGGCATTGGCAGTGTCAAACGACACACGCATAACCCGATTGGAAATTGTCTCAGAGATAAGCAGCTCGCCGATTTTAGGGCGCAGTGGCGCGGAAGGGAGGGTGATGATTTCACGCGACTCAATCGGCTGATCAAATAGAATCGTATAACTCAGATTGACAAAATCATAGGCGGCGATATCGCCGTCCTGGACACGTGCGCCGATCAACTGATCGCCGAGGCGGGTCATACCGAGACGGTTCATTGCATCGCTTATGGCGCGCACCTCTCTGGTGTCATTGAGCACATCCACCAGCCAGGTGTTGTCTCCCATACTTGTGCAATAGAGTTTCTGCGTAATGTCGTCATAAAAAAGTCCCTGAACACCTCCCATATTGGTGACCTTGCCCAGATATGATCCGTCGACAGCACTGAATTTGTAGGCGGTGCCATTACTTCTCTCCGAAACCCAGAGATTGCCGTACTCATCCTCGCAGATTCCGCGGTGAATCTGAAACTTCCAAAGAACCTCACCCAGCGTGTTAGTGCCGCTGTTATCAATAAACAGACCGCCCTCGCCGGTTACAGTACTGTAACGATGCACCACCGCGTTGGTTGTAGCTTGACTGAAGTTTGGATTGATATTGGCGTAAAGCCACAAACCGTCACGCGATACCGCCATATGTTCGACATTGCCATCCTGATCCACCAGCACCCGGCGGAAATTGCCCTGCATATCAAACTCGAGAATACGCGCGTCACCGGAGTGTTCTCCGATAAAAACGCTACGCCCGTCGCTCGCCAATCCCTTGAAACTATTCTTACGTCCGCCGTAGCTATTGCGATTATTGGCGAAGTCGCCCACCTTGCTCCAGACACCGTTTTCAATAGTGAGCTCGACAGCATTGGTGCCGTACAACTGCAGCACCCGCTCCGCCGCCACCGTCGGCAGCAAAGCTGTAAATAAGAGAGCCATTAGAATGGCCGTTGTTTTTTTGCCTGTGTTTTCATTTCTCTCCTTGTTTGTACTTAATCCACGATTTCATTTTAGTTCTGGAAATCGCCCCTGCAATTTTCCGCTTCAGATTATCGGTGTCCTCATCCGCGTCGCCGCGCCACTGCGCGAGATCTCATGCCACTCAAAGATCGGCTACTACATTGCCGCGCGAAAACAAACCGGCAATTTTCTCAGCTTAATCTCTGTGGGGCCGGTGCCTGTCCGCCGTAGCCATCTTACGGCAAACTCATCTGTGGGGCCAGTGACCTCACCGGCCATCTTACGGCGGGTGGGGTCACCCGCCCTACAGCAGGAACCTCACCGGCCATCTTGCGGCAAACCCATCTGTGGGGCCGGTGACCTCACCGGCC
>CAYOQJ010000094.1:0-5246 GCA_964406095.1 uncultured Lentisphaeraceae bacterium
GAGTTGGCGGGTGACACGGAGAGGCTAGACAGTAGCAGTTGACAGTGAGGAGGGAGAGTGAGAGTTGGCAGAAGAAGCTACAAGTTACAAGCCACAAGCTACAGGCTCCCCTCTGCTCTCTGCGCTCTGCGCTCTGCGCTATGCCCTCTGCGCTCTGCGCTATGCCCTCTGCAACCGGTTAGTGTGGTGCAGCATTATTGCTGCACAGAGATGTCGCTTATAAAGCGACTACTACAGAGACAAGACAAAAAAGGAGTAAAGTTATGAAACAAAAATTATGTGTAATGCTTTCACATAAGTTTGTGAAATTTATCCAATTGAGTGTGTCGGCGCTAGTGCTGACAGCACTGATAACGGCGCCGCGCAATGCGGCAGCGGCGGACAATGTTGTGAATTTCAACAACAGCGCGCAGTACATCACCACCTCAGCTAAAATCACAACCACCGACTTCACAGTTGAAGCCTGGTTCAAACTCTATGAGTATATTAGTGAAAGTCAACTCATATCGCAGTACCAGAGTGGCTCGGGGCGCATGATTCTAGGATTGAAGGATGACAAAGCCGGCATGTTCATCAGCGGTGTCGGCGGCTGGCATCTGGGCGCAACCGCTATTCCGACCAACACCTGGAACCATATCGCCATGACCCGCAGCGGCTCATTCTGCAGCCTCTACATCAACGGCAGTCTCTATCACTCCGCCACTATCACCGATATAGCTCTGGCAGATACAACATTCACCATCGGCAACATCTCCACAGCTTCATCGAGTTTCCGCGGTGACATCAGCGATGTGCGCGTCTGGAACACGGCACGCTCACAAACGGAGATTCAAACTACCATGAATACCCGACTGGAGGGTAGCGAGAGCAATTTGTCCTACTACTGGCCGCTAAATGAAGGCATCGGTTCCACAACAGCGGAAATTGTCAGTGCCGCCGACGGCACTATCGGCGGTGCCGGCTGGAGCTTCAGCACCGATCTGCCAATTGTCTCCTCGCTGCCCGACCCATTCGCTTGGAACAGTGCTCAGGGCGGCAACTGGTCAGATGACTCCAACTGGCTTAATGCCCGCGTGCCGAATGTGGTGGATGCGATCACCTTTTTCACCAACAATCCACCAGCGGCGATCACAGTCACCAATGATCTCGCCAATGTAAAACTTGGTTATCTGGAGGTCAAAAGCGCCAGCCCGCACACCTTCACCGGCAACACTCTGACACTCACCAACTCAGCCGCTTCCAGCGGTATCTCCGTTTGGACAGGCAATCATACCTTTGATCTGCCGATCACCATCTCAGGCAACGGCGCGGCATTTCAACCAACATATCCCGCGTCTCTGATCCTTCCAAATGTGCTCAGCGGGTCTGGATTTCTGAGTTTCAATTCAGCACTTAACAGCGGTCTGGTGAAACTGGAGGGTGCCAACACCTACACCGGAACCACAATTCTGAATGGTGGCACAGTCGAGATCGACACACTGAGCAATGGCGGAGCAGCCGGTCCATTCGGCGCGGCGACATCCGATCCCGCCAACCTTGTTCTCGGTCCGGGAACCCTGCGCTACACCGGTGGTAACGTCACGACCGACCGCGGTTACACGGCTAATGCCGGACAGAACTACGCCGCGATCATCGATACCGACAGCGACATCACCTTCGGCGGTCAGATTCAGGCACTCTCAGGTGCCATGCTGAAAATCGGCAGTGGCACTATCTCTTACACCTATCCGGGAGAAAACACCTATACAGTGTATGAGGGCAACCCTGCCGCACTGCTAGACCTCCCCGACAACGGCGACAGCCCCAACCGTTTAGGCTTCGCCGGACTGACCATAATCGACGGCAAAATTGTCATAGGCGTACCCGGCCAGACCAACATTATAACCAAGCGTATCAACATCGGCGGTTACACCACCGATAGCCCGGGTGCCGAAACAACCGGTGAACTGGAGATCAACGACGGTTATTTTCAGACAACCACAACACTCTCGCTCGGGCGTCACAACGGCACGGAGACCACCGCACCCGGAGGGATCAGCTCCAAATTGACAGTCAACGGCGGTGAGTGTTACTTCGCCCTGGTCGCGGTCGGCAACAACTATCTCGGGCTGGAAGGCTACAATGCCCGGCCGGTCTATGAGATCAACGGCGGCTACGTGGAACACAACACTGTTATCAACATGAGCGAAAATGCTGGCTGTGTGTCCACTCTGAATGTCAACGGAGGTCATCTCAAGGTGATCAATACCGCCGAAAGCATTCGTGTCGGCATGAGCGGCGACTGCTATTTCAACATCAACAACGACGCTGTCGTGGAGGTGTCCGGCACAGTTAAGCTGGCCAGAAACGATCTTAGCAACTTCGGGATCTGCTATCTCAACGGCGGTACGCTGATTGCGAACAATATTGTTAAAGGTGGAGGCATCGACGGCACTGTTTACTTCAATGGCGGCGTGTTAAAACCGAATGCGGACGACCAGATACTGAGCGGATTGACCGCGGCGTATGTCTCGACCAACGGCGCGGTGTTCGACACCACCCTGGCTAATTACACCATCGAACAGGCTCTGCTACATGACCCTGAGCTGGGTGCGACCACCGACGGCGGTCTGACCAAACTCGGCAGCGGCACGCTGAACTTCAACGCGGGCAGCTCAACCTACAACGGCGACACCGTTGTCTCGAACGGCATCCTGCGTTTGCTGACATCTCTGCCGGGCAGCACCGATCTGATTGTCGCCCCCGACGGCGAGTTGCAGGCTGAGGGCAATCAGAGTGTTGGCAACCTGACACAGGAAGCGGGAGGCACACTGGGCTTCGGTTTCGCTGCTGACGGCACGCTCAACGATCAGTTGACGATCACCTCAGGTGCGGTTTTCGGCACTGGTGAGATCGCCCTTTATCTTGACGGCACAGAACTGCCCTTCACGATGAACGGCACTTACACAATCATGACATACGGCGGCACAACCCCGGATGTATCCGGCTTGAGCTGCCCTAATCCGGTCTTCGGCAAGCTCTACACATTTGTGGCCGACAGCGGCACAGTCACGGTGACAATTGCCAACGACAGCGCGGGCGCTTCGATTTGGAATGTCAACGGCTCGGGCAACTGGGCGGACGGCTCCAACTGGACCCTGGCGCAGCCCGGCACCGCCGGCAGCACGGCGCGGTTTGATGATGCCCTCAGCGCACCAGTGACGGTCAGCACCGGCGGTGAGAGCGCAGGCGCACTCTACTTCAACAGTCCCTATGACTACACCATCGGCGGCAGCGGTTTGACCCTTGATAACAGCGGCGCTGAGGCGCATCTGACAGTAGAGCATGGTGAACACGCAATAACCGCGCCTGTAACACTCAACGACGACACAAGCGTTGAATTTTCACCAAGCACCCTTTTGTCGCTTGGTGCGGTCAGCGGTGCGTCAGCCACACTGACTGCGCAGGGACTCGGCACGCTCATGCTGACAGACTCCCCTGCAATCGGAAGTTTACTACTGAATTCCACAACCATGGGTCTGGCGGACGGACTCGCATTAAGCACCGCGGTTGAATTGCAGGGTGCGGTCAAAGTTGCGCCTGAGCAGAGTGCGACATCAGCGGTCAGCGCTACAGTTACCGGCAGCGGCGGGCTGGACAAAACCGGCTCCAGCATTCTGGAACTCACCGGCGGCAACAGCTACACCGGCCCGACCACGATCAGTGGCGGCACACTTAGAGTCGCGGAACTCGGCAACGGCGGCAGCACCGGTCCTGTTGGAGCGTCATCATCCTCAGCGGACAGCATTGTGTTGCGTGAAGCTACCATGCACATCACTGGCTCCGGCACAACCGACCGCGGTTACACCGTTGATGTTGCGGATACCGCCCGCGCCGCAGTCCTGCGAGTTGACGGAGAGGTCACCTTTGCCGGTCAGGTAAACGCTGTAAGAGGAGGTCTGGTAAAAACCGGTTCCGGCACAGTCTATCACACCTATCCTCACATCAATCAGGTGAACAAAACCGACATCAACAAACCGGCGGGACCGATGAACATCGGTGAATTCGGTGACGGACCGGATAACGGTGTCACAGGTCTCACCATCGCGGATGGCGCAATGGTCTTTGACGGCGGTGCCAGTCAGACCAACTACGCTGTCGGTCATATCGAACTTGGCATGTACACCAGCACTGAACCGGGCGGTGAAACCACCGGCGAATTGATTGTCAACAGCGGCGCTTTCCTTGCAGGAGGAGCCACTATATCGGTCGGACGCAAGAACGGCTCCACCACCACAGCGCCCGGCGGCTTGACTCCGCGGTTGGTACTTAACGACGGCATGCTACAGTGCGGCACGCTGGCACTGGGCAACAGTGCCGGACTGGCTAATTACAACGCTCGTCCAACAGTTGAAGTCAACGGCGGGGAAATGTGGATCAGCGGTGTGCTGAATATCGGCGAACGTCCCAGTGAAAATTACGCATCCCTGCTGGTCAGCGGGGGCAAGGTAAATGTTTTTCACGCCACTCTCGATCGCAACATGCGCATCGGCGGCACGTCTCTAACCGCAATCGGAGGCAACTCAATAGCGGTGATCTCCGGCGACGGTGAGATCAACATAATGAAAGGCCGAGTCGACATCGCCTACGGCCGTAACTGTGAGGGCACACTGCGACTCGACGGCGGAACGCTGCTGACGCGCAACATTGTGATGGGCGCCGGTTCACTGGCGCAGGTGTACTTCAACGGCGGAACATTAATTCCTACCCTGGCAGGACAGAGTATGAGCGGAGCGATCTCACTGCTGGTATCCACCAACGGCGCGGTGATCAACACAGCGCAGGCGGACTACACCATCCCGCAGGCGTTCAACAGCGACAGCTCGCTGAACGGCGCCAAGGATGGCGGTCTGACGAAGATCGGCACCAACCCGCTGACTCTTAGCAGCGCGGCCAACACCTTCAACGGTCCGGTACGGGTGACCGAAGGCACCTTGAGTGCGCAGCTCAACGGCACCAATGATCTGGATGTGACGGCAGGCGCGACCTTCGACGCATTAGCGGCGAACAACACCATTGGCGCGCTGAGCGGCGAGGGCGAGCTGGTCAACGGCATCATCACGGTGCACGGGGCATTAGACTGCGGCGACAGCGGAGCCGAGGCCGGCGCTGAGTTGAGCGTGGCGAATCTGACCATGGTCGGCGGTTCAAGTTACGTCTGCGACTGGTCGACCAATGCGCTCGGAGAGGCGACCTGCGACTATGTG
>CAYOQJ010000095.1:0-46406 GCA_964406095.1 uncultured Lentisphaeraceae bacterium
ATGTGTGCGTAGCCTGGCCGACATGTCCGGTTATTACCAGCTCGGGTGTCGAATCACCGAAGTTCCAACGGGTGATGAGCGTGTTGCGATCAGCCGGAACATCAGCAACAGTAAACTCGAAAGAGGAAATCACTCCGCGGGTCACATCGATAACATCGCCTGACTCCGGACGTGTGATGACCGGATTAACGTTTTCAACATAAACGGTCCCCTCGCGCACCCGACTGTAATACGCAGCTGAAGTGGAATCCTGAATAACCGGTCGCAGGGTCACACCGGTTGCTTCACTCAGCAGAGTGCCGTCAGGCACATTGAATTTGGAATCGGGCGAAGCGGTATCACCGGCAGGAATACGCAAAACAAAAGGATCGGAAGCAAATGTCAGGCTGTCCTGCGGGGTGCCGGCGATTGAGGTATCGATCTGCACATCAATATCACTGCCGTAGGGTTCGGAGAGTTCAACTCGGAAATTACCGGTACTCAGTACACCGCTCTCGCCCATGGAGATATTGTCGCTACCGTTATCAACCATCACGATCCGCACGGTTGGTTCCGGCGGGGGTGTCACTGTAATGGCTCGTTTAATATAGTTCGTTACGCCGACCGTGCCGTTATTGAGATAATCGGCGGTGCGTTGCAGATAGATGTCAGTGGAACCGGCCGCCAGACCGCGAACCGCGAAATCGACTTCGGTCGATCCACTCGGCATGCTGATCAGCAGAGCCTGCCCGGGAACTGAACCTACCTGTGCGATGCTCGGATCATCGGGCCAAACGTAAAAATCAACCACCGAACTTTCAATCGGATTAACGGAGGTGACACGCCAGGAGACCGTTTCGGTGGCTGCCACATTGACCGGACTGACTGCATCGTTAAAGGCCAGTGTACGCAAGGTGATGTCGGCAAGCTTGAAGGTAGGATCATAGACATCACCGCTGATCCAGACATCGGTTCTGTAACGCCAGACAGCCAGTGCAGTGGGGTCACCGACCTGAGAGACCTGCCAGCCATTCCAGATGAACTGGTATGCGTCGCCGGGAGAGCTACTGCCGGCATTGCCGTAAACGGCCAGAGGTGATGCCATATCACCCGGTTTTACGGTGTATTGAAAAATGACATCGGTTCTGGGAGTGGCACCACCGGAAACGGCGTAACGACTGATAGAATCAAGCCTCGCCCAGGCAACAGTGCCATTGACGATCATGCGCAACAGAGCGTCACCGGTGGTACTACCGCCATCATCGATCAATTCAAAGTGGCCGTTTAAGGTCACGCGCATCTCAACATCCACCCCGGATGCCGTGATATTTTCACCGGACTGGTTTGATTTTATGCTTACAATATCTCCCTGCGCAAAAACGCTTATGCCAGCAAACGCCGTTGCGACCGCTACCAAGGAAAAGACCAGTTGTTTGGTTACCTTCTTAATTCCTGCCATTTTCATTATCATCTCTCCGTTATAACTTAAAGCTGTTGTAAAGTAACTCTTTAACCCAAGAGCCGTTTGCAAGTTAGAATCCGTAAAATCCTTCACTTCCGTGTTTCTGCGGCAGCATTTTCGCGTTCTTCACGCAGTATCCGCTCCCGAATAATCGAGCGCGCCTCTTCGAGTGTGTTGCTGGCTTCGTCATTAATCTCAGACTGATGCTTCAATAAAGATTGCCATTCTGCGTTCTGTGCAAGGGCGGCCTTAAATTCCTCTTTGCTCACACTCTCTCCAAGTTCGGACTTAACAGCACCAGCGACACTTTTCATACGCTGATTCAGCTCATCACGCTGCCGCGCCACTGCAGTGATTTTCGCTTGGTGCGAACCAAGGCTTTTCATATATTCCTTGTCGGCAGCTCTGTTTACGACACCGCCGGTTTTCGGTTCCGCTGATACGTTGTCGGGCTCTTTCTTTCCGCCACAACCACAGATAAGTAGCAGACATGGCAAGAGCAACATAATGCACATAAAATACACCCATCGGTGTATAAAATGAGCGGAGCGGCCACAACTTTGACTCGTACATGGCTTGATAATCATAATTAAACACTCAGTCATTTAAGCTTATCTCAATAAAAACAGTCCGTTCTGCATCGTTTCTAAACACACTACACAGAGATTGTGTTATGGTATCATGGTGAAATTGATACGGGCAAGGCGTTTTTCTAATAATTTACGTATATTTTCATCGCATTGTTCTGAACCAAAAATTGGACAATTCTATTCTGTGGAAAACTTGTAAATTGTTCTGGTTTTATACTTCTCACCCGCTTTCAGGATGGTTGATGGAAAATTCTTCTGATTGGGAGAATCCGGAAAATGTTGTGTCTCCAAACAGAAACCACCGCGGAAAAGATAATTTCTACCGGATTTACCACTTAATATCCCGTTCAGGAAGTTGCCGCAATAAAACTGCACACCAGGTTCTTCAGTGAAAACCTCCATTTTCCTTCCGCTTTTCGGCTCGACAACCACCGCCGCCACCGTCAATTCTCCATCAGTTTTGTTAAGCACAAAATTGTGATCATATCCGTTACCATTTTCCAACTGCGCATTCTGCCCCCCTATGTCGTGTCCAATCGGTTTTGGGGTTGTAAAGTCAAAGGGAGTACCCTTGACCGGACGGAACTCGCCGGTTGGAATAAGTGTTTTGTCAACGGGAGTGAATCTATCTGCATTAATCATCAATTCATGATCGAGAATCGTTCCGGCACCCTCCCCCTTTAAATTGAAGTAGGCATGGTTGGTCAGGTTCACCGGTGTCGCTTTATCAGTGGTTGCAACGTAATCTATTATCAACTCATTTTCGTCGGTCAGGGTATATGTGACACTTACATCAAGATTGCCGGGATAACCTTCCTCGCCGTCATACGAGCTCATTGTAAAAACCAGAGAATTTCTGTTGGGCTTTGCCTGCCAGAGCTTCTTGTCAAATCCGATATTGCCCCCATGCAGATGATTGACGCCGTTGTTGGTCGCCAACTGATATTCGCGACCATCCAGACTAAATCTTCCTCGTGCGATTCGATTGCCGTAACGCCCGACAACACAACCGAAGTATGGTTTATCCGGAGCGTTGATATACTTCTCCACACAGTCGTACCCTAATACCACATCTGCGAAACTGCCTTTGCGATCCGGCACGCTAATCGCCGTAATCCGCGCACCGTAATTGGTCAACCGCACATGCATGCCGTTTTTATTGGCCAGCGTGTACTCTTTGATTGAACTGAAGTCGGCAACCTTGATTCCCGTAGTGGAACAACCACAACAGGCAGCCAGACCCAGCAAACCGAACAATCCCAAAAAATTTGAAACCGCTATTCCCTCCATAACCAATTCCTTTCAACGCATTTTATTAAAACAGACAAATCAATAAGCCCTAACCTCAAAGATTCTGGCACAGGGATCACCGTTGGTCGCATCCACAGTTACACGCACTTTGGATGCCTCGACACGATCGAAGTTATGTACACAATGCCGCATAAAATTATCCTTGACCTTTGCAACATCGATCCACTCGCCAGAACACAGAACCGCAACACGGTAATCTTTGACACACTCCCGTGGCACAGGTGCCGCCGGAAAGCGTTTGTTCAATTCGGTGTCAAAGGTCAAACGCACACTGCTCAGTGACACACTTTTGCCGAAATCAAGTTCGATCCACTGCGGCAGCTCTTTTTCAGGATCAGACACCCAACAGTGTTTCTGACTGCCTACAATTCGTGCGACACCGTCTATCACATTTTCAGGAGCGTAATTCTCGGGAACATGAATCCCCGGCTTGAGATAGGCGGCATACTGTTGTGATGAACTGACCGTCCAAGATCCGCCGGCAGCCGAACCGTAGGCACGCGACCCCTCGATCCGTGGATTTTTTTTCAACTCCCACTCCACCCCGGCTGTGCGCGGAATAAAAAACCAGATATAAGGCTCATCCACCGCTTTGTTAAAGGTGAATTTCACGTATTTTCTGCCGGGGGTCAGAATCGATTCAGCCACACCGATATCCTGCTGCGATGAGTAATCCTGATTTGCTGCTGATCCCCGCAGATGCACCTGAACCTTGATCGGCTTGTCGGTTGTGTTGCTAAGAAGCGCGTAAAAATCGCCGACCTGGTGCTCGACACCCCGCCTGAACATCACTGCCCGGCTCATCTGCATCGGATGTCGTGTTTTGGGATCGGATTTAAAGCTACTTTTATCAAAAATGGTAAACATACGGGTACTCGAGCCACTAACTTTGGCCCTACGAGCCAAATCAGCTGGATCCTCGTTTTTCAGTTCGGGTATGTAACAATCGTCTTTGAGAAGTTGCTGTTGCAAATCGCCGATATGGTGCTGCGCTATGGATCGGGGAGTGACTGAACGCTCCGTACACATCGCCGCCGCCGTACCGGCTGCCTGACCCAGAACAGAAAGAGTAGCTTGGACTCGAACCGTACCCAGAGCTATATGTGTGACACTAACATGCCGTCCGGCAAACAGCAAGTTCTCTATGTTAACTGAATAAAGACTTCTGAACGGGATGCTGTACAACGGCACGCGTCCGTCAAAATCATATGGCCCTTCCTTGCCCGAGTGAATGCCCTTGGGATTGTGAACATCCAGCGACCAGCCTCCATAACCTATACGATCGGGAAACATCGTGCCTACCTCGGCGTCCTGCTGCGTCATGATGTAATCGCCCACCAGGCGCCGTGTCTCACGGCGGGCATCAATGTATGGGACATACGTCATCTTGTAGTTTCGGGCTGCATCCTTGTATTCGGAGTATTTTTTTATCCACTCCCAGTAGGCGAATACAATTCTGATCAACTCATCACGGCAACGTTCCGGCTGTTTCAGATCATTAAAGGTACCGGGATGCTCCAGCCACCACTGCCCACGCGCAAAACCGCGCGGTTTACGGTGAAAATCTTCAGGCGGCAACAATTTCACTGCCCATGGCGGGGCACTGTACTCAACCGGATGTCCCTCATCCTGAGCCCGGTAACCTAATGCAAGATCACCCATCAGACAACCGCTCATGGTTATCGAATCCGCCTTCTCAGGGGCAGCGCTCTCTCCGAACTCGCTGCGTGCCTCACGACCGAAACGATACTCCGCTCCTGCGTAGTAACCCACCCAGCCATCGCCGGTACAGTCAATAAACATTCTGCCCCTGAAACGTTTGTGTTTGAGTGTCAATGTGTTGACGGCCAGAACCGCGCTGATCACATCGGTACCGCTTTTTTCGGCGTTGATCACACGGCTGTTGTAAAACACACTTAGATTGGGCTCAGCAGCAGCCAGCTCCTGATAGGCGGCGCTCATCTTATGTTGCCCCTTTTTTACGCGGATCAGATTGCCTTCTTCAACAATACCGGTTTCGCGGGCGTTGGCTTTTGAAACACTGGCACCGTCGGTACCCACTCCCAACTCAATACTTGAATTGCCGCCTAATACCGGGCGGTCCTGAATCAATGCCGTTTTAGCTCCCATTCTTGCCGCCGATATTGCGGCGGAGCATCCGGCTGTACCCGCGCCAACCACAATTACGTCAAACTCGCCACCGTCAACCACCTCATATGAGATACCACTGAGCCGCGCCCGCTCCCGACGTGTCTCATCATAATCATCCGGCGGACGATAATTCATATCGGTTGTCAGGATCAACGCATCACAACGTCCGAAGGCACCGGAAATATCCTTCAAAACAATCGAATTTTCTCCTTTTTCAAGCTGAAACTCACCGGCATTTTCCCAGCTCCATTTCGCCTTTCCTGATACACCCAGAGTTTGAGTACTCTCTATATCGTTGACCGTAATCGTAAAACTGCCCGGCGAGTGTTCCGGAAGCCAGTCCAGCGTTCTCAGCCAAAGACGATACCTTCCGGGGTGCTGAATCTTTATGCTTGTCTTAGCGTCGGCTATCGGCTCACCAACCCCGACTGCCAGTAAATAACCGGATCCCATTTTGTGCACAAATTGAGTGTCTAGCTTCCAGGCACCGTAATCATCGAAGTCTTCGGCTTCAACCCACAGAAACCCTGGTACAACCATTGTTATCGCACCTTTGGGCTTGCGAAATCCGTTGACCCCCTCTAACGTTCCTTCGACCGGTCGCTCGGCAATATCCGCCGCACATACCGCGGCCAGCATAATCATTGCTGTCAAATAGCAGGCAGGCTTCACTTTGCATCCTCCTTGTTAAAAAAATTTAGTCCAATCATAAAAATCACACCCTTGATCCGAGCAAGTAACCCGAATGCTATCACAAACAAAACTCTCAATAACAGGAAAATCCGTGACGCACATTGAGCAACTCTGCGGGCACTTCATTCACAAAACGCGATGCCTGACAAGGAAATACACCCCCGTCCGGCATACGCCGCTGCCTAGGCACAAAAATATTCAACTCATTTTTGGCGCGCGTTACCGCCACATAGAACAATCGCCGCTCTTCACGATCATTCTCGTTCTCTCCGATTGCCCGCGCTGAAGGGAACATGCCTTCGCATGTCCAGATAATGAAAACAACCGCCCATTCAAGCCCCTTGGCCTGATGAATGGTGCTCAGATGAACCCTGTCCTCACCCATGCGTGAATCACGATCAAACTGATGATCAGCATTTGTCAGCAACGCCACCTCCTGCAGAAAATCCTCAAGCTTTCCGACCTTCATAATCTGAAGCATCAACTCATCTATATCCTCTTCACGTTTCTCAGCATTTTCATAATTAAGATAAAGATAGTCCTTATAAAAAACATCACAGAATCTTTTGATCACCACGGCCGCCGACTCTGATTGACCCGATTCATAAACCTCTGTCAAAAAACTCTCTATCTTTATCCACTGCTCTCTGGCGGCAGGTCTTAACTTTTCACACAACAGCTTACGCTGGGAAGCATCACCCAACTCACAGCAATTCCCCAGTTGACGCCACATCTTCTCAGCGGTTTTTGTGCCAACCCCGTTCAACAATCCCAGCAGACGATTGAACGATATATAATCATTGCGATTGATTATCAGCTGCAACAAAGCCAGCACATCCTTAATATGCGCCTGTTCAAAAACACTTATACCGGATGTGATCGAATATGGGATGCCGTTGCGCCCCAACATCATCTGCAGTTCGATTGAGTGAAAGTGCGCCCGATAAAGAATAACCATATCTCGTAGTTCGTACCCCTCATCCTGATACGTCCTCATCATGGACATAACACTCATTGCCTGATGATCACCATCTCTTAAATAGTAGAGACGCGGCTTAACACGCGCTTTTCTTGTAGGCCGCAATATCTTTTGAAACTGCTCAGGATTGCCTTTAATACTGGCATTTGCAACCTCCAGAATCTGAGGAGTACTGCGGTAATTCTGCTCTAACCGCACAATCCGGCAATCTGACCAGCGCTCTGGAAAGTCCATTATATTCTTGAAATCAGCTCCTCTCCAGGAATAGATACACTGGAAATCATCACCCACAGCCATGACATTTCGATGCCTGGCCCCAAGGAGATCAACAATTTGCGCCTGCAACAGGTTGGTGTCCTGGTACTCATCCACCAACACATGATGAAACTGCTGCTGATAAAAATCCCTTACATCACCACACTCATTCAGAAGCCTTAATCCATTAACCAGCAGATCATCAAAATCCATCACGCCCATATCAAGCTTGCGCTTTTCGTAAAGTTTGGCAACATCCAAAGCCTCCTGCCGCATGTCATCCGAAAGTCCGACAATCTTGGCGACAACATCTTGAATATCAATTGCTGAGTTCGCCGCACGGCTTATCCAGCCTGCCACAACACCCTTTTTTGGAAATTCTTTCTTATCCTGAACACACTCTTTTATACAACTGTCAATCATTGAGTAGGAATCGTCCTGATCAATTATTCTGAATCCCCTGTTGTAATCCAGGCGATGCGCATAACGACGCAACATACGGTTGCAGACATGATGAAAGGTACCACTCCAGAGTTCTCCCACGCTGCCGCCGGCAAGATCGCGAGCCCGTTCAAGCATCTCCCGCGCAGCACGGTTGGTGAAGGTTAGCAACAGAATGTTATCCGGTGCCACTCCCCCCTTCATTAAATATGCAACCCTGTACACCAGCGTTCGTGTTTTGCCACTGCCTGCCGCAGCAAGCACCAGCAAAGGACCCTCGCCGGCAGTCGCTGCATCATACTGTTCCCTATTCAACAACTCTTTGAAATCAATCATTCATTCACCCGGTCTCAACAACTCCGACTGCAGACCGGAGCCATCAAATCTAAACCATCGCTCCCAAAGCCAGCAGAGCGTAATAGGAGTGTTCTAAATCGCCTTGGCGTTGTTCGGGAGTGGCACTGAAAAGACCATCATCCTGCCAGCACATCTCCACGAAGGCTCTGTCATTCGCTCCGATCTTTAACTCTTCGTTAATGTAAGCACAACCAAAAATCGCAACCGCCGTGGAAAGCAGATCAGCTGAGCCACCAGGTGCCGCCGCATAACCACCAGAGGCGCAATGTCGCCGTCTAACCAACTCCAGCATCCTTTTCGCAGCATCCTGTTCACCAGCAGAAGCGGTCAAAACCATCCTGACTACCGCGCCTGCCGTGCTGAGCACACTGAAATCAACACCACGGGTTTCTCTGACAACTGCACGCCCGGCACGCACTAGTGCCAGTCGTCTGCACCACTCCGGAAAAAGCTGCTCAATCAGTAAGACCGCGAGGAAGCTCTTATATGAATCCGACCAATACCTCAATCGGAAAAAGCGTAGCAGTTTCAGACGTGATTGCATACGCGAAATCGCGTTCAACCGTAGCAATATCAGCTCTGCACAAACCCTGTCCACCCCGCTCAAAGATGGATAAAGATTACGCACCCAATCACGCAAAGATTGATTACATAACGACTTTTCTCCGTAAACGTCCAGCATCAAAATTGCAAAAAAAGTGTAATATATGTCATCTTGGCCGTCCAGCCCGCAGAAACCGCCACTCTGGCCTCTGCGCCTTTTAACAGCGGAATACAGAATTTTTCGGGCATCCGTGTCAAGCACCCCAAGAGCGCGAGCAACGCACTCCTTCATTGAAACACGCAAGGATTTGCCCCTGACAAATCTGAGATTATCCACCACAAAATTTACTTTTTTCCCAGCTTATTGTTGCCACCGACAAAACCTGAGAGGCTCATTTGCCGAAAAGCCCCTTCAACTTGCCGGCCGCCTCTTTGGCAGCCTTCTCAGCACTTTTTGCCGCATCCTTAGCGGCTGCCCCTGCATCTGCGGCAACATCCCTAGCTGCATCTCCACCTTTTTTCAAAGCATCACCGCCTACACCTGCACTTGCTGAAACCGCCCCAGTCACAGCATCTTTCAACCCTTCAATTGTGGCTGTGACAATCTCGCCCAGGGCCTCAACAGCTGTGGCACCACCGCTCTTTTCGCCTATACCCTTTGCTTTGACTGTTGGCAGCGACATGGTAATCGGCTTATTAAATGTCAGCTTTGATGAATAAGCCACCTTGCTGTCCTGCAGCACAAACTCTCTGACAACAACCTTCTTGCCCGGTTTCTTCTCTTTATCCTGCCCACTCTTATCTTTTTCTTCAGCTTCAGCTTTTGCAACACGCGCCAGCATCTTGTCAAAGTTGGATTTTCCATCTTTGACCTCATACAGGATTGCAGGGCCATCGATCATTATCTTATCGATAACAATTGTATCTCCTCCCATCAACGACTTTGTGTCCAGCTTGACATCAACGGTTTTAACCGCAAAGGAGTCGGTATCTGTATAACCTTCAGGATTACCAACCTTGAGATCGGTTATTGTCAACTGGCCGGCAAACGGTCTCAACTTCACATCTCCAACCGCCACATCCACACCCAGCACCTTGGGGCCACCGGTAGCCGCCGCACTCTTGACCAGCGGGCCAATCGTCATCGGCAGACTCAGAATAACTCCGACAACAATCACCAACAACACAACAACGACACCGACAATAATTTTTACTGCTTTTTTCATTGTACTCTCTCCCTGATACAACTCTAACCGTTTTTCATCGACTTTGTTTCTATTGGTTCACCCACACTTAACTGGTGACATTATAACCTACTCCTGCTCAAGTAACAATGGTAAATTTGTGTCGGACTTTTTTTAGGACTTTTTTTAGGGACAGGCACTAATTTTAGGGACAGGCACTAATTTATTCTATTTTATTTAAGTGCATGTTTTGCATGCACTTAAGGGTTAAATACTGTAGGTTGACGCGGCGGTATTGCCTCCGCTTTCAGTCCAGATATGGTGGTGAAATTCACCACGGGGGCAATCAACTCTTTCGAAGGTGTGTGCCCCAAAATAGTCGCGTTGTGCCTGTAGCAGGTTGGCTGGCAGTCGGGCACTGCGATAGGCGTCATAGTAGTTCAACGCTGTACTCATTGCCGGCACGGGAATACCCAGTGTCACTGCTGTTTTGATCACCTCACGCCAAGCCTGCTGCGCACGGGTCATTACTCCTTTGAAGTATGGGTCCAGCAGCAGATTTGCCAGTGAAGGTTTTTTTTCAAAGGCCGTCTTTATTTTACCGAGGAAGCGGGCGCGGATGATACAGCCCTGGCGCCATACCAGTGCTATCTCACCGTAATTCAAATCCCACTTGTACTCTGCGGCGGCGGCGCGCATCAACTGGTAACCTTGTGCGTAAGAGCAGATTTTAGAGGCGAAGAGTGCCTGTTCAAGCTGCTTTATGAACAGCTTGCGGTCGCCGCTAAACTCATCCCCGCTGCCTTTGAGCTGAGTGGAGGCGGCCACACGTTCATCTTTAATGGCGGAAAGGCAGCGTGCGAAAACGGCTTCCGCGATCTGCGGAATACCGACTCCCAGATCGAGGCCGGCTTGAGAAGTCCACTTGCCAGTGCCCTTCTGGCCGGCCGTATCAAGAATCACATCAACCATCGGTTTGCCGCTCTCAGCGTCATACTGGGAAAGTATATCGGCCGAAATTTCAATCAGATAGCTGTCGAGATTACCTTTATTCCATTTGGAGAAGACCTTCTGCATCTCTGCGGCGCTCATTCCGAGGCCGCGAGCCATCAGGTCATAGGCCTCGCAGATCAGCTGCATATCTCCATATTCGATACCATTATGAACCATTTTAACAAAGTGCCCTGCGCCGTCCTTTCCAATCCAGGTGCAACAGGGAGAGCCATCTTCAACTTTTGCGGCGACATCCTGAAAGATATCTTTAACAAAGCGCCAAGCTGAAGGATCACCACCGGGCATGATTGCGGGTCCCAGCAGGGCCCCCTCCTCACCGCCGGAAACTCCCGCTCCAATGAACCGCAGTCCTTTTTCCTTCAGATACTTTGTCCTGCGGAGTGTATCGGGAAAATGGCTGTTGCCTCCATCTATAACGATATCGCCTTTACTCAGCACCGGAATCAAGGCATCGATAGTCATATCGACCGCCTGACCGGCTTTGACCATTATCATTACACGTCGGGGTTTTTTAAGGGTTGAAGTCAGCTCGTTGAGAGTAGAGCAACCGATAATATTTTTACCGGCTGCTCGACCGCTGACAAAAGCATCCACTTTGGAGGTAGTGCGATTGAAACATGCGACTGTATAGCCCTTACTCTCCATATTGAGGATCAAATTTTCGCCCATCACAGCGAGACCTATCAAACCAATATCGGCTTTCTTCGTTTTAGCTCTTCTTTTCACTTTGTTTTCTTTGTTCATCTTTACTTTTTCTTTGTTGATACTTTCTTAGCCGGTGCTTTTTTAGCTACGGTCTTTTTAGCCGGAGCCTTTTTGGCCGCAGTCTTCTTAGCCGGAGTCTTCTTAGCCGCAGTCGTTTTGGCCGCAGTCTTCTTAGCCGGAGCCTTTTTGACCGGAGTCGTTTTGACCACAGTCTTCTTAGCCGCAGTCTTCTTCAGCGGTGCCTTCTTAGCGGTTGATTTTGATGCACTTTTCTTAATTGGCTTTTTGGCCATCGTTTTTTTAGCCACAGCTTTCTTAGCTGAAGCCTTGACAACTGCTGTTTTTTTAGCCGGAGCTTTCTTAGCGGCAGTTTTTTTCGCAGGGGTTTTTGCAGCAACGGCTTTTTTGGCCGGCGCTTTTTTAGCTGTAGTTTTTTTAGCCATGTTTTACCTCATTGAACTGGTTTAACCTTGTACCAAGATTGATTAAACTCCGCTGAAAGCTGAAAATCCGCCATCAACGGGCACAACCACGCCGGTTACAAAGCCGGCAGCCTCGGCCGATACCAGCCAAAGCAGTGCGCCAATCAGATCTTCCGGTTTTCCGAACTCACCCATAGGGGTATTGTTCAAAATTTTTTGCGAACGATCCGTCAGTGATCCATCCGGATTGATCAGCAGTGCTCGATTCTGTGCGGTCTGGAAAAAGCCGGGAGCAATCGCGTTGACACGGATTCCGGCTTTAGCCATATGCACAGCCATCCACTGGGTAAAATTACTGACAGCAGCCTTCGCCGCGCTGTATGCGGGAATTTTAGTAAGCGGGCAGAAGGCATTCATTGATGAAACATTGATGATAACGCCGTTGCCTTTTCCGGCCATCTGTTTTGTAAATGCCTGCGAAGGAAGCAGAGTTCCCAAGAAATTCAGATTGAAAACAAACTCGACACCTTTCGGATCAAGATCGTAGAAGGTGATAAAGTCACGTTTTTCGTTCAGCAAGTCATCTGGATTGAGATATTCCATTGAGGTGGTGCCTTTAGGGTGGTTGCCGCCAGCGCCATTGATCAGAATTGAAATATCGCCCAGTTCCGATTCTATTTTTTCACACGCCTTTTGAAGGCTGGCCGCATCGAGCACATTGCAGGCGACAGCCAGTGCTTTCCCGTTGGCGGCGGTTATTTCTTCAACCACCAATTGCGCTGACTCCTCTTTCAAATCAGCCACGGCAACCGCGGCACCGCATGCCGCCAACGCTTTAGCCATACATCCGCACAACACGCCACCACCTCCGGTGACAACTGTGACCTTTCCAGTTAAATCAACCCTAAAGGGCAATGACATAAGACAAACTCCTTGTTTTGTAGGAAGTCTAGATGATTTTAGTGTGAATGTCAAACAGGCCAAGCAAAAATACCAGAAGATTTTTATCATGCGTATCTCTGCTCATAAAGTACGCGGCAAACGGTGCAAACGCACTTTTTATTCTGATCTTATGTGCATGGACTCAAGAAATTAAGGCAAAACGTTGATAAGATTACGCTCTGTCAGGTGGTTAAGAAAACGGTCGATTTCATCTGCGGCGGTTTGCCGATCGACATCATAATCATTAAGCATCGCCGCAAGCAGCTGCGCCTTAGTTTTCGGCGACTCCATCTGTTTCCAGAACCAAAGCCCGGTTTCATTGAGGTCGAACATTTTTGACTCGCCAATATCGAGAACGATCAGATAGTGCTCGCCCGCCATTTTACGCAGTGCTATATTTTCAGCCTGTCTGAACTTCTGCTGCTCCATATCTGTTCTCCTGAAAAAAAATCCCATCCCACAATCCACAGCCTAAACTGTCAAACACCTGTTTGTCAAGGCGTAGTCCCTGGAGGTCGAAGAAGGTAGCGATCTATGGAACGCTATTGGTTTTCATTTTATCTTAATCAGCGTGGGATAGCGAGGCTTATAGAGCGGCATGGAGGGGTCACCCAGCAAAACCAGATGCTGAATATCGGCAAGGTCGGCTGCTCCGATCTGATCGTAGGCGGCCAGCAGGGCGTCGCCGAATCGTTCGGCTCGGTAGAGGGTAATTTCCGCGGCCAGCAATTCTGTCAACGCACGTGCATCGTCAAATTTCAAATAACCGGACGCGCTGAAGCTGAGAGAGAGGGCGGAGTCCGGATTACGTGCAGCGGACTCCATAATACAGGTGGTCAGATTGACCACATCGAGGGAGGTATAGCGACCCATGCGGCAGCCGAGAGCGATCGCCGCCGGAGGATAGGGCCAGTCGGCTAGATTCAGATTCCTCTGATGCTGATAGGTGGCGCTAATTTTGAAGAGGAATTTATCCGTTGCAGAGCTATGCCCCATAAGAGTATCGTTAGAGTGGCCTAGGAAGAAAAAAAGATCGATGCCATTTTCAAGATCACGCTTTATATCATTAGCGGCAAACATATAATCCCAGATAGGTGCATAACCTGTATCACCGTCGCAATAGTAGTAGTTCGAATTCCAGCCGGAGCTCGAAAGATCAT
Source organism: uncultured Lentisphaeraceae bacterium (assembly GCA_964406095.1). GTDB lineage: Bacteria > Verrucomicrobiota > Kiritimatiellia > RFP12 > UBA1067 > M55B167. The sequence continues at coordinate 14,189 of CAYOQJ010000095.1, forward strand.
CACTGAACGCAAAGGCGACGCCGGAGAAATCGAAATAGCCGCCGAGGGAATAGTCCCAATCCGCTACGGAGGTAGCGCGGTTCCAGAAATTTTTCAAATCGTGAGCAACTGTTTTGGCGACCATATTGGTCAGATCGGCGGCATCGGTGGCTGGCAGGCGGCCAACAGCAACATCGGGAACACCGTCACCATCGCCATCACCGAGAGTCAGATCATTTGGGAGCAACAGCATTTTTTGTTCGGAATGCTGAATCTGTGAGAACTGAAGAAGAGGGAAAAGCGCGGGGAAGCCCTTGAGTCCATTTTTAAAGACGGTATCAGGTTTAAACACTTCCAGCTTATAGTCAGTGGAGGCATAGCTGGCAAAGAGCAGATAGCGCAACTTTCGGTAAGGATGATCGGCACCGGCGGCGGCGAAGTTCTGGAAGGCATGCGGAGTGACCAGACCGTGTGAGAAGGAGTTATATATATCTTCGGCATCGATAATCCGCACCGAGAGCCCCTGAGCGCGCCGCAGACGCACCAAGGGGGCGAGAGCTGTTTCAAAACCGCTGACCCAGCGTCGTGGTGGCGTTATAATTGCGAGAGACGGCATTGCTTGGGGGGCAAGCCAATTGATATCACGAAAGCCGGTGATGGATGGTTCAAAGCAGGTATCACTTGTAAAAACCGCATAGCGGTCGGTCGCGTCACCGCCACTGAAGATCACTGACCATCCGTTGCCAACAGAGTTTGTTTGCGCTTCGAAATTTAGTGGTTGCAGAGGATCGGTTATTTTCCAAAGCATAACGGCACTACTGTTGTCGTCGCCATTGATGCAGATATTCGGCTCAACACCTCCACTACAGAGCAGCGGCTCTCCGGCGACATGGTAGGTGCGCGGATATTCAATATCTAAATCGAGCAGCAGGATGTGTTCCGCAGGAGCGGGGTTGATGATTTTTACAATGGGATTATCGTTACTCACAAGTGTAGATGCGAGATGAAAACCGGGAGATACGCTACGTTCTCTGCTCCATGAGTAGGTGCCGCATGGAATATCATCGAGAGTTAAATTGAAGGTATGGGTATCGTTGGCCGCAGTGTCACCATAGTCACCGTAAGAAATCGCATGAACCGTAAGATTGAGATTGGTAGTGGCGGCTGATAAAAAACCGGGCAACTGTGCATTGAATTCGCAACGGGTATTGTGGCAATAGCTGTCACCCAGGGAAAAGCCGAAGACGGGAGCATTGGTAATTGAAGCATCTGTGGAGCGTCGGTCAAAATAATGAGTTACATCAAGAAATTGAGAGCGATACGACTGCTTTTGCATAAACCAGGTATTGGTACCACCGGAGGAGGGCAAAGGGGCGGAGGTATTTGAGATGGTGACTCCGGGATTAAAGCGCAGAAAATACACATTTTCCGGGGCGTAAAGATGGCTGGTCGATTGTCCGTAGAAATAGAGATTGATACCGTCGGAATACCAGGCGACGTCGTTGGTAGTATGTGTTAGAGAGAGTCCGCCAGTGTTCAAAAGTTCGGTAACTGTATTGGTTGGCACACCGGACGCTACAGCTATATCGTGCGCACTGATACGGTAGAGACCCTCTTTCAAAACGCCGATCCGCAGGTAATCGGCGGGCGTGTTTTGAGTCCATTCCACAACCCGGTCACAATTTCCCAGCCAGTGCTGGTTATTCCATCCAAAAGCGGATGGGGCAAAGAGAACCGTGCACAAAATTGCAGTCAAGCTATTTAAAAGGTGTCGCATTTATATTTGAACCCAACGAAAAAGTTATATTTCGTCAGAAGAAAAAAGCCGTACCATTTGAATTATATTTTAGGCAATAATAGACGAAAATGCAATCAGAGCTTTTTTGTTGTGATATTCAAATCCCTCCGGTTTGCTCGTCAAGTTCAATGTTTAATAATTTTAAAGAAGGCCTGTTTACGGTTGCGTGGTATACTTACGGTTGTGCTTGCCGCAGCGGGTGCTCCCTGCACCACATCATAGGCCGCCGGGGATATACCACCCTGAAATGCCGGATGAACAATCTGGACATTCTGAGTGCTCCACTGGGCATCCGGGCCGAGTGATTCACTGACCTGCACGCTGTAGCGCACACCGGGCTCGGTATCGAAGGTCAGCGAGAGCGCATTGCCGTTCAATCGCAACGTATTCATTTTAGGTCCGGATTTCTTCGATTGTACGAGCACTGGAGAGGTGAAGAAGGTGTTGCCGACCTCGTCGATAATTTTGAAGCGGTAGTTACTGCCGGGCTCCAACCCGTGGGCGACGGTGGTATATGTATGGGAACCGAAACCGACGATCTCACTACCGGATACACGCCCGACCTCAACCCATTTATCATCCATTTGAGCATAGATCACAATATCATCACTGCCGTTCTCGTCGGTGGTGCTGATTTCCAGCATCACGGTACTGTCGGAGCTTGTGTACGAGTTGAGATCGATGCCAGCAGATAATGAGCCGCGGTCATCCCAGTGGAAAATGTGATCCTCGACCTCGCCGGTGAAGGCGACACCGCCGACGGCTGCACCGCCCTCGCCGGCATTGTTGGTGACCCGGAAGCGGGAGGGGATCAGCTGAGACCCCACTACGGAAGCGGCGATGGTCAGATCGTAGACACCCGCCTGCGGAATGTAGAGATCAAGAATCGAGCCTGTATCGAGTTGTGCGGGACCGCTGGACATCAGAAGATTGCCGGTACTCAGAACACCGCTCTGATCAAAATCAAAGAAAGCACTCAGGTAGCCGGGGGCGGAGATTGAAACCTCAAGGGTCATTGAAACGCCGCGGGTAACCGAGAGCAGGCGCACGCCATCCTCATCGTCACCACTGAGCTGGTCATCGCCGAGTGCTTCGGGATGGGGCATTCCGTCTGTCTCCGGATCGGCTCCTGTTCCCAGCGAGACGCTATTGGGGACGATATAATGCAGGGGCCCGTTAGCAGCTTCCAGGGTTGGATAGGGTGCGGGCAAGTCGCCGTAATCCGAGAGGAAAGGGTTGCTGTCGGGATCGGGGTCCGGGAAAGGGTCATTCTCATCATCGTTTTTGGAGGGAGAGTGATGCGAGCTACCGGAAATCACGAAAATCGGATCGGAGCCGAAGCTGCTCAGGTCAACCGACCACTCGTAAACCATAGACCATTCCCACTGATAGGTTGGGCTGTAAGTGAGCGTCCCGCTCTCGGGGTAGCCTTCGAGTCCGATGGCGTTATCGGGGTTGGCGGGATCAAAGGGGGAGCGCCAATCTTTGATATCGGTTCCGTCGGCAAAGAGATCCCAGGCGGGTGAGGGGTTGGAGAGGTAGTTGTTGATATTCCAGGCAAAAGAGCTAGCCGAGACATAGTCGGGCGGCGGGGTTCCTGAACCGGCCCCGGTGGTGTGGTCTGAAATCCACACACCGTTTATCTCCTCGCCATAGCCCTGCTGCCATTGGTATTCGATATCACCGACCGTCAGGGTGAAACTGGCAAATTCGCTGTCGATCAGACGTGAAGCGAGGTGCGGAGGATTCCAGCCGGCACTGCGGGTATAGTCTTCCCAGCTTTTATTGGCGAAGAGGTTGTCATTGACGCTACGGTCAACGACCAGAGCCACATAGAGGCGATTATCGGCTACAGTGTACCATAGTTTACTACCACCGACCGAGGTATTATAGAGCACATAGCGGTTTTGATCGCCATCTCCAAAGAAAAGGCCATTGACAGTCGGGGCAGCGGTGGCGGTGGCGGCTGAGAGCGCCAGAATGCCGATTATGAATGCGCACGACTTGTGTAACACTCTTAGTAATAAACCCCTTATAAAATCTTTTTTCATAATTTTCACCTCGTTATTCATTAAATCAACACTATATAATGTGCCCGATTTATATATCTCTAAAGACCGATTTAAACCCGGCTGTCTGATTTGCTTATATCATAGTATAATAACACCGTGTAATGGTATCACCGTGTAGGGGTATTTAACGGGTATATTTATATTGTTAAATGCTCATAATCTAGGTACTTATTATTGTTTAGTCTGAAAAAGGGCAAAATCGGCACAGAAGAAGCCGATACAGAGTCCAATTTCGCACTACTGAGAAAATCGTTTCTCAAATATAAATTGATATACCCACAAATTTATGATAATCTGCTGGCACATTTGATACAGGACACCTAGGACACCGGATGATGTTGTATTTTATTCATTCAAAAAAGAAGAGTATACATATTTAAGAGTTGTTTATTTTATAGAGGTAAAATTACGCGTAAATGCGCGATTTGAATTTATATTGAGAGGCATCTTATTCGGTGCCGGAGATAGTGAAATGAATATAATAGTAGTAGAACGTGATGATCTGTTACGTGGCAGGCTGGACATTTTATTCAGTAGCGAAGCACTGACCAATCGGGTTGAAAGTTACAGTTCGGCTGAGGAAGCCATAAAGCTGTCTGACTGGGACAACGCTCAAGTCCTGGTTACGGGTATAGGTCTGGCTGAGATGGACGGAGTTCAGCTGATTGACTGGACACGCCGGCACAACCCCCAGATCAGTTGTATTGTGTTCAGCCGTTTTGATGACCGTCAGACGGTATTGTCGGCGATCCGGGCGGGTGCGAGCGGCTATCTGCTTGACAGTTGCTCGCCCAGAGAGATGATCGAGGCTTTGCAGGGAATTTACCGGGGTGGCGCACCTATGTCGCCGCATATCGCACGTATGCTTTTGCAGGAGTTGCAGCAACCGGCCAAATCCGACAATCCCTTGACCCGGCGTGAGCAGGAGATTCTGGGTTGTCTGGACAAGGATCTTTCCTACAAAGAGGTGGTTGCGGAGCTTGGCATCAGTCCGAACACAGTCCACACACATGTTAAAAACATCAATGAAAAGCTGCAGAGTGATGGGCGGGAGGATGCTGTTTTAAAGGCGCGTCGATTGGGATGGGTTTGATTGTGGCGCGGGCCGGAGCGGTTTTTATGGAACCAAAAAGTAATAAATCTATTACTTGAGGGTAGCTCAGTTTTGCGATGCGCGTCTGCCGCCGGATCTACCGCCGCGCATACCTGGACGCGGCGGCAATTGGATGGCCGTATTTTCAATAATATCCTCGATATGTTCGGTGAAGAGGGAGGCATCATCGCCTTGATATCCTGCGGCGCGGGCGGTCTGTTCCAAAAGATAAATCCTGGCTTGATCCTGAAGTTCACGCATCTCCCCAACCGCATCAAACATCTCCCGGCGCAACTCATCGCGATTTTGCTCTTCACCTGAGAACATCAGTTCGCCGATCTGATTAACACGCTCATTCAGCGCAATCAGTCTTTCATGACCGGCACGTTGTTCGGGTGACATTGAGGCTGTGTTGATGGAGCTCAAAAAGTCACGTTTGCTTTGTTTGCGTTCTTCCATCCGCGCGATAAAATCCTCACGTTGCTTCATCATCTCGGCATAGCGCTCCGGCTCCTCACTTTTCATACGCTCCATACGGTCGGTCCAGCTCTCACGTCGACGACTCTCTCTTTCAGAGCGAGGCTCATCGGTTTCCGCACTATCCTCAAGCTGGACAGTGGCAGCCTCTATGCGTGCGGATCTCATTTTCGCCAGCTCGTTTTGCAGTTTTTTGAGCTGCTCCTGCAAAGCGGCGACCTGCGCAGCGTGCTCCGATGTGTCAACAGCATCCGCTGCAACAGCCTTGCGCATATGATGGACAATCTCCGGTTCAGTCGGCATTGGCTCAGGCATATCGGCTGTCAAACGCACATGCTCGACAGCGGCGCCAACAATCAAACCGCCAAGTAGCAGAGCGGCTGTGGTCAAAATCTTTTTATTCATTTAAGCACCTCATAATTTTTTAGTTTAAAAACGTGTTTGAAACCGCGAAAATCAAGAAATAGAACTTATTAAATAGCAACGAACGACACGGCGGTATATTGTCCTGAAATTGCGGCTCATTTACGGGAATCAGAGAGTCCGGCAATAAGCCCGGTTACGAGCAGTGAAACGACGAGTGAGCTACCGCCGTGGCTGATCAGCGGCAGGGTTATACCGCTCATCGGCAGTGCTTTGGTGACTCCGGCGATATTAAAAACGGTTTGAACGGCCAAGGTGGAAGTCAAACCGACGCATAAAATTCTTTCAAAAGGCGCTTTGATGCGTCCGGCTGTTCGGAAGCCGCGCACGAAAAGGATAGCATAAACGCAGAGCAACAGTGTGCATCCGAAAAAGCCGATCTCCTCGGCCAGAGCGGCATAGACAAAATCAGATGAGGCGATCGGCACAAAACGCGGATCACCGCGTCCAATACCGGCCCCCCACATACCGCCGCTGAACATAGCACAAAGCGACTGCAGAACCTGATACCCTTTACCGGTCGGATCATTGAATGGATGCAGCCAGACATCGAATCTTCCTCTGGCATTGGAAGAAACAAACTGAACTGCATAGCCCGCAGCCGCCACTCCGACGCAACCGATGGCAAGGTATCCTGAGCGTCGCTGAACAGCGAAAAGCATCAATATCAGGATAGCGTTCAGGATGACCAGCAATCCAAGATCCCTGATCAGCAGAGTGCCGGCCATTGGCACAATCCAGAGTGCCGTCAGTTGCAGTAGAGCCGATAGAGGGGGTGCCGGTACGCCGACTTGCGTTTCGGAGAACTCTCTGGTGCGGGCGGCCAGGAACGAAGCCATAAAAAGCACAAGAGCGGGTTTAATGGCTTCGGATGGATTGATATTGCCGACCAGATAGATGCCGCCACGGAACCCGCTGCCGAAAACAATCATTATGGCAATGACCCCGAGTGCGGCGAAGTAGGCTGGCCATCCGGCACTGCTGAGCCAGCGTCCGCGATGCCCGCCGGTTACGGTGGCACCGAGCAGAAAGCAGAGCACACCGATTGCCAGCGGCAGCACGGAGCTGAAACGCAAATCTGCATGTTCAAAGCCACTCAGGCGAATCTGGGTGACGAGTCCCAATCCGCACAGGAGGAAGACTGCGGCGACCAATCCGTTATCACCATCCCATCTGATTATCCGCAACCAGAGCAACGTGAAAGGGATGGCTGCAGTGAAAACCGCCAGCGGTAGAAGTGGTGCCAGGGGCAGGGCCTGTTTGACGAGGTAGCGGCTGTGCACTGCCATAGCGCAGGCGAGAGCCACCACCAGCCAGTCGAGAATCAGCAAGCGTGTCAGAGAGCTTTTCTGTTTTTTCTTTTTCATTGCCGCCTCCCTGAAGCTTGAACAAGGCCCAGCCGATCGGCATTCATTAGCAGTTCCCGGGCAATTGGCAGGGCTGCGGCAGCACCGAAGCCTCCATTTTCAACGAGGACCGTCACGACTATGGCGGGTTCGGCAAAGGGAGCGAAGCAGGTGAACCAGGCGTGATCACGTCCGGATTCGATCTGAGCGGTTCCGGTTTTACCGCACACATCCAGCCCTGCCAGATCGGCACGCCGTCCGGTACCGCGTCTGACCGCCTCGCGCAGCAGAACCTTGAGTGTATAGGCGGCCGCCGGGGTGAAAGGTTCAGACAATATCACAACGGGGGATGCGGCGTTCAAACGTGGAGCGCAGAGAACTCCCCGGTTGGCAGCGGCGGCGGTAAAGCAGGCCACATGCAGGGGAGAAACAAGCAGATCGCCCTGCCCTATCGCGGCCTGTGCTCTGTTCCACCGGGAATTGAGAGACGGCACTTGGCCGGGATTGGTTGCGAGAGATTCTTCTGCATCATGCATATAGGCAATTTTTCTGCCGATATGAAGCTGATTGAAAGTGTGACAGAGCTGTTCGGAGGTACAGGTGGCACCCAGTTGCGCAAAATAGACATTGGAAGAGTGCACCATCGCCTCTTTCATATTGATGTTGCCCCATCCGCGCCATGTTTCACCTTTTCGGCGAGCACTGTAATACTCGCTGTCTCGGATTGCCCGGGTGCCGGAATCAGCGATAAAGCCGCCGCCGGGACAGTTGTAAGTCGGGGATATACCGGCGCACAGAGCGGCCCCGGCCGTAGCTATTTTAAAGGTTGAACCGGGTGGGTAGGCTCCCTGAACCGCACGGTTGAAGAGTGGATCAGTGCTGGTGGCATGCAGCACCGATCCAGGATCAGCGGGATCGAATCCGGGGGAACTGACCAGTGCCAGCAGATCGCCGTTGCGAGGATTGAGCACGACCACGGCGCCACGGCGTTTTTTAAGCAGATCGTAAGCCAGCTTCTGCAGGCGTGAATCGAGGGTGAGGGTTACACTTTCACCCTGTTCAGCCCGTCGTCCCAGCAGGCTGTGTGCAAGTTGTTCTTTATTTTTAATGACGCCGCTGAGTCTGCTGTCACAGATACGTTCGACGGCTGTGAGTCCGTAACGCGGGTGATAGTAGCCCAGCGGATGAGCGGCCGCCTCTCCCAGAGGATAGCGCCGCTCCCAAATCGAACCGGTGCGCGGAGCAGCCAGCACCATGCCGCGTCGGTCGAAGATCGGTCCGCGCAGCGACTGCTGCTCGGCGGCATTGCAACGGCGGTTGTGTGAGCGCAGATAGCTGACAAATCGGGGACGTGCCATGCCGCCGAGTTGCCAGGTTGCCTGATAGATCAGGATGACCAGAAGAGAGCCGCAGAAAATCCAACCGAGCAGAACATAGTTGACTTTTATTTTTTTCCCAGGCAAAGGGGCTGAGAAAATCACAAGTGTCGTAAAGAACCATAGTGCTAAAAAAACAATTTTCAGTATGAGCGGAAGATACTCATTCAAGTCATTTTTTAACAGTAAGCTCAACCATTGATTCATACCGTTTATCTTAACATACCGGATTATTTACTAAAACACGAAAGCGTTTCAGATTCAGCGTTCTATCTCAACAATTTTGAAAAATGCCCTCTTCCGGCTGCGTGGAATCCGCACAGTGGTAGCTCCTTCCGGCGCGCCTTGTATTACCTGCCTGAATTCGGAGAGTCCTCCCGCGAATGCCGGATGGACAATCTGCACAAATTCAGAGGTCCAACCCGCACCGGCAAAAGGCGACTCGGAAACCTTGATCACATACCACTGACCAGGATCCGTCTGGAAGGAGACCGTGAAGAATTTCGGTTCAAGGGTTGTCGTCAAAGCACGCAGTCGATTAAGTGCCACCAGAATCGGTTGTCGGGGTTCAAAGATGTGGCCGGACTCATCCTTAATCTTGAAACGATAAGCGACACCGGCAATTAAGCCGTCGGCCTCGACTGTGTATACATTGGATCTGCTTCCGACAATCTGTTCTGATGGAATCAGGGCGGTCAAATGCCATTCATCATCGATCAAAGCGTAAATCTCAATGGCCTGATTGCCGTTTTCATCGGCTGTCGCAAGTTCAATAAGCACACTTCCATCGGCAACGGCGTACACCTGCAGATCGATCCGGGTTGAAAGCGGATGGGTCGAGAAACCGAAATTCAAAGTTTCACTCGGATTACCAGCCAACACGCCATACCCAGAGGTAACCTGATATTCAATCACGGCATACACACCATCAATATCCGGCAAAGCGCGGTTACGACTCGGATCGCTTGCATAGGGTTCCTGATCCGGCACTGCTATCAATTCGGCACCAGCACGCGAAACAAGAATCGACACGAGTCCCGTCGGCACATCCAAGAATTTGTAATATCCGGTCGCATCGGTATAAACCGTATTAGTCACTACCCCGTTAACCACGAGACGCACTTCCGCGTTGGTAATTATGGTGTCGCCCCCATTGCGCAGCAAATCGCTGTTTTGATCTTCAAACAGATACCCTTCCAATACCGCGAGCACAAAAACATCTGTGCGAGCCTGATCTACGGCATTAAAAACAGGGGCATCGACGCAAGTCACATCCTGAAAATCGCATGCTTCAGATGGGCTGAGCACCCAAGAAGCCTGCACTGAACCAAGATCAAAATTAAACAGAGCATCTTCAAAATACGCCGGGCCATTGCCTCCGGTGACTATACGGACGCTCCCGGCAGATGTAATGCTCAATCCACTGATGCCGAACAGCTCTTCACCCGCCATAAAATCCCCTGATTCATCCGCATCGATCCAGATCAGCCCTGCCGGTGAAAGCGCATTATCAACGCCTACAGGCTACACGTTGCTGGCATACGCCGCCGGATCAGGAATTGTCACGAGCAAATCCCCGTCGCCGGATGTTCCAGTGTTGGCGGCTACAGCGAAAAGTGTACCAGAAGGATGAAAAGCCAGACCCTCGATATCCTCGCGACTACTGGTCGCCAAAATCACACGATAATCCAGAGCAGAGCCAAAGGCATCTTCAACATGACGACCCGTCAACGGGTTGATCTGGAAGAGCAGATCAGGCGCACCAGAGCGTCGTAAAATTGCAAAAAGCGTTCCGTCCGAGGCAAACGCGAGGGCCGTCACCTGCACCGCACCAGCCGTCAGATCACCCGACACTCCTTCAAGCGCTTGGTCATCAGAACTTCCTGTGCTCAAGACAATCGGTCCGATCGCGGTGAACGCGCCGGTATTAATATCGAGATAGCCGAACAGATTACCATCAGTTAGATAGAGACGCGACAGATCGGGCGCCCACGCCAGCGTGCCCGCGTTAACCGTGCCGACGGGGCCAATGTCAGATACTCCACTGCTATCGATTCGTAACAGGCGCGACTCTTCGTCACCGCAGACGGTGGAATCTGACAACACGTAACACGCGCCGCCAGCAGAGGGAACAGCGCCAAAAAATTGAGCCGCGTTGGTTACAGTTCCATCCACAAAAGAGTCATCAACCGCAACTGTCAGCATAAAATCCGGAACCACTATCACAGAGTTGGCTGAGGCCGACGGATAGACACTTGGAATATCTCCGGTCGTGAACGACGACGGAATAGAGAAAGTAAGGCTTTGTGGCGCATCCGATGTGCCGGCCGTCACACTGTATCGATAGTAGTAATAGCGTGTGGTCGCGGTCGGAATATTCTGGGGTACGGGCAGAGGCCCGTCGATCAGCGTTGCGCCAGCTCCTCCCGTAGCCGTAACCGTCAAGGCGGGAGGCTGCAGATTTGTATCGCTGGGACAGAATCCACAGGCACTCATGCTTACCTTAACCGTGACGATATCGTCGGTACGCACCGCATAGGGAGTAGCAATCATCTCAGTTTCTCGTGTAGCCACACTCCCGACTGTCACCAGAGCACCGCCAGACATAACTGTCGCCGGTGCGTTGGGCAACATAGTCCAGGTATTTTCAGCTATATTATAGCGTCCAAACGCGGTTCCATTGCCGAAAAACACATAGAAGCGTACAGATCGTAGCACCATGGCACCTCCTTGGCTGACGGGATACGGCGGCTGAGACATGGGAGCACCGGACACAGTTGTGACGCTCCAAGTATCGGTTGCAATATGATAACGCCAAAAGGCCGTCTGACCATCACCCTGCAACACATAAAGATTGCCTCTGTCATGCGCCATTGCCGCACCACCCAAAATTGGAGAGGAGCCAGCCATGCCGATATGCGCCGGTGCCGATGCCAGAGTCTGCCACTCATCGGCACTCGGATCATAGCGCCAGAGCGCATCAGAGTTGTTGCCGCGCAAGGCATAGACATAAGTGCCGTCATTTGCCAGACATCCGCCGCGTCCTACCGTGGCGGGTGTATCCGCCGCAGCTGCCCATGTGTCAGTTGCGATATCATAGCGCTGAAAAGAGAGTGTGTTATTTCCGACAAGCGCGTATATTGAGCCATTGAGATGAGTTAACGATCCTCCTTCATCCACCTCAGCAGCAGAACCAAGCGCCGTACGATCGTTCCAAATATAATCAGGAGAGGTATAAATATTAAAGCGTCGGAATGTCGGACTGGATTGTCCCGCCAGACCAAAGATATCCGTACCGGTAAAGACCAGTGCTCCGCCACCGCCGACCGCGCTGCCAAAATCCGCAAGCGTCGACCACGTCGCGGTATTCTGATCATACTCCCAAAAAGATTGAGTATCTCCACCACGGAAGGCATAAAGTTTGGGACGAGTTGTCAATGTGCCTTGGGATCCTGAAACGACTGTGCCCAACTCCCATGTAACATGACCGTTTGTGAAAGTGCCACCGTGACTCGCGGATACGAAAGTCGTTCCCGGCGGCAGTGGATCGGAGAGCGTGACATCCGCAAGCGGTCCAGCAGCCGGAGGATTGACACTGAGCGTGTAGGTTAATATCTCATCCGGTTGTGCGATCGACTTATCAACCGCTTTACTCAGAAGCGGGACAAAAGGAAAATCAAGATTTTCAACCACCTCACCCGAAGCAAACTGCACAAAATTTTCGGGCACAGCCGTAGCCAGACCGGCTGGCAGATCAGGATCGCCGGATGCCACAACAACCACATAGTTGCCGGGCATCAAATTGATGAACTCATAATATCCGTCGCCAGCGGTTTCGCTCTGATCCACCAGAATGCGATTGCCAAAATCATCCAGTCGATAGAGAAAAACCGTAACATCCGGCAGAGGAATATCGTCATTGTTCAGCAGACCATCGTTGTCGAAATCCTCGAACACATAACCGGAGATCGCCGCCGGATCGGGGGCAATATAGCCGAAATCGGCGGTGGTAACCGTGTCAGACTGCGCAATAAACGTCGCGGGTAGCACGCTCAAAACTGTTGAAAGTGTGGTCAGTGTGTAAACGGTTGCAAAATAATCATCCACACCGCTGGCCGAACCATCCTGCACCCGGATCAGATAAGAGAGGTTCGGTTCAAGATTTTCAAAGAGGTACGCGCCGCCGCCGGACGTTTCGGTCGTCGCAATCAGCAGATCAATCTCATCCAGCACGCCATTTCCATCGACATCGAAATAGAGTTCGAGCATCACACCGTCGATACCTGAATCCAGGTTGTTGAAAACACCATCGCCATCACGATCTTCAAAAACCGTATCGCCTATCGAGCCATTACCCGATGGCTGATAACCGAAATCCGCGTCCAGATAAATCTGGTTCGCAGCCAGTATCACCGTATGCTGCTCATCCATTGTTGCATCTGGATCTGATGTCAAAGCATATCCCGAAGGCACACCGTTCTCCACCTTAACCGTATAGGTGTCGGCAGCAAGATTGTCAAACAGATAGATTCCGTTGGCATCGGTGTTGACACTTGCGATCGATGTGTTGCTGGAATCATAGAGACTAACCGTCACACCCGGCAGACCGCTCTCACCGGCATCCTGCGTGCCGTTGCCGTTCCAGTCGTAAAAAATCGTATCTCCGATCGAACCCGTCGCATAGAGTCCCGCATCCCAGGTCAAGTCGCTCTCTCCTGGATACAACACCGTAACCGGCATAGTACCGTCAGCATTCGCGTCACTGTCCAGAGATGTGTCTCCTCCCACGTTGGAAGGGCTGAAATTACAAAGACCGGTTCCGGACCGAAACTACTGAGATCAGCCGACCACTCGTAAACCATCGGCCACTCCCACTGATAATAAGGGGTGTAAGTTATCGACCCCGTCGCCGGATATCCTTCCAGACCAAGCGCTACATCCGGCGAGCCAGCTTCAAACGGCGACTTCCAATTGCTGATGTCCGATCCGTTCACATACATGTTCCAGTTTGGTGCGCCATTACTCATATAGTTATTTATATTCCAAGCAAAAGAGCTCGATGAAACGTAACCGGAAGGAGGAGTACCGGAGCCTGCGCCGGTGGTATGATCAGATTCCCAGACCCCTCCGACCAGCTCGCCGTAACCCTGATCCCACTGATAGGTTGTGCTGCCAACCGTCAGTGTAAACTGCGCATACTCACTGTCGACCAGTCGTCTAGCCAGATGGGGAGGACTCCATCCCGCATTCCGAGTATAACTGCGATTGCCGAAAACGTTGTCGTTTACCGAACGATCAACCACCAGGGCAACATAAATCCGATTATCAGCAAAGGTATACCAGAGTTTACTGCCGCCAATTGACGTATTATAAAGCACATATTTATTTTCATCGCCATCACCATAAAATAAACCATTAACAGTGGGCACAGCCGCATGTAGCCGGCCAACTCCTGTAAGCACCGTCATAATAAGAGTCAACGACGCTTGTAAAAACCAACTGGTACGCATTTTTTTATTCATTTGTCCTCACTAATTAATGTCCTTAACAACACAGTGGCAAAATGGCATGATATTGTTAATAAATATATTGGGTAAGAATTGTCTCCTAATTTTTATAATTATGCAATATGTTTAAAAACAAAAAAATCCCATCGTACTCAAGCATATAAGTACGGACGGGATTTAATTCAAAGTTGATTAGCAACTCACATATATGGAAACTCAGTTAGAGAGTCGCTGGTGGTACTCCTGCAAGGATAGCACTCTGACCTGGCTGTTCAGTCGGTCGACAATACCGTTGACGGTGGCTTGGGCCGCAGCGACGGTTGTGACATACGGCACATTATATTTTATAGCTGTTTTGCGGATATAAGAATCGTCATTCATACTGGTCTTATCGCCGGGGGTATTGATAACGAGTTGCACCTCACCATTCGCAATGGCATCCGCGATATTCGGACGGCCTTCATGCATTTTCAGAATATGAGTGCTTTCTACATCATTCTCCTGCAGATAGGCGTGTGTGCGCGTAGTAGCTAAAATCGAGAAGCCGGCTGCACGGAATTTTTCGGCCACCTTCAATATCCTTGGTTTACCCTTATCGTTGATCGACAGCAGAACAGCGCCTGCTGTCGGCAAGATGGATTTGGTTGCTTCCTGAGCTTTAAAAAATGCGAGGCCGGGTTTATCAGCCAGCCCGAGCACCTCACCGGTTGAGCGCATTTCCGGACCAAGCACAGGATCGACCTCAGGGAACATGTTAAAGGGAAATACGGCCTCTTTCACGCCGTAGTAGGGCACCACAACTGTTTTGAGATCAAGGTCGGCCAGTTTTTTGCCCAGCATAATTTCCGTCGCGGCGCGAGCCATGGATAGTCCGCAGACTTTCGAAACCAGCGGTACGGTTCGGGAAGCGCGCGGATTGGCCTCAAGCACATACACGACATCATCACAGATCGCGTATTGAATATTCATCAATCCGACCACCTTCATTTCACGGGCAATCCGGCGGGTATAGTCATTGATTGTTTCAAGATGTTCAGCGGAGATATTGACTGGCGGGATGATGCAGGCAGAGTCGCCGGAGTGGATACCGGCCAGCTCGATATGTTCCATAACAGCAGGCACAAAGGCATCGGTACCATCGGCAATAGCATCGGCTTCGCACTCGAGAGCTTCCTGCAGAAAGCGGTCGATCAAAATCGGCCGGTCGGGGGTAACGCCGACCGCCGCGGCCATATACTGACGGAGCATCTCCTCATCGTAAACCACCTCCATGCCGCGTCCACCGAGCACATAGGATGGTCGTACCATTAGCGGGTAGCCGATTTTTTCGGCGATCGCCACCGCCTGATCGGAATTGACGGCCATACCAGCCTCTGGCATTGGAATATCGAGTTTTTCCATCACTTCGCGGAAGAGGTCGCGATCTTCAGCAAGATCAATCACGGCGGGAGGTGTGCCCAGAATTCTGACTCCCGCCTCTTCAAGCTCAGCGGCAATATTCAGCGGCGTCTGGCCGCCGAACTGGCAGATCACTCCTTCGGGTTGTTCTTTTTCATAGATTGCGAGTACATCCTCGACTGTCAGCGGCTCGAAGTAAAGTTTATCCGAGGTATCATAATCGGTAGAGACCGTTTCGGGGTTGCAGTTAACCATAATGGTTTCATAACCGGCATCCCGCAGGGTAAAGGCAGCATGAACACAGCAATAATCAAATTCGATGCCCTGGCCGATGCGGTTTGGTCCACCGCCGAGCACCATGATTTTACGACGATCGGAAGATACATTGTTGTCGGGCGCGTTATAGGTCGAATAGAAATAGGAGGCATTCTCGACACCGCTGACCGGCACCTGATCCCAGGCTTCGGCGACACCCAGATCAAGACGGCGGCGGCGGATTGCAGACTCGTTCAAATTGAGCAACTGCGCCAGGTAACGATCGGCAAAACCATACTTTTTCGCCTGAATCAGCAACTCATCGGGCAGCGTTTGTCCCTTATAAGAGAGCACCATTTCCTCCAGACGCACCAATTCAGCCATCTGTTGAACAAACCAGGCTTTGATGGAAGTTTTGGCGGCCAATTCTTCGATGGTCACGCCTTTACGCAGTGCTTCATACATAATGAACTGGCGCTCGCTGGTGGGGAAAGCCAGCAACTCCATCAGCTCTTCTTTTGTTTTGCGATTGAAATCTTTTGCAAATCCCAATCCGTAACGTCCCTGTTCCAACGAGCGGATCGCCTTTTGCAACGCCTCTTTATAATTCTTGCCGATGCTCATCACCTCGCCTACGGCGCGCATCTGGGTTCCGAGCTTATCTTCGATGCCCTTGAATTTCTCAAATCCCCAGCGTGCGAACTTGACAACCACATAATCACCGGAGGGTGTATATTTTTCCAGTGAACCATCGCGCCAATAGGGAATATCCTTCATTGTCATGCCGCCGGCCAGCTTGGCTGAGATCAGCGCAATCGGGAACCCGGTTGCCTTGGAAGCCAGAGCGGAAGAGCGTGAGGTACGCGGATTTATCTCGATTATGACCACACGTCCGGTGGCGGGATCATGCGCGAACTGGACGTTGGTGCCGCCGATAACGCCGATCGCTTCGACAATCCGGTAGGCGTAATCCTGTAACCGCTCCTGTAATTCGGGCGCGATAGTCAGCATCGGTGCCGTGCAGTATGAATCGCCGGTATGCACACCCATCGGATCGACATTCTCAATAAAGCATACCGTGATTTTGTTGTTGTCAACATCACGAACGACTTCGAGCTCCAGCTCTTCCCAACCCAGCACCGATTCCTCGATCAGCACCTGCGAAACACGGCTGGCCGCCAATCCGCGTGAGACTATCAAACGAAACTCCTCCATATTAAAGACCAGACCGCCGCCGGTGCCGCCCATGGTGTAGGCGGGACGTATAACGCAGGGCAGACCGATCTGTTTGACAACCTCTTCCGCCTGCTCAAGAGTGTTTACTATCTCACTTCGGGCCAGACCGATACCCAGCTCTGTCATTGTCTTTTTAAAGGCCATGCGGTCTTCGCCGCGTTCAATTGCATCCAGCTCAACACCGATTACGCGCACGCCGAACTTCTCCAACACGCCGAGATCCCTTAGTTCGGAGGCCAGGTTCAGCGCGGTTTGTCCGCCGAGATTCGGCAGCAAGGCATCCGGGCGCTCTTTTTCGATGATACGGGTTATAGTGGCGGCATTGAGAGGCTCGATATAGGTTATATCCGCAGTATCAGGATCGGTCATGATGGTGGCCGGATTAGAGTTTACCAGCACAATTTTGTAACCTAACTCACGCAATGCCTTACATGCCTGAGTACCGGAGTAGTCGAACTCGCAAGCCTGGCCAATTACGATCGGACCGGATCCGATGATTAAAACTTTATTGATATTCTCAATCTTATACATAACAACGCCTTCACTGACAGCTCTAAAGAAAACCGTTGAACCGCAAATTTTTACCCGAAATTCGCATGCGCGCATACAACCATCTGGTTAATCACATCGCAAATGGGTCTGCTCCACGGCAATCGAAATACGCGTGAGAATGTATCAGTATTTTTTGCATAAAACAAGTGTCTAAAAACCTGGTTGACAAAAGATATCACGAAGTGATAGACTGAACAGAACAAAGGTGGTGAATATGGATGTCAAAGATTTGCAATATGGTGAAACAGCTCGGATAGCACGGAAGATACGTAAAAAAATCGGCATGACTCAGGGAGCTCTGGCAAAATCGCTGGGTCTTTCAATCCGTGCGATTCAGAGTTACGAACAGGGTTGGCGTGAGGTACCCACGCATGTTATGGTTCAGCTTCTAGTATTGGCGGCGGCCTTTTATTCCGGGGGAGAGCGTAAACCTTGCTGGGAAATGCTGAATTGCTCGGCGGAGGACATGCAAAAATGTCCCTGCCCCAAGACTGACGGAATGCTATGTTGGCTGGTTACCGGGAGACAATCGGTGCCTTGCAAAAACGGATTTACCGACGACCTAACGGCCTGTATGCAATGCCCGGTTATAAAGCAGATTCTTGATGATTGACGAGGCGTAAAAAGTATAAAATCCGTAATATTGTAAAAACACCATAGATATGTTATCATTTTGGTTCGTTTCTAAAGGAATACCGAGATGTACTTTAAATTACTGAAATCCAAATTACATCAGATCAGAGTAACCCAGGCTGAAAAAGAGTATGAAGGCAGTCTGACACTGGATGCCGATTTGATGGATGCTGTCGGCATTTTTAACTACGAGAAGTTGCTGGTTTCAAATCTGGAAAATGGCGAACGTTTTGAAACCTATGCCATAGTCGGAGAACGCGGCAGTGGAGTATGCTGTCTGAATGGTGCCGCAGCCTACAAGGGCAAAGTTGGTCATCGTCTTATCGTAATGACCTGGTGCCTTTTGAGCCAGGAAGAGATTTCCTCACACAAACCCAGGGTTGTGCGTCTGGACAGCGATAATCGGATCGTCGCGTCTGCTGTGTAGCAGAGTGTCGTATTTTCAAATGGCCGTAACGGCGCGGAGAGCGAGACGACGAACAATATCTCGCATTGACTCACAAGAAATTCATAGAAGTTTGGCTTAGTGCTATTCGGTCATAAGTTCTTTCATGCGATTGGCATAAAATTTTTCAGTGATCAATCCGCGTTCCAGCAGATCATCCAGATCGTTGATTCGCCACTGAACCGTTTTACGCTCATAGTGCGGCACTGAGCAATAAAAAAGGCTTGCGGCTTCCCGCTCGTTGAGTGTGCGGTTATAAAATATCAATTCATCTACGGAACCCTCGAAGCCGTGATTTTTATTGTTGTCTTTGGATTGAGTATTGATCTGAGGATTCCCAATTTTCAGATCATCTTCAACCGGGATGAATGTTTTTTTTAGAATCGCCTCTGACTTTTGTTTTTTACCGTCGATATACATTCTGGCGATTTTATTATCAACCGTGACAATCACATTATACCAAGCCCCGTCGCTGACTGAACTGTTACTCAGGCAGCGTTTACCTTGAATCGAGAAACAGAGTTTTCCCAGATTGCGTCCCTGTTCTTCGCTACTGCCCAGAATTGCCAGATAGTAACCACGATCTGATCCTTTGTTCAGGAGTATCCGGTTTTCATCCCGGATTTTATAGGTTTTAAAGTGCATGGCAAGCGTGAAACGCGAGGTTGCGAAGAGTGGAGATTCGGGAACTGTTATCAATGAATTATTCCCATTTATGCCGAACCCGGATTTATTCCAGGCCTGTGACCAGCGTACATTCGAAACTCGGGTTTTGAGCTTAGGATTTATTTGGCATGGCGTAAAGCCCCCTTCTTCAGTGGTGTCAAAGGGTAAATGGATCGTTATTCCATCCGGCAGAGTCAGCTCTGAACTAGATTTAGAGTGTGCTGCAAGCAACGGAACCAGGAGGGTTGCAGAGGTGATTAAAACTGCTATTGATGGCGTTTTCATTCGAACTTTCTTTGCTGGCGTATTTATGTTGATTATCATTTACCTTTTCGTTCGACCTTACCTTTTTTACGATCGTTTTTTCCTTCGCTTCTTTTTTTAATCCAGGCACACATCTCCCGCGACGGCACAAGGTGTCGCCAAAGGAAGGCCTGCATGCGATCTTCGGCACCTTGAGCTTCACGGCGGATAGTTTTACCGTCAATCTGCGCTTCGCCCTCAATCTTCAATGCCACCGGTTCCGACAACTCTTTCAGACCGGTTCTGATTGTAACCCGTGTAACATTCTGTGTAGCTCCGAAAGGTTTGGCTTCGAGTGTGAATTTCTGCGGTTCTTTGAGAAAGAGTTTCACCGGAGCTGCAAATCCATCCCGGCGTATGAGATGCGCCTCGATATTGTCACTGCTCTTTGCTCCGCTAAACTCAACGTGTGAAGGCACCAGAAGTATTTCAAAATCGGGACGTGGCGCACTAAGACGAAGTCGATATGCGTAGGCGGCCCCTCCGCGATGCTGCGCATCGGAGATGACACAGGTGTAAATGCCATCTTCCGGCAGTGTAACACTGAGCCAGGAGTCGGCGTGATGGGTATTCAACCCGGAACCCGCATCCTCATAGTCGTCATTGTAGCCCACACAGAGACCCGAAGGCGCAAGGATCATCACTGTCGAATCAAGTGGTGAATCCAATCTGCGTGCCTTCACCTCAGCCACGACAGTTGCGCCGCGTTTTGCCTCAAACCGGTACAAATCCCTGTCAGACGGGGTGTCAATACAGCCATTCATAATTATCGGCAGTCGCAGCAGCTGCGCATCATCGCCGGAGTTGTTCGGCTCGGCTTCAAAGGCGTCCGGCAACGAATCCAAGGCAAAAGGGAAAACATTGGAAAACACTTTGTTTTTACCGACACTCACGAGCTCGACAGTATCCGCACCATTCGCATGGGTGGATGGAATAACATGATTCTGAATCAGATTAACACCCTGAATCTCCACTCTGGCTGGCTGTCCGATCTGTCCGCCCAGGGGAAAGCGGCTTGTCACGAAGGGCAAGGGGCCGATTCGCATACGATAGACAAAATCCTCGCGTCCGCGATAGATCGAGTCGTAGATTGAGAGCAGATAATCACCGTTTTTTCTAATCCTATAGATCAGCACCGGATCGGGTTTAAACATATAATCATCATTATAAGCCACCGCTGCTCCCGAGCTGTCGCAAAGCTTGACTACCGGCTGGAACCAACCCGGCACGGCGTCAGCCAGGTAGGGCACTAGTACGCGGGCTTTGACATCAACCACCAATTCCTGACCGGGGTAGCATTTCACCAGGTAGCGGTCAACTGTGCCCGGCGCGATCTGTCCGTTCACAACACAAGGCTGTCTGATGCGCACCACCGGATCATCGGTTTCACTGAGTTCACCGGATTCTCCCATGTTCATTTCTTCCGTGCCGACCTTTTCACCCATCATGGCCGGGGAACTCATCATTTCGAAATCAGCTTTTTTTTCGGTTCCGCGATCTCGCGGCAGTTGCCGTTTACGCAGTGCCTGCTCCTCCTTGCCGAGAATCGGTTTAGGGCAAGTGGAGAGCGGAGGGGCGGTATACTCAGGCAGCTGGTCGACAAAGAAAGACATCGGATTGGTCAAACCGCGTCCGGCCACAAGGCGTATATCGCGCTCACCGCAGGCGGCATCAGGCGCAATAGTCACATCACAGATCAGAATATTGGCAATCGAATCACAAGCCGGCTGCTGGACATAACCGGTGATGATCCGTGTGAGTTTTTCGAGTACCCGATTCTGTTCGGCACTGCGATTTTGCTCTGCGACAAACAGAATCTCTTGTCGTTGCTCTCGCAACAGACGATAGACCTGCGGACCGATTTTACGGTTATACTCAACTATCTCGGCTGTGAGACCCTCGCCAGAGAAATCCACCTGGGTAGTTTTTTCAATAAACTGACCTCCGATCGTCACGCGAAACGTTGTACCGCGCCTGCCTCCGGCCGGATAGACGAATCCAATGTAGGGATCAGCCGCATAAGCTGTAACGATCGTTGTTATCAGCAATAGTACCGCGAATATTCTGTTCATAAAAACTTCCGCAACCGCAAAGTAACTCCATCTCAAAGACGAGTGCACCCCAAAAGGGAGAACTTCGCCACATCACATAATCTCTTCCAGCAATCCAGCCGATTTGACTTCACTCGCCGACGGCAGTACGTGTGCTTCGAGACCCATTGGATGCGGCAGCCTGGCATACATGTCGATCCCGGCCATCGTATAGATGCTGCCCAGCAGGTCCACCGGATAGACCGGACGTTCCGCCGGCTCTTCACCTTTCTCTGTGGATTTACCCACCACCGTTCCGCCTTTAAAGCCCCCGCCCGCAATCAGCACGCTATTACACTTGCCGTAGTGATTGCGACCGCCATTCCAGGGCGGCTGCCAGTCAACTTTGGGAGAACGTCCGAACTCACCGCAGCACCAGACAATCGTACTTTCCAGCAGACCTCTCTCATGCAGATCCCGCAGCAGACGTGCCAATCCTTGATCAAGCTGGGGACACTGCCGGTTCATAGTCGCAAAGTGGTTTGAGTGCGTGTCCCAGCCGCCCGGATAATTTATGGTGACATAGGGCACTCCGGCTTCAACCAGACGGCGTGCCACCAGACACTCCTGACCGAAGGTGTGGCGTCCATACTCATCGCGCAACTTGTTATCTTCAAGATTGAGGTCAAACACATCCTTACCCTCTCCGAGGATCAGATTATAGGCACTCTCCGTACCGGATCGCGACTCCCGGAGTGCTTGTAATTCAGGTGCGCATTTACCGAGTGTATTGAGATTGTTGAGCAATCTTCGCCGTCCGATCTGTCGCTCATCAGAGATACCGCGTGCCACCACACCCTCAACTTCAAAGCGTTGACCGTTCGGATCACCGCCGGTTGCGAAGGGCTTATATTTGTTGCCGAGGAATCCTGATTCTGAAAAACGCCCCTGTGGATTGGTGAGAACGACATAGGGAGGGATCAAGCCCTTGTAACCCTCGTTGTAACCTTTCATCAAAGCAAAAACCGCGCCGACGCACGGATAGGCCAGGCGTCCGCCGGGAGGATGGCCGGTCTGCATCAGATAGGCTGCTGTTTCATGACCGTTAATGCCGTGCGTCATACTGCGGATAAGGGTAAACTTGTCCATCTGCTGAGCCAGTCGGGGAAAAAGCGAACTGAGCTGAATCCCCTCGACATTTGTGTCAACAACCTTATTGAACTGTCCGCTCCAGTCATAACCGGCATCCGGTTTAGGATCCCAGGTATCGGTGTGAGACATGCCGCCCCACAGAAAAACCTGAATCACTGATTTGGCCTTGGCCGCTTTTTTGGCAGCGACGGCTCCGGCTCCCATCGGGATTGTTCCGAGCATGACGCCAGCGGCGGTCATCGCCGTACCGGACATCATCTCTCTACGCGTCATAGCGCCGTTTTTCACTCGTGCTTTCGTTTGCATATAGCGCCTCATCTGGAGCCGCTGATTGCTCTACATTGAGCATCCGAACTCCGTTTTGCAATTTACGCTGAGCTCTTCGGCGCTCAGTGTTTATAAACAAACTCATCGCTGTTAATCAGAGCCCAAGCAACATCAATGCCGGCATTTCTATTGCTGAGCTTACTCTCCGCGATATAGTTGTTGATCCGAGCCACCTCACCGTTAGTGGGATAGCGGGCCAGGATTGTCAGGTAAAGCTCTTCTATCATCTGCTGTCGTTTCAGTTTGCCCTTGATAATCCGCGAGAGATTTTCACCGCGTTCAATCTTGTTTCTGATGTGTGATGAGTTCAGCAGATGACGTTTCTGGGTGTCGCTGATTTTATTCACCCTTTCATTGTCCATTCCGGTCGCGCGGGCCGGTTTGCCGAACATCTCGAGGAATGAACTGGTAATGGAACCATCCGGTAATGCCACCGCCGGCTTGTTAGCCGGAACAAAGGTGAACGGCTCGGGTATGGCACTGGTGTATAACTCGGTTGATCCGGTCACTTTATTAATCGCGTCAATCAGCACCTCGGCATCCAGTCGGCGCAGCGGATAAAAGGCAAAAAGCGTGGCCATCCGCATTTCTTCGTCACCGTCATAAATCGAGGTCAGATGATAGCAGCGTGAGGCCAGAATGAGACGCAGCATTTGTTTCATGTCGTAACCACTGCTGATAAACTCCTGACGTAGATATTTAAGCAATGTCATATTGGATGGTTTGTTATCACTGCGAATATCATCAACCTCATCAATTATTCCGCGTCCCATCAACCAGCTCCAGGCACGATTGACGTAGATTGTCGCGAACCAGGGATTTGTATCGCTGATCAGCCAGTCGGCAAAGATTTCACGCGGATCGGTATCATGCGGCAGCGTTACCTTTCGTCCGTCAGGGAAAACAGCCTCTCTCTTGCGCCGATACTCCTCCATCTGTGCGGGGGCGTTGCTCAAAGTGTTGAATGGCTTATTTGGATTCCAGAAAACCACCTCTTCTTTCCACTCGCGGGTTGGTTTATAACCGACTTCATCAAAGAAAGCCGCCATGCCCTCAAGTTTTTCCGCATCCCAGTAAGATGTGCGAGATCCCATGAAGGTCAAGGCAACCGCAGAGGCGATGCCATCCGGGGTGTGCGACTGCATTGCACGGTAGAAATTCACCGGACCAACCCGAAAGTTGCTGCCGTTGGACACCAGCATCTCACGCACAAATCTGTCGTAGCGCTTATTATCGCGCAATGATGTGCGTATCCAGTAATGGTAAGCCTGCGCGGCGTTAGGCCACAGATTAACCGGGAACTCCGCCTTGACTCTCAGGATATCCGACCAGCGCATTGCGAAATAGTCGGCGTAGCCATCGGACTGCAATAACCGGTCAATAAGCTTGATACGCTTGTTAAAAGATTTATCGGCAATGAAACGCCGTGCTTCCGCGGCTGTCGGCACAGTTCCGGTAATGTCAAGAGAGGCGCGACGCAGAAACACATGATCGGTGCAATAACGTGGAGTATGGCCAGTCTTCTTAAACTCCCGGAAAACAATTTTATCAATCCGCGTTTCGGGAACAGGTGCCCATAAAGCATCAAAAACATCCCGGTCGGACTCGCCTCTCAGCCCCAATGCCAAAAAACAAACCAGAAAAACAGGAAGTAATCTTGTGACTCCCCCGGACATTTTTATGCCCCTTCTTGTTTATCACACACAAAACAGCTTCTGTAGCGAACGCCACTGAGCGATTCCGCTTCGCTGAATTCTGCTACCCGGCAACGTACTCATTATAACAAAAACGCACAGAGCGGTCAAAACAGTTCAGGTGTTTCAAAACTTCCATCTGATTGAATATCTGAGTAACAGAAAGGGCGACAACTATCCGGCTGAGTTAAACGTTTGATCGCTGTTATTCAACCAATCTCCTTCAGGAACGGTCAAAGGTGCCGACCACAGTACCGCCAGCGTTATAAACCCTCACCCTGTTATCGGTGCCTGTATGCGAGATATACAACAGCTGACCCTCGGCATCATACGCACTGACACCATAACGTGATTTACGCAGAGTGAATCTTCCTTTATCACTTTCAATCAGAATTGACCCGTCGTCGTTTCTGGTCATTTTGAGATTATCATCACCCTCGGTCACGGAGGCAATCGGATTTTCGCCACCCCAGAACTCGATGCTGTTGAAGATAATGACGTCGCCCAGAGTGCAAATCGTATAAACCGGCAGAATAACACAGGCCAGGAAAACAATTTCATCCACCCAGCGATCCGGCTGCGAAGTGTGCCAGGCATGCAGTTTTTTTGTCAGTTTAAAAGGGCCTGTGCAACCCATAGTTCCCATCAGCACGGTCAAAGCCAACATCATGCAGATTGATTTTTTCATAATATTAATCTCCTTTTTTTCCTTACCGCAGGAAGATACATCCTCCTTACTTTCCGATAATTTTAATTGATAACTGCTCAGAACACAATCCTAAAAAATGTATTCGGACAGGAAAAGCTTTAATCTCCTGGGTTACAGAGACTGAGTCACGCTGACAGTGCCCCGTTCAGCTCAGCGTTTTAACTCAACCTTGACAACCGAGGCGATCGAATCCGGTGCTTTGTTTGGCAAACTCACCGTCACCCCCTTCGCCGCAGGCTCTGCTTTGAGTTCATCATTTCTAGCCGCGAGCAGAAATACGCGCTTAATTTCATCGTGGCGGACAGGCAGCGTGAGTCGGCTGTCATCCGGCCAATCAAATATGTGGGCGTAAAGTGCCTCGGGCTTAGATGTATAGTACCCCCAGTCCGGTTTTTCAAAGGGGCTTGCCATTGTAGCATAGATACTTTCGCCGTTGATCTGCATCCAGCGTCCGATACATTGCAGAGCCCTGACACTCTCTTCCGGCACGGATCCGTCGCCGCGCGGACCTATATTCAAGAGATAGTTACCGCCTTTCGAGACAATATCAATAAGGTTATGCAGCAGCGTTTCGTTCGACTTCCAGGCATGGTCATGCTCACTGTAACCCCATGTGGTGTTCATGGTCATGCAGACCTCCCAGTCCACGCCGGGCAATCCGGTTGCCGGGATATGCTGTTCCGGGGTTGTGAAATCTCCCTGCTCTGGATCCCACGCTTTCAGGCGTTCCGCATCAGAGGACTCTTTGGGACTCGTAATGTGATAGAGGCGGTTATTGCTGATGATATTGGGGTTACGTTTACGCACCATCGCCATCAAATCATCCGCCCGCCAGAAGGCGCCTTCCGCACCTTTTTTGGAGAAATCCCACCAAATTATATCGATTGCCCCGTAATTGGAGATCAGCTCAGCGACTTGGTGGTGCAGGTAGTCGAGGTAGATCGAATGGTCACGCGAACCGTTGGGCGACGGCTTTCCTTTGAAGGGATGAGGAAGCGCACCGGCAGAGTCGTAATCATATTGCGGATGATGCCAGTCGATCACCGAGTGATAAAATCCAACTCGCAATCCTTGAGAACGACAGGCATCGGTTAATTCACGGCAGAAGTCACGTCCGACCCAATCATGCGAGTCATAGGTTGTAACTTCTGAATCAAACAGACTGAAGCCGTCATGATGTTTGGATGTGAACACGACATAACGGCAACCGGCCTCGCGGGCCAAACGCGCCCACTGTTCGGTGCAGTCATCGGAGGGACGGAATCTACCGAACGCTTCATGGGCATACTCCCATGTACCGGCCCTGACTCGCTGCTGAATCCATTCCATGCCGCCGCTATCAGCGACTTTTCCGCCCTTCCAGGTGCCAGCCAACGCGGAGTAGAGTCCCCAATGGATAAACATGCCGAACCGCGCCTCGCGCCACCATCGCATGCGCGCCTCACGTTCCTGCGCCGATTCCGCCAGGCTCAAGCCAGGCAGCAAACACATTATTACACTCAGTACAATCAGTTTTCTCATCATCTGGTTAGCCTCTCCTTTACAACCGGTTTATCGCACTCTTAAAATCAGATACCGCCCACCTGGTCAATCACCTCTTTCAATTCATTCATTGTATAGGGCTTGGCTAGTTTAGCGACGAATCCGTAATCTCTGAAGTTGGCCAGCACCGGGTCAGAGGCATAGCCGCTGGCCACTATCACACGTGCTGACGGATTCAACTGCAACACCTTGCCGACACTCTTTTCTCCGCCTGTGCCGCCGCGAATTGTAAGATCCATAATAACAATATCATAAGGTTCTCCTTTCTGCATCGCTAATTTATATTTTTCTATCGCTTCCTCTCCATTCACCGCGGTGGTGATTGTGTGTCCCATGTGATCTATCATGGCCACAGCGACCCTACGGACAAGAGCATCGTCATCCATAAGCAGAATTCTGAGCTCATGTTTCCGGACGCTCCCACTCTCAGTCGCAGGTTTGCAACGCGCAACGCAAGTTTTGTCCGGTAGTGCCGGAAGCATAATTGAAAATACAGCTCCGCCACCTGGTGCAGAGCCTACATCCACCACCCCTTTGTGCTGCACTATAATGCTCTGTACAACTGCCAGTCCCAGACCATGACCTCCCTGCCGGGTTGTGAAATAGGGATCGAATATGCGATCAGCTATGGCTGCCGGGATTCCACTGCCTTCATCAATGATCTCAATATGGATCATATCCCGCGACTGGTCAGGTTTGTTGCAATACGGATTGCGTGGCTGGTTGCGGGCTCTGATTTTCAGCACACCGCCATTTGGCATCGCCTGCCGGGCATTTACCACCAGATTGGCGATCACCTGTCCAATCTGAGCTTTATCGGCTTCAATCAGCCAAAGATCATCCGGCAGATCAAACGCAGCTGTAATCCTGCTTCCATGCAGATTAAAGTCCACAGTTTCCCTGATCAGCTCGGTGATATCAACTGCGTCAAGTAATGGTTCACCCCCTCTGGCAAAGGTCAGGAGACGAGTGGTCAAACCACGTGCGCTTTCAATTGTGGCTGCCGCCTGATCAAGACAGAAACCCGCTGCCTCGGGATTCGAAACCAAACTCATTTTAGCCAGTTCCAGATTGCCGAAAACACCGGTCAGCAGATTGTTGAAATCATGCGCGATCCCGCCAGCAACCGTCCCCAGTTCCTCGAGTTTCTGCATACGATGAAGCTCATGGGCAGCGCGTCTGCGTCCTTCCTCCGAGGCGACGGCCAAGGCGATGATGCCGATTATCCGCAGATCATCCGGGCTCGGGTCAACATCCTCTTTGAAGAAGAGGCAGAGTAATCCCACAATCTCGCCAGCACACACTGCTGGATAACCCAGATAGGTTCGTAATCCGTACTTTTCAATCGTACGATTACTTTGCGCGTAAATGGATCGCGACAGGTCACGCACTACGAACGGTTCGGATTTACCGCGTTTAATCACATCGTAGCAGAGAGAGCCATCAAGCGTATTCAAAACCGAAATCTCTTCGGGAACCTGCCAGCTCCCCAACGAACATAACATGCCGTTCTGAAGTCGGCTATAGAGTGCAAAGTCAGCCCTCAGCAGACGTCCGCAGAGTTCGGTCAAGGCATTGACATTCTCGTTATAATCAGCGCTCAGTCCCGCCATGCAGGCGTTGATCTCGGCCAAACGTTTTTCCGCGACTTTGCGTGCGGTGATATCGATTGTGCGTCCCTGAAAACCGGAGATCGCACCGTTATCACCGACCAGGGGTCTGATCCAGAGTTCACATTCGATCAAACGTCCATCCTTGTGTTGACATCTCACCTCCAGCGTTTGCTGCTCGCTGGTCTGCATGTGTGCCACACTCTGCCGGATAATCTCGACACACTCGGGATCAATCCGCTTTTCCAACGGCAGGGCGAGATACTCCTCTACGGTGTAACCCAACATCTCCCGTACAGCGGGATTGATGTAGGTCAATGCGAAATCGTCAGTATCTTTTCGACAGGTCCAGATGAGATCAACGGTATTTTCAGCCAGCAGGCGATATTGTCGCTCGGCAATTTTTGAATGAATCAGCCAGTAAACGGTGCTCAGAAAAGCCAATAGCAAGAGCGTAAAGCCACCAACGATATTCCAGATCATTGCTTTGTTCTGCTGGTAGAAAGAGAGCGGACGGTTAATGATCAAAGCACTGGGCGGTAGTTTTGAAATACTCAGACCAAAACGTTTCATAGCTGTAAAATCAAAGATGACCCGACTTTTGCTGTTCATATTCACGGGAGGCACTCTGCCGCTGTCGAGAACTTCCAGACAGATTGCGGCGGCGGTACGCCCCTGCTCTTTGGAGCTTTGCATATAACCACCCACGACGCCGGTGCCAAGATATTGATCCTCCATAGCATAAACTGGTGCGTGACTAATACGCGTAATCATTCGTGCACTTTGATCATGTGCATAATAAACGCCATCGGCATCGCGATTGAAATTGCAGAGCAGAATCGCGTCATTACCGTTCAGTTCCTTGATCCGCTGCTTGAGGGTAGCGGTCTCCAGCGCATGCAGCCAGACGGTATCAAAACCATACTTCATGCCACCAAGGGCAACACGTGCTTCATCACGCTTGGCCAGCGAGGTCGGCGTTTTATCCGAGATGATCACGAGAGAACGCAAGCCGGGCTGTAGCTTGCGAATCAGGGCGATGGTGGCCGCTGGCTCCACCGCTTGTACCACACCGGTCAGTCGGCCATTGAAATCTTTTAAATATTCAACCTTGTAGTTGTTAATGCCACAGAAGACAATCGGCACACCGGCAAACATTTTTTCACGAAACTCTGAAATAAATGTGAGTGCATTATCATCGGTCACAATAACGGCATCAAAGACGGAGTTGCCGTATTTACGCATCAAAAAGGTGGCGAACTGCTCCGCAATTCTCTCCAGCGGTATCCGCTTGGAATCGAGGTATTCTATATCCAGCTCAACATCCCCGCGCTGCTCAAATCCCTGTTTGATGCCCAGATTCTGACCATCGGTCCACCTCAGCCCTTCATGGTAGGAGTGTAGCACCAATACCTTTTTGCATCTCTGCGTCAGCCGATTTCCCTCACCGGCATTCCCGAGATGTGCGAGTACACATAGAGAAAAGAAAATCAGCAGAAATCCACGCAGCATGTTGAATCCACGCAGCATGTTGAACCTTTCGCCGACTATATTGACAGATGCCCACATAAACACAAATACCGATACAAACTACGTCGATATTACTTGTTCAAAGGCTAATCGTCAATACAAATAAAAGCGAATAGCTAAATTCGCGGCCAATCACGCGACTCAGTACGCAAGGCTTTTCCTCGAAAGACACAACAAAATTATGAACCCTTATCAAAATGTTATCGTTAAAGTTATTCCAGGTTGATGCACAGGGTATCGAGCAGGTTATATCCGTTATTGCACAAGCTTGATGTTGCTGAAATTTACATAGCGGCTGCAAGGGCTCGTGCGAAATCACTGCATGAAACGAGTTTCGCTCCCTCCATCAGACGTGCGAAATCGTAGGTCACTGTCTTGCTGCCGATAACATCATCCATGGCGCGAATCAGCTTATCGGCCGCCTCACTCCAGCCCATGTAACGCAGCATCATTTCGCCTGAAAGTATCAGTGAACCGGGATTGACTTTATTCTGGCCGGCATATTTGGGAGCAGTTCCGTGGGTCGCTTCAAAGACTGCCGTACCGGTGGTGTAGTTGATGTTGCCGCCCGGTGCTATGCCGATACCGCCCACACAGGCGGCCAAGGCATCGGAGACATAATCGCCATTCAGATTGAGAGTTGCGATCACATCATACTCAGCCGGTCGTGTCAGAATCTGCTGCAGGAAGGCATCTGCAATGCAGTCTTTCACAATAATCTCCTGCCCAGTTTGCGGATTTATGAAGGCACACCACGGCCCGCCGTCAATCACTTTGGCGCCGAACTCCTCTCGCGCCACTTCATAACCCCAATCACGGAAAGCTCCTTCCGTAAATTTCATGATATTGCCCTTGTGAACCAGGCAGACGCTCTTGCGGTCATTTTCAACGGCATAATTCAAGGCAGCTCGCACCAGACGTTTTGTGCCATCGGAGGAAACCGGTTTGATACCGATGGAGGAGCTCTCGGGAAAACGGATTTTACTGACACCCATCTCATGCCGCAGAAACGCGATAACCTTTTCAGCCCCTTCGCTCCCGGCCATCCATTCAATACCGGCATAGATGTCCTCTGTATTTTCACGGAAGATCACCATATCGGTCAACTCGGGCTTCTTGACCGGAGAGGGCACACCGTTGAACCAGCGCACCGGACGCAGACAGACATACAGATCAAGTTTCTGACGCAGTGTCACATTCAACGAACGAATGCCCCCTCCAACCGGTGTGGTAAGAGGTCCTTTGATCGAAACCAAATACTCAGCGCACGCTTTCAGAGTTTCATCAGGCAGCCAGACATTCTCTCCGTAAATCGCATTGGCCTTCTCTCCGGCAAAAATCTCCATCCAGGCAATTTTGCGACCATTGCCATAGGCGGACTCCACTGCGGCATTCCAGGCGATCATCGCCGCCCTTGTGATGTCGGAGCCTATGCCGTCGCCCTCGATAAAGGGAATGATCGGCTGGTCAGGCACATCAAGCGTACCCTCAACACTCATTGTAATTTTATCACCAAAATCCGGAATTTGTATCTTATCGTAGGCCATTTTCAGAATCTCCATTATCACTCAAGGTGTAAAGTTTGCAATATACCCTAACCGGGCACCGATTGCAAACGCGCTTTGTAATGGTTGTTTTTTCATACGGCTGTAGGCTACAGCCACGATCGTTCCAAGACCAGCACTTTTTCAGAAAATTATTTTTCGAGGGGGTTGACAATAGTGTTGATGATGACAGCTACAACGTCGAAGGCGGCGGAGAGAGTCACTTTTGAAAGCCTGCTCAATGAGATGATCGACCAGGGGAGCATCGCAACCTGTCCCGACCCGTATTATACCTGCTGGCAGTCCAGCAGTTATGACCACAAGGCCGACGACCCCTAAACCTAGAAAAATCAATTAAACCACGAAAATCACGAAAGGCACGAATTTAAGTGTCTTCTATATAACCACTTATAAGAAAAATGAAAAACCATATTCACCTCATGGGTTAGGTTACAAATCAATAGTTCGAACAGTGTTTTCGTGTATTTCGTGTATTTCGTGGTTAGATCATTCCCGTTTTT
>CAYOQJ010000096.1:0-4377 GCA_964406095.1 uncultured Lentisphaeraceae bacterium
CTTTCGGAAACACAGTTCAGATCACAAAGAAACCCAATAAAATCAATGGGGGAAAGGGGGAGAAGTATCGTTTTTCATTGCCTGTGGGATGCTAGTGAATTGATTTCTAACTGCCAGGCGGATGACCTGGTGTACTGATAAACGGGATCCTCCGGATAAATTACAAAGTTTTGTGAAGTACGGAGCGTATAGGCTCTGGCCGCAACTGATTCCAGCCCGTTCACATTTTTGAAATAGGGTGTCAGAACACCCTGCCCCGAGTGACCGTTGGCAGTAACCGAAATTACGCCGGTGTCCAGATTGACACTCAGCGACGTTCCCGCCTGCGAATCTATCACAAACGAGTTACCGTCGGCGGCAAAATCAACAACGGTCAGATTGTCCTCGAAAACCGGATACCGGGCGACAAATCCCGCCACATCCTGATAGAGTTCAAACAGATTTTTAGTGTTGTCGTATTTACCGCCGCACACACCGTTAAAAATTCGTTTGAAGCCCTCATTGTAATAGCCGTTGGCCTGCGGGTCCATATTAACCCAGGTACTCTCTCTGACCTCAACAACAATCGTGCCATTCAGCTCCTTGAAATGCAGCTGCATATACACGACTCCTCCATCATAGGCGGACGGAAGAGCGCGAAGCTCTGTAAACGCAAGTGTGTCCTCACACTGACTTGCGACATAAAGTTTCGTTGTGGTATTGATACTCTCTCCATCAGCCATTTTGCCGTCAATGGCTATGGCACCCTGATCATTGATAGTCAAGGTGAGGTAACCGTTGCCGAAGGAATCATAATTCTGAGAAGAGAAATCATTGTCTTCCAGGCTCACCGTATAATAACCCTGCAACTGATCAAGCACCTGCTGGTCATACAGATCGTATCCGCCGTTGCCGCTGCTCCAGATATCCGGATATGCATAACCCGAAGTCATTGTGGCAGCGGGAAAATAATCCTGCATATAGGGATCATATTCCATGTACCAGTGTTCCATACTGATATCAGCCACCGGGGTCCCGTTATAGCCTTCAGCCTGCTCGCAATTCCAGTTGATGCTCACCGTGTAGTCAATGCTTGTGTCCGCATCGATATCATCGCGGTAGCTTTTCTCAAAGATGCCAAGCCGGTAATAGGTGTCGGCATCAAAATTCCCCATACTCTGGGAGTAGCTTTTTCCGGGCAGCTGAAATGAAACACTGACTGCTCCCTGGGCGGTAACCGTCACCACAGCCGGAGTTGGCAGGGTGGCCGAGGAGCAAAAACCATCCGGAGTGCAGTTATATTCAGCGTCATACCATACAAACCCCTTGTACTGACCGACCAATTTGGCTGGCAGAGGTTTTACCTCATAATTCAAGATCAGAGTCGTTCCGGGAATCTCGACGCCATCGGCCAGCATGGCTATACGTAAAACCGCCGTGCCGCTCTCTATCTGCGAGGGGGTGCCGCTTAAAAATATAAGACCGCTTTCAGTATCCACAACCGGCGTTATGCCCGTCGGGAGCGATCCACTGATCACATTGACAACAATCTCCTCGGCCGCGCTGTCCGCCGTGTAACCGAGCGACCCGATATTCACGTCGAAGTCCTGAATAAGAGAGATGTCTATTGATGAGCCGTCTAAAGCCATCTTTTCAAACCAGCTGTATCCCTGTAAATTCTCCTCTGACACAATGAACTGGGGTGCCGTGGCATCGAGCAGACTGAAGGTCGCAGGGTCACTGCTGAAGTTGAAAATTTCATCCTCAACCTGAACGAAGGTATCCACACGCCAGCTTATGTTTCCTGTTGTTTCAAACAGTACCGGATAGGACACAGTCGCGGCGCTTTCAAACTCAACAATTGTGTCGAGCAGCTGCATATTGTCGACGCCACTGCCCGCATACAACTGGTAGCCGGCAGTGACCCCCGGAACTGCACAGAGACCACACAGAACATTCGACCAGACAAACTCCTTTTCGCCCAGCAGCACAGTGGCTCCGTCCGCCGGTGCAAGAAGTTCAGCCTTGTCAAGCGGCACATATTCAGGATCGATAATCCAGGCGAAATCACCAGCAACAGTGGCAACACTCCGCTCAAAGATGAAACTGACCGAATGAGTGCCCTCGGGAACAACAACCGCTTTAGGTTCATCCACATTACCTGTTGCGTCAACGGTGTAAAGTGTCTGGTCAACCATAACATGGAATGTGCCTGCTCCAGGCCCGTTCATATCCGCACTGCTGATACCCGCGTAAAATGTCAGTACGCCGGGACCGGTCATGGAGCTCTGCAGCACACAGCTCTGGCCGATCGAGTCAGGACACATCGAGCGCAGCATGTTCTCGCCGCCGTCCAGAGCCGCTCTGGGATAAAACCACTCATCGTTCGATGTTGTAAAGGGAATACTGCCGAAGACACTCAGATAGTCAGCCACCGAAGAGCCGTACTCAGCGTCAATTATCTCCAACTCAAAACAGTCGGCCGTGGCGTTAACCGCAATATCGGGTGAGGTCAGCAGCACTTCCACCCTGTAAGGCAGCTGCACGCCGCTCAGAACAGGAGCTGTTGCCGTGGAAAACTTGACGCCCTCTTCGCCATCCGCCCAGCTCAGCGGTTGAAGCACTATGCCGCTCTCCGGCGGAGTAAGGTCAAAATATGCATCGGCAGCACCATAGTCGCCCTGATACCTCTCAACGGCCACTGTACACTGCTCACCCTCACGCAGGCGAACTATGCCTCCATCGACAACAGGTTGCGGCGGATTGCCCAAGCCTGCAAGAGCGAATTTTCCGCTTACGCTGATCAACACCGTCTTGGTTATCCTAGTGCGGTTGTAGTTCAGAATTACGGTGACTTCAGCCGGCTGTGAAACCTGAGCTACAGTCAGCAGACCACTCGAAGATATGGTGACATTGTTGCCGCTTACCGTCCAGTAGGCATGCGGCAGATCAACTGGAGCAGTCGCACCGTTGGCATAGGTGTAGTAGCTGCCGTACTGTCCGGTAGAGCCACTTTCGACAGCATCGGGACCTTGGATTATTATCCCGGTGGGGTCCCCTTCCGGTTCGAGTACCGGAGATATTGTGACTGCCACACTGCCGGTATATCCCTTTATCCCGACCTGATAAATCGCCGTTACATTCACTTGCTGCTCACTCTCCACCTGCACCGCCGTCAGCATGCCGTTCTGGTCAATCGAAGCTGCCTGATCGTTATCAACGCTCCAGAGAGCTTCCTGAGTCACATTCAGATCAGCCGCGCCCTCCTCGCTCAGCACAGCCTGGTATTGTTCAGATGAACCGGCATTCAATTCCGCGGCACCCATAACCTGCAGGTTGCGCGTAATCGGATTGATCTGCACAGTAAAGGTGTCACTATAGTCCGAACCCTCAAATGAGTAATCGGCCCGAACCTCCACTGTAACCGTATCCCACACCTGCAGGGCGCTCAACAAGCCGGAAACAGGATCAATCGTGGCGACGGCGGTGTTGTCGGAACTCCATACCACCTGATCGGTAATGTCGCCAACAGGCTCATCATCCTCTATTAAAACCGCCTGGTACTGCGCAAACTGGCCCTCCTGAACGGTGGCATCGCCGGATATCAGGATGCTGCGCTGAGGGGGATTCGGATCAACTGCGTCGCGAGTCAGAGTCAGCTGCGCATTGGTGCTGAGCAACACTCCACCCGCCGTGATATACCGCACAATGATCTCAACCGCAGTATCCTGCTCGACAACTCCTGTGTTCAGCAAACCCTGTTTGCGAAAACGGGCCAATCTCATCCGGTTTGAGAGCCATTGCGCATTTGCTGTAATATTACTGCGGGTGTTGTCGCTGTAAACAAGCTCGCAGATGAAATTGGTTATTGTCCCACCGCGGATCGATGGCGGTCCGCTAACCTCAAGCGCAACTGGCTGGACGGGATCATTATCGCCTGTGTCGCGAATTGTAACTGATCTGTCGCCACTCACGCCGCTATAGTTTGCGGAGATGATTGCGGTGGTGTCCTGATCGACCGTCTGAGCGTCAAGTCGGGCTCCCTGCATCGAGGCGACTGCGCCTGGATCGACACCCCACTGGCTCTGCGCGGTTACATCCTGCCAGCTTTCGTCGGAAAAATATGCGATACATGTGTAGGAAGCTGAAGAGTTTTCATATATGGCTGCGGAGCCGCGCACTTCAAGCGCAATTACATTTTTTTGGATGGGCAAGTGCAGAATTTGAACCGTTTTACTTGCATTTTGATCATCATGCACCGCCGTGATTGTGCATGGCGTATCCGTTTCGACCTGGCCAGCGGTCAGCTCACCGGCGGTGACAACCGTGCCGGCGGCACCGCTGACACTCCATTGGGCCTGCGCGGTGACATCCTGATCGTCCTGGCCTTCGGCGGTC
>CAYOQJ010000097.1:0-60155 GCA_964406095.1 uncultured Lentisphaeraceae bacterium
CGCATCTGCGGCGTTGTACGGCTTCCAGCATAGTCACTATAGCTGAAAACCGTGCGCCTTGCATCTACGACAAAATGGCAACTGCCGTTTTTAGGTTAAAGTGTTTTTACAGATGCAACAAAAAAAGAGCGTCGGAGCAAGCACTCCGACGCTCTTTTTAGTTAAAAGAAAACCGTTACAGCCGTGCTTTCACAAAATCGCGCAGATTGGCGACCGAGCTGAAATTACGCACATCAAAATCACTATCTTCTATCATGATGCCGAAGGCCTCTTCTAAACCGACCACCAGTTCGAGCAGCGACACACTGTCAACTCCATATTCATCGATCAACGATGCGTCGGTCTGCATTTCACCGGGTGTTACGGAGAGGAAAAGTCTTTCGACAATCATCTCTTTAAGTTTGCTCTCGATTTCTTTACTGTCCATTGATTTCCCCCTGAGTTAGTGTTTATTGCAAACTGAGTTTTTTGTAAATCATCTGTTGATTATCCGCCAAAACGCTATTTTTCTTCATGTTCATAATCTGAAGAACAAGTATGATGACGAGTAAGATGAAAATGATCATAAATTGCAAACCGGATAGTCCGGCGATCGGTGGTTCCGCTGTGGGAGGCACGGTTGTCTGGTCTGAAGAGTGCTTTTTCATCTTTTTATGACTCGTTGTTTTATCGGCACTCTTAACATCAGAATTAGCGGATGCAACCTCTTTCTGAGCCTCTTCTTTCCCTTGTTTTACGGGGTTAGCTTCACTTTTTACGGGGTTAGCTTCACTGTCATTCCTCTTGTCTGTCTCCAGGACATCTTTCTTTTTTGTGATAATCCCGGGGCTCTTATCAGTGGTGGGTTGTCCGGCGGAGTCGCCGCTTTTCACGTTGGCACTCTGTTCCGCCGACTTTTCAGGGCTGTTATCTTTCTGGTCGGATGATTTCTTCTCTTTATCCTGTGTTTCAGTGATGTCAAAATCATTTTTGCAGCGTGGACACTTTTGTTTTGATGTTCTGCCGATGTCGAAAATCTGCATTTTGGTGTGACATGACGGGCACTCGACAATACGTTTCATGCTAATCTCCTTTTCGCGGTTCTTCTTATGAGCCTTACATAATGCCATAAGAGAGCAGGTTTTTCAAGACGCGATAATTTCTAAGTTTGTCATTTGAAAATTAAAGGAACTCCAAATTTTTGCTTGGGTGTCCATGATTATGACATGCTGCGGAATTTGCGAAGGATATTTCTCAAGCTTGTTGGGGCACTGTACAATGTGTTATTATGTAGAGCAACGTTGCGGTGAAAGCCGGAAACGGGCGATTTGGCAGACAACATCTATTTAAAGTGGGCAATTGTGAATTTCAGATTGACTGATTGTACAGAGCGGGAGGTAAGCTATCCAGCAGAGTTTCATTTACGGGTGATCTGTATAGATGACGTTAATGTTACCAGAGCACTCAGAGTCGTGCTTGAGAGCTACAATGTGACCGCAGAGTTGACTAAGACCAATCAATCACACTCCGGGAGATACCAATCTTACGGTGTTTCGATCAAATTTATGAGCCGCGAAGATATGGTTATTTTTGATCGAGAGGTCAGAGCCATTCCCGGTGTGCGTATGCTTCTTTAGTGACTTTATACAAAACCAGTAAAAAAAATTTTATGGCTACTGTCAGGCTTGAAAATCTCAATAAAATTTATGAAAACCGTTATCCTGCGGTCATCGATTTTAATCTGGGAATTGCTAATCGTGAGTTTATCGTTTTAGTCGGTCCGTCTGGATGCGGTAAATCTACGACTTTGCGTATGATTGCCGGACTTGAAAGTATAACGCACGGTAAAATTTTCATAGGCGAGCGCTGTGTCAACGAGATTGCTCCTAAAGACCGCGACATCTCAATGGTTTTTCAAAATTATGCGCTCTACCCGCACATGAAGGTTTTTGACAATCTGGCTTTCGGTTTGAAACTACGCAAAATGCCCAAGACTGAGATACGGAACAGAGTGCATGAAGCCGCCCAAATTCTGGGTCTGGAAACATTGTTGCAACGCCTGCCCAAGCAGCTGTCGGGGGGGCAGCGTCAGCGAGTTGCTTTGGGCAGGGCGATTGTGCGTAATCCCAGTGTGTTTCTATTTGACGAACCACTCTCAAATCTTGATGCCAAAATGCGGGTTGAGATGCGTAGTGAGATCAATCGTCTGCATAATCGTTTAGAGGCAACGATGGTTTATGTCACTCATGATCAGATAGAAGCTATGACGTTAGGAAACCGGATTGTGGTCATGAACGAAGGACGCATTCAGCAGGTTGCTGACCCTCTGACACTCTATAATTTTCCGGCCAACACCTTTACAGCAGGATTTATCGGAACACCGCCGATGAATCTGCTCGCTGGAGAGATGTTTGGTCGAGCGGGGATCACAATCGGGTGCCGACCTGAAAATTTGCGTGTTGTCGGAACGGATGATGATACAGGGGGAGTTGATTGCAGCGTTGATTTTGTTGAACCCATGGGCAGCGAAACCTATCTGCACCTGCGATTGTGCGATCAGGCTGTGATTACACGGGTTTCACCTGAACTGCGTTATTCCAGTGGTGAACGTGTTAAACTACAGGTTGACTACAGCAAAGTCACTTTCTTCGATCGTTCAACCGGAGAGCGGGTAAATCAGCCATGAAGTGTAATAGAATCGGCATATTGGGGGGTAGTTTTAATCCTGTTCACCTGGGTCATTTAAGTATGGCGGAAGTGGCAGCGGAGCAATTCCGACTTGATAAGGTTCTTTTTGTTCCGTGCAAGGTTTCACCTTTTAAAATAGGCGATGAAGCGGTGGTCAGCGATGCCGATCGGCTTGAGATGCTCAGAGTCAGTATTGCGGGTAACCGGCGTTTTGAAATTTCCGAGATCGAATTGAGCAGGGGGGGGGTCTCTTATTCGGTTGATACTGTGACAACACTTGAGGATATCTATCCTTCGTCGAAACTGTTTTTTATCATCGGCTCTGACTCGCTGATGAATCTGTCGCAGTGGCATAAAATTCAGACTTTATTAACTCTGTGTGATTTTGTTATCATTGAAAGACCGAATGTGGACGAGCGACTTTTTATTGAAGGTGATATTCCTCATGATTGTATTGAACGATTACAACAGAATCGCGTCACAGGAAGGTTGATGGAAATATCTTCAACTGACATCCGGCGCAAGGTTGCCGCAGGCAGGTCGATTGCCGGATTGGTATCTCCCGCTGTTGAAAGTTACATAGTTACACATCAATTGTACCGACACAACTCCGACGAAATTTGAGCGGCAATTTGGGCTGGTATTCTGCAGTAAATGCAGCAGAGCAAACTACAGGCCAGTTAATGTAATGGTTTCAAGCTGGGGTTGTGATACGGTAGCGTCAGGATGATGACTGGCTTGTCTGATGATTTAGATTGGGTTGCGCTCGCGCTTAGCGGGGCAGATTTAGTGGAGGTAATTATTAAACCGGAACAGATGGCAGAAGAGATTGTAAATGCACTCGAGGCTAAACAGGGTGAAGATATCAAGGTATTCGATGTACGCGGAAAATCGTCGGTGACCGACTTCTACGTTGTTGCCTCGGGAAATTCGGCACCACATCTGAGGGCACTGGTTTCCGAGGCCAGTCGCCACATGAAAAGGGTAAAAGTTAAAAGCTTCAGAAGCTCCGGAGAAGCTGAAAGCGGGTGGGTGGTTGTTGATTTCATAGATGTTGTTGTGCATCTTTTTTCAAGGGAGGCACGTGCTTATTATGCGATTGAAAAGCTCTGGGATGGCTCCGAAGATCAGTTGATCGTGAAATAACTTTCCTCATCCAGTCCCTGCATCTGTAACAGCAACGCGGCAAGTGCCGCTGTGGATGTTGCGTCCTCTCTGTTCGGCAACATTTCCTCTTCACTGGAAACAATGCACAATTGATTCAGGATAATCCTGTGCCGGTTTAAATCACGTTCGGCTTGCAGATTTGAAAGACCGGCATAAAGCAGAAAAATAGCGGCGACTGATGCGGTTAAACGCATTAGAAAACGAATCTTTGACCGGAATCTGCGTCGCAAGGCAGATCGGCGCGCCTCAGTATGTATAGAATCAATTACCGCTTCAGCAGGGGAGTCGCAGTATTGCTCGAGCAGATCAGATGAAAACAAACCTGTAACTGCACTCATTTCCCTTTCAAACTCCAAAACTTCGGCTTCAAGGGTTTTATCAATCATTTCATTCATTGCGTCACCTCCGTTAAATGTGACCTAATTTTTGTCATCGCGTCGCGCATTCTGCCCAGGGCGGTGTTAATTGAAATCCCGAGCACATCGGCTATCTCCTTGAAGGCGAGATGACCCTCGACCCGCATCAAAAACACATCGCGTTGACCGCTGGGCAGCTTATCTGCAAACTGCATAACCCTGACGGTTAAATCACGGGTTTCCAGCTGACCGGCAGGATCCGAGCCCTGTGCTGAAAGCCGATCAACCAGCGGCGCCTTATCAGCGGAGCCGGAGGGTTGATCCAGCGTCAGATCCGGTCTGTGCTTGCGTCTGAAATCAATTACACGGTTCCGCGCAATTGTCCACAACCAAGCTTTGAATGAAACATCTCTGAAAAGTTCAGCTTTGCTGACAACCTTGAACCAAACATCCTGATAGATATCTTCAGCGTCCGCTCGGTTACTAAGTGCCGAGACCAGCCAGGCGAATAAATGCCGACGATACCGCAGCTCCAATACATTAAATGCCTGCGCATCACCCCGCAGATACAAAGCAATCAGTTCGGCATCACTGGTTTCATTCAACTGCATAATCTTCACCGGTACTAACGGTTCAACATTAGATTTATTGACTTGAACAAAGATAAAAACAAAGATAAAAAACTGCCGATTTTATGTCGCATAATATATGTTATGTAAACTAATGCCGACAGGCACTCTAATTTTATCCCGCTAATTAACAAAGTGTTGATTAAAACTCTACGGTTTTTTTGTTATCTAGTTTTATTGTTGTTCGCGTTCTTTAATCAAGGTATCCGCAAGTTGTTGAAAGCGCGGCAGGGTATGTGCGTAAAACATTTTCATCCCAGCACAGATGCGGCTCAACTTGTTTGCTGCTCCGGCGGTATGTCCGACGCGATTTTTAGGGCAGTCACCGGCGCAGAAACGAAAATATGGGCAGTTCAGGCAATCTTGGTGCAAATCTCGTTTGCGTGCTCCGAAATCACGATAAATCTCGGATTCGCTCAACTCTTCCCAACTGTGTGTCATGATGTTGCCCAGCTTCAACTCGGGCAGTACATGAAAATCGCAGGGGTAGACATCGCCGTTATATTCCACCACAAAATATTGGCGACAATCCTGTCCGGTTGTACAGGATATATCCTCACCTGTAACCATTTTGGCAATAACCGCGTCAAAAAGTCTCACGGAAATGCGGCGGGTATCATTGGCAAACCAGTGATCGAAGATTTTGCAAAGGAACTCCCCCCACTCTTCACCTGAGATGCAGTAATAGGGCATATCACCATTTTGATCGATCTCAACGCACTCGATGAACTGCAGAAACTCAGCTTCTACTTCTTGCACAAGATAATCATAGATTTCCAGCGGATAGTGGAGGTTGTGCTGACTGACGAGGGTTAGGATATTAAACGCGGCACCATGTTTTTTCAAGGTATTGAGTCCATTGATCACCTGTGCATGCGATCCTCTGCCGACGGCATCCAAGCGAGCGGCATCGTGCAACTTTGATGGTCCATCCAGACTAACACCGGTCAGAAAGCCGCAGGACTTGAAAATACGAGCAAAACGATCGGTGATCAGGGTGGCATTAGTTTGCACCGAGTTAGATACCTGGACTCGCGGACGTCCGAAGGCCATCTGCATATCAACAGCCATTTCGTAGAAGGACTCTCCCATCAACAGAGGTTCCCCCCCCTGCCAGACAAAGGAGTAAACCGGCTGTGGTGTGGCAAGATAACTCTCCATCATCCGTTCCAGAATAGCTTCGGACATGCGGTGGACTTTAGTTTCGGGGAACATTTCGCAATGATCCAGATAAAAGCAGTATTCACACCGCAAATTACAATCTGCGGATGCAGGTTTTATAAGCAGAGAAAAATTCATGGCAAGTCAACTCTCAGGTTTTGTGCGGGCACAGGCAGGTATGTCGCAAGACAGCAATATACTCCTTTGTCCGCAGATATATCTCTATCTCTAAATACATGTTAAAAATCAGCGGTCAGCATTTTTTTCATCTCATTGATGCGACGGATGATCTGTGATTTCTTTAATGTTTCAAAGCGCTCAAGACTGAAGCCCTCAACACCGAATGATGCGAAAACAGTGGCATTCAGCAACGCCGCACGCATTGATTTTTCGGTAACGCGTCCATAGCGTGCCAGATAACCCATGAAAGCTCCGGCATAAGAATCTCCGGCACCGGTGGGGTCTCTCAAATCCTGGACGGGATAGGCAGGAGCGATGAAGATTCCCTTTTTAGAGAAGAGCAGCGCGCCGTGTTCCCCGCGTTTTATCACAACATACTCAGGACCCATTTTAAGCAACTCCGCGGCGCAGTCACGCATATTGTAGCGTCCGCTCAGCATTCGGGCCTCGCTGTCATTGACAGTCAGCAAGTTGACCCGTTTGATCACACGTTTCAGGGCTGGTCTTGCGATGTCGATCCACAGATTCATGGTATCAAGTGCCACAAAGCGCGTTTTTTCGGCTTGGCGCAGCACATGCATCTGCAGTTCAGGCTGAATGTTACCAAGCAGTACAAAGGGAGCTTTTTTATAAGCCGGGGGCACTCTGGGTTTAAAATCAGCGAAGACACCGAGCTCGGTTTTGAGTGTCTGCCGATCAATCATATTTTCATCATAAACACCCGCCCAGCGAAATGTTTTTCCTTCAATCTGCTGAACCCCCTGAAGATCGGTACCGAAATGCCGCCACCTTTCAAAAAAGTCGGTGGGAAAATCATCACCCACAATACCAACGGCACCGGTATTGACGAAAAAAGAGGCTGCGGCAGTGCTGTACGGCAGCGAACCACCCAGCAAATCCTTACGATCCTCTCTCAGTGTTTTGATATCATCAATTCCGATTGAACCGACGATCC
Organism: uncultured Lentisphaeraceae bacterium; assembly: GCA_964406095.1. Lineage (GTDB taxonomy): Bacteria > Verrucomicrobiota > Kiritimatiellia > RFP12 > UBA1067 > M55B167. The sequence continues at coordinate 7,116 of CAYOQJ010000097.1, forward strand.
ATAATTTAATCTGTTCTTTTTCCATAAAGACTTTATTCCTTTTCACTAAAAAATCAGGATATCTTCTTTTTATCATGCCCGATGCTTGAAACCAGTGCTTGGATTGCCAGTTGATAACCCTTGCTACCGAAACCCATTATCTGGCCAATGCACACTGCGGCGGTCAGCGAGTAATGCCTGAAAGAATCACGCTTGTGTGTATTGGAAAGGTGTACCTCAACCGTCGGCAGACCGCACGCGGCTATCGCGTCTCGCAGAGCAACACTGCTGTGCGTATAGGCTGCAGGATTGATAACAATTCCGTCGTAAACGCCTACGGCATCTCCGATAATCGCAACCAACTCTCCCTCGATATCACTTTGAAAAAACTTGACTTGAACCCCTTTTGATTGCGCGTAATCTCTTGTTTTCGCACAGATATGCTCAAGAGTTTCACAGCCGTAAATTGCCGGCTCACGTTTGCCAAGTAAACCCAGATTGGCTCCGTTAACAACTAGAATTTTCATGATTATCAATCCTGACCTTTAGCTGCAATCACACACTCGGCGACATCAACCGTCATAAATTTGCCGTCGGCGGAGCGCAACACCACTTTAGCCTGTAACACATCACGGTTTATAATAACACCTTTGAAATTGTCATGCGATCTACAAATTACAGTCGCGCCCAGACGAGGCATACCTTCGGCAGCCTTTTCATAAACATCGTTCTCAAAGCGTAAACAGCATTTCAAACGGTTGCAGGTTCCGTTGAGTGCAGCCGGATTAAGAGCAATACCCTGATTTTTTGCCATCTTTAAATTGACGTGACAATCCTGTCTAATCCAGGAACAGCAGCATGCCACCCGCCCGCAATGGCCAATACATCCGATCAACCTGGTTTCATCTCGCGCTCCGATCTGCCATAGATTCACAGATATTTTAAAATCACGCTCGATGCCATCAGCAAAGCGTTGAATGTTAAGCGGTTTTTTTGCAGAATAGCGGATAAAAACGCGACGTTGATCAAACGAGCAGCGTACATATACGATTTTAACTCTGACATGAAAATTGTGTAGTTGTTCCGAGAAAGCATCCTCAATTTTTTTTGCCAGTATTTTATTCTGCTCTATGCACTCTATATCCTGAGCGTTAAGAGGACGCACTATTCTGAAACCGGGAATTTTAATTTCATTGTATTTTTTCTGCAGATCACCGTAATCAATCAGTTCAGCATGATCCAGACCGAAATCAAACTCGACAATATAATCACGCCCGAGGCAAATATCGATACCGCTGTTGACCCTGCTGAAAAACAGAGTGTACTCCGGCGTTCTGATTCGAGCCAATTGCATGATACGTTTACCTTTTTCCTATACGCAGCGCTATTTGAGAATCTTAAATAATTCCGTGTTGAATGCGGTCGATCGCGTATGCCAAGGTGGATTCTTCCGGCATGTTGCGATCGTTCAAATGGCGTTCCAGCTCTTCAACGGCTTTTATATTGTAGTTTGCCTGTCTTAATTTCAGATTTGCGGCACGGCTTTTCAGCACCGCCAGATAAGTCTGGTTGAAAACAAGACTCTCAGCCCCTCCCGAACAAAGAATCAGCAGATCGCGCACCCAACGCAGCAAAATCATGATGAAATCGTTACGGTATTCACGATAACGCGCACTGACTTTCGCATCAAAGACATCGGAACTCTCATCGATCTTTTCGTTGAACTCATCTTCTTCTTTAACCAAAGTTGTAACATGTTGTTTGATGTCAGTCAGCACACTGTAAAGATTGTTGGCCATAGAAAGCCTTTCAATCGGCGTTTTATAAAGATCAAAAGAGAGTGTTTCAAGCACACGGCTGCGCCAGGGTTCATCAAGTACGCGAATCTGATCCAAATCAATTTTCTGGCAACGCGAAATAATTGTCGGCAACAGCTGTTGCGGAGCCTCAGTAAGCAACAGAAAAATTGTTTTGCGCGGCGGTTCTTCGAGTGTTTTCAAAAAAGCGTTTGAGGACTCTACATTAAGGCGGTCGGCGCCAACAATCACTCCGGCCTTCCAGCCTCCCTGCAGAGAGCTTTTACCAATCACTGAAATCAGGTTTTCACGAATATTTTTGACACTTATCACCCTTGATTTCTTTTCAGGGTAAATCCAAGTTATATCGACCTGGGTTTTTTCCTGGACTTTGCGGCAGGCATCACAAGCGTTGCACGGTTTGTTTATGGCAGATGTGCAGTAGAGATACTGCAGTATCCGGATTGTTAAATCCATACCTATGCCGCGCAGAGGCCCTTTGATCAAATAGGCTTGCGCGGGGCGCCCACTCTCAAAAGCGTGCTTAACCAATTGAAATTTTGCGTTATACGGCATAGTTTTTTTTAACCTGATTAAAACCGATATGTGTTAGTGGAAAGAAAACGTTGTGTCACACATGCGCGAATTTCACTTTGCACAATTTCCGGTTCACGTTCAGCATCAATCAGCTTAAAACGCGTGCTTTCAATCTCCGCAAGCGAGTGAAACCCTCGGCGCAACCGACTATGAAACGAAGCATTTTCCGCTTCGATTCGGTCGGGTTGCGAGTTATTCGCACTGTGACGCGTTACCAATCGCGCAAGGCTGGTTTGAGATGAAACATCGATCAGCAGGGTAAGATCGGGTTTAAGATCAGCGGTTGCGAAAGCATCAAGCATTCGTAAAGATGAAAGATCAAGTCCTCTGCCGTAGCCTTGATAGGCCATTGTAGAATCGGAAAAGCGGTCACAAAGCACCCATTTACCGTCCTGCAAACTCGGACGGATAAGTTCATCGACATGTTGAGCCCGGCTGGCAAGAAACAGAAGTAGCTCCGTGCGGTTGAACGGCAGTTCGTTCGGTGCACTATGCTGAATCAGCGCACGGATTTTTTCACCAAGCGCAGTCCCGCCGGGTTCACGTGTGGCGACTACATCAATACCCAGACCACACAGAAACTCACTCAATCGTGCAATGTGTGTGGTTTTACCGCTACCTTCCGGACCTTCGAATGTTATAAATTTACCGTGCATAAAAAATTATTTTAGAGAAGCAACTGATTCTCTGCAGTTACCAAACCGATATTATGGATCTTATATTTTCTTCACTATCTGTCCCTCTTTGGAGTCGCGTACGCTCCATCCTCCAGCTGACAGCTCGTCACGCAGACGATCGGATTCCGCCCAATTTTTTGCACTGCGTGCCAGTGCCCGCGCATCAACCAGTGCTTGGATAGCGCACGGGATATCCTCATCCACACGGCGTTCAAAATTTATAACTCCCAATATCTCGTCAAAGCGCTTGAAGAGAGCTACCAACGCTGCTGCTTCTCCGGCGGAAAGTTTGTTGGCATGAAAGGCAACATTACTTTCCCGTACCAGATTGTAAACGACAGCCAGTGCCCCGGGAACATTGAGGTCATCATTTATCGCGGCGGTAAAAGCGGCTTTTGTTCGGTCAGCGAACTCCGGTAGATGCTCCGATGCGACTCCTCGAGCTTTAGCGGAAAGCGCGTCCAGGCATTCATCGATACGCGCAAGTGAAACACGTGCGGCATCAAGCGCGTCGAAGGTGAAATTCAATGGTTGACGGTAATGTCCGTTAATCAACACATAACGTATTTCACGTCCGGACCATCCCTTATCAATCAAATCGCGCAGAGTGAAGAAGTTGCCGAGCGATTTCGACATTTTTTCACCGTTCACCTGCAAATGGGCACAGTGCATCCAGGTTTTAACAAAGGGTTTGCCGGTAGCTCCTTCCGCTTGTGCAATCTCATTTTCGTGGTGTGGAAAGAGATTGTCAATGCCGCCGGTATGCATATCGAAGGTTTCACCCAGATACTTCATGGCCATAGCGGAGCACTCAAGATGCCAACCGGGGCGCCCCCTTCCCCAGGGTGAGTTCCAGTAGACATCTCCGTCATCCTTGTCCCACCCCTTCCACAGCGCGAAGTCGCCGTAGCTCTCTTTCTCATATTCATCCTGGGAGACTCTTGCTCCGGAACGCAGCTTTTCACGGTCGAGACGGGCTAACTTGCCGTAACCCGGCAGTTTACCCACGCTGAAATATACAGAGCCGTCATCCGATTTGTAGGCCAATTTGTTATCAAAGAGCTTTGTGATCAGAGCAATCATATCGGCGATATGATCGGTGGCGGCGGGATAATATTCAGCTGGTTCGATATTGAGTTTACGCAAATCGTCAAAAAAAGCCTGGACAAATTCAGAGGTAAACTCTTTGAGTGACACCCCCCTACTGATAGCCCCCCTGATGGTCTTATCATCAACATCGGTCAGATTCATCACCTGCGTTATTCCGATTCCGTTGAATTTGATCACCCGGCGCAGGATATCCTCGAAAATATAGGCCCGAAAATTGCCGATGTGCGCAAAATTATAAACAGTTGGGCCGCAGGTATATAAACGTATGCGATTATCCTGCAGCGGGATGATCTCCTCTTTTGTGCGAGTCAGCGAGTTGTAAAAATTCATTTTCATTATCTAAATTCCTTGATTCGTTCCACCAGTACCGTTGCCATTGCCGAGATTCCTTCACCTCTTCCTTCGAACCCCATTCCCTCGTTGGTTTTGGCTTTGATTGACAGAGCGGAAATATCAATCTTCAGAATTTCCGCCAGCCTTTTACGCATGGCGGGAATATGCGGAGCCAGTCTGGGTAATTGTGCAATGATCGTCGTGTCAGCATTAACAACGCTCCAGCCCTTGTTAAAAAGATATTTCCCTACAGTTTGAAGCAGCAGACAACTATCTGAATCTTTCCAGTACTGATCTGTATCCGGGAAAAACGTACCTATATCACCTGCAGCCACCGAACCCAGCAGAGCATCGCAGAGCGCATGGCAGAGTACATCGGCATCGGAGTGACCCATCAAACCTTTGGTATAATCGATCTCCACTCCACCTATAATTAGACGCCGCCCTTCGACAAGACGATGCGAATCAAATCCAATTCCCGTACGCAACATTGTGATATCATATAAAAAGATAGGTTCATAACTCAAGCTCTCAGCTTATTTATTATAAGAAAAGCTGTTCAGCAGTTTCTCAGCGCTGCTCGCCCATCACTGCCGAGGCCAGGGTATTTTCCAGCATGCGACCAGAGAGCGGCATCAGCACAAAGAAAACCAGCAGTTTGCGATAGAACTGCACTTCAACCGGCGTCAGCGGCTGGGAATCAATCAACACAACAGGCACATGTCTGGTTTCCTGGGCATCGCGCAGATAAAGCACAAGTTCCTGGATATCGACATCCTTCAAATGTCGATCGATCATCAAGGCTGAAGCCTTGACATCATGGAAGCACGCTATAACACTGCGGGCATTGAGTTGACGATCAAATCGATAACCCGAGCTGCGGATGCGGTTACCCATCAATTCAGCCAGCGCATCGTCATCTGTAAGTAGCATTACCAGCGGAGGCGACGCAAGTGGCAGTCGGATTGAAACCTCCGTGCCGCACTCGGTGCCAGGTACAGGGCTGTCAAAGCTGATCTGACCATTATGTAGCTCAACCAGCTCGCGTGAAATCGACAAACCGAGACCGGAACCGCGTACATGTTCTCCCACCCGGAAATAGCGCTGAGTCAACCTTGAGAGCAACTCTTTCGGAATGCCCTGTCCTGTGTCACTCACCTTGATCAATGCCATTCTGTTATCATCAGGATCAACCCGCAGTGTAATCGAAATGACACCCTCTTCAGGTGTAAATTTAACCGCATTGCCGACCACATTTGTAATTACACGCTGCATCTTCTGATGGTCGCAGTTGACGAATAAATCCTCTACCCCAAAATCAAAAGCCAGTTTAATGTGTTTGGCGTCCGCCTGAATGCGCAGCGTTTCCACTCCACAGCCTATCACTGAACGCACCGGCACCGTTTTGCGAACCAGCACCAGCCTCTCGCTCTCGATCTGGCTCAAATCAAGGATATCATTGACTGTTGTCAATAAACGGTGGCAATCCGACTGCAACCGTTCCAGATAGCGAAGAACCTTGTCGGATATCGGTCCGGCCACACCGCGCAACATATTATTAACTGCATAAATCATAGAGGTTAAAGGGGTACGTAATTCATGTGAAACGTTTGAAACAAATTCCATCCGTGAACGGTCATGCGCTTGCAGGCGTTCAATCGCATGCTGAAGCTCCTGTTGAGCGTTATAGCGGATCGTAATGTCACGAATGTAAAAACAGAGTTGAGCATAGTCATCCATATCGAGCCGGTTCACCACTATTTCGGCGGGAAATGTGGTATCGTCACTGCGTTTGCAGAATCCCTCTACCATCGTAAACTGACGATTATCAAGATTGCATTGAAGCACCGTTGACAATTCGTCGGTCACACCGAGAATCAGGTCAAAGACCTCTCTGCCGACTAAATCACCGCTGGCTATTTTAAAGAAGGTTGAAGCTCGAAGGTTGCCAGCCAGAATAAAACCGTCGATTGTTGTGATAAGAACAGCGTCATAGAGTGCTTCAAAAAGTTTGAACAGCGGCGTGCCGACCATAATGTTGTTATAGCGCCACTCTCTTTCAGCATTTGACACCTCGCGTGAAGGCTGCTTCTCCGATTCGGAAGCAACGGGCAGTTCTGATGGCAGAACATTGATTCGCATGGTCATATCGGGACGCAAATTGTTGTCATTGATTTTCATAGTCAAAACCTTACCGTCGGGCGGCACTGACAGCATAAACCTTACGGGCACCGCCTCGTTTCAATGCGGCGGAGCATTCACTGAGCGTCGCACCGGTTGTCATCACATCGTCAACCAGCAGAATTGTACGGCCTCTGATCCACTGCGTTCTTACCACCGCAAAGGCATCCTTTATATTCACACGCCGCTGTGCGGCGTTGAGGCGGGTCTGGGTTTCCGTTGCCCGAACACGTTTCAGCGAGCGGGAATCCAGCCGGCGGTCAAGCCGTTCAGCGAGCTCTCCCGCCAGTACCTGCGCCTGATTGTATAAGCGCTCTCTTTCACGCGTTCTGAAAAGTGGAACCGGCACAACAAGATCGATGCTGTTCAGATCAAAACAACTTGACAGAACACCCTCGATGATATCAGATATATCCGCTGTCAACCACAGTGCTTTTTTATATTTAAAATCGTGCAGCACACTCCGCATGATACCGCTGAAACGTGCCGCACTTCGGGCGCGGTCAAAGGATGGCTTGTTTTGTCTGCATAAGGAACAGATGAAATCATTGCGGGGATTAGCAGTTAGCGGATTACCGCAGAGTGCGCAGCATCCTTCATCCAGCATTTCGATTCGACTGAAACAATCCCAGCAGATGCAGCGCCCGTCACGATCACTCGTTCGTCCACATCCAGGACATATTCTCGGATAGAGCGCATCTTTTATAAGAGCAGTAAAACCTTGCCGGGCATCTCTCAATTCAGCCAAAATCATCTCACAGGCGATCTCCTTCGCAAATTTTTCGCAAATTCACTCAGGTCGATGTTCACAGCGTGAATCGGGCTCAGACCTGGTTTAACTTCAGCGTGTGAACTGAAGTAGCCGAACGCTGTGGCCCTTCATCTGCACTCTGAGCTCAAGTTTGCCGTCATCCACCTCTATGGCCCGATCACTGATCGTCATGGGCAAACGGCCCAGTTCACGATATCGTTCAAAATCATCTCGTAGTGTCAATAAGCCGGCATGTCCCCAACGCCGACGGAAATCGCCGCTCAGAGCCGCAGTATCCGGCAAAGGTTTCATTTTCCTGTGGTGACACTCTTTAATAAACTCATGGATGAAAACACCGTGCTCACGATCAACCAGCCACTCGTTCATTTTCCAACGCTCTTCTGAACGCATGCTGTTTTTCAACACACGCAGATGAATTTCCTCTGATACCTGAGGCGTACGCAACGGCCGATGATTATAGAGCAGCACGAATATCGAATCTTCTTGTTCCGCCGCGATTGCTCCGGCCAGCGCGACTGAGTTTGTGTTACTCACACATACCGAAAGCCTCCGGCCACCGGACATCTTGCCGAGCATAGTGTGGATATGTGTACGGGGATGAAAAATACCGAGGGTGGTGGTAGCCCACTGATGCACCTGAGCGACATTCAGACGATAAACCTTTTCGGCAATACCAGCATACCAACTGGCCCCCCATTCTGTGACATCTCCGTTCCACAGCCTGCGATTGTATTCGTCGTTAAGTATTGCGAATTCGGCAACCTCAAAGGGTATGTCGTGGAAACGTTCATAACGATTTAAACGGTTGCGAATGGTTATCACATTCTCTTCAAAGCCCTGCTGAGATTCGCCTACCCGTCCATACCAGGATGAAGAAAAGAAGGTCATGGGAAGATTGTTGGTTGCGATAAAGTCCACCAGGTTCAGTCCCCATTTATCAAGTTTGGTGTCCAGAATATTACCCGGCCCGATATCCGGGTTTGGAATAACACGCAGCACGGCGGCTGTAGTGCGAGCATAATGGTGTTGATACTGCTCCTGTGTTCCAATCCAGTGTCCAGGGTGTAAGTCCGGCTCGGTTCCCACTCTGAAACGCCAGGAAGAGACCCGCTTTATTCCGAAGGCATCGACCATAGCCTGTAGCGCTTTTTCGACATACAACTCCCATAAAGCATAATCTTCCGGCGGATAGGTGTTTCCGTATTTTTCCATCTCGACATCGCCGGACATCGTCAGCGGTACATTGTCCAGCACAATGCGCGGCTGATAACCGGCATCCAGTATGCCTTGCAGTATAGCGACCATCCCATCGAATTCAAAAACAGGTCGGCCCTCCGCATCCACTCCCTTGAACCATTGATTGCGCCCATCATGCCGTCCGCCGAGCAGCCGTACACAGTTCACATAACGCATAAAGGGGTGGGATATCTTCTGCGATGCACGGAATGATGCGTTGGTGAAAGGATCCTGACGCGTGTAATTCACAATGCTCCAGAAGTTATAAATACGATCGAGCTTCTGCGATGTATCAACGGTGATCACACGTGAACCCGGCTGGTGCTCCGGCAGAGGCGGAAATTCGGGTTTCGCATTAACACCAAGTATCTTTCCTTTAAAACGGCTTCCACCGGCACGATGGCCCAAATTAAAATATTCTGGCCAACGTTTGATCAGCACTCCCCTCGCAAATCCTGTTATTGTTCCATCAACTCGCAGATAAAAGCTGACATCATCACTCTCGCGTTGCCAGAGAAGCTGTACCCGGTGTTTGCTTGCTGCCGCCCATTTCCTGGCGGGATTATGATTGATTGCCGAATGACTCTGCTCATCGGCTTTATAAACAGCAGTCAGGGAACCCTCTCTGAAAAAGAGGGTGACATGCGTGTGAGCCCGATCACCGACATGAAAGAGTGTCTGGTTATCGCCGGGCGGCCACTCATCCGGCAGTTCCAGCATTATTTCAACCATCCCGGCAGCCGCTGAGAGTGCAGTGGCGGTCGGCAGAGTCAATCCCTCTGCAGGTGCTGGCTCATTCCGCGCATACTCAGCTTTACCAGTCAAAGAGCCCGCCAACAAAGCCATCATTAAAATTTTAATCATAATACCAAATCTTTTTCACCTAACTCCTGAATCGGATTGCCGCAGTGAGGGCACTTTTCTTTGCTTTGCCAGGCGAAAATTTTGCCACAGGCAGGGCAACTCCAACGTTGGTGCAACTCGGCACGCACAGCTTCAATTCCGCGTTCTCTAATTTTAAGACAGGTTGTCCGTGCTACTTGGCGGTAAAGTGCCTTCGCGTGGTGATTTTTCAGGATTTCACAGCTCTCAAAATCAGGACACAAACCGCAGTTGGCGACCTTTTTAGCACGGGCGCAATTGAACACTGCACACTTGGATTTCATTGCGGGATTTGTGCAGCATTTACATTTTTTCCCTGTTTTTGCCACTCCTTCAAGCCGTCCTTTGCATGCGGCGCAGTAGATGCCGCAATAGGCTATATCATACTGATCAGATTTATCAGGGGTGAGCTTGGACAACCCCTGGGTGTGTTCATTTTCAGCGGCTTTCAAAGGCTTGGCATTACGGTTGGACGGAGTTGCCGCCTCCAGTGCACCGGCGCAGCCGACACACAGGCAACCGGTAACAAAACTCCGGCGATCAGTCACAGCACTCTTTTTCATAGTATGTTTTCCTTGTTGTTACGAAAGCGTTTAGCACCAGCATACCGCCATCTGATTCTGTTTATTCATACTCCCACTTAAGCAGCCAGGGATCATTCAGCTTGCTCTGCCAGTTACGGAGCCGCTCCTGATACTTTTTCAGCACCTCGACATATTCGGGATTGCCGGCCAGATTACGCGATTCCCACGGGTCTTTATCTATCCTGTACAATTCAAAAGCGGGACGATGCAGATATTCGCGCACGGTTTTTAAACCAAAGGGTGCATTCATTCCTTTATCCCACTGTGCCTGCCAGGACGATGCAGCCCAGAGATCGGAGGCGAAGGGATAAGGCAGACCGTAAGCGATGTTCCAGATCAGCTTGTATTCACGATCACGGAGTACCCGCATCGGGTAGTACATCTGGATTTCATGAAAGGTGTGCGAAGCAATGATCTCAGTGTGTCCGTCAGCCTGCGGATCTCCAAGAATAGAGAGCCACGATCTGCCGTGGTAACTCGTAAATTTATATCCCCCGTTGCGGTTATCCAACCCCATATGTTCCTTGTCACGCCAGAATCGTTTAGGATCAACCCATTTACGGGGGGCATTGCGCTTATGATGGAGTCCGCCAGCAAAATCAAGCAGCGAGGGAGTTATGTCAACATGACTGATCAATGCCGCCGAACGTATGCCACGGTTTTTTTCGTAGGGGTTGCGTACAACAAAGGGCACCCGCAATCCTCCTTCGTAAACTGTAGTTTTTCCACCGGGGAAAGCCATGCCGTGATCGGAGGTGAAAACAATGAGAGTCTTGTCGTAAACTCCGGCGCCCTTCAGAATATCGACCAGCCGCGCCACGCCCTGATCGATTCGCGCACAGGATTGATAATACTGCACCAGCTCCTGGCGCACCTCGGGCGTATCCGGCAGAAATGGCGGCACAACGACATCCTGAGGCTTGAAAAACTTTTCATCAACACCATCATGCGACCCTCTGTCGGGCAGATTGCCGAATAAATCCGGCTTATATTTACCGGGCACACTTTTATCGATGCCGCCGCCGCGATGCGGATCAGATGTGCCAAAATAAATAAAGAAAGGTCTTTCGCTTTTCTGCATGATCACATCTTTGACCTTCTCCGCCATCTCGACCGCATTGCGACTGTTGCCCTTCAGGTAAGTTTCAAAATGGAAGACCTGTTCCGGTGCCACATGATACTTCCCAATCTGTACCGTGCGGTAACCCTCGTTGGCCAGTACACGCGGCAGAGCCAGTGAAACCAAATCCGGAAAAGCCGCAAACTTGTGTTTGCTGTGCGCATGACCATACAAACCGTTCATGTGATTGTGTATGCCGGACATCACCACCGAACGACTGGCACTGCAGCTGGCTGTAGTGGCAAAGGCATTCATAAAAACGGTACCATCCGCAGCTACTCTGTCGATCGCCGGCGTATGTGCACACCGGTCGCCATAACATCCGAGAGTAGGGCTTTCATCATCGGTGATAAAAAAGATGATATTCCGTTCAGCTGCAAACGTAGCAGCAACAACGAAAATACAAATCGTGAAAAAAACATTGAACAAACGCATGAAAGCTCCCGCTATATTTCAGTTAACTTCACAGGAGAATCATAGCATTGATAACCGCTCTCACGCAACCAGGAATTCTGCGCCCCCGAATTCTGCGCCCCGGATGTTGTATGTTTTCGGTATAATAAAAGAAGTAACTTCCGTGTTTTTAGGAAATCACGCATCTCTGCCAAATTTAATTTCCAAGGGACACGCAAAAATCTACATTACACCACCGCCAACTGAAACCGCCTGCAGACGCATGAACCCCTTGTCCATCAGCGGAATAGTGGCCTGCCAGTATTCCATCGCATCATCTTCACCGATTTTGGTGTTGATTTCGACAGGATACCAGGGACCTTCCAGAGAAAAGGCGAAAAGCGGCACAACCTCGGCCTCAACCGCGCTTTTCCAGACACGGTAACGGATCGCATAGCTTTCAGAACTGCGGTCGATCACAACCGTCATCAGGTTGGTCGTACTGCAATACTCCATCGCCGGCAATTGGCAGGCGTATTTGAGCAGATTAGGTATGCCGTCACCAGCTGGCTGATCCTCATGCGCGTACATGGAATCGGTTATATTCTGACCCAGAACCCAGTCGGAGTAGGCTACAGACTCAACAGCTGAACGGATAACCACATCTTTCTCAGCGGTTAATCCGCTGAAAGATGCTGTTATAGTGATAAGGGTATCAGAGGTGACCTCTGACGCAGTAAGATAGCCCTCGCCCGTGATCGCGGCAACAGAGCTGTTTTCACTCCAGCTGCTCTGAGAGGTGACATCGGCGCTGGTGCCGTCGCTGTAATGGGCGGTGCAAACATACTGCGTTGAACTTCCGGAGATAATTTCAGCGCTGCCGCTGATTGTTAAATCGCTCAGCACCAACTGCACATCCATAATTGTTACGGATTTGGCGGCATTCATCCCACCGAAGGAGGCCGATACGGTCACTGCCTGATCAATAAGCACACTGAGAGTGGTCAGAATACCCTCGCTACTGATAGTTGTGTACGAGCTGTTCTCGCCCCACTGGGTGGAAGTTGTTACATTTTTTGTTGAATTGTCGCTGTAATGCGCCGTACAGGTGTAGGCGGCAGTGGAGTTTTCATTGACGGAATCCGGGCCGTCAATGGTAATATGCGTCAGGCTAGGAGGCGTACCTGCGAGAGTAATCCAACGCAGATCGTAGGCGTTGCCGGCGTTGCCAAAACAGACCTTGACATAGTAATAGCCGATCGCAGGCACGATATAATCAATCTGTTCATTGTCCGATGAACTCCACGGATAATCGAGCTGAATCCCGTTCGCGTCGTACAATACAAGATCAATATCCCCTTCTGACTGAAGGAAGGTGCAGTCGACCACAAGACGCAGTTTTTCAGGATCAGAAAGCTCTACCCGATACCAGTCGTCATCCCGCTGGAAACCACTTCCGTCTATTGAAGAGAGCCAGACACCCTCAGCCAGTCCGGTAAAAGCTTCAGCGATGGTATCATTGGGTTCATAAGCGTCATCAACCGTCGGCAGTGCCTTCCAACGCAGATCATAGCTGTTGCCATCGGCTGTCCCATCTCTGCTCAAGACCTTGATGTAATATATTCCGGTTTGTAAAGCAGTATAATCTAGCGTCTCATAATCCTCGGCCGTCCATACCTGTTGCAACGGTTCTGAATTATAGGAATCATAAATCTCAAAATCGATATCGCCATCGGCAGCAGTGTGCTTACACTCAACAAGGATACGTAGTTTGTCGGAATCAGCAAGTTCAACCCGATACCAGTCATCATCGTTATGTATACCAAGACCGTCATGTTCTGAAAGCCAGATACCTGACGGCAAACTAGCATAAGCTTCATTCAAAGTGTCATTCGGCTCATACTCGTCATCTGAGAGCGGCTTGGCACCATGCACTGCCGATACCGCAAAGCAAATAATGCAGCTTAAAAAGATATTGATTCGCCATTTCATAATCATACTTCACCTTGGTAGAACTAATCATTGATGATGCTTCAAGTTATCAGTTGCAGGTCACCTGCTGAAAGTACAAATAGTAAAAACTTGGTTGAAGTCTCAGTTACTAAATGAATTGTTTACTCCCAGTGATTGTGTCCAAATGCCTATTAAAAATTCGCGTTGTTCTTCATTTAATTTGTTTATTTATGAACCGCATTTTGCGTGCCGAACGCAGACAGATAATTTAAAGCTGATTCAGTTGTGGATACCCGCTTGTTTTTGTGTGGAAATTGATCGCTTATTTGCGTGAGTAGAGTAGCTTATTCCTGTTTTCAGGGGGCAGCATATCATTTAAAAAAACGCGGCTGGTTGCGCATTTTAAAAGGTCGTTTTCGATGGGAGAGTGAATAAAGTGCGAAAAAAATCAGCAGTGCCGTGATCAGAACGGCGGCTACAGACAAAGGCACCAGAAAAGCACGTTGAAATACCAGCGACTTGATTGTGTGTATATTCCAGCGACAGTTCTCTACCAGTTCTCCAACCGTAACACCTATCGGAGCTTGATCGGATGAGATAAGTCGGTCGAGCTCTGCGGCCGCAAAGCCACTAACAGAGGATATGCTGGAATAGCCGCACAGTAATGTATAGTCAGAGTCAGGTTCAATTTTAAAATAAGCCGCATATTCAGCTCCGCTAACCGAGATAACTTTGCAATATGTAGCAAAGTCAGTCTGATCGAAAACAAAGGTGTACTGTTCCGAGCGGCTCTCTGGAAAATCGATAAGTACTGCTCCGTCCGGTTGCATGCCATCAACCGGAGCAGTTAGCTTTCCCCTGGCAATAAGACGCCATTCCGCACCGGCTGCGTGCTCCACTCCCTTGGCCATAAAAATGTAGTTGCAGGGCGAACCATCCGGTTCAACATCAAGATATACTCTGGACAACGGCACAGGGCAGGTTTGAAATGAGATAAAAGATGAGTCTGCGTAACGTGCTACCAGCTCCGCCGGAACATCTGAAGCGAGAGTGAAATCGCGCTCTACCAAAAGCGGCACTTTGATCAATGGTTCTGTTTTTTGCGATATCCTGACAGGCACCGCGCCATCGTTGCGATTCTCGATAATGCGTAGATCGGCAAAATCATTCCGCAAAACCGCATGCATCCGGGCTGTCAATGTAAGTTCGGCAAGCTGTGTTGAATCAATATCTGGCACTCGAAGCTCTGCTGCATAGCGAAAGAGAGCAGCGGACTTTTCAGCGGTCGCAGAGTTTATCCCGCATACCGCGAACAGGAGCGGCAGAAATACCGCCTTTGATAAGAGCGGTCGGTGGTTCACTCCGAACCTTCCTTCCATAATAAAGCTTCTCGCAGTCGGATAAGCTGAACTGCAAACTATGATTACAAAGCGTATTTCCGAAAGCGACAATACGCTACTACTGACCTTTGATACAGAGACTAAAGCCCCCGGCCACAACACTTCTTATACTTTTTGCCGCTGCCACAGGGACAGGGATCATTCCGTCCAACCGTGCGTTTGGCCGTCGCCGGTACAACGCGCGCATGTCCGTCAGAGTGTCCGTTTTGAGAATCATCCATCGCTTTGATCATTGCTTCAAATTCCGCCCGGGCGGACTGCGAAACACCCTCAGGCACATTTGCGGCACCTGCTTGTGATCCGCCTTGTACACTTTGTCCGTGGGCATCCAGAATGTTCATATCGGCATGCAGTGCCTGCACTCTTGTAGTGCCGCCCGATTTATCGAACAGCTGGTCAACATTCATCACCGTGGTTGTTCTGAATGCCATTGAAACCACTTCGGTTTTGATGTTGGTCATCAGCGACTCGAACATCTCAAACGCCTCACGCTTATATTCAACCAGTGGATCGCGCTGTCCGTAAGCCCTCAGATTCACACCGTGACGCAGCTCGTCCATAGCTCGCAGATAATCCTGCCACTGCTCATCAATACAGCGCAGAAAAACCGAACGCTCCATCAAAGGCAGCACACGCTGATCCTCCATTGCACACTTCAGCTCATAAGCTTCACGCACACGTTTAAAAATAAGTTCGGCAGCCTGCTCCGGATTACCCTTGAATTCCTCAACATCATCGATCTTCAGGGCGATGGGAAACAGATCGCAACTCCACTCAACCAAATCCTCGGGTCGTGCGTCTTTAGCTGAGAAAAGATAACCCTCGCATTGGGTCAAAATAAGATCGTTGAAAACATCCAGAATGTGCTCATGCGACCGATCCGATTTAAGTATCTCTCCCCGCAGTTCGTAAACCACCGAGCGTTGGCGGTTCATGACATCATCATATTCAAGAGTACGCTTGCGGATTGCAAAATTCTGCTGTTCCACCCGCTTTTGCGCGGTTTCAACCGACCGGTTGAGCCATTTATGCTCAAGAGCTTCGCCCTCCTGCATACCCAACCGGGTCATGATTCCTGAAATTTTGTCCGATCCGAACAAACGCATAAGGGTATCTTCGAGAGAAATGTAAAACTGTGATGATCCCGGATCGCCCTGTCGGGCGCAACGACCACGCAACTGACGGTCAATACGGCGTGATTCATGGCGCTCGGAACCTATCACGTGCAGACCGCAGGGTTTTTCCACCAAAAGTTCACGCAGTGTCTTGGGACCGTTGTCATATCTTTCATCAAGCATGATCTGCGACTTAATTGTTGATTCTGGAACCCAGACAACCCCTTTGCCTAATTTGATATCGGTTCCGCGTCCAGCCATGTTTGTGGCAATTGTCACCGCACCCGGTTGTCCGGCCTGCGAAACAATCTCAGCCTCACGTGCATGGTTTTTGGCATTCAGGACATTGTGCGGAATTTTGGCCATCCGCAGCATACGACTGAGTACTTCAGAGGTGTCAACCGTCACCGTTCCCAAGAGCACCGGTTGCCCGTTTTTATGACACTCGACAACCTCACTGACAATCGCGCGGTATTTTTCGCGCTGCGTTTTATAGATGCGGTCATTGCCGTCCACCCGCCTTACCGGACGGTTGGTCGGAATTGCCATCACATCCAGTTTATAGATATCATGAAACTCAGATGCTTCAGTTTCAGCAGTACCGGTCATGCCGGCCAGTTTTTCATATAGGCGGAAGTAGTTCTGGATCGTAATAGTGGCGAGGGTTTGGGTTTCGCGTTCAATTTCAACCCCCTCTTTAGCTTCAACCGCCTGGTGCAAGCCGTCGCTCCAGCGTCTGCCGGGCAGTACGCGTCCGGTGAACTCATCCACAATATAAACATGGTTATCCTGCACCACATAGTCGACATCTTTTTCATACATGCAGTAGGCACGCAGCAGCTGATCAACATTATGCAGGCGCTCGCTACGCACCATAAAATCGGATTGCAACTCCTGCCGTCTGCGCGTACGCTCTTCGTCGCTCAAACTTTTGTCACCGTCGAGTTCAGAGAGAGCTGAAACAAGATCCGGCATAACAAACATTTCAGGATCCGTCGGTGAAAGCACCTCGCTACCGCGATCGGTGAGAGCCACTTCACGCGAACGTTCGTCTATTGTAAAGAGGAGTTCTTCGGTCAGAGAGCGTGCCATCTCCTTACGCATCTCAGTCAGCATCATATTTTCAACCTGCTCGTGCAGCTTGCGGATCGCAGGCTCCTCTAGCATATGCAGAAACTGCTTGTGTTTCGGCATTCCATGATAAACTTGATAAAGTTTGAACATGGCTTTTTCTTCATCGCCCTCATCCAGTGCCTGGCGGGCCTCCCCGATATAGCGATTGCAGATTTCCTGCTGATCACGAACCAATCGTGCAACATTTGGTTTTAAATCGGTGTATTGAGCTGTTGAGGAGTGGGCCGCAGGGCCTGATATGATCAGTGGAGTACGCGCTTCATCAATCAGAATCGAGTCCACTTCGTCGATAATAGCGTAAAAATGCCCATTCTGAACCACTTGATCCGGTTCGGTGGCCATACCGTTATCGCGCAAATAGTCGAATCCAAATTCACTGTTGGTGCCATAGGTGATGTCACATGAATACTGCTCACGGCGTTCAATCGGACTCATGCTGTTTTGAATACATCCGACCCGCAGACCGAGAAACTCATATAGGTGCCCCATCCACTGCGCATCACGCCGTGCCAGATAGTCATTTACCGTTACAAGTTGCACATTTTTGCCGGTAAGCGCGTTGAGATAGAGCGGTAGCGTAGCCGAAAGCGTTTTGCCCTCGCCAGTCTGCATCTCGGCTATCTTTCCCTGATGCAGAGCTATACCGCCGACCAACTGCACATCAAAGGGCACCATATCCCAAACCAGATTGTGTCCGCATACCTCACGCGCGGCACCACATAGTCGTCTACAGGCATTCTTGACAACAGCGAAAGCCTCGCAAAGAATGTCATCCAGCGTTTCCCCCTCCTGCAGGCGTTGCCGAAATTCATCGGTTTTGGCCCTGATCTGTTCGTCGGAAAGGTTCTGATAACCCTCTTCCAGCTCATTGATACGTTGCACCAGTGGCCTGATCCGTTTCATATCACGTTCATACTTGGTGCCGAAAATTTTGGTAATAAAATTCATAACTCGCCTTTCAGCCGGAATAACCTGCTCAGCGTCCTCTGATTTCATCAGTGATCAAACTCCTCTTATATCACAACGGGACGGGTTTATCCAAGCATTATGGAGCATTTTTACCTGCGTTAAACTACAGAATTAACAATCAGATATCCCCAGTTAAGCAGGAGCAGAAGCACAACAATAGACAGCAACAACCTCTTTTCAAAACGGTTAAGGCAAACCATAAGCCGGCGACGCATTATAAAAACAGAAAACCAGTGAATCGGCAGAAGCACCACTGCCGCAACAGCAACAACCGTCGCCAACGGCTGCAGTCGGAATGCAGCTTCCACACAGCCACGTAACAGCAATTCCACGGCCCTGGATGAGCCGCAAACCATACAGGGCACCCCTGTATATTTACGAAAAAGGCAGAGTTGTCCGCCAAACAGGTGCACTCCGGCCACCAGCAATGCTGTCATAGAAAGGGAAGCCAGCCAAACAATCTGCTGCCGACACTCCTTATCCCCCACTTTCTCTTTTTGCAACTGCACTGTGCCAACTCCGTTTCCCAGCAAATGCTGTGCCTGCCAGCCGGCAACTCATCAAAAACCAGCTGGTCATCGGCATCTGAATCCACTCTGTATCTGCTGCCGTTCAGATACACCTCCGCATCCTCCACCACCGGAATCGCGACCTGGGCAGATGTGTTGGCCGGAATACTGAAGTTTAATTCGTAACGTGCCCCGGGCTGCTGTCTAACCTCCACATCCACAAAACCGCGCACGGTCGGCACACGCCCCTGAACATGTTCAAGAGTTCCGATCTGCGGTGCAATCAATATCCGTTTGAAGCCCGGTTCGATAGGTTGCACTCCGAGAACAAAACGCGGTATGATGTTTACAGGCGCCGCACCCCAGGCATGGTTCCAGTCAAGATTCGGTTTGAGCATGATATCCCAGGCTTCCAGTGTGATGGTGGACCCGACCGCGAGCATATTGACCCAGCTGCGAATTTCATCTCTGGTCATCAAATGAATCGCATACTCATCCAATCCGGATTTAAAGAGCGCCTCCAGCAGATATTGAGCACCGTAAACCGAGCAGGCCATCCTGCGAGACTGCACAAATTCCGCCACGCGATCCCGCTCGCTCTCTTTAACAATACCGAAAGCCAACGGCAGCATATTGGCGTGCAGCGAGCTGTGCGAGGAACCCTCGCCATCCACATAACGTCCGTGTTGAACATCATAAAAAAGCCGATTGAAACTGGTGCGCACACTCTCGGCCAGTTGCGTAAATTTTGCGTGGTCATCCTCTTTGCCGATTGCTTGCGCAATATCAGCCATCTGGGTCAGATTCAGATAGTAAAATGCATTGATCACCGTATTGACCGATTTGAACTCAAAACCGTCACGTTCACCGGCAGGCCAGTCCACAATGTCGCGCAACCCGGTTTTGCGTGGTGCCTTAGGTCCGCCGGTCACCAGCAAACCATCCTTTTTACGTGCCGCGTGAATCAGCAATTTTTTGCTCTTAAGCTCTTCGTAGGTACGCTCCAGCGACTCCGTGTTACCGGTATAGAACCAGTCGGCCCAGGCCATCATAATCGAATGCTGCTTCCACTCTGTCGGCCAGGTAGGATGCTCCATCAAATACTCATGGCTGTAACGCGCCAGAGTAAATTCGCGATCCACTCCGTAGTGACAAAGCTGATTGATATAAGCATCCGCTTCATAAGGTATTCTTTCACGGTCACCATCCACATAAACCCCGGCAAAGGTGGTAGCCTTAATACTGTATTTACAGAAATCATAAATTTTATCCAGCACCGGATCACTGCTCCTGAAAGATGAGTTTTCAGCGTCAAAGGGATAATAAATTGCAATCTGACGGATGGAATCGAGCGTTATGGGAAAGGGTGCTTGCTCGATTTCAACGTAGCGAAAGGGCATCACAACCCCCATCTCCTTTGGCAGCAACACCGCAGCACCGCTGGTGTTGCGCTTATCGGCCTTCAGCGGCACACGGTAAATGCCTCGGCGGGTTAGGGTGCCGGTGGTTTTGGCGTAACGGATAGTGCCTCCCGGATTGCGGTAGACATGCCCGTCACGGGCGCGCTCACCCAGATGCAACACAAACTCACCTCTGCTGAATTCAGCTGGTGGAATAAGCTCAACCCAGCCGAAAGCGGCTTTGCCAAAATCAATCATTACATGTCCGGCCAAATTGGTGGTAACCGCCACCGGTTTGACATGCTCCTGACTGAGCTGATACCGCAACGCGGTATCGCCGCTGAGTTCTTCAGCCATCTGAAAAGCAAGCACCTGTGACCACTCACCCCTGCGTTCGCGATCATCCCAGACCCTAACCCGCCAGTAGCAGCGCTGGCCCGGCTGTAGCGGTTCACCCGCATAGGGAACATAGAGCGACTGCTCCGATTCCACCCGACCCGAATCCCACATATCTGGCTGATCAATTTTGAACAACTCGGTGCTGGAAACAACCTGAATCTGATAGGCACTCTGTCTGCCGTTTTTTTCAGGTGACGCAAAACTCCAGGAAAATTCAGGAGTCGGATCAGTTATCGGCACTAGAGCCGGTTTGGCGAGCAACTCGCACATCGTATCTGAGGGTGTCAGTGCACAAACCTCGAGTATCCAACCCAGAGACAAAAAACAGAGTATCATTTTGCCGATAATTTTCATTATTTATCATCATCCTTCTTTAAACGCTTAACAGAACAGTGCAGATGCTGTCCACCTCTTTTTGGGACCTCATACAGCACAAAATCAAAACCAGCCTGCCAGCAGAGCTTGGCCAGATCGCTGAGACTCAACTGGTCACTGGTAAGATCGACCGCCCGCCCTTCACGATGTAGCGAGTTCTCCAGATGAATCATACGATCTCCGGATATCGCGCGATAGGCCTCCTGCACCTTGAGTTTCGCGTCGCGCTGCTCCATCAGATTAACCAGACGTTTGAGCGGAATCTCAACAGCACGGTTTATCATGTGATCATCTTCGTAATCATCCGTATCATGATCGCTTTCAAACCAGACCCGCTGATCCTCAAAACGGATCAGATCACGTTCAGGATCAAAAGTTTCCAGATCAATCGGACCGCTGTGAAGCGACTCTCTGCCGGATGGCATATTCGAATCCGGAGGAAACGAAGCAGGTGCCGGACGCACCGGACTGAAGAGATCAACTCCCTTATCACCGGCTTCAATTACTGTGTTACTGGCACTTGTAACTGCTTCTTTCTCCTCTGTGATTTGCCGCTTGAAACAACCCTCAATCGAAAAAATCAGAAACAGACCAGCAGCACAGAAAAATACGGCCACAAAAATCGCGCCTGTCATCCATTTGTTAAAAGCCCCCGGTTCCGCAAAATCATCAACCCCAACCCGATCTTTTATTTTTTTTAAAAACTCCATCTACTGCCGCAATTTCCTCACAAAAAATTAAACTTATAAATAAATTACACACTCATTGTAAAGTAATATGGGAAAATATTGAATCATAAAATTTCAAAACAAATAAACCGCAACCTATTATGCACTTTCAGTTTCGTCCGTAAAGGCGTAACGGGGTCATCCCGAGTTAACGGGGGGAAATGCCGGATTCCTCGATCAGCTCGTCGAGGCCCGCAAGGCGATAGCCGGCGCAAGTCCTGCGAACCTCGTCCAAGTCAGCGTCTGGGTTGCACGCCAGCAACTCGACAATGTCGGCCTTGGACTTATGCCCGCCGGCGTAGAGCTTCAACGCGATGAGTTGGGGCAAAGGAACGATTCGAAGTGGACTGCCCGCCCTCACCACGGTGCTGGAAAGGCGCACGGCATCGTCAACGACGGCTGGAAAACGGCCTGCGAAACTGACCACCTGCACGAGGCCGAAGGGGCCGCTCACGTCCAACACACCCCCAAGCGGATCGGTAGCGTCAGGTTCACGAAGCTCCACCTTGTAACCGGCACGGCGACACGCGTCCGCGACGGCGCGCAGCGTCGGAAGATCGGCATTGACACCCAAATCAACGTCCTCGGTGTACCGGACGTAGTGGAAGGCAGCCAGCGCGACCGCGCCGATCACCACGGCATCCACACGATGTTGTCGCAGTATGGCGACAACCTCCTCGGCGGCTTTAAGGATGGCGTCGGCTTCGTTCATGGTCGCTGCCCCGCAGCGACCGGTTGAAGCCACGCAAACCGTCCGCGCATCGTTAGCGCCGACCGCACTCTCTCTTCAACAGACAGCCGACGCAGGCGTTCAACCTCCCGCTGGCGGGACTGCCTCGCGCACCGGCTCTGCTCCGGCTTATGTCCGCTGTTTGCGCTCATGTCATCGTTACCCATACTGTTTGCACGTACCGCTTCGCCCTGAAAACGCCCCCATCGTACTGCTTTTACCGCCTGCCGTCAATGCATGTCGTCACAAAATTCCCTCGCGCCAACGCATTCGCCGATGCTCGTGAGCAGGCATTACCGGGCCAGGCCTCTTTTTCCCGCTTCAGCCTGCAGCATGTTGCCGGCGGCAAAAAGCGTCGCGCCCCGCTCTTGAGCTAATGCCGGAAACAAAAATGAGGTGGACCTGTTCCTGAAGGCTGGGCGAAGCCCGGGGTCATCCATAGAGCAAAGATTAGCGGTTGCCGCTGTGATCGGATTGCTTTTAACATTCGAGGTGCTTGCAAAACCCCACACGGAAACGGCCGGGGTGGCACCCGGCCCTCCCTAACCAATGCGGGCAGAGCCCGCCTGTCTGCGTGCCTGCCTGAGCGAGTACGCTCGCAGACAGGCGGACGCACAGGCAGGCAACCCAAGTGTGTGCGTGTGTGAGTATGTATGTGGGGACGCTCTCACTCACATACTCACAAACCCACATACAGGACGTTTCCAACTTCTTGTTTTTTATTGAATGAAACCAAAGCTTTTTAAGCCGTTATTAATCTTTGCGCTCTCTGCGTTCTTTGCGGCTATTATTCATCTGCTCTATTTAGGGTAAATCGATATCAATGCGGCTTCAGGGTTTGCAGAACGGAAGCTGAGCTTTAATTTTTAATCTAAGGTCCCCGAGTGTTCCTGGGCATGCTCGGCAGCAAGTTCAACATGCGGCAGTTCTTCGAGAAACCGTTCTTCCCGCTCAGCCTCTATTACCTCGGCAGGCTGACCTTCCGGGATGATTTCACTCTGGTTTTTCCGAATCTGACGGTTAAAAAAATATTCACCGAATACTACAACGAACTCTCGCATCTGCTGTCGACACCCGCCTACAGCGAGATCTTCGTTCGCTTTCTGAAGGACGGCGACTGGTCGGCGCTGTTTGCGGGCTACTGGCGGGAGTATGTCGGACAGATTCCGGCCCAGGCGTTCGACAAAGCCAACGAGAATTTCTTCCGCACCACCTTCTTCGAGCTCTGCACGCGCCACCTGCCGCGCTACTTCTCTTTCGCGATCGAGGTCAACCGCCCCGGCGGGCGCAGCGACTGGGAGGCGGTCGGACGCGACGGGACGCTCTTCGCGAACCGGGCCGCGCTCATCGAGTTCAAGCACTACCCCCGCGAGCGGGGGGGGAGACGCTCGGCGTGGCCGGCTGGAGCGAGCCGCCGGCCGAGGCGGCCGAGCAGGTCACGGCCTACGCCGACGATCTGGCGCGGAGCTATCCTGAACTGAAAATCAGTCGCCATGTCGTCTGCACGATCGGCGCCTCCGATTACCGCTTTTTCACCCTCTGACCGCAATTATGCGAGAAAGACGCATGTCTCAAAAACATAATTTTATGGTATAAAAACGAAAGATATTGTGCTGGTTGTGCTCGCTGAGAACTGCTACGCTTTTACCAATGTCTGAGATGGGGTGGTGATTTTCGTCACGACATCTCTGACGTGAATCGTTAACCACTCACAGGAGGGGGAAGATGAAGCAGCAAAGCTCAGCAAGCAAGTGGATCATGATCGGAAGCATGATGATCGCGTGTGCAGGCACAGGATTCGCCCAAGCCACGTGGACCGGGGGCGGAAACGGGATCTGGGATGCGACCAGCGAGACGTCGGACTGGAGCGGCGGGGTGCCGAGTCAGGGCGGCCTCGGCGCAAAGATCAGCGGTGCCTATACGGTGCCGATCGACGGAACGGTGGATGCGGAGTATCTTGTCATGGGCGGAGGCGCCGTACTGAACCTCGGTGACGGCGATTCGCTGACCTACACCGGTGACGGGCTGATCGCGAGCTCCTCATTTGGCGGCGCCAACGCAACGATCAACCAGACGGGCGGGACGTTCTATCAATCCGGTGCCAAAGGTCTGATGATCGGGTACAACCGCGGCGGCGGTGTCTACAACCTCTCAGGCGGCACGTGTACTGTTGTTAAAGCCGTGTTTTGCGGATATTCTGCCGGGGGTTCTGGAACGTTCAACGTTTCCGGTTCAGGCATGCTCAATGCCAATACGTATGTTGCACTGGGCCGCGTGGCGGGTTCAGCGGGGTTCATGACGATCCAGGGCAACGCGGATGTCAATATTGCAAGCGACTTTCGAGTTGGCCTTTTGGATGACGGCGATCTGACCGTTACCGGGGGCGGAGCAACAATCGATGTAAGCACTAACATGACCTTCGATCTGGGCACGAGCGAGCTGATCGCGAACATTGACGCGACCGGTTTCAGCACGATCCGCGTCGCCAAAAAGATCGGCTACAACGGGAATCTCACCGTCAGCATCACCGGCCCGATCGCGCATGGACAGCAGTGGAAGCTGATTGACGCCAACGGGTTGCTGGCTGGATTCGGCGCCCAATTCGTCAATGCGCCTGATGGGGCCAAGGTGTTCGACAACGGCGCGTATGGCGCGTATGTGAGTTACGGGGCGGATGGGGATGTCGTGATCACCGCATTGGAGGCTGATGTCGTCACGCTCGTCAACGGAGGCTTCGAGACGACCGCCGGGGTCAATATTGGCTCAGGCATAGAGTCCGTGAATGGCTACGGCTGGACGGCCGAGAACATGACGACCGAGATACAGAACGCCTCGGCGCCGAACGGCTTTACAGGGATCACGATGTCGGGGGCCCGCTGGGGCCGGGTGGTTGCGGACGTGGCCAAGGCCGGGGCATTGCACCAGCGCATGGGGGTGATGGTGCCGGGTCGCACCTATGTGCTCACAGGCGACGCTGTGGGAGGAACGGGCGTGGGATCGACGTACAAACCGGTGTTCGAATTGCGCCGCAGGGGGCCGACAGGGGCGATCCTTGCGTCACAGGCCTTGGACCTGGCCAGCGGTGTATCCGGAGCCGTGAAACTCTCGTACCAATCGGTGACGGCGGACGCGGATCAGGTTCTCTGCGTGCGGGTTTACCATCCGGTATTGCCGAGCGGCCAAGCCAGCCGCGGCGGCATCGACGAGCTTGCGCTCAGGTGGAGCTTGCAAGGGACGATCATCCTGGTTCATTAGTCATCTCCCTTCAATGCGGCGATCATGGCGGCGATTATGGATATGAAACAAACTCAGGTTGACTGGAAACTCGGATTGGCGTATGCGCTGCCCAACTTCGGCATGGCGATCATGGTCGGGCCGGTGCTCGGGATTATCCAGGGGGTCTATGCGCGTGATTTCGGCGTGGCGATTGCCGCGATTGCGGGGGTGATTTTTTTAGGCCGTATCTTCGATGCGTTTTCTGATCCGGTGGTCGGGATCGCTTCAGACGCATTGCGTCACCGCTTCTGGGGGCGGCGCTCCTGGGTGGTGGCCGGTGCGGCGATCTCCCTTTTTGCCCTCTATCATTTGTTTATCCCGCCCGAAGGCGGGATGACGACCGCCCATCTGGGCCTCTGGTTTGTGTTCGCTTTTCTCGGCTGGACGGTCTGCGAGATTCCCTACCTGGCCTGGGGCACGGAGATCACCACCGATTACGACCAGCGGACCAAGCTGTTCAGCTACAAAACGGCCATCGGTTATGTGGGCGCGTTTGTCTTTGTTGCGCTGCCGCTGCTGATTGGCCGTTTCAACGTCCACGTCCTTGGGCAGGCGCCCGCCGAACAGACGGGGGATTTCACGCCGCAGACCCTGAAGGTGGCGCTCTGGATGCTCGTGATCCTCATGCCCCTCTTTATTGTCATCACGATGCGCGTCTGTCCCGACGGCACGCATGTGAGGCACAAAAAGAAGCTTTCGCTGAAAGCAACCGCCGTCGCGCTTTTCGGCAACAAGGCGATGTTGATTTTTTCCTCGGCCTTTATCCTGATGGGGTTTACCGCAGGCATGCAGATCGCCTCGGCCTACATGCATGTTTCCATTTATCTGAAGCTCGGTGAGCATCTTTCGCCGATCTACATCTACGGGATGCTGTTTAACATACTCGGGGTGCCGGTCTGGAACTGGGTGTCCGCGCGCAAAGGCAAGCACATTGCATTCATCATCGGGGCGAGTTGCATGGTCTTCTTTTTCCTGGTGCTGGGCATCATCAATCCTGTGGCTGAGAACGCGGAGTTGGTGCTGGGCAAACCGCCTGCCTTCTGGCAATACCTGACGGCCTTTATTGGACTCAATCTATGCCAGGCGGTCTACTATACGATCCCACCTGCGATTATCGGTGACATTGCGTCTTACGGGATGCTCAAAACCGAACAGGACCAGTCCGGAACCTACTACTCCATCTATACGTTCCTCTACAAAACCACGATCGCGATCGGAAACGGCGCCGCACTGTTTATGATCGACCGGGTGTTTGGTTTTGATGCGGCGGCGACCGTGCAGAGCGCGCTGGCAGGGTGGGGACTGAAACTCTTCATGGGCTTCCTGCCGGCGGCGCTGCTGACATCCGCTATCGTGGTCTTATTCTGGTATCCGCTGACCCGCAAACGCTATGCGGAGATCCAGGCGGAGATCCGTCGAAAAGACGTTGTGCAATAGCTATGAAAGCGCTTAACCATTTATGAAGAAACACCACTGGCCGGCATTGAAACATTACACGGGGGCTCATCTCCTGCGGGTCGCCATGCCCATCGGCGGCATCGGCACCGGCACGGTGTCGCTGGGGGGACGGGGCGATCTGCGCGACTGGGAGTTGATGAACCGAGGCTCCAAGGGGTTCACGCCCAGGCAGGGCGACTCCTGGTTTGCCAACGGCCCCTCGGTGCTGCTCTATACCTGCGACCAGGAGGGGCGCCGCGACAGCCGCCTGCTGGAGGGGCCGCTCGAAACGGTCCACTATGAAGGCCAGGCGGGCTGCGCGCTGAACAACCACAATTATCCGCGCATGGAGGGTGTCGACTACCGGACGACCTATCCGCTGGCCGAACTGGCGTTCCGCAAGGCCGGTCTGCCGGTCTCCGTCACTCTGCAGGCATTCAACCCGCTAATACCGGCCAATGTGCCGGACAGCAGTATTCCCTGCGCCCGGTTTGTCTATTGGCTGAAGAATACCAGCACCGGCAAAGTCAATGCCTCCGTCTGTTTCTCGCTCCCCAACTTCATCGGCGCGGACAAACACACTGAGATCAGGAACTGCTACATGCGGACGCATGACTACGGGCCGAAGGCGAATGTGAACACATTCCGGCAGGAGGACGGGATTCAGGGAATTTTCATGTCCTCCGACGGGGTGCCGCGGCAGCACAGTACCTGGGGCACGATGGCCATCAGCACGGCGGCGGAGTTGGAGGTGAGCTATCGCACACGCTGGGCCCAGTTGAGCTGGGGCGACACGATGCTGGACTTCTGGGATGACTTCAGCGCGGACGGCCGGGTGGATGAGCGCCATTCGGAGCTGGATGATCCGCTCGCCTCGCTCTGTGTGTCGGTGGAACTGGCACCAGGTGAAGAGAAGGCCCTCCCCTTCCTGTTGACCTGGCACTTTCCCAATCGCCTCAATTGGGACACGGCGGCGGTCGAGGGGGTGTTTATGGGCGCAGGCAGGAAGCCCGTCGAGCTTGAGACCATCGTCGGCAACCACTATTGCACGCAGTACGCCGATGCCTGGGATGTCGCGCGGCGCGAGTTCCCGCGCATGCCGGAGCTGGAGAAGAGCACTCTGGCTTTCCTCAACGCCTATCTCGCCTCCGATGCGCCGGATGTCATCAAGGAGGCGGCGCTGTTCAATCTGGTCTGCCTGCGCTCGCAGACCTGCTTCCGTACACCCGACGGCCATTTCTTCGGCTGGGAAGGCACCCACGACTACGGCGGCTCCTGTTTCGGCTCCTGCACCCACGTCTGGAACTATGAGCAGGGGCTCGGCTTGCTCTTCGGCGAGCTCTCGCGCGACATGCGCGAGATCGAACTGCTGCACAACACGCTGGACTGCGGCGCGATCTCGTCGCGGGTGAAGCTGCCCCTGCCGAAATCCGACACGGAGCGGTTCAGGCTCTCTGCCGCCGACGGTCATCTGGGGGTGATCATGCGCACCTACCGCGACTGGCAGCTCAGCGGGGATGATGCCTTCCTGGATCGCGTGTGGCCGAGCCTGAAGCGGGCCATTGAGTTCTGCTGGGTTCCCGGGGGCTGGGATGCGGACCGGGACGGACTGATGGAGGGGTGTCAGCACAACACCATGGATGTCGAGTACTTCGGCCCCAACGGACAGATGAACCTCTGGTATCTGGGGGCCCTCTGTGTGATGGAGCGCATGGCAGGAGTGAAAGGGGATGAGGCGCTGGCCCGGAAATGCGCTGCGGTTTTCGCGCAGGGACGCAGGGCAACCGTTGACACGCTCTTCAACGGCGCGTACCTCGAACACAAGGTCATGCCTCCCGGGAAAACGGCGGCCATTCATCCGGCCACCATCGGCAATGTGAGTGCCGTTGATCTGGATGATCCGCAGCTCCAGCTCGGCCCGGCCTGTCTCGTTGACCAACTGGTCGGCCAGTGCATGGCGCATGTTTGCAACCTCGGGCATCTGATTGACAAAGCGGTGATCCGGACCACCCTCGCCACCATCAAGCGCGAAAACTGGCGGGACAGCCTCTCTGATCACTTCAACCACTTTCGCAGTTATGCGCTGGGAGATGAAAAGGCCCTGCTGATGGCCAGCTATCCGCACGGAAACCGGCCGAAACATCCCTTCCCCTATTGCAACGAAGTGATGACCGGCTTCGAGTACAGCACGGCTGTCCACATGCTGTACGAGGGCATGGAGGGCGAAGGGCTCGCCTGTTTCAAGGCGGTTCGCGACCGCTACGACGGGCTTAAGCGCAACCCGTACGACGAGGCCGAATGCGGACATCACTATGCCCGGCCCCTGGCGGCCTGGGGCGGTCTGCCGGCCTGGAGCGGATTCAACTATTCCGCTGTGGAAAAAAGGCTCTGTCTCGGCCGTCCGGGAACCTTCTTCTGGTCCACCGGCAACGCCTGGGGCAGCTACACCCTTGTGCAGGAAGAGAGGGGTTGCCGATTGACGCTGAACCTCCACGCCGGCACACTCGAGATTAACACGATTAGGTATCGGGACAAAAACTGTCCGCTGAACGTGCCTTGCCGGCTCACGGACGGAGAATCATTGGTCTGTCACCTGTAGTTCAGAGAATCCCATGATAACGATCACACGAGAAGAACGCACGCGCCTTAGGGCGCTGGCTCAGCGCGTGGCTGAGCTGAGTGCCACTGAAGAGAACGAGGCGACACGGCGCGAGTGGTACCGGCACAATGCCTTAAAGGCCGGCCGCCCCATGATTCTGGTCTACCCCGAAGGGAGCTGGGAGGAGTTGCTGCCGGCATCGCTGTTGCAATGCGCGGACGAGACGGCCCGCGAGGTGGAGTACAAGCTGCTTGCGCAAATCTTTCAGGCGGACTACCTGCGGGACGACAGTGTGGTGGAGCCGGAGTTTCTGGTTCCCGGGCTGATCGACTATGCTTCGTTTGTGCCGCAGCAGGGTGTTCATCGAACAACGACCTTTTGCTTTCACACCGGGCTGGTCAGTCCGGTGACGGGGTGGGAGTTGAACCCCGTCTCCGGTTTTATTCCCACCTTATGGGAGGCTAATCGTCAGCTTGGGGAGCAGCAGGCCGACCACGGCCAGGAGATACTCCGCGATACCTCGGAGCTTACCGGGTATACCACGCCCCGCGTAACCTATTGCGAAAAGGAAACCCTGGAGAAATACCATGCGATTGGGGACGCGATCGGCGACATCCTGAATGTGCGGCTGGCCGGCGTGATGCATTGCTCGTTTCACCTTGCCAGCGTCTACTGCACTCTGCGGGGCGGAATGATGAACCTGTTCTATGATCTGGCGGAGCGCCCCGATCTGGTTCATCGAACCATGGCGCGTCTGCAGGAATTCAACCTGGACATGATCAAGCAGTACGAGCAGCAGAACCTCTTCACGCTGAACAACGGCGGCTGCCTCCAGTCAACCGGCGGTCTCGGGTTTACATCAGAGCTGCCTGCCGCTGGTTTTGACGGCTATCATGTCAGACCTGCCGATATCTGGGCCTCCTGCGAAGCCCAGGAGTTCTCCCACGTCTCCCCCGAAATGTTCTCCGAATTCATGATGCCGTATGAAAAGGCTCTGATGACACCGTTCGGCCTGACCGGCTACGGCTGTTGCGAGCCCCTGGAAAACAAACTCGATGACCTGTTCGCCGTCCAAAACCTCAGACGCATCTCCTGTTCGCCCTTTGCGGACATCAAGAAATTCGCTGAAAAGGTTCAGGACAGGTACATCCTCTCCTGGAAGCCTGACCCCGCTATCCTGTCAAACGACTTTGAAACAGCGGCCTTGGAAACGTATCTGCGCGAGGCGCTGCGCAAGGCGCGTGGAACGCGCATGGAAATCATTCTGAAAGACACGCACACCTGCCAGAATCAGCCGGAACGGTTTCGGCGCTGGATCGACACTGCTCGACGCATTGTGAGCGAAGAGGGGTGAAAGAGGTGCTGTCGAAATTGGCGGGAAACAGGCAGCAAAAAGGAGAGGCACAATGATACATCAATCCGGAAACAGAACCTTTATGCGGGCCGCGGCGCTGTGTGCCGTTGCACTCGCCGGTTTTCACGCCGCTCAGGCCGGGCCGGCGGCAGAGGAGTGGGGCAGGACCCGCTACGTGGCCGGTCCCGGCGGCAGCCGCGCCGTAGAGCTTTACGACAACGGGTTTGTCAACCTGGGCGCTGCATCTGAGCTGGAGCTGCCGCAGACCAGCATCGAGCTGATCTTCAAGCTGAACAGCATCCCGGGGCGGACGTATAATCCGTCTCTGATCGCCATGCGTAATGATAACTCGGTGCGCTTCAGCCTGCACATCATGCACGATCTCTCGCAACTGGTCATGTGGAATGGAAGAGCACCCGTCATCTTCCCGGTGCCCGGCGGAAAGCTGGCCGTGGAAAATTGGCATCATGCCTTGCTCACCTGGCAGGGGCAGGAAGTGACCCTTTATCTCAACGGCGTTTCTCTTGGAAAGAAGAGCGGAAGCTTCAATATACAGGCGCAAGGCCTGCCCCTCTTGGTCGGCGCGTCTTCGCTGGCCGGAGCGGAGTGGTGCACTATGAGCGCGGGCGAAGTCGCCGTCTACAGCCGGGCGCTGACAGCGGAAGAGGCGGCCGCGCACGCCGCCCCTGTCGGCAAGGGCCTTGCCCTGAAGGAGCACTATGCTCCGTTGATCCTCGGCACCGCGGGGTTGGTGGCCTACTGGCGCATGGAAGGAACACTCAAAGACGATAAGAGCAACCGCACCGGGTCTTTCGTTGTGGATGACTCGCGCTCTCCTCACCGGGTGAGCCTTCTGTCATCGCAGCTCGGCTACCAGACCGAATCGAGCAAGCGCGCATATATCAGGGATCTGGACCGGCAGAAAATCGCGGACGACACCGCCTTTACTGTGCACCGTGCTGAAGACAATGCAATCGTCCATCAGGGGCAGGCCGCGTATTGGGGCGAGAAGTGGGGGTCTCACTGGTGGGTGCTCGATTTTTCCGATGTCAAGGCGGACGGCAAATACACCCTGAAGGTCGAAAAAACGCAGAGCAATCCGTTCTTCGTCGGCAGGACTCCGCTGATGCAATACGAGATGGTCGATATCGCCCTGACGCAGCTTGACGCCAGGCATAACCATGGCGAACCCAACACCTACCTGAACGGCAAACTGAGATTTCACGGCCGCTGGATGACACCCGACGGGACGCATCCGCAGGGCATCTACCGCGACTGCATGTCGAATTTTTCCGAGATTCAGTCCATCGGCATGACCACCATGGGGCTGATCTCGCTGTACCGCTACCAGAAGGATGCCTTCTCTGCGGAAGATCAGAAACGCATACGCGACTACATCGTTCTCGGAGCGGACTACATCACCGCCTGCCAGCGAAAGACCGACGATCCGAAGACCAACGGGCGCTTCGCTCACTCCATTCTGGTCAATACCTTGCATGACGGCTGCGGCTGGTCCGGCAACGTCTACGGCTGGCACGATATGGCGTATGCCATGGTCGTGCTCTGCAAAGCCTACGAAAGCGTCAAGCCGTTCAACCCTGAAAAGGCGCAGAACTATCTGGATGCCGCGAAGCTGGCCTACACCTGCGCGACGTTCCGGCCCTATCATCTTCCCGAGGAGTATGAACTGGCTCAGCGCGATGACAACTACGATCCTGTCCGCGACTACGACAAGGCCCGCTGGACCCCGAAGCTCAAGGAATTCCGAACCGATCCATCCAAAATTCGCGCCGGGTGGAACAACTACCAGCAATTCGCGCGGATGTTCTACAATAAACCTGATTCATGGACCGAACCTCAAACTTTGAAAACCAGGGAAAAGCTGCCGTTTCTCCATGGCTGCACGCTGCTGTACCGGATCAGCGGCGAGTTGAAATATCTGGAGAGCGCGGTTGAATTTGCCGCTTCCATCGCATATCGGCAGTTCAACGACTGGCGCAATCCCATCGAGGGGGTCTATGGCACCTTCTTCGAGTTTGAGGGCGACGATGAGGCGCTTTCGATCGAGTGCGGTCAGGCGGGTGGAAAGTTCATGGGCCATATTGATGCCCTCAATGTCAATGGTTTCATCGAACTACTGAGACTGATGCCCGACCACCCTGATGCCGCGAAGTGGCTGAATGTGGTCAAGACCTATACCGACCGTTATGTCCGGAAGGCAGCCGAAATCAATCCGCTGGGCATCCATCCCGTCTCTGTTTACCGCGACCCCGAGCATGGCGGGGTGAAGTTTTTCATGAACCTGCTGCATGGTGCCACCGGACACTACGGACAGATGGCCGAGAATATCCTCGAACTGGCCGATTTCCTCAATGACAGCTCCCTTGTGCCGCTCGCCGAGGCGAACCTTCAATTTTACACGGGGCTCAATCCCGGAGTCCCTCAAGGTGCAAACGCCTGGAAGGCCGCCACGCTGATCAACAAAGTGGGGCCATCCTACTACAACACCGGCGGAGAGGGCATCAAGGGCGGCGTGATCAACGGGTTCATGGCCGGGCGGAACTGGGTGTTGACCCCGATTTCAGCGAAGCGCGATGCCCCCGACCTGGCAGGCGGTCAGGAGGACTGGGTGGCTCACAGCCATCCCTATGTCGGTGCCGCCGCCCGGATGGAGAATCCCTTCACCCTCGTGGTCCATACCTCAGATAACGGCAAGCCCGTTGCGGCAACCGTTCGACTGAGCTTACCGGAGACCAGCGACTACACAACGGGGGAAAAGGGATCCGTGACGGTTGCCGACCTGCCGGTGAACCGCAAGGGCACACTCTCGGCCAGTTTCGGCAAGCAGACCATCACCCGGGAGCTGGACACGGTGCCGGGCGGCACTTTGACATGGAAGGTTGATTTTGCCGAGTTTGCAACTCTGACACTGGAGGTGCCTGACCAGCTCGGACTCCGGGCCGAGGGCCAGGCCGTGGTCCGGATCAGCAACCTGGGCAGCAAAGCCATTAACGGGAAAGTGCACCTCTCCGCCGACGGCGCGACGCTGGCGGTTGCTTCTGTCGATATCGCGCTTCCGGTCGGCGAAACCAGAGAGATTCCGATCGCATGCAAGGGCGGCGACCGGGTCATGCCTTACCTCGTCAGCGCGACGCTGAAGACCGGGCGGGGCGTACTCGCAACGGCAAGCCGACAAGGGCTGGCGGGGGAGAAAGGACCCAACATCCTGGTCATCTTTGTTGATGATGTGGGTTACAACGATCTTGGCTGTTATGATGCGCGGGATCCCGCTATCCAGACACCCAACATGGATCGGATGGCTGCGGAAGGGATTCGCTTCACGGACTGGCAATCCGCCTGCAGCGTCTGCGCACCCAGTCGGGCTGCCTTGCTCACCGGAAGATACCCCAGCCGATGCGGCCTGCCGATCGTCCCTAGCGGAAGACAATTCGGTGAGAACTACCGACAGAACATTGGTCTGCAACAGTCCGAGATTACGATCCCGGAACTGCTCAAGCCGCTGGGTTATCGGACGGCCATGTACGGCAAGAGCCACCTTGGCGACGACAGGAAGTTTTACCCCCTTCGGCATGGCTTCGACGAGTACTACGGGGCACTGGGCAATTTCCCCGTTCGCGGGACCCATCCGGTTCTAGAGGGTGACGAAGTCGTCGAGCCGGCGGCGCGCTTTCAGGACATCCATATCAAGCTGACGGAAAGGACGGTCGGCTTCATGAAAAAAAGCCAGAAGGAGGGAAAGCCTTTTTTTATCTATCTGGCGCACTACCTGGCCCATGGTCCTTGGGATCCAAACCGTGAATTCGCCACCGATGAGGAATGGGAAATTTACCAGAACCAACCGATCCGGGGGCATTTGAAGAATGGTGGCGACAAAGTTTATCCGGCTTTGATGCGGGAACTTGACTGGCATGTCGGGGAGGTTCTGAAAGCCATTAAAGACCTGGGCATTGATGAGGAAACCCTGGTATTCCTTGTTTCGGACAACGGGCATTGGGAACCCGCTGGCTCGGCATGGCCCTTGAGGGGTTCCAAGTTCAATACCTTCGAGGGCGGCCATCGCGTGCCAGCCATCGCAAGATGGCCGGGCACGA
The DNA here is from genome assembly GCA_964406095.1 of uncultured Lentisphaeraceae bacterium. Classification (GTDB taxonomy): domain Bacteria; phylum Verrucomicrobiota; class Kiritimatiellia; order RFP12; family UBA1067; genus M55B167. The sequence continues at coordinate 42,266 of CAYOQJ010000097.1, forward strand.
TTCCCCCCGGGCAAGTGAGTGATGCGATTTGCTCGACGATGGATATATTCCCAACCATCGCCCACTTCACCGGAGCGGAGTTGCCGGATGACCGGAAGATCGATGGGCTTGAAATCTCCCGTGTCTTGAGAGGGAAAACGTTGGAAAGCGGGCACGAAATTCTCTACTATTATAACGGCATCACGCTGGAGGCCGTGCGGGCAGGAAAATGGAAACTTCATTTGCCCAGGACTCCCCCGGCCAAGGTTTTTTGGGCCAAAGGAGCGCTCGGCGGGTTTCGGAATCTTGAACACCCCGTTCTGTATAATCTCGATGCGGACATAGGTGAGAAGACGGATGTGGCGGCCGAACACACCGAGGTGGTTGAGCGGATGTTGGCTCTCGCCCAAAAAACCCGGGAAGAATTGGGGGATTGGAACCTCACCGGAACGGATCAGAAAAAACTTCTGGATTACACCGGTGACATCAACAATCCGGTACGGGCGAGGTGAATGGAGTACAGAAAGAAGCGGTCAAGGAAAACAAATAAAAGCAACACGCAAAAAATTATTAAACTGGGGCCGTCCAAAGACGCGCGTCCTGCTGGCCATGGGATACTATGATCGCGAGATCCATCGCGGCGTGGCCCGGTACTGCCGCGAGGCGGGGTGGTCCCTGGACAGCTCCATCAGTCACTACGGTATCCTCCCCAGTCACTGGGAGGGGGATGGCATTGTCACGCTCTTCCATGCGCGTCGTCCCGAACTGACTGCCTACGTGAAAGCCAGCGGTTTGCCCTTTGTCAACCTGAACAAGGGAACGACCGGCAAACAGGGTCAACTACCGCCTGTCGGCTTGGATAACGAGGCCATCAGCAAGCTGGTTGTGCGGCATTTTGTGGATCGCGGGTACAGTAACTTTGCCTTCCTGCGATTAACGGACAACTGGGTTGAATGCGAACGCCGTCTGGCATTCGAGGCCGCCGTGAAGGCGGCGGACAGGCACTACCGGTGCCTCGATGCGCGTAACACGGATGACGCGGCGGAAGCCGACAACCTTGTCCCGTGGCTTGCCCGCACGCTACCGACATTTGCGTTTCCGTTGGCCATCATGGCCCAGGATGACCAGAGCGCGGCCACTGTCCTGCGGGCCTGCGAGATGGCTCTGCTGGGCGTGCCGACCCAGGTCGCCCTCTGCGGGGTCGACAACGAAGAGCTGCTGTGCGACAACGCCTCCGTGCCCTTGAGCAGTGTCGATTGCAACCTGGAAGGGCTGGGGTATGAAGCGACAAAGGCGCTCGAACGGATATTGCAGGGTAAACCACCGCCCCGGACGTGTCTGCGAATCGCACCCAAAGGTCTCGTTATCCGCAAGAGCACCGATGCGGTGGCGATCCCCGATGTGAATGTCGCGACCGCCGTCAGCTTCATCCGGGATCACTTCCGCGATGCGATCGGCGTTGATGATGTCACTGCGCACACGAAATTATGTCGCCGGAGACTGCATGACGCCTTTGTGAAGCACACCGGGCATGGCATCGCCCATGAGATTACACGGGTGCGTCTTGAACAGGCCATCGAACTGCTGCGGAACACGGATAAGAAGCTCGCGACTATCGCACGCGAAACCGGCTTTTCCAGCGCTCCCTACATGAGCGCCGTTTTCCAGCGCCAGTTGAAACGCTCTCCCGGCAGTTTTCGTCCGTGACCCTCTGTCATTTTTTGTCAAAGTGCCCTGACACCATCACCATCCGCGGTTTAGTCCGTTTGCGTTTGCGTTCCGGGGGCGGGGGCGGTATACTTCCGACTATGAACAGACGCATCCCATACGCGGTGGCCAATTATGAAAAAATCATGACACAAAAACACGCATCTTTATGTCTCTGTATGCTTCTGTGCGCCTTTGCCGCCGCTGCCGATGCGGCGGCCAGACCGAACATTCTCTTCATCGCCATCGACGATCTGCGTCCGGAACTGGGCTGCTACGGCAGTGAGCAGGTCAAGACGCCGAACATCGACAGGCTGGCGGCGCAGGGGATGCTCTTGTCCCGCGTCTACTGTCAGGTCCCGGTCTGCGGCGCTTCGCGCGCGAGCCTGATGACCGGCATCCTGCCGACCTCGAAGCGGTTTGTCAACTATAACACCTATGCGCAAAAAGACGCTCCGGACGCGGTCACTCTGCCCGAGCTATTTAAGCGTACGGGATACACGGCTCTCTCCAACGGCAAGGTGTTTCACCACAGGGATGACTGCGAGGACCGGAGCTGGAGTGAACCCGCCTGGAGTGCGGGAGCCTATGATGAGAGCCACGATCCGGAGACCATCCGTCATAAATCGAAGCGGGGGCGCGGCCGTTTCTACGAGGCTCCGGATGTGGCGGACGACGCCTATCCCGACGGGCGCGTCGCTCGCAAGACTGTCTCGGATCTCCAGCGCCTCAAACACTCCGGCAAACCGTTCTTTCTTGCCTGCGGCTTCACGCGGCCCCATCTGCCCTTCTACGCGCCGAAGCGGTACTGGGATCTCTACGGGCGCGACACGGTTCAGATTGCCGGCAACCGCAGCCGCCCTGAGAGCGCACCCGGTGAGCTGAAGGGCAGCGGCGAGTTCCGCTCCTATCACCTCGCGGATCTTGATGAAAACTCCGATGAATTTCACCGCGTGATGCGCCACGGCTACCTGGCCTGCGTCAGTTATGTGGACCAACTGGTCGGCGAGCTCCTCGGCGAGCTCGACCGGCTGGGGCTGGCGGAGAGCACCGTTGTCGTGCTCTGGGGCGACCACGGCTGGCATCTCGGCGAGCATAACTTCTGGGGCAAGCACAACACCATGCATCTCTCCACCCGTGTGCCGCTGATCGTGCGGGTGCCCGGCAGGCAGGGGGGGAGCAGCGCGGCGCTTGTTGAAACATCCGACATTTTTCCGACATTGTGTTCGCTGGCGGGGATCGCGGTGCCGGCAACGGTGCAGGGGCGCAGTTTCGAGGTGCTGCTTGATCGCCCCGGCGAACCCTTCCGGGAGGTCGCCTACAGTCGCTTTGCAGCGGGGGATGCGGTCATCACAGAGCGGTTTAACTATACGAGCTATGGCGGCGGTAAAGCCGAGATGTTCTACGACCTGGAGAAAGATCCGGCGGAAAACCGAAATGTTGCGGACAATCCCGAGTACAGGGAGGTCGTCGCGAAGATGCGGAAACTTCTGGCCCGGCGTCAGCAGGAGGCCGCCGCCGCCACGATCGGCAAGCAATAGACTAAAGTAGCACAGCCGTCCCGGCTGTATTGAGAGGCGGTCATCTGTTCCATAAAATAAAAATGCGACAGGAAATATTTTATGAAACAGTCGCGAAAAAAACGTTATTATGCTGATCGGGCTCGCTGTTATTCTGTTGGCTTCGTACAAGCTCGGGGTCATCCATAGAGCAAAGATTAGCGGTTGCCGCTGTGATCGGATTGCTTTTAACATTCGAGGTGCTTGCAAAACCCCACACGGAAACGGCCGGGATGGCACCCGGCCCTCCCTAACCAATGCGGGCAGAGCCCGCCTGTCTGCGTGCCTGCCTGAGCGAGTACGCTCGCAGACAGGCGGACGCACAGGTGGGCAACTGGCTGGCGGGCGTATTGCCGCCGCTGGATGCGCTGCTCTGTTGGCATCTCGAGACGCACGCCAGATTCACGACGGTCTTCAGCCTCGTGGAGCAGAAGCTGGGAGCGGATTTGAGGATTTCGGAACTGGCCAAAGCGCACGGCACGAGTCTGCACGCCTTTTCCATGGCTTTTTCGAACAATACGCAGATGTCGCCCAAGGAATACCTGAACCGCCGCCTGAACCAGGAGGCGATCCAACTGGTGACTGGCACCGACCTTAAAATCAAGGAAATCGCGGACCGTCTCCGTTTCACCGATGAGTTCTATTTCAGCCGCTTCTTTCAGAAGCTTAACGGTGTCTCACCCTCACGTTATCGTAACCGCTTTTACGCCTAGCCGACTCCTTGCATATCTCAGGCTTGCTGTCCTGATCAAAGTGCCTTAAGCCCCAGGGGCATCCGAATCTCTCACAGAGCCACAGAGAGCACAGAGTTTATAGAAATTCTCTGTGTACTCTGTGGCTCTGTGAGAAAGAAACAACTTGTTTTTTATTGCAGTTGTTGGTTCGTAAGGCACTAACGCACTTCTTCAACCGTCTTTTTTTTGGCTTTGTAATGAGTATGCAGCAGATGGTGCGCTTTATCACCGAGTGGAACTCCCAGAAACTCGGCATACAGCTTTTGTATGTCTGGATTTTCATGTGATTTACGCAATTTTTTGCCTTCATCCTCCGCATAGATGCCTGCAATTCTTTTCAGGCGCACTGAGTCATCGGTGTAGCGCGGTTGACCGCCGCCGCCGATGCAACCGCCCGGACAGGTCATCACCTCGACAAAGTGATAGGGCGTTCCATGCAGTTTGATATACTCAAGCAGCTTACGTGTGTTGCCGAGACCATGGCAGACAGCCACTTTTAACTCAACCCCCTCAAGAAATTTCCAGTCCGCGAGGGTATCGGTTACCGTAAGAGAAGCGTGTTTAATGCCTTCAAGACCGGCCACTGGCTTAATGTGCAGGTTATCAACCGGCAGTTCTCTACCGGTGACAATTTCGTAAGCGGTACGCAACGCGGCTTCCATAACACCACCGGTGTTGGCAAAAATATCCGCCGCTCCGCTGGAGAGACCAAGCGGTGCATCCATCTGTTCATCCGGCAGGCTGTTGAAATCAAGACTGGCCTCCTTGATCATGCGGGCCAACTCGCGGGTAGTCAGTACATAGTCGACATCCTGTACGCCGCTGTCGGTCATTTCGGGTCGTTGACACTCAAATTTCTTTGCGGTGCAGGGCATTACCGAAACCACCACCATGTTTTTCGGTTCAACTCCGATCTTTTGCGCATAATAACTCTTAGCAACCGCGCCGAACATCTGCTGAGGTGATTTACAGGTTGATATATTGGGCAGGAATTGCGGATAATAGAACTCGGCAAAGTTGATCCACCCCGGCGAGCAACTTGTAAACATCGGCAGAGCCACATCCTCTTTGTCCACCAGAGCCTTCTTCAGACGGGTAAGCAGCTCGTTACCCTCTTCCATAATTGTCAGGTCGGCGGTAAAGTTGGTGTCGAAAACCGCATCAAAACCGAGACGGCGCAGTGCGGCGACCATCTGGCCTGTCACCCGGCTGCCTGGTTCCAGTCCGAACTCCTCACCCAATGCCGCCCGGATGGCTGGAGCGGTTTGTACAACAACATGCAAATCGGGATTTTCGATCGTCTTCCAGACATCATCGATGCTATTTTTTTCGACTATAGCCCCTACCGGACAAACTGCGGCACATTGACCGCACTGCACGCAGGCGACATCCTTGAGATCAAGTGCGAAGGCTGGCCCGATAATTGTGTCGAAACCGCGATCCTGCGGAAATAGAGCACCGACACCTTGAATTTCGTTGCAGACGGTCACACAGCGGCGGCATTTGATGCACTTGGCATTGTCACGCACCAAGGCGGGGGTTGAATCATCAAAATGCGCTCTGGCCTTGGCACCTTCATAGACCACATCACCGATACCCATCTCTTCAGCCAGTTTCCGCAATTCGCAATCGCTACCGCGTTCGCAGGTCTGACAGTTGCCGTCATGCTCTGAAAGCAACAACTCCACCACATTGCGCCTTGCCGAACGCGCCGCCCTGCTGTGTGTTTTAACCACCATACCTTCGGTTACCGGTGTTGAACAAGCGGCCATAAGGGTTTTAGCACCCTCAACTTCAACCACACACACCCTACAGGCACCGATTGGCTCGCGATTTTCCATATGGCAAAGCGTGGGTATTTGCACATTGATCTGACGGGCCGCTTCCAGAATTGTGGCTCCTTCGGGAACCTGTAACGGCTGATTGTTAATTTTCAGGTTAATCATCTTAGAATCTCCGCTTAAAATCTATTCACATTCACATCCGCACGGTTGTTTGCCATAATCGCAACGCAAACATCTTCTGGCCTGCCGTATGGCGGCAGCCTCAGTCCAGGGCTGTTCCACCTCATTGAAATTATGACGTCGTTTCGCAACCGCAATGGTCGGCAGTTTCTCACGCGCATAATTGAGTGGGTCGGCATCGGGATCGAAGTGCACTCCGCGATCGCGGTAACCACGCCAGAAAGCGTGTTTGTTACCGGTCAAGTGAGCATCCATTGCCACCGCCGCTTTTTCACCGGCTCCGATGGCTTCCGCTACCGAAGAAGGACCGGTTACGGCGTCACCCCCGGCGAACAACCAAGGTATTGAGGTTGCACCGTTACGCGGGTCGGCTTTGACCCACCCTTTGTCGTCGAACTCCACGTCGATCCCGGAACATACCATATTACGGTCTAGAGACTGGCCTATCGCCATGATCACCTGATCCGCCTGCACGATTTCGTCCTCAACATCCTGATCATCCCGTGCTCGGCGTCGTCCGGAGCGATCGAACTCACCCAGCTTCATCGGTCGGCATTTCACTCCGCTCACCCTGCCGTTTTCAATTACAAATTCCGCGGGATTAAGCAAGGTACGCAGTTTGACACCTTCAAGCAAAGCATCTTCAATCTCCTCCGCGTAGGCTGGCATTTGACCACGTGTGCGACGATAGATAACCGTTACCTCTTCAGCACCCAGTCGCAACGCGGTGCGGGCTGCATCGATCGCCGCGTTACCGCCACCGATCACTGCAACCTTCTGTCCCACTGGCACCGAACCGCGGATATTGTACTCACGCAAAAAGCTCATCGCTTCGGTCACACCGTCGGCATCATTGCCAGCAACCTGCAAGTCGACACCCTGAGGAGCACCGACTGCCAGATAAACAAGTTCAAAACCACTCTCTTTCAGACTTTGAAGGGTGAAATCACGACCAAGACTCTGTCTGGTTCTGATATCAACACCGAGTTCTTCGATCAGGCGGATTTCTCGTGCCAGCTCCTCACGCGGCAACCGATAGGCTGGTATGGCCTGGACCAGCATCCCGCCGGGACGTGGCTCACTCTCAAAAACAACCGGCTTGTAACCCAGTCGCGCCAGAAAATAGGCGCATGACAAGCCGGCCGGACCGGCTCCGACAATGGCGATCCGGCGACTTGCATTTTCAGTGTTTTCATGAACCTCCGGCACCTGCGGTGTAACCTCCTGATCCACCATGAACCGTTTGATTGCACGGATGGAAACCGGCGCATCAAGACTTGCCCGGCGACACTTATCCTCGCAAGTGTGGAAACAGACCCGCGCACAGACCGAGGCGAAAGGATTGCGTTCACGATGCAACTTGAGTGCCTCTTCGTAACGTTGGTCACCAACCAGCGAGACGAAGCCCGGCACATCCACGCCGCATGGGCAGGCGCTCAGGCAGGGTGCTCGCACCAGTTCAGGACATACCCCTGCTGCGCAATGCTTGTCAATGATATGTTGTTCATACTCTTTGCGGAAGTGGCGAATTGTGGAGAGAACCGGATTAGGTGCAGTTTGACCAAGTCCGCACAGTGAAGCCTTTTTAATGAATTCACCCAGCTCGATCAACCGGTCGATATCCTCTATCTCGCCTTTACCGGTGCAGATTCGGTCGAGAATCTCGAGCATCCGACGTGTTCCAACACGACAGGGCACACACTTGCCGCAGCTTTCCTCCTGCACAAACTCAATGAAAAAGCGTGCCACATCCACCATACAGGTGTCTTCATCCATCACAATCAGACCGCCTGAACCGATTATTGCGCCCAATTCAGCCAGCGACTCATAATCCAGCGGCACATTGAGGTGTTCACGCGGAATACACCCTCCCGATGGTCCTCCGATCTGTGCCGCCTTATAGTTTTTACCGTTCGGAATGCCGCCGCCGATATCATAAACCAGCTCACCCAGAGAGGTGCCGATCGGCACCTCCACCAAACCGGTATTTTTCACAGCACCCGCCAGCGCGAAAACCTTGGTACCTTTGCTTTTCGCTGTGCCTAGTTCGGCATACCATTCGCCGCCTTTAAGAATTATCGCCGGCACATTGGCATAAGTTTCAACATTGTTAAGGACGGTAGGCTTACCCCATAAACCCTTGTGCGCGGGAAATGGCGGACGCGGACGCGGCTCACCGCGTTTACCTTCGATAGAAGCTATCAACGCGGTTTCCTCACCGCAGACAAACGCGCCGGAGCCCATACGTATCTCCAGATCGAAGCAAAACTCACTGCCTAAAATCTTTTCACCCAGCAGACCACAGGCGCGTGCCTGTTCGATAGCTATGTTCAGACGTTCGACTGCCAACGGATACTCCGCCCGCACATACACATAACCCTGTCGGGCACCGATGGCGTAAGCCGCCAGTGCCATTCCTTCGATCACAGCATGCGGGTCCCCCTCCAGTACTGAGCGATCCATATAAGCTCCGGGATCACCTTCATCCGCATTACACAGCACGTAGCGTGTCTCAGAGGGACAATCCTTGGCGAACTTCCACTTGAGAAAGGTCGGGAAACCGGCCCCACCCCGGCCCCGTAATCCGGAAAGTTCCATCTCTTCTACAATCTGATCAGGCGACAGTTCACTGAGTGCCCGCGCCAATGCGGCATAGCCATCGCGCTCAATAGTCTCATGAATGCGCATTGGATCAATCCAGCCACAGTTACGCAACACAATCCGGGTCTGACGTTTAAAGAAATCCATATCTTGCTGACGAGGTGTCGGCACCTTGCCGTCGGCTGAACTGGCAAGCAATCGTTCAACACGTTTACCGCCGATGATATGCGATTGAACGATCTCCGCTGCATCCTCCGCTTTAAGACTCTGATAAAAGGTGCGATCTTCGCCGATCAGTGCCACCGGGCCAGCCACGCATGGACCCATACAGCCGGTTTCCACAATCGCCACTTGTTCGGAGAGTCCCGCCTTTTCCAGCTCGTCACGCAGTGCGTCACGGAACTGCATGGCACCGGAGGCCAGACAACTGCCGCCAAAACAAACCAGAATCTGTTTTTTCTGCTGTTGTGCGGTGTTTTGAGTCTCGGCCTGCAGTTTTTCACGCAGAGCTGTTAAATCCGATGCCGTGCAAATTTTTGTCAACTTATTGTCGCTCATTGTGCATCCCCCTGTTCAGACTCATTGTCATCAGCTGAAACCTGCATCAGCAGCTCATTGATACGTGCGGGTTTAACTCTCTGATAGGTTTCGTCATTGACCATCACAACCGGCGCCATGCCGCAGGCTCCGAAACAGCGGCCCACTTCAAGCGAAAACAAACGGTCCTCGGTTGTTTCGCCCACATCGATCGAAAGTTTCTTTTTGAGAGCATCCAGCACCTCTTTGCCGCCGCGGACATAGCAGGCGGTTCCGAGACATACACGGATAAGATATTTTCCGCGCGGATTGCGCGTAAAAAAGGAGTAAAATGAGATGATGCCTGCCACCTCGCTGACGGTTTTACCAAAACCTTCGGCAATGCGGTTGACTACTGTATCAGGCAGATATCCAAAGAGCGACTGAGCTATCTGAAGTGCCGGAATCAATCCCCCCGCTTTGTCGCGATACTCCGCTATCACCTCATCCAACCGAGATATCTGTTCAGCTTCTGTGGGCGGTTCCGAACAAGAACATGCACATGCGCAGCCACCCGCGTTTGAATCATCAATCGACATTTATACCTCCTGAAGAAGCACAAAGATGCTTCAGGTTTATGAGTTGGTGTCCAGCATCAAAACATAATCGATGCCGTAACGGGAGAATCAGTACTTAAAAACCGCAGTTCTCTCAAAGCGAACCTTGGATGTACTTCTCAAGATTCTGAATAAGAAACTCTTCTTCCGAGGCAACATGTTTAACCAGGTCACCGCTGGAAATCACGCCGAGAATCGAACCCTTGTCATCAATCACCGGCAGGTGCCTGAACCGTTTTTCGGTCATCAGGGCCATACATTCATCGACCGTGTTATCCGGTGAAACGTAAATGACCTTTTTAGTCATCACCTCACTCACCTTGACATCCATCGAACGACGCCCCTCCAGCACCACTTTGCGAAAACAATCACGTTCAGAAAAAATTCCGATAAGTTGCTCATTATCATCAAGTACCAGCAGAGAGCCAACGGCCTTCTCATCCATCAGCTTGACTGCATTGTACACACTCTCATCCGGTGTAATCTTAAAAATTTCGCTTCCTTTTCTTGACAACAGTTGACTTACCGGTGTATTCATCTTCATAAGTAGTTTCCTTGTATCATTTTCCCATAACTATTGCATGATCACATTATCACACAAATATTACCAGTTTCGAGATAGGGTAGAAAGGCATATCCGGATAGTCAAGCAGATAAATAAAAAAAAATTCAAAACTCAGCACAACGACCTTGTCAGACCCGTTGCTACGCTATGCCGGGTGGTGCTCCGGCAACTCCGGTTTCATGCCGAATCTGCGAGGTGGAACACCGGTGATTCCATCCCGCCGCCGATTTTTTAAAGCATTTGTTTAAGCTCTTTGATTTCATCACGCAAAACTGCGGCGCGCTCGAATTCAAGAGCATCGGCGGCAGCGATCATCTCACGCTCCAGCTGATTGACAGCTTCATGTATGTCGTAGTGTTCATCGGTTGTCGCGACAATCGACCTTTCAATGCGCTTGCCTTCGCGATAAACAGCCATTGTTTCATTGATCTCGCGAATCACACTGCGTGGTGTAATGCCGTATGCGGCATTATATTGTTTCTGACGCGTTCTGCGGTCGGAGGTGATATCGATCATTTCGCGCATGGCGACGGTGATCCTGTCGGCATAGAGCACAACCCGACCTTTCACGTGCCGGGCGGCCCGTCCGGCGGTCTGCATCAGAGCTGTGGCCGACCGCAGAAAACCCTCTTTGTCGGCATCCAGCACCGCCACCAGTGAAACTTCCGGCAAATCGAGTCCTTCACGCAACAGATTTATGCCAATCAGACAGTCAAATTCACCAGCGCGCAGCCGTCCCAGAATCTCAACCCGCTCGATTGCGTCGATATCGCTATGCAGATACTCCACTCGCACGCCGGTTTCCCGCAGATAGGAAGTCAGATCTTCCGAACTGCGCTTGGTGAGGGTGGTAACCAAAACCCGACCCCCCGTTTCCACTGTGCGTTGAATCTGTTCCATCAGATCATCAACCTGATTCTTCAGCGGACGCACTTCAACAGGCGGGTCAAGCAAGCCGGTAGGCCTGATGATCTGTTGAGCGAGGAGATCGCTCGTTTCGCGCTCATAAAAAGCCGGTGTGGCGGAGGCAAATATGATTGCGCTGGTTTTACACATAAACTCTTCAAAATTAAGCGGACGGTTGTCCCGTGCCGATGGTAGCCGGAAGCCATGCTCGATCAGAGTGTTTTTGCGGGCCCGATCGCCGTTGTACATGGCGCGTAACTGCGGCAGTGTTACATGAGATTCATCGATGATTGTCAGGAATTCACCGTCGAAGTAATCAAGCAGGCAGGCTGGAGTCTCATCGGGTCGGCGGCGCGCCAGATGACGTGAGTAGTTTTCTATTCCGCTACAGTAATTCAGTTCTCTGAGCATCTCCATGTCGAATTCGGTGCGTTGTTTGATTCTTTGTGCTTCGATCAGTTTGCCGTGCTTTTCAAACCACGCAACACGTTCGTCAAGTTCGGCATAAATATCATCGAGTGCCGCCACCACCTTTTCCTGCGGCATAACGAAATGTTTGGCTGGCGAAATGATCGCCCGCAGCAGCGGTGCTCCCGTTTTACCGCTTACCGGTTCAAAGCGGCGGATATCTTCGATTTGATCACCGAAAAACGATATGCGATAGCCGATCTTCTCGTAGGAAGGAAAAATATCAACGGTGTCGCCTCGCACGCGAAATGTTCCGGGTGAAGATTCATAATCGTTACGGGTGTATTGAATATCGACCAGTTTTGTCAAAACGGCATCACGTTCCAATTCTGTACCCGCACGCAGATCGACCAGCATCTCACGGTAATCTTCCGGGCAACCCAGTCCATAGATACAAGAGACTGAAGCGACTATAATCACATCGCCACGTCCCAACAGTGAATTAGTGGCGGATAATCGATAGCGCTCAATCTCTTCGTTGATGGAGGCATCTTTTTCAATGTAGGTGTCGGTTTGGGGAATATAAGCCTCAGGCTGATAATAGTCGTAGTAGCTGATGAAGTATTCGACCGCGTTATTGGGGAAAAAACCTTTCAATTCAGCAAAGAGCTGTGCTGCCAGCGTTTTATTATGTGAAAGCACAAGAGTGGGTTTACCCCACTGAGCGATGATGTTGGCCATTGTGAAGGTTTTACCTGAACCGGTCACACCTTCCAACACCAGTTTTTCCAGGCCGTCACGCAATCCGGCGACGATCTTTTCGATCGCTGCCGGCTGATCACCAGTCGGTTTAAAACGGGATTTTATCTGAAACCCGGTGTTCATTCTGAATGCGAATCCTTAAGCACACAGGCGCGAAAAGCTCAGATCGGAGTTTTGAAAACATAGTCACCCGACCCAACTGCAAAAGCCGCGCGCGCACGGTCTGATTGCACCTCCGGCACACTGCTTTCAATGCCATCTGTTCCCGGTGTCACCGGAAGATAGATGGTTGCGGTTGTATTGACCGGGATGGAGACTTTCAGCGTGAATTCACCATCTTCAATCTTCCATTCGGATGCTATAACTCCGTAGGGTGAATCATGATGCGCCCGAACGTGGGTTAAATCCTCCACCGGTTCAGGAGCAATGATAAACTCTTTGAAAGCAATCTTCGTGGAGTCAATCCTGCTGGCTACAGCGCTGACATCATCACTCAAGCGGATGCCGCCCAGATATTGATACAGCCAAGCGGAAAAGTCTCCGAACATAATATGGTTGCGTGATTGCCCCTTCTCCCAGTCCTCCCAGAGGGTGGTGGCGTTTTCCTCGGTTATCCATCTGCCGAAGGAGGGCATATTGGTGCTGCAAAGCATCCGGTAAGCAATATCCGAGCGCCCGGCATCACTCAGCGAACGGAATATATACTTCGAGCCAAGAATGCCAAAATCCATTACACACTTGTCGCGTTCCTCCACCAATTTGATCAGAGCGCGACGCGTTGGATCGATCATATCATCCGCCGCGATACCCTGGTGCAGTGCGCAGGAGAGAGCGGTTTGAGTTCCGATCGAGTAGATACCGTCGCCTTTGTAGTGCCTGGCATTGAATGCCCGTTTAATACGTTCCGCCAGATTTGCGTAGTTACGCGCGTCGTTCTCTTTGCCGAGCAACTTTGCGCTACGCGATACAATAAGTGCATCCATATAAAAATAAGCGGATGAGGTAATCTCAGCGGGCACTTTTGACTTTGCCGGCACCCAGTCACCGAGTCCGTGAGTCACCAGATGTCCGCTGGATTTCGAGGTCATATAATCGACATATTTACGCATGCTGTCGTAGGCGTGCTCAAGTATGGAAAGATCACCTTTGTAAATATACAACGCCCAGGGTATTGTAAGCAACGCGCTGTCCCAGGCAGGGCCGTTACCCCATTTATATCCCCACCCGCTGGTAGGAATAATCGCGGCGAAGTTTCCATCCGGACGCTGTTCGTCCATGATATCCTGAATCCATTTTTCGTATGCCGCGGTGTTATCGAAGTTATACATACCCATCTCAGCTGCCAGCGAGGCATCACCGGTCCATCCATTCTTTTCACGATGTGGACAATCTGTCGGATAGCCATTGGAGAAATTGCCTATATAGGCCCATACAGCGGCACGCTGCAGTTTATTCAGCAGCTCATTTGAGCAGTGAAAGCTGCCGCACTGTTTGAAGTCAGTTTGAACAACTGAAGCCGCAATGTTATCCGTGTCGGGTCGCTTGCTGAGTCCCTCGATCTCTACATACTGAAAGCCGTAATAGACGAAATGAGGATATTCGACCCAACCATCCCGACCGTCGCAGATAATGTGATCCTTCTGAAAATAACCATCTTTAACCAGGGCGGTTGAAGCCGGATAACGGAAGTGTGCGCTGATACTCTTGTTATTCAGAGTACCGTCCTCATTGATGCGTTCACCGTAAAGCAGAGTTATAACATCACCCTCTGATTGTCCTTCAACTTTGATATCAACCCAGCCGGCCATATTCTGACCGAAATCAACCAGCCAACGTTTGTCATCCAGTTTTCTGACACTTGCCGGTTTAAAGCGTTGTGAAACCACGGTTGGTGGCAACATGGATGCCGAGAGTCGGCCTTCGGGTGCGTTGACAACCTCGGCCATCACAACCTGCCGGGTTAAATCAGGAGCATCAGGATGGTTTTTACCAACCACCACGCCTTCACGAATACAATCGTAGCCGAGCGGCGTATTGATCTGACGCCAAGTTGAATCGGAACAGACACGCTGAGTTGTTCCATCTGCGTAGTGAATTTCAAGTTGCGCGATCATACGCGGGAAATCACGCCAGGGAGCGTTGTCAAAATTCCAAACCGAAACCGAGCGCAGATCGTACCAGCCGTGACCCAGCGTCACTGCAATGTCGTTCAGCCCCGTGCGTAGAGAATCTGAGATATCATAACTGGAGTAAAGAACTCGCCGATCATACCTGGTGGGGTTGGGATCCAGCACCTTGCATCCGATTTTTTCACCGTTGAGTGAGGCTTCGTAAAAACCCAATCCGCTAATGTGCAGCACCGCCCGTTCAAAGGGTTTATCGACAACCGCAAAGCTCTTCTCGAAAGCCGGGGTTGTATTTTCAAAACGGCGTTCTATTTTGCCCCACGGTGCGCAATCAGCCTCGCCGGCAATCTTTACTGTTGCGTATTCGGCTCTTGCGGCGGTCTCAGGTTTAAACCAATCTTTGCCTCTGTTTCTGGCAGCCCTCCATGTACTATCGCTGCGCAGCAGAACATAACGTTCATCTCTGATAACCATCAACATCCCGGTGGGACCGCGTTTCTTGTTCTCCACCCGTACCGCGATGGTGTTTTTTCCCGGTTTCAAATAACGTCCGACAGCGATGAAACGCATCCATTTCCAGTCATTAAGGTGGCCCCAACATTTTGCAGCCAGTTCACCGTTAATGTATACCTCATAGGTGTCATCGGCGGTCAATGCCATGATAATATTACGTGTGCTGACATCATTAGGGGCCTTAAAGGAGGCGTAGTAGAAAGTGTTACCTGCGGCACAATCTTCTAATGTCTGGTCGAAACCGTGCCAAATCCAGCGGGCTCCCTTCAGATCATAATCGGGACGTGTGATTTTGTTTGGTCCGATCCACTGTGCACGCCATTCATGCGGTTGCATGATACCGGTCACCCAGCAAACGGGCTCACTCCAATCAGTCGGTTCAGCCTGAGCGGAACTCCACACCCGCACCTTCCAGTAATAACGTTGCGAACTGCGTAATTCCTCGCCGTCATAGCGAATATTGAATTGCGCTTCCGAAACCACGCGTCCGCTGTTCCATATTGTTCCGATTTCGAGTTTTTCGAGAGAATCGGCCACCTTTATCTGATATGAATGCTGTTTAAGATTAAAACGTCCCCGGCCGGCCACCAGCTTCCAGCTCAGACGCGGCTTCTGCACATCAATGCCAACCGGCGAAGCCATATTTTCAACCCTCAGGGCAACGGGCGCCTTAAGGTCGGTGCCTTTCCGGATATTCAGCAGGGAACAGCCGCACAAAAATGCGGTCACTAATACAAGAAACGACATAACCCAACGCATGCAGTACCTCCATTTAAATTAAAAAAGTAACACAAGCATACAATTACAACGGTTTTTTTGACAGAGAAAAATTTAGAGTGGACCACTCGCCTGACAATTTTTCAAGGCAGTTCGGATTCATCCGCACCGTAATTCCACATTCCCTTTTCCGGGTCAATGGCGCCGATATATTTTATCGTCTGTCCACGCACGGGTATGCCGCCGGTTTTCAAGTTGTCCGTTACAGGGGTGAAATCCATTTTTGCGGGATTTTTCACAGCTGAATCAGGCTGGTGCTGCAGATTATTTTTCCAGTTATATTGTTTGGCACGCAGATTAAAGTCTAATTCTGTTTTTGGCAGCGAAAGATTATTGATCAGCATTACTTCCGCATCAGTTTGGGCCTTTTTGCCTCTGGACCAACACCCGAAACCAAGCTCATCACAGTTATAAAAGGTGTTGTTATGATATAGTATATCTTTGCCAGCTTTGGGACCATCCTGTGTATCGTTATAACGAATAGCTTCATTGGCATCAACGGCGATATTATTATGAATGTGATATCCGGAAGATGAGTTATCCACATAGTAGCCAACGGTTGTATTTGTCCACTCACCTTTAAGCGGACCGCGTGAACCTTTGCCAACGTTGTATCGCCAGACAGAATTGGCTTTGGGATTATCCCCGGCCTGATGATTCACATAAAAAAAACCCTGGTCCACAATCATCCGGCAGACATTTTCAAGATAGTTATATTCCCAGATATTGTTTTTAGCATATTGCTCTATCCAGCCAGCGTTGCCGCCCTCGATTCCAGCGCCTCCCAGATTCCTCAGCGTACAGTGCCTAACAATGTTGCTATCGCCCCACGAAAAAATTCCGGCGCAGCGTTTGGCAATCCAGTTCATATCCTCAACGACACAATTCTCAATCCGGGCATTGCTGCCACGAACCGTAATTCCGCACCACCAGCTTTTAGAGAAACGACAGTTTTCCGCAGTAAAATGATCTCCTGTCACATAAACACCAGCTGTGCCGTTTTCATGATCTCCCCAGCCGCTGACCAGACTCTGACCGCGTTTATTCTGCGGATTATCGTTAGCGTTGTGCTGAAATGGAGAGATATATTCAAAGGCACATTTTCGTAAATTGACATGATCTCCACTGATGTGTGACGTTGCGGCTTTGAAACAGATGTTTTCAAGATGTACATTGTTTCCACTGACAAGCGCTCCATACAGGCGGGTACGGAATTCATAACTGTTGTCTGAGCCATCAGTTGGAACGATATACAGCTGCCTGCCATCCGAATACCATTCCCCGGGAGTATCGAGAACGGCTTTGGCTCCGATGATGTAACCGAGTCCTTTACCAAGTCCGAATTGTCCCAGAAAACCGGATGAGGCGTTGTCCGCGTCAACGCAGATATATCCGTCATCAGTAACATTGGTGATAGGCAAGGTTATTGAGTACCAACTGGAAAGTTTACCGTGCTGAGCCCTGACACTGCCGTGCATGCCCACATAATAGCCATCAGAGAGTTTGCCGCGGGTATGCTGCAGTGCCGGAACATTGATACTACCCTGTGAACCGATAAAACTCTCAGTCCAATCTTCATTAGAGGTCATAGGAGCAGTTTTATCCGGAAAGCGCGCCGGCATAAGATATCGCCCGCCGCAAAACAGGTCGTAAACGGGTGAATCCGTGACCCCCTTGAGTGCCAACACGCCGTTGACTTCACAAGGCTTCAATCCGGTCATGATATCACATCCACTTATGATCACGTGACCTTCACCTACTAACTTGATATTGTTGTTTTTAATCTCGATTGACTCTCGATAAATTCCCTCACTCACCATACATAGATCACCATCACGCATGCGTTCCAACGCCGATGATATCGTCTTGTACGGTTTGTCCGAACCAACTTCAAAACGTTCAGCTTTCAGATTTGAAACTGTTGTAAAGAACAGAGTGCCACTCAGTGCGACAAAAAAATTTTTCATTAACTCGGTTGTTTTAATTTTCACCCTCCCCGCATAATAGGTGCTTACGGTGGAATTTAAGTATATTCCAACATCCCTATGGGATGCTAGTGCTTTCAAACATTTCATTAATCATCTCCGTTTATAAACTTATTTATCAGCCAGGCTGACAATTGATTTCAAGACGCGACCATTTTATCGCTCCGGCAA
>CAYOQJ010000098.1:0-37570 GCA_964406095.1 uncultured Lentisphaeraceae bacterium
AACCATATTCACCTCATGGGTTAGGTTACAAATCAATAGTTCGAACAGTGTTTTCGTGTGTTTCGTGTATTTCGTGGTTAGATCATTCCCGTTTTTAGGGTTATAGGGTTGCCGCCATTTTTTATTGAAGGTCACCTGACGAGGTGGCCTTTTTTTTGTTATGATATGCCCATGCAAGATATTATTGATGTAACAGTTCTGGCTGTTGTACAGGGTTTGACTGAATTTCTGCCGGTCAGCAGTTCCGGTCATTTGGTTGTTGCACAACGGCTGTTGGGTGTCAGTGACCCTGGTGTACGCCTTGAAGTTTGGTTGCATATCGGCACTCTCCTCTCGATTTTCATCTTTTATCGCCGATCGATTTTAAATCTGTTGCGCGATATATATCGAGGCGACACGCAGGCCCGCTGGATGGGATGGAGTTTGATTGTCTCCGCATTGCCGGCGGTGATCGTCTACACTCTGTTTCACGTGAAAATAGATGCCGTTTTTGAATCATCGCGTGTGACCGGCGCTCTACTAATGTTCACCGGTACGGTGTTGATTGCCTCACGCTGGATACACGCCCGATGCAATGAGGTATCTGCTCCCTGTGCATTGAAGATAGGTTTGGCGCAGGCACTTGCCATCCTGCCCGGAGTCAGCCGTTCCGGTATGACAATCACGGCGGCACGGGCATGCGGAGTAGCACCGGAAAAGGCGGCTGAGTTCTCTTTTCTGATGTCGATTCCCTTGCTTTGCGGAGCGGCTGTGCTGGACCTGCTGCGTGTTCCGCCAGCGCAGACCGGCTTCAGCGCCTGGCTGCTGATATTCGGTGCCCTCGTCGGTGCAACTGTGGGTTATATTGCTATCAAGCTGCTGGTGCGGATACTGCGTACCGGCATTTTCTGGGTTTTTGGTGTTTATTGCATTGCAGTCGGAGTTTTGGTTATACTGCTGACTTAATGCAGTCACCGCAGGATTGGGAGTTCCTTATGATATGCAAGAATGTACAAAGTTTACAAGCTTACGCCCCTGGTGAGCAGCCTCGCGACAACTCCGTGATAAAACTTAACACCAATGAAAATCCCTATCCACCATCGCCCATGGTCTGTGCAGCTCTGAGTACCTTCAACTGCGAGAGACTGCGGCTTTATCCTGATCCGGTCTGCATGCGTGTGCGCGAACGAATCTCGGCAATTCATGGATGTTCGATAGAGCAGGTATTTGTCGGTAATGGTTCGGATGAAATTTTAGCTCTTTGTACCCGTGCGTTTGTTGAACATAAAGGGACGATCGGATATTTTGAGCCCTCCTATTCGCTCTATCCCGTGCTCTCTGATATCCGGGCGGCCAGGCGGCATCCTGTTGATTTGAATCCCGATTTCAGTTGGCGTATGCCTGCTGATTATGCGGCCGATCTTTTTCTGATTACCAATCCGAATGCTCCCACCAGCCTGCTGCACAGCATCAGCACGATCGCCGACTTCTGCTCAGAGTTTGCAGGTGTGGTTGTGGTTGACGAGGCTTATGTTGATTTTGCTGATTGCAACTGTATGGCGCTGGCACTGGCGCAAAATAACCGTAATACTCTGGTGATGCGGACACTCTCGAAATCATTCTCGCTGGCCGGTTTGCGCTTAGGTTATGCAGTCGGGCCCGTTGAACTGATAACGGCACTTTACAAGATAAAGGACTCTTATAACATGGATGCGCTGGCCCTGGAACTGGGATTGGCGGCTCTGAATGATCTTGAGTATATGCGTGCGAATGTCGAACGAATAACCGCCACACGTCAAAGCTTGACAAACGCATTGCTGCAACGTGGCTGGCGTGTGTGTGAATCGCAGACCAATTTTCTCTTTGCCCGCCCGCCTGACGGTGATGCCCGGCGCGTATTTGAGCTGCTCAAAGAGCATAAAATATATACCCGTTATTTTCCCGGAGAAACGACAGGGGAGTATCTGCGGATCACTGTGGGTACCGATGAACAGTGTGATGCTTTGCTTGAAGTGATCTGAAGTGCGCTTTACCGCCGCTTGTACAGGCTTGCCGAATTTTGATGTTATCAATATAAAAATGTGTTGATTCCCTGCCGTTTGCGATAAAACCAACCCAGTTGAGTTTTTCCAAGTTGCGGTCGAAAGAAAGATTCTTAAAAGTGTGTGGTTGACTCTCTCCGGGTAGTTTGATCTCCAGTTCAAATTTGCCGTTAGAGCCTGTGCCCACAAATGCGGTGACTTTTAATCCTATCCACTCTCTTAAAGGCAGCTGCAGTAATCTTTGCTTGTTGCAGCTCAATTCTCCGTTTTTGTCAATCTGCAGAGCTGCTCCGGTTTTGTAACCGCGATCGTATTCACGCCACTGATAAGAGAGAGTTGTGTTTTGGGTGATCCACAGATCAAATGAGCCGCTGACGGTGACATCTTTCAGGTCGCTGCGATACACAAGATGCGGGTTGAAAGCATGAGTCTGTCCGGGACCGTCAATGAACTTTAAACTTCTTTCACCTGAGGCGGCTTGTTCGTTGCTGACAGAGATTGAGAATGTTTTGTGTTCCACATGACTTTCGGCACCGGTTGCCGGTTGACCGACCGCAGTTGTTTCAAAGTCATCGTTGATTGGCGGGGCGGGTGCGGTGTACCGGGCAACTGCTCCGATCAAATCCTGTGCACCTTCGACAAATGAGCGCGCACGTAGAAGTGTGCTGTTTGTGAGAGTGATTGGCCCGGTATAGGTGGCGGAGTTGCGGGAGGGCTCACATCCGTCAAGAGTGTAACGGATAGTTGCATTTTCGGCACTGGAGGTGATTGTGATATCAAGCGGTTGAATGATATGACTTGAAATCGGTGTTATTCTGGTGTTGATAATACGGCCGAGTCGCTGAGTTCGGATTTCCTTTTCCAGCCCGGCCATAGAGATATCGATCGGGGTGATGCCGAGTTTTAATGCCGGTGACTCCGACGCAAATGTGAAATTGCCTTTGTCAGGATCACGAAACAGGGGATCGGCGAAAAGACTGTTAATGTCGATCTGTCTGGCTCGGTTTATTTTAAAATGTTCCTCAACCCAATATGAATCGCGTTCATGAAAGTATAGATTGAAATCGGTGTGTGTATTTTCCAACGACGGTTTTTTTCATTTGCGCGTCTGCTTTTACCCGTATAATAGGGGATAGTATCAGGTGAGCGGCTGTAAAATATATTCTTTCTGATTGTCGTGCCGGATATATCACCGTAAGGAAAAACCAGCAGAGCACGATGTTGTGCACTTGGATTGATATCGAAAATCACATTGTTGATGATATCATTGTCACCCTTGCTTATGATCCCTTCGCCGAAACCCATGTTGCGTTGAATAACATTGCGTTCAATGATGGTGTTATGTTGATCATCATCACAGCGGATGGCGGCGTTCATGTAAGGGCCGCAAGAGTCGTGGCAGTAATTTTCGCTTATCAGATTGTCTCCTCCCGTGCCTGAAACATAGATGCAATTGCCGTCGCCGAGCTTGCGCATGATATTGTGAATATCGTTACGCCGAACGATATTGCGTCTGCCATGCAGAAACTTTTCACGCGCATGCCAGTTTAAACGCGGAATTTTGCCGTGCGGATCAACTCCGAGCTCTTTCCAGCGTATGGTACGTGAGCATTCACGCACACCCTGAGGATCCCAGATGATGCGTCCGCTGATCACAATGCCGGAGTAGGGGGTGTGATGAATGTGGTTGTTTTCAATCAGGTTGCCACCGCTCTGCCATGCGAATATTCCGACTGAGCCCCAGTAGATTTCACCGATGTGATGGATGTAATTGTTACGGATAATGTTTTCGCGGTTGACATCTTTGGTACCCGGTCCGTAACCCGCCAGCAAAATGCCGACCCCTCCCATGCGGGTGATTGTATTGCGCTGAATCCGGTTGCGGATGCAGTGTAAATCCAGACGTATGGCGGTATGGCCTGAATCGCTGAAGACGCAATCCTCAACTGCACAGCGCTGGGCACCGCGCAGGCGTACGAGGGCGGTTGGAGCGTCGAACATCTCCCAGTCATGCTGCATACCGCGCCCGGTGGCTCCATGCCAGGCCACTCTTTCGCCCTGGGTGAAATGCAGACCGCGAAAGATCAGACCTTCAACCGGTTGATCTTTGGCTTGCTCATAATTGATTCCTCCCTCTACCCGGATCAATTCCGAGAGTAGCGGAACGGTGATCTGATCGCCGGGTTTTGCGGTACGCGGCCAAAGATAGATACGCTGTTCGGATGAGTTGAAAATCCATTCGCCCGGTTTATCCAGCACTTCAAGTGCGTTTTCAAGCCAGACGCTATCATGTTCGAGCATGCCGTTTTGGGTGAGAGGATAGGTGGCCGGATGATGGGTAACAACAAGCTTTTCATCAAACCTGAGCTCTTCAATCGGTAGAATGTTCATGATCCAGTAGTAAGCGGGAATAACAACAAGCTCGGCATCACTTGCATGTTGCAGTGCTGGCAGCGCACCCTGAGGAAAGTGAAGATGACGAAGGTTGGCCCTATGGCGCTCTTCGCGGGAAATTTTGAGTGACGGCTTGAACCCATCGCCGCGTGCACGCGGTAGCCGTTCGCCACCGTCGTAAAGGGTTAGCACCCGTTTGTCATTGCCCTTTTTTAAAGTCCTCAGCTGCGCTGTATCGGCACACCAGATTTTGTTGCGTGCGTTTTTCGGCACACCGGGTGCGGATACTTTCCGCCACTCTGTGATGCTCGCCCCCGCTGAAAAAATTGGCTGCTCACCTGGGTAAGCACAATATTCGATGGTCTGATGATCCCGAGCTGAATCAGCCATAGTGAAAACGACGCTTTGCCGGAGCACATAGCGACCACCGCGAATTAGAACGCGCAGATTCTTGTTGCCCCCAGATTTTATTGCGCGCACTGCGTCACGGGCACGAGCCAGTGTGGCGAAGGGGCCGTCACTGCCGTCTTCAGCGGGTTCGGATAATCTTCCGGACCAGCTGTCGTGCCCGTTTACCGCCACAAAAAAATCAGCGGTACCGGAATCGACTTCCGCTGACGTCAGCCAGACCATACAACTTATGATTGCAGTTGTGATAAAACCCGATCGGTTTGTGAAAATCATGGCGCTCCATTGTTTTTTAATTGCAGTTTTTCATAAATGTCATCCGGTTTAAACAGGTGACGTTGAAAATCCTCCGGGCTGATCCCGGCACGTCGCATGAGGTTCAGGTGCGGATAAAACTCACCCGCTTCACACAAGTCGTGGGTGTCGGAGCCGAGTGCCAGTTTAACCCCTTGCTCAACACATATCCGAAAAAAATCAGGATCGGGTGCGTGGGTGTGATAATTGATTTCCGCGGCAGCTGAATAGTGCGCCAGCAATTCGGCAACCGGTTGATAAAGATGTCTGGGCGTCGCCAGTTGATTGCGCCCGAAGAAGCGAAAGGGGTGCGCGATGACATGCACGCCTCGCTCCAGAAGCTTTTGCAGATCACGCATGAAAAGTTTCTCGGCACTATGCTGGTCTATGGAGCCGCGTTTGAAACCCTCGATGAAGTGCACCGCGCCTACAAAAAGGTCCCATCCGAATTCGATATCCTCAGGAGCGAGCAGTAGTTGGCCGCCATCATACAAATCCAGCTCCAGCCCGGCACGAACGTAAGGCGAGCGAAAAGCCGTGACATAATCCAGATAGCTGCGCATACGACCGCGATCTGCGCTCTGCCAGACCTCACGCACCAACTCCGGTTGCGACTGCCAGATGAAAGACATAGCTGTTTTTTTGGGAAAGTAAAGTTGAAATGCGTGCTCAGTGATGCATATCTGCGAGATATTTAGAGCTTTTGACAGCGCGACGCATTTGGCAGTGTCGGTGGTTGTGCCGCAGTAGGCATGCTCGGTGTGACAGTGTGAATCGATGATATAATCTTCGTCCATTCTTAATTTGAACTCACGAATGTTGGCCGAACCGCCTTCAAGTTCAATCAGAGCAAAGGGATGTGGAGAGTCAGACAGAGCTGGAATGGTGTAATAAATGGTGTTTTTATGTGAAACGGGCTGCGTGCCAGGATGGTAGTGTCCGCTCAGCGATAGGATAACATTACTCTGCTGATAAGAGTCGATAATTGCGTGGCTGTTACCAGGATTATAGGGGTAGTCGGCATCAATAGCAGGATATATCGGGGCATGCTGTAAGGCGATCAGCGGCAACTCGGGATGTTCAACCGCTATGCGCCGGGGCAGTTCAATCTCCTGAGATGCTCTGAAACAGCTGTCACGTTGCGGATGTTTTTCAAACTGATCATTGAAAATAACGAATCCGTAACCGTTGATTATGTGAAGACCTGACTGCGAACTCATTACGCGGTTGAACTCTGGCGCACCGATGTCATGATTTCCCGGCAGAATCAGATAGGGAATGCCAGAGCGGGTCAGTTCGCCCTTTATTGCAATTAAATCCAGTGCTGCCGACGGGTGTTCATCACAGGCCAGGATATCACCAGTCAACACAATCAGATCAGGCTTGAGATTCATGTAATCAAGTCGCAGAACCGCTTTTTTCAGAAGCGTTCTGCTCAGTACACCGCAATCATTGCGGCTGATGTTCGCCGCCCGCGAAAGATCACTGTAATGAAGATCGGAGAGTGCCAGTATCCGCATAATAAAAATCCTTTGTTCAGCCGGAATCTCCGGAAAAGTTAAAAGTTGCCGCTACGAACCGGGCTATGCTATCGGATGGAACAAGTTGAAGAAATTTTCAATAAAGCGTTTTGCACCGGAGCGTTTATTCCATTCCAGGTGGGTGATTTCCACCGATTCATTAAACTCCGCCAGAATTGACTGTTTGAGTGTCATTGTGAACTGGCGGTCGAAAACAAAAAGATTGGTTTCATAATTAAGAAAAAGGCTGCGGGGATCGAGATTGGCACTTCCGATTATGGCGGCTTCGTCATCAATCAGCGTAGCTTTGGCATGAATAAAGGGCGGATTGCGCTCAAAGATGCGAACTCCTGAAAGCAACAGCGGTTCATAGAGTGCGTGTGATGCCTGGCGCAGGGTCGGATGATTGTTTTCACGTGGCACCAGGATACGGATATCAACGCCGCGCAGGGCGGCGAGACGCAGGGCCAGGATCAGCGAGTTCGGCGGCACAAAGTAGGGGGTTAAAATAATCACCTGTTTCTGCGCTAGATTCACCGTTGCCACCAGAGTGTCCAGTGCAAAAGCTTTTTCATCCTGTGTCGGACCGCTGTTTATCAGTCGTATGGCACTCTTACCGCAGATTTCAGGTACAGGAAAGTAATCGTCGCATAGCAACTCAGAGGGGTCCTCACCGGTCATATAATACCAGTCACGTAAAAAGGTATGCTGGAGTTCCAGCACAGTGGGCCCGCGAATACTGAAGTGATAGTCCAGCGTGCCAGCTTTGGAACCTTTCGCGAGATAGACATCATGAAAATTGACGCCGCCGGTGAATGCAATCCGGCTGTCAATGATCAACAGTTTACGGTGGTTGCGGTTGTTGAGCTGAAAACTGCGTTTCAAAACATTAACTTGCGAGAAACCGATGAGTTTGAGATTGGGTATTTTTCGGTAGCGCAGAAAGAAGAGGCGCAGATTGCTGACCGCCGAACCGAAGGCGTCATACATAATCCGAACTTTAATTCCCCGCTCTGCGCAATCTTTGAGGGCGAACATCAGCCTTTGTCCGATGCAATCGTCATGCAGTATGTAGGTGCTCAGATTGATGTGTCTGCGGGCGTTTGCAATGGCGCTGAACATCGTCTCCAAAGCCATTTCAGCGTTATCAAGCAACTCAACTTTGTTGCCGTCCAACAGCGGATGTGGATGGGCTGTTTGATCAAACATTCTGTTGAGTGTGTTAAGATGTTTGGCCTCCGGCGAGATTGCCGAAGAGGAATCGTGGCGATAGGGCTTATCCGTAGCCTGTGCCGGTGTTCGAAAGTTATACAGAATGTTGTTGAAGCGGATGTCCGAGTGATGTTTTTCCCAGCCCTTGTGGCTGGCGGTGTTGATGCCGAAGAGAACGTAGGCACTGATGCCAAAGAGAGGGAAGACCGATGCGAAGAGTATCCAGAGCAGTGATGTGCGGGAGTCACCTGGACGCCGCAGGATATGCACAACAAGCACCAGCACACTCAGGATATGCAGGATAGTGCCCAAACCCAGTGTCTGTGGAAGGGTCTCTGTAATCTGCGGGTTCATAAATTTCAATCAACCATCTTTGTTTCGACAGTTTTTACCCCTCGGCGTGCCTTTTGCGGGAGAAACTCCATCCACCGCCATAAGACGGAATGACCTCTGCGGCTTGCTGTCGGGAGCAACGGCACCCTGTCGTACGAAGTCTTTCGATTATGAACGCAAACAGCTTAGCTGCTCTGCTAATCCAGCGCAAGGTCCCCGACAATTTTCCAACCTCTGTTATCCCGTTCAATTTTGAGATTGCGCCCCGGAATTTTTTTTGCCAGACCCTCCTGAATCAGCTGCAACGCTCTGCTTTCAACATCCTCTCTGTGTGCCTGATCAACATCCCGCAGAGTTACAAAGTCTATGTCGATCGTGTATCCTTTGCCGTGCTGTGACCCATAACCCGCCGTGAAATTTGCAGTCACACGAAAGAGACCGTCATTCTGAGGATTGCCAGTGGCACCGTGCGGCGGACGTGACGGATGTTTAGGGAGCATGTTGCCGAATTCACTCTCGAGAGCGGCATCAACCTCGCGTAGAATCTCATAAAGTGGTTTTTCCCACTTATGCAGTTTAGGATTGCTCATCAGATTTCTCCAGGATTGCAAGCGCACTTGTAAACACAGATTGCGGATCAGCCATGCGCCCGCGTCCATCACTGCCGCAGGCAAGGTCGCCGTATTCCGGTTCAACAAAATTAACTCCGCGTGCTTTCAGTAGCCTTACATTTTCTCGGGTAGCCGGATTGTCCCACATGCCGTTGTTCATGGCCGGTGCAAGCAGCAGCGGAGCGCGGCAGGCCAGAGCGGTGGCGGAGAGCATGTCATCGGCGATTCCATGGGTGAGTTTAGCCATAACATTAGCTGTGCAGGGAGCAATGATAAAGAGCCTGGCTCGCTCAGCCAATGAGATATGACCGGGACTCCATTCCTGCGGTTCACTGAAAAGATTTCGGGCAACCGGATTGCGTGAGAGGGTCTGAAATGTCAGCGGGGTCACAAATTCCGTGGCTGATGAGGTCATCAGTACGTAAATATCAAATGAGTCGCTTTTGACAAACAGCCGCACCAGTTCACAGGCCTTATAGGCGGCGATGGAACCGGTTACACCAAGCAGTAGAGTTGTTTTCTGTAATTTCATAAGATTATACTCCTCTGTTGCTGGATGTCACTCAAATCAACTCAGCTTTGACATTGATGATGTCGCAAAGTTTGCGAAAAGTGGTCTTTAAATCATCATTCACCACTTGATACCGATACTCATACTGCCTATCCATTTCCGCAAGAGCGTTGTTTAAACGCTGTTCAATTATCTCCGGTGAGTCGGTCGCCCGCTGTTCAAGACGATTTTTAAGCTCTTCACGTGAAGGCGGCGTGATGAAAATGTCGATAAAACCAAGTTTCAACGGGTCATCCGCAGGCAGCATTTCGATCCTTCGTCGGATTTGTGCCGCACCTTCAACATCTATATCCAGCAGCATGCACTGATTGTGACGCAAAACATCGTAAACCGGTTCCTTGAGTGTGCCGTATTGGTTGCCATGCACTTCAGCGTGTTCCAGAAAACGATCTTCGTCGATCATTCGATTGAAGGTCTCCACTGGTAGAAAATGGTAGTCAATCCCATCTTCCTCGTTGAAGCGCGGCTGACGTGTAGTGCATGAAACCGAGTAACACAGCTCGGGATAACTTTGTAGCAGAAGATCGCACAAAGTCGTCTTGCCAGCGCCGGATGGCGCCGAAAGCACAATAAAAAGAGGCTTCATAATTGTCTGTACTCCGGATAATCAAAGACTTTTTGCATTCGGATTAAGTGTATCGACTGACCCGGTTCTAATCAATCAGAAAATCCGAGGCGAAATGGACGCTTAACTTCCTTGTTTTTTGCGATAGGAGTTGAGAGAATGAAACCAAAAGGCGGAATTCACTCTGCTTTACACTACGGATACAGTACCGCCGCCGCAGAATATGGAGGGTTGATCAATATGGATGCTGTACGGACAATTCAGGATGGAAGAGCTGTCAAACATTTTGACTTCCGTCCGATTGAGGGCTTTGACTTTGATAAGGTCGCTGAATTTATAAATCTGCCAGATGATCATGTCGTGGCGATGTTTATTGCAATCGATAAGGCAGCCAAAACGGTTTGGCCGCGCTCCGGCCAATTGGGACAGGAAGAGATCGTTGTCGAAAACCGGTTGATATAATCATGTATGATCTTTCTATAGTTTTGCCGGTGTATAAAGAGGCATGCCGGGTTAAAAAAACAATGGATGAAGTCGCACGATTCATTGAAAATTTTGATGGATCGGCAGAGGCTGTATTTGTAGTGGACGGTTCGCCTGATCAGAGTGCCACAATAATAAAAAATTATTTGCAGCGACATCCAGAACTTCCCTTCAGATTGATTTCTTACGCATTTAATCAGGGTAAGGGGTTCGCCGTCAAAACAGGGGTGCTAGAAGCTCAGGGAAGACTGATTCTGATGACCGATACCGATTTGTCAACACCACTGCGCGATTACAGCAAATTACTTAAAGGTATTACTGCAGGCGCCGACATAGCTTGCGGTTCCCGCGCGGTGTCCGGTGCTGAAATAGGTGCTGATCCGCCGCTGCTCAGACGTCTTTTGAGTCGTGTGTTCAATTTTCTGGTGCGCATTTCAGGTGTACACGGCATTCGTGATACGCAGTGCGGATTTAAGTTGTTCAAAGCGGAGGCGGCTAAGTCAATTTTTAAAAAAATGAAAATTCACGCATTTGCTTTTGATGTGGAACTGATTGCTCGCGCAAAGGCTTCCGGTATGCAGGTTGTTGAAATACCGGTTCACTGGGATTACAGCGGTCACTCAACAGTGCGTGTCTTTTCCAGTGGCGGCAAAATGCTTCTGGATGTTTTCCAGCTGGCTCTGCGAAGAGTCTTTCTCGGACGCAGGCATCTGGATGTTAGAACGTAATAGCTGCCTGACTTTACGAAGAAAATGGTTGGATATATCCTTTATAGATATGACTACCGGCAATTTAAAGATAAGCAAAATTCCGCTAACGTTCTTGTGTGCAAGAGAGGTGCTCGGCATACTTCTTCTTCTGATTTGTCGCTCTGTGGCATTTTCTTCGGCGGCTAAACAGCCTGCCGAGCTTTTTATAAGTGCCCGGGCAGGTACCCATTCGCCAGCGTTACAGCTCGATTTTGCCCGATTTGCCGCCGCCGATACTGCTAGCAAGTTCAACACGATCATTGCTGAAATCAGAAATGCTGGTTTCGGGAGTCTTATGCTGACGGGCATATCTCCCGGGAGTAACTCCTGGAATACCGTTTTTCAAGTGGCTGAGCACTGTCGCGATAATGATATGCGACTCGAATGTCGGTTTTTTCCGCAGACGCCCAGCACTCCTGCGTTACGTGAAATAAGATGTGATGTCCGCGAAGTCGGTTTTAACAGCGGTGACCGCGAGATGGTTTATACCGGGCGCACGGAACGCATTGCTGGAATTTATAGGCCTTTGCCCTCTGCGAACAACGATGTGATGAGTACCCGCACTATGGTCGTGGCCGGAAAAGAGAGTTTGCCGCGATCGGGCAGGTGGCGCGAGTATCAGTTTTATGAAGTTCCGGTTGATCCTCTGACAGTTGATTATCTGGATACGGCAGTTCTGGTGCCTGCGATCAACACCTTTCTGCTCAACGCCCAGCGAAGTATGCACGGTTGCTATGGCAGGGTTTTCCAATGTATAAATTTCCCGTTGGCGAAAGATTTCCGGCTGGTTTGGTCAGATGGTCTTCCGCGTTGGTACCATCAGAATATGAGTTTTGATTATATCCGTGCCCTGCCGCAGATATGTGAGTGCGATTTTAAGGATTCAGAGAACACATCTTCATATAAACAACGTTTTTCGCGTGGTTTGGAAAAACTGTGGTGGGAAAAATTTTGTATGAATGTCTACCCGCTGGTAAAAGAGGCCGGACTGGAAGCGTCGGTCGTGATTGAGCGTCTGCCGCTACCGCCTGAAGAAGCAGTCTGCTTATTTCAGGTTCCGATCTTGAATGGTTCGGCCAACTTGAAGCATCGCATAATCAACCGGCGTGCGGGCGGAGCAGCACGCTTAATGGGGCGTTTGAGAATTGTGGGATGTGTCAACCCCATCTCTCCCGAAAGGGATGAAATTGTAAAAAATCTTCTTATGGACGGAGCTACGCAGATTTTATTTTGCGATAATGACAGTCAGTTTTTTTGCGCTGGATTAAATGAGTCCACAGATCGTCTGATCGATTTTGTCAACCGCTGTTGCGCAGTCATAAACAACAGCGAACCTGTTCATGGTGTGCTGTGCTGTGCTGAACATTGCGACGATGATAGGATGCGCTTGCTGAGTTTTGACTGCGTTACACCCCGCATGCTGCAGGATGCCGAAATTGGCGCAGGTAAAATAATTTTTTCCTCGGGCCACGGCGGCTCCACTCTGATAGCAGACCTTGATAGACTCGGCAGATACACCGGCTTGGTTGAACGGCTGAAAGAGTCGGACATAACGGTGATTCCGCCGTCAAAGATCAGTGAATTGCCCGCTGTGCTGGTATGGCACTCCACAGAGGAACAAATGGATGTACGCTACCTGCACCGTCGTGATCTTGATCGTGAGTATTTTCTGATCCACAACGAAAGCAATGCGGAAGGAATGCTTGATCTGCAGTTTCGGGTTGACCAGTGTGTGAACATAGAACGCTGGCAACCGCATAACGGCGCAATATATTCGCTGAAAAATTACAAGCAGAGCAATTTACAGGGAATTTTACTCTCAACTCCGGTACGTTCCAGAGAGATGTTTTTTATTGTGATCAGGAAATCAGGCACCTAGTTGAAAGCGCACAAAGCTTTTGATGGCGATGGTGTCATCACACTCTTTCTCGCATGCTTTGCGGATATCTGTGATTGAAACCTTTGGCTCTTTGACAAAGGGCTGATCAACCAGACAAACCTCGGAGAAAAACTTTTTGATCTTGCCTTTCAGAATATTCTCCATGATATTCTCCGGTTTGTTTTCTGCCTTCAGTTGATTGCGGTAAATATCTTTTTCAGCTTCAATCACCTTCTCCGGAACTTCATCTGAGTTCAGATAGGCCGGTGCGGCTGCAGCAATCTGCAGGGCTAAATCATGCACAAATTGCTCAAACTTTTCGTTACTCTCTGTTTCAGCTTTACCACAATTCACTTCAACCAGAACACCGACTTTCCCACCCATGTGAATGTAGGATTCAATCTTGCCCTTACCTTCCAGCATCATGCGCGCAGTACGTCTGATCTTAACATTTTCACCCGTTTGCGAAACTATGGTTTTTAGCTCTTCAACCATTTTGTCGTTGATATCTTCACCGTCAGCCAGAACGCGACGGGTAACATCGAGTGCAAAATTCTTGAAGTTGTCCGTTTTGGCAACGAAGTCGGTTTCGGTGTTGACCTCCGCCATTGCCACAGTTCTTCCGTCATCACTGGCTACCGCGTTGATGATGCCCTGTTTGGACTCTTTGTCGGCGCGTTTTTGCTGAATGACCGCCCCCTTCTCTCGCAGTATTTTGATGGCGGCATCAAAATCGCCACCGGTTTCATTGAGTGCTTTTTTGCAGTCCATCATTCCGGCACTGGTCTGCTTGCGAAGATCGTTTATCATTGCTACGGTAATTTCGGCCATTGTTACTCTCCTGAAATAGTTGTGATAAAAATTATCTGTAAGTTAATTGAAAGTGCCGGTCTGTTCATGTGACCACCAGCACAGGGCTAAATCGTATCGATTTTATTCGGCAGGCTTCGCAGCTTCCGGTTTTTCGGCCTCAACCTTCGCAGCTTCCGGTTTTTCAGCTTCCGGCTTCGCAGCCTTCGGTTTTTCGGCCTCAACCTCCTCAGCTTTCGGCTTCGCAGCTTCCGGCTTCGCGGCCTTCGGTTTTTCGGCCTCAACCTCCTCAACTTTCGGCTTCGCAGCTTCCGGCTTTTTGTCCTCGACTGTCTCGGCGGGCTTACCTTTAGCTTCCACGGTTTTCACTGCGTCTTTTGCTTCGCTTTGAGCTTCTACTGACTTCACAGCACTTTTCTTTTCGGATGTCTGTTTCGTTTTGGCTAATTCGGCCGCGGAGACTTTCGCCTCAACCGCCTCTTTGGCCGCTTTTGCCGCACGCTTGCGCGATTCATTCAATTTGGTTTTCGCATCATCGCTTTTTTCGGCGGGAGCGTTTTCTTTACGTGCTTTGCGGGCGGCACGTTGCGCGGCCTCATCTTTGGCACGCTCCGCCTCTTTTTGACGCTGTTTCTCGGCGGCGATCTGTGAGTATTCGTCATTGGCGGCTTTGATAACCTTGGCGAAAGCATCGGCGATCAATTTGATTCCGCGCACAGCGTCATCATTGCCGGGAATGATGTAATCGATTGGATCGGGATCAGCATTGGTGTCAACCAAGGCGACAATCGGAATGTTAAGGCGTTGGGCTTCGTTTAGAGCATTTTGTTCGCGACAGATATCAATAATGAAAATAGCACCCGGCATCTTGTTCATATCAGCGATACCGCCGAGGTTGCGGTGAAGTTTGTCCAGTTCACGCCGCAGGCTGGATGCCTCTTTTTTATGCACAGAAAGAACGCCGTTGTTATTGCGTCCCATTGTTTCAATCTGGCGCATGCGTTTGACGCTCTGCCTGATGGTCTGGTTGTTGGTAAGTGTTCCGCCCAGCCAGCGTTCTGTCATGTGAAACTGGCCGCAAGATTCCGCTGCCGCTTTAACCGTCTCCTGCGCCTGTTTCTTGGTTGCCACAAAGAGGATTTTGCGTCCGCTCAGCACGGTGTCGCGCAGAAATTGGGCGGCTTGCTCAATCATAGGGATGGTCTGCGTGAGATCGATGATATGAATCCCGTTACGCTTATCAAAGATATAGTCACGCATTTTCGGGTTCCAGCGTTTTGTCTGATGGCCGAAGTGCAGACCGGCGTCTATCAAATCCTTGAGAGTCAGTCCGGTGAGTTCTGAAACAGGCAGATCCATAATTTTATCCTTTTTAAACAATTTTGCAGCGCAACGTTTTTATGTCCGTTTTTTTAACACCGCTTTGTTAATCCACTTTGACGCTGGAGCTTATGGAGCTCAAACGTCTTCGTTTCCACACAGTGCCACCACCCGGCGGTCTGTGTCGTGAACCAACTAATATACAGGATCGGAATTCTTATTGCAAGGCGGTTTATAAGGATTTTTCGGTGCCCTGGAAAATCATGGAATAGTATTGCCGGTTGCCGGTGTTTTTGCTTTGATATGCGAGTGTCAAATGTGAAAAAGGATGTGATTGAATGAACAATCCTGAATATGGTTATTATGCCCCCTCGGCACTGCAACGTAATGCTATTGATCGCTGCAACCGACTGAATGGGAGAAACTGGCTGAATCGCAAGCTGGCTTCGCTCTTTTTGCGTATTGCGAGGGCTCACAGGGTTGGTGCGGTTTTCGACCGGACAATCTTTGGTTCGCAACGGGCGCGTCTGCATCCTGGCGACAACCTGAGTGAGAAACGCGTACTGATGACACCCGGTTTTTGGGATCCGGTTGAACGTGAGTTGTTGCGGCAGGCACTCTGCGCGCATACAGGCGAGCACCCCTTTGTCTTCGTTGATGTTGGTGCCAATGTCGGACTTTATTCGCTGTATATGCGCGCTGCGGCGCAGGAGGAATCCAAAACAATCAAGATTGTCGCGGTCGAATCGGCTCCTGCTGTTCTTGAACGGCTGCGTTTCAATCTCGATGCTTCGCAGGCGTGTGATATCCAGGTGTTGCCGTGGGCGGTAACGGAAAGAAACTCGAGTGTTAAACTCTATCTGAACACCCATAATCGCGGTGAGAGCACACTTCTCGGTTCAGGGGAATATGTTACAGTCGAGGGCCGCACTCTTGGTGATGTTTTCGCGATGACCGGTAGTCAAATGATTGATGCGATGAAAATCGATATTGAAGGCGCCGAACTGCCAGCACTTAGCGGTATGTTTTATCAGGTTGAGCAGCCTCTCTGGCCCAGCTGGATTGTTATTGAAGGTGCTGCCGGCGGACGTAACAGCGAGGCGATCGAGCTATGCCTTGCAAAGGGCTATGCAACAAAAGCATGTACCCGTATGAACTCAGTTTTGAAATTGGAAAGGAATTGAAGTTTTGAAGTTTGAGATACCACATCTGAAAGTCACACCTGAACTTGACCCCGATTTTCTGCCCCCGGCATTGTGGCACCGCAGTTACGGGAAACTCTGTGAGATAAACAGCGATGCACGTGAATTGACTCTGGCACTGGGGCGTCCGGACGGTACGGTTTTTGTACACCGGCTGAAGGTGCTACCCGACTCTTCTGAGTACCGAGAACTCAATCTCCAAGCTGTCGAAGGAGTGCTCGGTTTTCTGCTGTGGCAGAAAGGGGGTAGCCGCCTTTATGTAGCTGGTGCGCCGGAAATAGGCGAGGTGCTCAAAAACAGATATTGTGAGAGCGGGGAGATGACCTTCACATGGGATATGATGAGTCGCTTTTTCCTGGAACCCATGCAGGTAACGGTTTGTGATATGAGCGAACTTCCCGCCGCCAATGAAAATGTGCTGCCCTTGGGACGCCACATGCAGGGTTGTCGAATCGGCTTTGATCTTGGCGGCAGCGATCGCAAATGCGCCGCTGTGATGGATGGTGAGGTGGTTTTTTCAGAGGAAATAGCCTGGGACCCTTATTTTGAGCAGAATCCCGATTATCATTATGCCGGCATTGTCGACTCTCTCAAACGCGCAGCGGCTCATCTGCCACGGGTCGATGCCATCGGCGGCAGTGCCGCAGGTATCTATGTTGACAATGAACCCAGGGTGGCTTCACTCTTTCGCGGTGTCCCGCGTGAGCTTTACGAAGAGCAGGTGCGTCCAGTCTTCAAACGTGTTGGCACTCACTGGCCGGAAGTGCCTTTTGTGGTTATCAACGACGGAGAGGTGACGGCACTGGCAGGGGCGATGTCGCTGAACGCCACACCGGTGCTCGGTATTTCCATGGGAACCAGTCAGGCCGGGGGATACTGTAATGCCGCCGGCAATATAACCTGCTGGCTGAATGAACTCGCATTTATCCCAGTTGACTATCGCCAGAACGCTCCGGTGGATGAATGGTCCGGTGACTCCGGACGCGGTGTGCAGTATTTTTCACAGCAGGCAGTCGCACGCCTGATTCCTGCAGCTGGCATTCAGATGGCCGCCGACACTCCATTGCCGCAGCGCCTCGAGAGGGTGCAGTCTCTGATGGCCAACGGTGATGAACGTGCCGCCGCAATCTACCGCACAATCGGAACCTACTTAGGTTATTCACTCGCCTGGTATGCCGAATACTATGAGTTAAATCAGCTGCTTCTGCTGGGACGTGTGACTTCGGGTCCCGGAGGCGATCTGATAATTGATGTTGCCAAAGAGGTGCTCGCAAAAGAGTTTTTGCACCTCTCGGCACAGATTGAAATTTCAATGCCGGATGAAAAGATGAAACGTCATGGTCAGGCTGTCGCGGCGGCCAGCCTGCCTGCCGCACGAAATTAGTCCTCCTTTTTCTTTGGGAAAAAGCGCATCAGCTTGGTGCAATGACCAGGCACTTCACTCTGATAAATCCCGGTGCAGATGCCCTCATCACGTTGCCGCCAGAGATCGCGCGCACGTTGTGGGCCTTGCAAACCCAGTCGGCTCAATTCAACCCGCAGGGTGTCGGTCATAAAACCGCGGTTGAAAAGGCCAACCGCCACACTGCCGTCCTCCATGCGTTTGGCCCAGACATCACCTCGCTCAGTGTGCGTAATTCGTGCCGCTTGGTTGCCACGCGCATCCTGATTGACCTCGAGTACCTCATCGTTGGTCAGCAGATTCAATGTGAATTCGTCCAGCTGTGTCATGTCGCAGCCGATCAACAACGGGGCGCATAACAGTGCCCAGAGAGAAATATGGGTGTATTGCTCGTTGCGGGTCAGGCGGGTGGGATGCGGTTTGCCCCAGCCGACTGTTCCTGCAATCAACATGTCGGGATCGTTCCAGGCCCCCGGGCCAGCAAACAGCTCCAGTCCGTCCTGGGCATCGATGATGCTGACAACGCTCCGCCAGGTGTCGGTAATGTCGGCTGTTGTCCGCCAAGACTGTCCGCCAGCACGACTGCCCCAAGCTGAAACATTGCCCATCCCGTATTGACAGATGCTGAGAATAATATCACGCGGTTGCGCCTTAAGAGCTTCGGCCATCAATAGATATGGATGCATCAAGCCCTTCAGGGTGGAGATGTCACCCACGGACGGATAACTGCACAGATCGTATTTGAGATAGTCGAAACCCCATTTTGCATAGGTTTTTGCGTCCTGACGCTCATGCTGCCAGCTGCCGGTACAACCGCCGCAGGTGGTCGGCCCCGGGGATGAGTACAATCCGATCTTCAATCCGCGCGCATGCACATAATCCGCCAATTTTTGCATGCAAGGAAAACGTTTGTTGGGTAGTATTTCACCGTCGGCACTGCGGGGTGTTCCCATCAGAGCGCTGTCTTCGGTTTCGCCGGGTCTGCGCTGCCAGAAATCATCAATGTTAATGTAACTGTAGCCATGGTTGATCAGACCGCTTGTGACCATGGCATCAGCCGCCGCACGTATTTTACGATCGCTGACAGAGCCGGCAAAGCAGTTCCAGGAATTCCAACCCATCGGCGGAGTGAGCGCAATCCGCGTACCGACTTGCAGACGCCACTCACGACAATCTTTGCCGAGCGTGTTTTCAGCGGTGAACATCACATTGTACACTCCGGCCTGATCGACTCTTCCGGTCACAATGCCACTCTGCGGATTCAGAGACACTCCTGGCGGCAAATTGTCCGCACTGAATTTCATGGGGTGTCGTCCGGTCGTTGGGATGGTGAAGAGAATCGGCCTGCCGGGCCGCACACCGAATAAACGGGCTCCGTTGATATGTGGAGTCTCAGGTGACGGAGGTGTAAGAATGCCCTGCTGATAGGTCAACGGTTCAGCGGTGGGTGTTAATTCAGCACCGTTGCAAACTGTGAAAAAGGCATCGCACCAGTCGGCGTGATCATGCTCGATACCATCACCACCATCTGAAACATGCAGTACAACCAGTTCGGCTCCGCTCAGATCGGCTCTGATCTTTTTGGCCCTCTGAGTGGCCCGCGCCTGTTTTGTTTGTGCGACAAGCCGCTGATCCGCATAGACACTGAAAACAACCGAGCCGCGTCCTCTTCCGCCGGAGTCATCATCTATACCGACCATCGCTTCAAACATAAGTGCCCGGCCTCCAGCTTTGATTATAAACCAGCTTTCCGCGTGTGTGCCGACACCCCGTTTAAAATTTACGCTGTCGATTGTCAACGGATTGCCCTCGACCGAACGATTTGCACGCGCTGCAGATTCACCGCTGCTCATATAATTGAGATCAAGTTCATCCAGCCATATTTTTGTGGCACTCCGACTGCTTTGAGCCGTGCAGAAAGTCATTGTAACTGCTACTACGGTCTTTGCAATCGCAGTTTTATACTGCAACGATCTCATGCCAATTCCAATACATTGTAAGCACTTAAAATGGGCTCAATTTAGCTGCCTGCCTGCGTGTCGATTGCACCCAGGCAACTGAAAAATTCCCTGAACCGTTATTCAATCAGTTTCTTTTATAAAAAACAAGAAAGTTAAGCTGCTGTTTTATTAGCGGTTGATAACGACGGAATGTTACTGTAAAAATCCGATCATGTGCTCTGCTTTTTGCGTTGCTGCTGTTTACATCAGCGTGTATATCGACACGTCGAACCTTTTTAATCTAAGAGCTTGTTTCCCTTCAGTGAAGTTGAGAATATACAGGCCGACTGAGTTGGGAATTTTGCCGTTGTGTGAGTGATACATTAATCGTTTATACAAAAGTCACAAGGGGGGATGATGTTAAAAATTACATTGATAATGATGATGGCGTGTGCCGGTTTGATTTCGTGGGCCGAAGCGGGTGCCGCGAACGGGAAAGTTGTGAAAGCTGCCGATTTCGGCGCGGTGGGTGATGGCATCACCGACGACGGCCCAGCTCTGAGACGCGCCGTCGCCGCCGCCGCGAAACTGGGAGCGAACACACGACTTGCACTGGATAAAGGGGTCTACCGGTTGGATCAGTTTGCGGGGGTTCGTTGCCACCTGGAACTAAAACGCATCAGAGGGCTGACAATCGACGGCAATGGCTCCACGCTGCTGCTGCATCCGCGTAACAGTGCCTTCGATCTCTATCGCTGCACCAATGTGGTGGTGCGCGGTTTTGTCATCGATTTCGACCCGCTCACATTTACCCAGGGAACGATTGCCGCGATCGATCCTGAAGCCGGCACCTTTGATCTCAATCTTCACCCGGACTACCCGCTGCCGCCGCCGGATGATCTTCTCAAAAAGAAACTGGGCGAGGGCGGCTGGCGTTGGGGTACGGTAATGGATCCGGTCGCACGCCACCGTCGCTGGGGAATGGCGGATCACTTCTTTATCGAGTCGGTTAATATGATTAAAGAGCGCACCTGCCGCATTACCGTGACCCGTCCCTATGCCGCACAGCTTCGTCCGGTCAGAGCGGGAGACCGTTTTTTTCTGCCACTCCTGCTGATCGAATCAGAGTTCCGGGCACACGGTCATAACATTGTGATAACCGAATCGAATAACTGCACAGTTGAGGATGTCACCATTCATACAGCCCGCAGCGGCATGAACTATCTGTTGTCACGTAATGAGGGACGTGTCACGCTTAGGAATAATAGGATCGCTTTCAAACCCGATTCCACCCACATCTGCACCTCCTGGCGCGATGGTGTGCACTGCAAGGATAATCGGGTCGGTCCTCTGATCGAAGGGTGCTTTTTCGAGGGTATGCTTGATGACAGTATCAATATAAGTGCCAATACCGCCATGGCCACTGAGATCATTTCGGAAAATGAATTTGTTCTGACCGGTCCACGTTTCAGCACCGGTGATGACGTCATGGTTTTCGATACAGTCAGCGGAAAAATAACAGCGGAGACCAAGGTGCTCAGTGCCCGCCCAGTGCAACGCAACTGGCGGGTCACTCTGGCCGCGCCGGTTTCAGATGTGATTACCGGCACCAAACGCCAGCGTGCAGATATCCGCGCCACTCATTTCTACAACATGAGCTATGTCAACACCGGTTTCGTTGTGCGTAATTGCACATTTAAACCGCAGCGTCGTCATGCGTTGCTGATTCGAAGCAGCAATGGTGTTTTCGAGAATAACCTAGTCGATGGTGTGGGCGGAGCAGCGGTCTGGATGAGCAATGAGAGTGGCGGTTTTTATGAAGGTCCCTTTCCTCAAAATAATGTTATCCGTAACAACACAATCAAAAATACCCAGTTGGCAGCCATCAATATCGCTACCGTCTCGGTGCATGGATCGGTCCGCCATACCCGCGACATAACAGTTGAGAACAATACCATCGTGTCACTGCCGGATAAGCCCGCTGTTACGATCAACTGTGCTGAGAATATCACCCTGCGCAACAATAAATTTTTCGATGCGCAGGGGAAGAGGGTGCCGGATCAAGCGGCACTCTCTTTGAAAAATGCCAGCAAGGTTGAAATCAACAAAGAGATAAAATTGTTGCCGTAGCTTTAAAAGCAAAGTTGCGTGTTATTCTAAAAATGACGGATTTTTGCGTTATTCATCTGCCTTGCTAACCGTAATCTGGCCAAAAACACAATAAAGTTGTGCAAAAACGCAATGGAAAAGAATTAAAATTTCTGTGAACATATTACCACTTTGAGAGACAAACCCCTCCGATAGCGTAAGTTTGGGGTTTTTGAAGTACCGGTTCAGGGTATTGAAAAAATGTTTTCAACAACGCTGAAAAAATTTTTATAAGGGTGCAAAGAAACAATGTATGGGCCAGCGGCCCGTCAGTGGGATTGAGATTATGAGTTCACTACGTTCAGTTTTGGCTGTGGTTTTATCCTTGACCTTCCTTGTTAAGAGCAGTGCGGCGGAGTGTGCCGCTTCGACAGGCTGGCAGGTCGGTGTTTCCGCCTACTCTTTCCGCAAGTTCACCGCGCTCGAAGCCATTGAAAAAACAGCGCAGTGCGGCGGTGAGGTCATCGAATTTTTTCTTTGGCAGAAACTCAGTCTGGAGCATCCCAAGGTGACGCTCAATCAGAATCTTTCGGATGAGCATATCGCCGCAGTAAAAGCCAAATTGCAGGAGTGTGGCGTGCGGGCGGTCAACGCCTATTTCAGCAATGCCAATCTGGGCAAGAGCGAAGCTGACGCACGACGGCTCTTTGAATTCGCCAAAAAGCTGGGTCTGAACGGACTGACCGGCGAACCACCGGTGGCTAAACTAGATCTGATTGAAAAGTTGGTGAAAGAGTTTGATATCCGGCTCTGTTTTCACAACCATGCCAATAATCCTAAAAGACCTGGGTATCACAACTGGGATCCGCATTATCTGATGGGATTGATGCGGGAGCGTGATCCTCGTATGGGTTTCTCGGTGGATACCGGTCATATCTATCGCTCAGGCATGAATCCGATCGATTACCTCAAGGTTGTCGAGGGACGGGTTTTTTCCGTGCACCTTAAGGATATTAAAGCCCCTGTGTATGGCAGTCCCGATGTGCCTTACGGCACCGGTATCGGT
Source organism: uncultured Lentisphaeraceae bacterium (assembly GCA_964406095.1). GTDB lineage: Bacteria > Verrucomicrobiota > Kiritimatiellia > RFP12 > UBA1067 > M55B167. Next base: position 22,869 of record CAYOQJ010000098.1, read on the forward strand.
GACATATCGGCGGTGCTGGCAGAGCTTAAACGTCAGAAATTTACAGGTCATGTCGGTGTCGAGTTTGACAGCATTTCAAATCATATTGAAGAGGATGTCACAAGTTGTATCGATTTCATCAAGGTTCGTCGCTGAGACACCGTGGCGTTAAGGAACTTGGCGCGGAATAGACGCAACCAAGTTAGTGCGCGAATGCGCGAATGCGCGAGTGTGCGAGTTGGCGAGAGAAGCTTGAAACTACAAGGAACCACAAGGATCACAAAGAGGGGGATTGAGATTTTAACGCAGAGAGGCACGGAGAGGAGAGTTTCAGACATGATTACAGGATGAACAGGATTGAGAGTTGTGGAGGACTGGTAGAGCGACAACTGTAGTAGTCGCTTTACCGTGTCACGGCGTAGCCAGCGTCAGCGGCGAAGACGGATAAGCGGCATGAGAAGGTTCGCTGGTTTAAAATGGGCTGGATTGGTGATTCTGTGGGGCCGGTGACCTCACCGGCCATTTGCGGCGGGTGGTGGAATCCTCTTCTCCATGCACCATGTCCATTACGTCCATTATGTCCTTTAAACCTTTCAGTCAGCCTGCTCCGCGCAGTTTGCATTGAATGTTTCAACGCATGATGAATTTTTGTGATTTTTATTAGAAATAGAACAGAAAGGATTAAACGATGGGCAAGATTAATGTTGGTTTAAATACGGAGTTTTCGCGTAGCAGCGATAAGTCTTTTGAATGGGCGGTTAAAGCGACGGCTGAAATGGGCTATAAATATATTGAGCCGATGGTTCACTTCGGACGTGAACTGATGAGCGAAGCCGGTTATTTTCATACGGTCTCGATGTTTGATGATCCCTATCGGATTAAAGAGGCGTGTGATGCCGCCGGTTTGACAATTTCCGGGTTGCAGGCGCACGGCCCACTTTGCCGACCTGAGGTGCACGGTGAATACATCAAGCTGGCGGTTCGCGTCGCCGGTGAGATCGGCGTGCCGGTAATTAATACCGATGAAGGCAAAAAAGCCAAATGGACAACCGAGGAAGAGGATTTCGTGCTGATAAAATACACCCTGCAGGAGGCGGCCTTTGTAGCTGAACGGCGTGGTGTCAAGATCGGCCTCGAACCTCATTCCCAGTATTCAAAAACACCGGAAGGATTGGACCGCATCTATAATCTGGTGAAATCACCGGCTATCGGCATCAATCTTGATACCGGCAATGCCTATCTCTCCGGTTCTGATGTCTATGTCTGGCTGGAAAATGTCGCGCCGCGTCTGGTGCATCTGCACGCCAAGGATATTTCAATCAGTCACTCGCAGGCTGAGCGCGGTAAAGTGACCGGCACTCCGGTGGGCTGCGCCTGCGGCGAGGGTGTGCTGGACTGGGAGCGCATTGTGCGTATCGTCAAAGAGAAGTGCCCGCGTGAGATTGTCTTTTCGGTCGAGTGCGGCACCCCTGATCAGGCGGCCAAGAGCCTTGAGCACCTGATACATCTGGTTTAAGCAGTCGGAGAATCACTATGAAAAAAAGGTTTGTCAATGATAAGGATGTTGACTGCTGCGGTTATTATGCTGAGCTTTGTTGCGTGTCTGCATCAGAGCGGAAATGAAACCGGCACGCCGCTGCGCGCCGGTGCTGCGGCGGTCAACATTGATCCCCCGCAGTTGCCGGCACTGCGTAACGGAGGCTTTGTAGCCAGAACTGTAGGCGGGGTCGTTGCTCCGCTCTTCGTCAGAACGCTGGTGCTCGACAACGGCATTGAACGTGTCGCCATCTGTGTGGTGGACAGTTGCATGCTCGACCGTGAACTCTGCGACCGCGCCAAAGCTCTGGTTGCCCGTGATTGCGGTCTGCGTGAGGATCAGATTCTGATTTCGGCCACACACACCCACAGCGCGCCTTCGGCTATGCGTGCGCTCGGGTGTCCGCCTGATCCGGCTTACACCGAATTTTTGCCGCCGAAGATCGCCGAAAGCATTGAGCTGGCTGTAAGTTCACTCAAACCGGCCAAAGCGGGATGGGGTGTGGTTAATGCCGCGCATTACACCAACTGCCGCCGCTGGATATATCTGCCGCATGCTGTCCGCCAGGACCCCTATGGCAATCTGTCAGTGCGGGCCATGATGCATCCGGGACACCTCAACTCCGGCACCGCCGGGCCCGCCGGACCGATTGACCCCGATTTGACGGTGCTTGCGATCCGCGATCATGAAGACCGTCCGCTGGCACTTCTGGCCAATTTTTCGATGCACTACTTCGGTGGACGTCCATTCGCTCCCGATTATACCGGTAAGGTCTGCCAACTGCTCGAGGCCGGAGTCGCAGATAGTAGCGGTAAGAAACGCACTCCTTTTGTGGCCTTGATGTCACAGGGAACCAGCGGCGATCTGCATTATATGGATTATGGTTTGTCAATGCAGGATCAGCCGTTTAAGGGTAAGCCCGACGGTTTTGAACGCTACTGCGGGGAACTTGCCGATATGATCCTGCGGGCGGAACGCGAGATCGATTTTAAGTCACTTCTGCCGCTGGCGATGGAGGAAACCAGGATAACCTTTCAACGCAGAATGCCCGATGAAAAACGTCTGGAGTGGGCCAGACCGATTGTCGCGGCTACCGAGGGTTTGCCACGCGATCGGGTGCAGGTACTCGCCGAGGAGGCGTTGTGGATCAATGAAAATCCCTCGGAAGAACTCAAATTGCAGGCGTTGCGTTTAGGTGATTTAGGCATCACCGCCATCCCGAACGAAGTTTTCGGCATCACCGGTCTGAAGATCAAAATGCAAAGTCCACTGCAACCGACAATGAATATCGAACTGGCTAATGGTTCCGCCGGTTATATACCTCCGCCGGAACAGCATTTTCTCGGCGGTTACACCACCTGGCCGGCGCGTACCGCCGGATTGGAGATCGGAGCGGAACCTGCCATCACCGAGAGTGTTCTGTCACTGCTTGAAAAGGTCGCCGATCGCCCGCGACGCATATCCAGAGTTGAATACGGGGGCTGCGCAAAGAGTTTGCTGGCAGCCTCTCCCGTGGCCTACTGGCCGCTGGATATTCACTCCGGCAAAAAATTGCCGGATATCAGCGGCAACGGCAGGGAGGCTCAACTGGATGACGGTTATGCCCTCTTTCTGCCCGGAGTTGATAACGACGACTTCACCCGCACCGAACGCGGCAGCCGTGCGGTGCATTTTGCCGGTGGGCGCGCCTTGGCGCAGTTGCTAGAGCTGAAGGACAGTTACAGCGTCTCGCTCTGGTTCTGGAATGCGATGCCGCACGACGCACGCATCGTTACCGGTTATCTTTTCTCGCGCGGCGGCAATCACTCTTCAGTTGGCGATCATCTGGGTATCGGCGGAAAGAATTTGAATCAGGGCCGTCTGTTCTTTTATAATGGTGATGAACGGAAGGAAATCGTAGCGGGCGAAACGCCGTTAAAAATAAAACATTGGCACCATGTTCTGCTGGTGCGCGAAGGCAACAATGTGCGCGTTTATCTCGATGGTGCCGTGAATCCCGAGATCAGCGCGACAATCAGTGTGACATGTCCTGAGCACTCGTGTGTCTTTGTGGGCGGTCGCTGTGACAACAAGTTTAATTTTGAGGGCAAGGTCGATGAGGTCGCCCTGTTCGACAAAGCGTTCGATCAGTTGAACGATAGAATTTATGCTGTAAAAAGGGAGGGGAGATGATGCGGATGGCATCTGCTCAATTTAATGGTTCACGTAGTTTGATGCGATGTGCAAATCGGTGTTTTGCAATGATTGCGGCCTCTACTCTGACATCGGCGGTATGTGCTCAGAATCTGCCGGAACCGCCGTCTGCAAGTACGGTTAAACAGGCTTTGGTGCGGGAAGAACCCGCCGACAAACCGCTGCGCATCGTGCTGCTGGCCGACAAAAAGGATCACGGCCCGGCAGGCAATGGCAAGCATGACTATCCTCTGTGGCAGGAGCGTTGGGCGCTGCTGCTGGGAGGTCGTGCGGCCTCGGATGCGCAGCAGGTCAATCTACATGGAGCCGCGATAGGGGGCGATGAAAATTTTGCAGGCTCCCCGGGAGTGAGTGTTGATAAAGCCTGGGAGTGGCCGACCGAGCAGCAGTTTGCGCAGAGCGATGTGATTGTGGCATTTTGTTACATCAACTGGAGTGCCGAACGTAAACGCCGGGTGAGAGAGTATCTTGCGGGCGGCGGCGGTCTGGTGCTGATCCATTCGGCGACCTGGGTTAAACCAAAAGCCGACAGAGATGTGGCTGAGATTGTCGGTATCGGCGGTTTCTCAAAATACCGCCATGGCCTTTTGCCGATCAACATTGATGGATCTGCACATCCGATCTGCAGAAATCTTCCACCTAAGATTGTGCTGTATGACGAACCCTACTGGCCGCCTCTGATGACCGCTCAGGCGGGAAAGGTCGTTTCGCTCGGCACTTCCCTGGAAAGCAGCGGCGAGTTCGGGATTCATGAAAATCAGCCGCAATTCTGGAGCAGCACCTTGGCTAAAGGACGTGTCTTCGGCTGTGTACCGGGACATTTTTCGTGGAGCTTTGATGATCCTTGGTTTCGTCTGCTGCTGCTGCGCGGCATTGCCTGGTGCGGTGGCGGTTCGCCCTATCGGTTGGACGACCTGACTCTGCGCGGTGCCCGTGTGCAGTGATGTGATGCGCGAGTTGGAGGAGGTGCTTTGTTTAGAGCTGTAGGGCGGGTTGCTTGCCTCGGTGTAGCGTGCGAAGACGGGCCCTCCCCCGCCGCAATATGGCCGGTGAGGTCACCGGCCCCACAGCAGGATGGTTGCATGGGAAGGAACCTGTAATGCGGGTTGCTTGCCTGGGCGTAGCGTGCGAAGCCGGGCCCTCCCCCGCCGCAAATGGCCGGTGAGGTCACCGGCCCCACAGAGAAAAATGTAACGTTGGCGCTTTGAGCCAAATACATTTTGCCGACATGATTACATGATGTAATTTTGATTGATTAACGTTGAAGTATTAAACGAAAAGAGGAAATAGTGAAAATCAATCGTAGAGATTTTTTAAACAGAACAACCTTTGCCTCTCTGGGTATGCTGGGCGCGTCACATTTGAACGCCGCATCCGATGTCCGCACTCTGCGTGCCGGTGCGGCGATTGCCGATATCACCCCGCCGATGGGAGCCTCCTTGAAAGGACCGATCGGTGGTAATGGAGTGGTGAAGGAGATTCACGATCCGATGTCCGCACGCGCGCTGGTGCTGGAGAGCGGTTCAATCCGTCTCGCAATATGTGTCTGCGATTTATGCGTGCTCTGTGACGAGGTGATGGAGGGAGCCAAACATCTGATCAGCGAGCGCTGCGCTCTGCCAACTGATCGAATTCTGATCTCGACCACTCACTCTCACGCTGTGCCGCGCGTTGTTTACGGACTCAGTGATGCGCAGATCGATCTAGACTACTACAAAACGGTTGAGCGTAAAATAGCCGAAGCGGTCTGCAGCGCGGTCAAAAATCTGGTGCCGGCGGAGATAGCCTACGGTGTTGTGCAGAAACCCGAGTTTATTCAGGGGCGCCGCTGGCGCACCGAGGCTGGTGCTAACGGTCCCAATCCCTTTGGAGAACGCACCGATCGCGCTTGGATGTATGCCGGACCTAAAACACGGCTGGATCCCGAGCCGCTCGGTCGCCCGGATAATAACTTCTCAGTTGTATGTGTACGTCATCTCGACGGCATACCGCTGGCGGTGCTGGGTAACTACTCGGTGCACTATGTCGGCGGATTCAAACGCAACTGCGTCAGCGCCGATTATTTCGCCTGCTTTGCCGAGGAGATGGGTAAATTGCTGAATACTGAAAAGCCAGCCGGTGATCATCCGCCGTTCGTCGGTATCATGAGCAACGGCAACAGCGGCAACATGAGTCCGGCGACTGTCAGACCGGCCGGTTATGACGGCATGCGCAAGGTTGGACGCACCCTGGCTGAGGCGGCTCTGGGTCTTTACAACAGTGCGAGTTACTCGCGTAACTCGGATGTGATCATGATAGAAGAGCGGTTGGAGTTGGGGGTACGCAAACCCGATGCGCAACGCATTCAGTGGGCCAAAGATGTGCTGGCCGGCAAGTGGAATAAACCGGCGCACTCCTGGAAAAACATCTATGCTCAGCGCACTTTGCAGCTCGCTGAGTTCCCGGATACCGTCACTCCCAAGTTTCAGGCAATCCGGATCGGCGATCTCGCCATCGCCGCCAACCCTTGTGAGATGTATGCCGAAACCGGATTGGAAATTCGTGAGCGCAGTCCGGTTAAGACCACTTTCAATATTGAACTGGCCAATGGCTTTAGTGGATATCTGCCTCCACCGGAGCAGCATGAGCTCGGTGGCTACACCACCTGGCCGAGCATCTCCAGCTTTCTAGAGGTGGATGCCTCCGAAAAAATTAAAGAACATCTCCTCAAATTGCTGGCAGCCACAACGCGGTGACCCCACCGGCCCAACAGTTTGGCAATGTAGTAGCCGCTCTTAGAGCGGCACAAACGGGCAATGCGGTGCCGCTCTTAGAGCGACTACTACAAAGAGTCTCATACGGGCACTCTGTAGAGCGGGTGCATGTCACGCCCTAGCGTTAGCGAAGGCGGAACCCCATCCGCCGCAATATGGCCGGTGAGGTCACCGGCCCCACAGCAGGATGGTTGCATGGGAAGGAACCTGTAGGGCGGGTTGCTTGCCTCGGCGTAGCGTGCGAAGACGGGCCCCCCCCCGCCGCAATATGGCCGGTGAGGTTCCGCCTGCGCTGAAGCTGCGGCGGACATGCACCGGCCCCACAGCGGAAAATTCAGAGTTGACTCTCCGAGCCAATTTGCGATTTTGCCGACATGATTACATGATTGAAAGTGAAAACAATGAATAAAAACTATACTGTGAGTTTTCTTATCTCTTTAATGATCGTCATAATCATCAATGCGGCGGATCGTCCCAACTTTCTTTGGCTTTCGGCTGAGGATATAAATACGGATCTGGGTTGCTATGGTCATCCTGATGCAATAACGCCCTCACTGGACAGCTTTGCACAGCAGGGGATGACCTATCTCAACTGCTGGTCGGTCGCGCCCAGTTGCGCACCTGCCCGCACCAGCCTGATTACCGGTGTATATCCGACATCCTGCGGTGCCCAGCATATGCGCAGTGATGTACGCGGTTCGGCAGCGATTCGGATGTTTTCCTCTCTGTTGCGGGAGGCCGGATATTACTGCACGGTCAACGGCAAGTTGGATTATAATCTCCACGGTTATGATAATGTATGGGAACACTCTTCAGGAAAAGCGCATTGGCGTAATTGTCCTGCTGATAAGCCTTTCTTCGCAGTTTTCAACTTTACTGTCTCGCATGAGAGCAGAATAAACAGAGCACCGTCACCTGAAGTGCATGATCCGCAGAAATTATCGCTCCCTCCCATTCATCCCGATCAACCCGCGTTCCGGCGCGACTGGGCCACCTATCATGATAACATAACCGAGATGGATCGACAGTTTGCTGCAAAATTGAGGGAACTGGAGGAAGATGGGCTCAGTGATGACACAATAGTTTTCTTTTTCGGCGACAACGGTGGTGGAATGCCGGCTTATAAGCACAGCGGAAATCAAAGGGGGCTGCATGTGCCTCTGATCATAAATGTGCCTGAACGCTGGCGTGATCGAGCCGGACCCGGATACCGTGCCGGTAGTAAGAGTGAACGGCTGGTCAGTTTTGTGGATTTCGCTCCGACAATGTTGAGCCTAGCGGATGTTGCTGTGCCCGAGTGGATGCAGGGAAGTGCTTTCCTCGGCAGATATCAGGGGGCGCCACATGAGTATATCTTCGGCTTTCGCGATCGGGGCGGCAGTCGTGTGGATCGTGTGCGCGTCGTGCGTGACGCGCGTTATCTCTATGTACGCAACTATCTTCCTCACCAATCCGCTGGCCGCTGTGCTCTTTACGGAGGCACACCGAAATCAATGACGGTCTGGGAAAAGCTGTTCAAAGATGGGAATCTGCCTCCAGAGCAGAGCAGTTACTGGCAGCCGCGTCAACCTGAGGAGTTGTATGATCTCTCAGTAGATCCGCATTGTCTGAAAAATCTGGTTGTGTCCGGCAGTCCGCATGATCATGTGTTGCGTTTCCGCACGGTGCTGCGCAGTCATATATTGGATGTGCGCGACAGCGGTTTTCTGGCGGAGAGCGAGATGCACTTAAAGTCGGCGGGTCAGGCACCCTATGATATGGTGCGCGACGAACAGCACTATCCACTAGCGAGGGTACTGGATATGGTCGATATCATACATGCGAAACCTGCGGATCTAGTTAAAAAGTGCCGAGCGGGGTTGAAAGATTCCGACAGCAGTGTGCGTTACTGGGCATCTGCGAATTTACTGGCAAGCGGTCGAAACAGCGTCGAGCAGAGCGAAGCCGGGCTTCTGGCCGCTTTGAGCGATGTTTCGCCGGCAGTGCGGGTGATCTCAGCTCATGCCCTGATTGCGTATGGCGGACCGGAAACACGGGATGCGGCTTTTACTACACTTGCCGCCGCCTTGGATTATGACAAGCACGGCATATTCCTTTGTCAGGAGGCGCTCAATGCTTTGGAAATACTGAGTAATCAGGTAGATTCGCAGCTAATCCTCTCAGCTTTGCAAGCTCTGCCGCAGGGTTGTCGCAAAGAGGATGCTCGTTCCGGTCAGGCCATGGGGTGGATGCGTAACCATCTGATTAACATGATAGAAGTTTACTGTAGGGCGGGTGCCCCACCCGCCGCAAATGGCCGGTGAGGTTCCTCCTGCGCTGAAGCTGCGGCGGACATGCACCGGCCCCACAGAGAAAAATGCAGCGTTGGCTCTATGGGTCAATTTGCGGTTTTTAGACAGGATTACAGTTTACTGTAGGGCGGGTGACCCCACCCGCTGCTGCAGCGTTGGCTCTTTGAGCCAAAAATAATTAAAGATTAAAAGGGAGTATTAAAATGAGAGTTTCCTTAAAAACATGCGCAATGATTTCTGCAATGCTGGGTATGCAACTGCATGCGGGTGAACTGCTGTTCGGCGCGGCTCAAGCCGATATCACGCCTGATCGACCGGTTGCTCTGACGGGCGGACGCATTGCGCCGATTTCTCAGGGGGTTAATTCTCCGGTGACGGTGAATGCGTTGGCACTGGAGTGGAAAGAGGATGGCAAATCTACGGAAGCAGCGATTATTGTGTCTTGCGATGTCTGTGTGATTCGGGAGGGCATCCAGGAACAGTGCCGCAAACTGGTTGCGAAACGCCTGCCGGATTTTGATCCTAATCTGCTGTTTCTGGCTGCCACGCATACGCATAAGGGTCCGGCTCTGCTGCAGGAGGCTTATGACAACTATGCGGGCGCGATGGAGCCGCGCGAGTATACTCCTTTTATGCTTGCAAAGATTGTCGATGCAGTCGAGCAGGCCTGGAACAGCCGTAAGCCCGGAGCGGTTGCCTGGGGCATGGGTCACGCGGTGATTGCGCAGAACCGGCGTGCAACCTACAGTGACGGCTCGGCTAAAATGTACGGCAGCTCTAACAGCGCAAAATTTCGCGGACTTGAGGGGTACGAGGATCATACGGTGGACGCTGTTTTTTTCTTGGACACGGATCAGAGACCGATGGCGATGATGGTTGTTGTGCCCTGTCCGGCACAAACCGATGAGCGAGGGGAGTGCGGTAAACGCGTCAGCGCCGATTTTTGGCATGATGTCCGCAGCGGGTTGCGCAAGAGTCATGGCGACGGGTTGGTTGTGCTCGGATTTGTGGCACCCGCCGGTGATCAGTCGCCCCATTTGATGATCCGCCATAAAGCTGAGACACGGATGCAGAAGCTGCGCGGTTTGACACGCACGCAGGAGATGGGACGCCGCATCGTGGTTGCGGTCAATGACATCTGGGAGCTCGTGAAAGCCGAAGCTCGGAGCGATCAGCCGTTTGTTCATCACATAGACCGTTTTGATCTGCCTGCGCATCCAATTAGTGATGAGGAGTATGCGACGGCAAAAAGCGAGTATGAGCGATTGACGGTGAAGAGCAAACTGACCGGAACTGATTATTGGACTAAAAAGTGGAATGAACGTGTTGTGCAACGATATGAGGAGCAGCAGAAAGGAGCGGTTGTTAACGCTGTCGAGATGCATGTTCTGCGTCTCGGCGATGTGGCGATCGCCACCAATCCCTTTGAACTCTACACGGATTATGGCATTCAAATTCAGGCCCGCAGTCCGGCTGAACAGACCATTTTGCTCCAGTTGGCAAGTCCGCTTGGGCGAGCCGGCTACCTGGCCACGCCTCGCGCGCTTGCCGGTAAGGGATATAGCGCCATTCCACAATCCTGTGTGGTCGGACCGGAGGGCGGTCAGATACTGGTGGATCGCACAGTCGAGAGTATCAAGCAAATTATGAAGTAATGATTGGAAGCAACTGTAGGGCGGGTTGCTTGCCTCGGCGTAGCGTGCGAAGACGGGCCCCCCCCCGCCGCAATATGGCCGGTGAGGTCACCGGCCCCCCAGGCACCCGTCGCTGCAAGGAAGATTTTTAGACATGATTGCCGCTCCCTGCGGTCACTGCCACCACAAGGGTGGCCTTACTTCGTTTTCCAGGATTAACATGATAGGATGTTTTTGTATCCTTCTTTTCATGTGACCGAACTGATATTACAATTCACACACATATTCTCTGCTTGACCATGCTATCCTGTTATGATACAAATTTCCGCCAATCAGGTTATCGGTGTGTCAAAAAATTGGACATTCGGTATACCCTGGTGGATGTAACTCCCGTCGGCCATCCGCAAAACACTGGTTGGCCTTTTTTCAACTTACCAAACGATTGCTTGGAGTGATTATGAGTAACGCATTTGAAACCATTTTGAAAGGCAAAATGAGTGAGCAGAGCTACAGGAAGATTGAAGCTCTCAACAACGCTAAGGTGATGGAATTTATCGGTTCATTCGCTGAGCACTGTGATCCTGCATCTATTTATGTTTGCGATGACAGCGAAGAAGATAAGCAGTATGTCCGCGATCAGGCCCTTTCCCAAGGTGAAGAACATCCGATGGCCCTCTCAAAACAGACAATTCACTGGGATGGTTACGGCGATCAGGCCCGTGATAAGGTCAATACCAAATTCATGGTCTATAAAGAGAATCTGGAACGCATGAAATCCCTGAACTCGGTTGAGTATGAAGAGGGATTGGCCGAAATAATGGATATCTCCAAAGGCATCATGCAGGGCAAGGATGTTGCGGTTCTGTTCTTTTCGGAAGGTCCGACAGAAAGTCCATTTACCATTCCCTGTATACAGATGACCGATAGCTGGTATGTTGCCCACTCGGAACAGATTCTTTATCGCACAGCGTATAACCATTTTCTGAAAATGCCGGAGTCCGAGAAAGATCACTTCTACCGTTTTATTCACTCAGCCGGTGAAGTCGATGAGCGCAAGTGCACAGTTAATCTGGATAAACGCCGTATTTATATGGATACCCAGAACAACATTGTCTATTCCATGAACGATCAGTATGCCGGTAACTCAATTGGCCTCAAGAAGCACTCAATGCGTCTGGCTATCAATGAGTCCGGCAAGAACGGCTGGCTTTGCGAGCATATGTTTGTTATGGCGGCTGTCAATGAAGATAAGAACAACCGCAAGACCTATTTCTGCGGTGCCTATCCTTCAGCCTGTGGCAAAACTTCCACAGCGATGATTCCGGGCGAGCAGATTGTCGGTGACGATATAGCCTATTTCCGCAATATCAACGGTGAGTTTCGAGCCGTTAATGTCGAGTTCGGCATGTTTGGTATTATCAAGGATGTCAATGCCAAGGATGATCCTTTGATCTTCGAAAATCTGATGAAGGATCAGGAGGTGATTTTCTCCAATATCCTCAAAGGACCGGATGGCAAGCCCTACTGGCTGGGTATGGGGGTTGAACCGCCGGATGAGGGTTTTAACCACTCTGGTGAATGGAAGAAGGGTAATAAGGATGCCAAGGGTAACGAAATCGAGATCGCTCACGGCAACGCCCGCTACACCATGCGGCTGGATTATTTGGCCAATATCGACAAAGAGGGCTTTGAGGCTAAGGACGGTGTCATGGTGCAGGGTGTGCTATATGGTGGACGTGACAGCGATACAACCGTTCCCGTGGAGGAGTCGCCTAATTGGAAAGACGGCATTCTGCTGAAGGCCGCCACGCTGGAATCAGAGACCACCAGCGCGACACTCGGTGCCGAGGGTGTGCGTAAGCCCAGCCCGATGGCCAACCTGGATTTCGTCTCCTATCCGCTTGGTGAGTATACCATGAACAATATAAAATTCGGTGAAAGTGTCGATAATACCCCGAAGATTTTTAGCAACAACTACTTCATGCGCGGTAAGGACGGTAACTTCATTACCAGTAAACTTGCCAAACGTGTCTGGTTGCACTGGGCTGAAGGACGTGTGCATGGTGAGTATGAGGCTTGCGAAACTCCGACCGGTAAGATTCCGCTCTATCAGGATTTGAAAGACCTTTTCAAAAAATATCTGGATGAGGATTTCGCGGAGGATACCTACACCTATCTCTTCACCTTCCGCTGTTCAAAATGGATCGAGAAGATTGAAAGAACGAAAGCCTTTTATGCTAAGATGGATGCGAATACACCTAAAGAGATATTCGAATATTGGGATGCGACCATTGCCAGAATTCAGACCGCTAAAGAGAAGTATGGCGATCTGATTGAACCCGGCAAATTTCAGGGTTGATCTTCTGGCTTTAAACTATAGCAAAAAAGCCCGGCTGCATTTGTGCGACCGGGTTTTTGTGTTTAAAAGCGGGAAAACAAAAAATTGCTAATCTTCATTGACATTGCAGCTTTGATTCGTTAAATTGTGCGAAGTTTCAAGACGATTTCGGCTGTAATAGATATGGCGAGGTAGCTCAGTTGGTAGAGCAGCGGACTGAAAATCCGCGTGTCACCGGTTCGACCCCGGTCCTTGCCACCATTTTTTTGCCCTGATATGGTCGTTTTTGCTGGGGTTTTTCAATATTTCTTTCTTTTTGCCTGTTTTTGACGTTTCACACGCTAGCACCCGATAGCACCCCATTACATGCGCAACAAGTACCCATTAAGTACCCATGTTTTTTGGAAGTACCCATGTTGGTCCCGAAGACATCGTTGCTAATTCTCGATGCCGGATAAATACTTACAAGTCGGATGAACGCTTGCGCACTCTGAGTGATCTTTGATCCAACTTTTTTCATGTCACTCCGTAGTTCCGATGGAGGAAACCATTCCAACGTCTTTAACCTTCAGCCTGCGCGACCACATCTCACAATTCGCAATTTACCGAGCGACATGTCCCGCCGTAACTCTTGAGCGGAGGAGGAAGCGCCCCCCCCACAGACCCAAAGGGAGTCACACGGGTTCCTGTACCCGGCCCCTGATGCGTAGGGGGGTGCCTCGAACACACAGAGATGGTTTGCAAAGATTACAGGGGGGTACGGACCTTATCGGATGCGGAGCCTGTCTTGAGGAAACAACTCAAAATTTTTTTCTCGCTCCCGGAGTTGTGCAAAGGTTTTTCGTTTCGAGCAGCTCATGCTGACGTTGACATCTTTCTCTCAACATCCGGCAAGCGGTTTGGGGATGAGTGCGCACCGGCTGTGGGTCAGGCCCGCGAACTGACACCGGCCAGGTGGCTGGCAGCCGGGCAGGCGAAGATGTTGGCGGACTAACATATCCGATTGCAAGCCGTAAACGGGACGTAGTTAAGGCGGTTGCGGTCTTTGGACAGTGGAGCGGCAACGTGAATACGCTTACGCTTGTGGCCCCTTCACCGCCACTCACTGAAAAATACATAAGGCCAAAAATCCCCCGGCAGCTTAGTCCAACACATGCTTTCTCTGTGCGCTGCGGCGCAGTGGACGCTTTCTATTGTTAGCCCATATCTTCATGCTCTATGTCCACCCCCGCGGGGACATTCTCAAAGACCTTGAGGGCATCCCGCCGTGTGATGACCGTGTCATACAGTCCAATGTCCTCGTCTTCGTGCTTGTTGATACCGGTATAGCTCAGGCTGGAATCCTCATAGCGCTTGAACTTGTACACGGCATCGTTCATCAGGGCGCTGTTGAATACGTTGAGGCTGACAAGCAATTCGAAGTCCGGCACGGTCAGTCCCGTGACCTTCATGAACAACCCCGGTTCCAGTTGGGTAATCACGTCCTTTAGCGTCCGCTCGCGGTAGTCGGTCAGATACATGAAGATGGGGACCCGCGTCGCAAACTTGATGAGCTTCTCCTGAATCTGTTTCCGCAGGCTCTTGTATTCCTTTTCCTCCTCAGTGAGCTGCTTCTTTTCCTTCGGGGTGAGCTCCTCGTCGTTGGCCTCCTTGCGGGCCTTCTTCACGGCTTCAGACTTGTTGATGATTGTTTCGATGTCCTGATTCAGATTGCGGAAGCCCTCGATGCGCATGAGGGCTTCCATCGCCTTCTCGTTATCCATCAGGCGGCGCAGGGTGTCGTTGTCCACATTGACCAGCAGGGCGCTTTCCCAGCGCCGGGCCAGCAAAGTGGCCGTCGTACCGCTCATCGCCATGTCGAGAATGCCGGCGGCGTCGATCTGCTTCATGGAACTGCCGTCGTAGGCCAGAACCGGGAGGAAGCTGATAAACTCCTCTACCTTCTTTTCCGGGTTCGCCTCGTTGACGTTCAGACGG